>CALBBQ010000028.1 GCA_937926785.1 uncultured Bacteroidales bacterium | reverse complement strand
TCAATGTAGGCTATTACCTCTGGGGTCAGCGCCACAGCATGAGGCTTGCCCCGTTTGCGATCCTGGGCCTTGCGCTGGGCTAGACCAAACCGGTAAACGCCATTGCGCCCGTCGGCATTACGCTTAATCTCTCGGGTAATCGTACTCTTGTTAACCCCAATGACCCTGGCTATCTCAATTTTTTTTGTACCCCTTTCCCAACATCTGCGAAATAGTGTACCTTTGTTCTTGCGTTAAGTGTCCCATCTTGCAACTTATTTCTGGGGAGATTTAGGAGGCGAAGATAGCCACTTAACCCTCAGGAACGACGAGGGGAGGAAGTGTTCTTTCTCTCGCGTTCTTGAAAAATTAGTTTTTTCTTTTACCCCTTAAACTAAAGTCCCCAAAAGTTGCATTTACAATGAAAATCTAAGATTCCTCAAAATTACTAATATGCAAAAAGTAAAATCGTTCAACACCTATGCTATTCCCTTCTTTTCATTCCTTATGATTTCACACCTATGGGCTTACCCACAGGCTGAAGAATTCACTCCAAAAAACCCAAGTTATTTATCAATCCAAAGTGGGCTGACTGTTGTTTATAATACAAACGACCCAGAAGGTTTGTGGGGCGGGGGTGGTCGTTTTTTCATAGAATTTCAAAAGGAAATAAAGCAAAATTTTCTTGTTGGATATTCGTATGAAGGTATGATTCCATTCAATGTAAAACAATATGAGCCTTTGACTCATTTTATATGCCTTAATAGCTACTACAAGCTAAAACTATACAAAACCCGTGTTTTTTTATTGCCAGGGGTAGGATTTGGTGGGGTGCATCACTATGCTAATGGTAAAAATGAATTTGGGATAGCGGTTAATGGAAGTCTTATTCTAAGCATTAGAATAATAAAAAACACTTTTTTAGAGATGTCGCCACTAATTTTAACGCCACCAATGAAGATTTACTACTCGCCGCTTAACTTTGAAAAAAATAATAATTTATTGGCTTTGCCAATTGTATCGTTTGGGATAAAAACGCGTATATAATTGATAGATATTAAGTCACTACTATCCGACTAAAAAGTAATTTTGCTTCTTTGCTTGCCAAACTACCTGATAATCAATTGTTGTTTTTCTGTTTTTAAAAGTCACCCCCTATTAAATTTGCAACGTATATTGTAAACTTTAGGTTTTTTAGAACAGATCCATATTTTCTCAGTAGAATAAAAACAGCCCCTAACAAACGGTTTAGGCTACAAAGACCGATGGTACAGGTATAAATTCTATGCTTTGAATTATTTTTAGAGCCGAGAATGCTTCTCCATTTAAAACATCATAGCAGACCAAAGCATCGGGAAAAGCATCAACCCTTCGGGTTACCCTGAGAGCTACTCCACGGCCGACATGATCATCTTTGCCAGGTCACTGGGGTTAACATTATCGGCATCGACGATGATCTGGGCTTTCTCGTAAAACTTTTTACGCTCGTCCAGCACGCGGATGATGTAGCTATTCAGCTCCTCGCGGGTTTTACCCCATAGCAGGGGCCGGTCAATTTTCGATTCCATCAGGCGCGATAGCAGCGTAGCCACCTCAAGCCTAAGGTAAACCGTAACCCCATTACGGTTCATGAAATCGATGTTGTTGTAAAAACAAGACGTCCCGCCACCCGACGAGATGACAAAATCACCGTTGAACGAGGAGACCTCCTTTAAGGCTTCGTTCTCAATAAGACGGAAATGTTCCTCACCCTTCGATTCAAAAATCTGTTTGATGGTTTTGTGGTGCTTGGACTCAATGTACTCGTCAAGATCAATAAATCTGCAACCCAGTGCATTTGCCAACTCCCTTCCAACAGTGGTTTTCCCACTGGACATGAAACCAATCAGGTAAATCTTCATTTCGTTCTGTTTTCCGAAAGGATAACAAATTTATAAAAAAAGAGCAGGAAAAAACCTGCTCCCGAAGAAAAATGTTACATATCCATGGCTAACTGTTCGGCCGATGAGCTGGAGTCGGTGTCCGTATCATCTGCTTCGGTTGGCTGGTTCACCTCCTCAAAGGCAGAGCTCTCCTTTTCGAGAGGTTCGGCAAACTCCACCCGTTTGAGTTCGTAGGTGGAGAGGCGTTTCCCTTTTGCCTTGTAGCCTTTCACAGCAATAAAGGCATCCACATCCACCAACTCGGGCTCACGGTTGGCATGCTTTCCGCCAAAAATCAGCTTCAAAGCCGGATATAGGTCGGCACTGAGGGCAATCAGCTTTGATTTATCATCCTCAGGGATGAAGATTTGAGTTTTTTCCGTGGGTTCAAAGCGGAATCGTTTCAGGTAGTATTGCTTCTGCTCGCCATCGTAGTAAACGGCTGATAAGATCCTATTGGGGTCGAACTTTTCAACTACCAGGGGTTGAATGTCGAACCTAAGGGCATAGCTTGTGTTGGCCAGGAAGTAGGTGCCATCGGGGTTAACCACCAGCACTCGTTCGCCGGGCATGAATTCGCCAAGCAGCTCGCCTTTCCCCTCAAGGTTCAGACGCATCACCTCGCTGTCGTACCAAACCTTAACACCCTCAACGGCACCGGCCATTTTCTCCTTAACCATGATCTTATGGATGGCGTACCGGGTGAAGATGTTGCCCTGCGAGTTTCGCCCTTTCACGGCGAGCTGGCTGAAATCCAGCTCCAGGATAAGGTTTCTGAGACGTGGACGTGGTTTCAGATAAACCTTCAGCACTTCGGTTTCGCCGTTTGGGTTAGCCGAAATCCATAGGATCTGCGAACCGGCTGTTCCCTTGGTTATGTCGTACTCCTTGTCGCGGGTTGTGCCGGTAATGGCGCACCGCTTCATCATGATATCGCCGTTAAACCCATCGCGGTAGAGCACGTTGTAGATGGTACGGGTATCGTTTTTCTTGTAAACCCCCACATGAACGATGTCCTTTCCAAAGAACTCCTTCTCCTGTACCTTTCGGATATAGTACTTGCCGTTTCGGAGGATTACGATTACGTCGTCGATATCGGAGCAGTCGCAAACATACTCATCCTTCTTTAGACCAGTACCAACAAAACCCTCGACCCTGTTCACGTAGAGCTTTTCGTTGGCCACTACCACTTTTGTAGCCACAATGGTATCGAAGCTACGCAGCTCGGTTTTGCGCTCACGGCCCTTGCCGTACTTCTTCTTAATCTGCTGGTAGTAGTCGATGGTATAGGCCACAATGTTAGCCAGATGATGCTTAACCTGCTCCATCTCAGCTTCCACAGCCTTGATGTGTTCATCGGCCTTTTTAATATCGAACTTTGATATTTTGCGAACCGGCTTTTCGGTAAGCTTCACGATGTCGTCGCGGGTAATCTCGCGCCTGAAGAGCTTACGGTAGGGATCAAAACCTCGTTCAATGGCCTCAAGCACCATTTCCCAGGTTTCGGTATCCTTTTCCAGCTCACGGTAGATGCGCTCCTCAAAAAACACTTTCTCCAGCGATGAGAAATGCCAATCCTCCTCCAGCTCCCTGAGCCGGATGTTGAGTTCCTGTGTGAGCAATGTCTTGGTTCGGTCAACCGAGGCCCTAAGGATATCCTTAACACCCATAAAGCGGGGCTTATCCTCATAAATCACGCATGCGTTGGTGGAGATTGACAGCTCGCAATCGGTGAAGGCGTAAAGCGCATCGATGGTCATATCGGGGTTGGCCTCGGGGTGCAGGTGGATCAGGATCTCAACATTCTCAGCTGTGTTGTCGTCAATCTTCCTGATCTTGATTTTACCTTTATCGTTTGCCTTTAGGATGGAATCGATGAGCGATGTAGTGGTTTTACCGAATGGGATTTCGGTAATGGCCAATGTTTTTCTGTCCACCTTTTGGATTCGGGCACGTACCTTTACCGCGCCACCGCGAAGCCCATCGTTATACCTGCTGCAATCGGCTAAACCTCCGGTAGGGAAGTCGGGGTAAAGATCAAAGTCGCGTCCTCTGAGGTAGTCAATAGAGGCATCAATGAGCTCAATAAAGTTGTGGGGTAGTATTTTAGAGGCCAGCCCAACGGCAATTCCCTCCACACCCTGCGCCAGCAGTAAAGGGAACTTCACCGGGAGGGTAACGGGTTCCTGGTTGCGGCCATCGTAGCTGAGCATCCACTCGGTGGTTTTGGGGTTGAACACCACATCCAGAGCGAACTTTGAAAGCCGAGCTTCGATGTAGCGGGGCGCAGCGGCACCATCGCCGGTAAGAATGTTACCCCAGTTACCCTGGGTATCGATGAGCAAATCCTTTTGCCCGAGCTGTACCAGGGCTTCACCAATGGAAGCATCGCCATGAGGGTGGTACTGCATGGTGTAGCCAATGATGTTTGCCACCTTGTTGTAGCGGCCATCATCAAGTCGTTTCATGGCGTGCAGAATGCGACGCTGAACGGGCTTAAGCCCGTCGTCGAGGTGCGGGACGGCACGCTCCAGTATCACGTACGAAGCATAGTCAAGGAACCAATCCTTATACATCCCGGTGATGTGCGTTTTTTTGGCCGCATCGCCGGTAATGCGTTCAATCTTTGCATGTAGTTCGGGCGACACCGAATCGCCATCGCTCAACAGCTCATCCGCTTCAAAATCGTCCAATCGCATGGTTAAGCGTTATAGTGATAAATGTTATGCTACTAAGCTTTTGTTTGGTGAGGTTAGCTCTTCCATATCGGCTTCAGGAGTCTTGGTTGCCGGTTCCTCATCGATGATATCCTCTTCAATGCGCAGGTTGTTGATGATAAAATCCTGACGGTCCGGCGTGTTCTTTCCCATATAGAATTCCAACAGGTCGTGTATTTGGTCTTCCTTGGTCAGACGAACGGGATCCAATCGCATGTCGGGGCCGATAAAGTTTTTGAACTCATCGGGCGATATCTCACCTAACCCTTTAAAACGGGTAATCTCAGGGTTTGGTCCAAGCTCGGCAATGGCCCTTTCCCTCTCTTCGGGAGAATAGCAGTAAATGGTTTTCTTTTTATTGCGAACCCTGAAAAGTGGGGTTTGCAGGATGAAAAGGTGCTCCTGACGGATAAGCTCCGGGAAGAATTGTAGGAAGAAGGTAATCAAGAGTAGCCTGATGTGCATGCCATCCACGTCGGCATCGGTGGCAATCACAATGCGGTTGTACCGGAGGTTTTCCATATCCTCCTCAATATCGAGGGCTGCCTGCAAAAGGTTGAACTCCTCATTCTCGTAAACAATCTTTTTGGTTAGCCCGTAGGTGTTGAGCGGTTTCCCGCGAAGCGAGAAAACCGCCTGGGTGTTCACATCGCGCGACTTGGTGATGGAACCGCTGGCTGAGTCACCTTCGGTGATAAACAGGGTACTTTCGTGCGCCCTTGGATCCTTGCTGTTGTAGTGGATACGGCAATCGCGCAGCTTGCGGTTATGCAGGCTGGCCTTTTTTGCCCGCTCACGGGCAATCTTTTTAATTCCGGAGATGGCCTTGCGCTCCTTCTCCGACTCCAATATTTTTTGCAGCAGGATTTGAGCCGTTTCGCTATGCCGGTGTAGGTAGTTGTCGAGCTTTTCTTTTACGAAATCGCCAATGAACTGCCTAACCGAAGGGCCATTGGGACCCATATCCTTACTGCCGAGCTTAGTTTTGGTTTGCGACTCGAATACCGGATCTTCAACCTTAATGCTTATGGCTGCGATAACAGAGGTACGGATATCGGACGGGTCGAAATCCTTCTTGTAAAACTCCCTGATGGTTTTAACGTAAGCCTCGCGGAAAGCGGTAAGATGAGTACCGCCCTGAGTGGTGTGCTGGCCGTTCACAAAGGTGTAATAGTCTTCGCCGTAACCGCTGCCATGGGTTATGGCCACCTCAATGTCATCGCCCTTAAGGTGGATTATTGGGTACAAGGGCTCGGTAGTCATGTTCTCGTTCAGCAGGTCGAGCAACCCGTTTTTGGAGATGAACTCCTTGCCGTTGAAGGTGATGGTGAGGTTGGTGTTGAGGTAGGTGTAGTTACGGATCATTGCCTCGATATACTCCTCCTGGAATGAGTAGCTGCCAAAAACGCTATCGTCGGGGGTGAACTGCACAAAGGTGCCGTTGGCCTCTCCATTAGAGGGGTACTCCTTATCGTTAACCAGAATGCCGGCGGCAAACTCAGCCTCCTTGGTTAATCCTTCGCGAATACTTTTAATGACAAAGTTTTTGGACAGCGCGTTAACCGCCTTTATCCCCACACCGTTAAGCCCTACCGATTTCTTGAATACCTTTGAATCGTACTTTGCCCCGGTATTCATTTTTGAAGCCACATCGATAAGTTTACCCTGTGGTATGCCTCGTCCAAAATCGCGAATCGATACGGTTTTATCGCTAAGGGTAATATCTATACGTTTGCCGTTACCCATCATGAACTCGTCGATGGAGTTGTCGACCACCTCCTTCAGGAGGATGTAAATTCCATCATCGGGCTGGGAACCATCGCCAAGCTTTCCAATGTACATACCCGGCCGCTTGCGGATGTGCTCCTGCCACTCCAACGTTTTAATGCTATCCTCGGAATAACCTACACTCATGGCAAAATATCAGTTTGCTGCAAAAATAACCAATTCGGTTTGGGGGAGCTCCTTTTTGCGAAAATAAATATCAACAACCGCTAAGTATTTGTGAACCTGAGGAGTTAAACTATCGGTCAACAAACATCAACTAATATCAACTAACAGCTACGCCCCCCTCCCTGTCATGCAGAGCGGAGTCGAAGTGTATCCCCTTTTCACACCTCGACTCCGCACGGGGTGTACCGCTTAAGGCTATCATCCAATCCTACCCTTGGCTCGGTTTCTCGGCCTTGCGATGCAACGGCTATGAGTGGTTCTTATGCTTGGCTCAGGTACCCATGACTACAGGTATGGGCCATCCGGTTGCTTGAAAATTTCGCGAACCGCTGGCAACCATCAACTATAACCCAATAATGGCTAATGCAGTTAACCGCTCTAAAAATCCTTTGCAATGGTGTTTATCAGAATAAGCAGCTGAGCTCGGGCCTGATGCCAATGATAAGGATATCATCAACCTGCTCCAGGGTACCCTTCCATTCATCGATTTTGCTCTCAATCTCTTTCCGCTGAGCATCAACATGTTTCATATAATTGTTTAGCAATAAGTTACGAAACCTGCGATACTTGAACTTTTTACCCTCGGGGCCACCGAACTGGTCCACCACGCCATCGGTAAACATGTAAATCATATCGTTTGGCTGAATGGGAATGTAGTAGCTGCTAAACTGGCTATGTCCCAACTCGTTAGCCATGCCCACGGAGTATCGGTCGCCCTTGATCTCTATCAATCTGCCATCGCGCACCAGGAATAGATTGGAAAACGCTCCTGCAAACTGTAGAATATTGTATTCTTTATCGATAACGCAGAACGACACATCCATTCCATCTTTAACCTTAATACCATCTCGATTCTCCTGGTTACTACCTGCGAAGGTATTGTGAATGGCAACGCTCAATCGGTTTAAAATTTCAGCGGCATCATCAACCCCTTCTACGTTAGTGATGTTGCGCAACAGCTCAATGCCAATAATTGACATGAATGCACCGGGCACCCCGTGCCCCGTACAATCGACTACGGCAACGAAAGTTTTATTTCTTGTTTCATTTACCCAGTAGAAATCGCCGCTAACAATATCCTTTGGTTTAAAAATTACAAACGACTCAGGTAAAAACTCCTTGAATGTATTGTAGGCAGGAAGCATGGCTTCCTGAATTCGTTTAGCGTAGTTTATGCTGTCGGTAATGTTTTTGTTCTTAATGATTAACTCTTCCTTTTGCTCCTGAACCTGTTCCAGTACCATTTCACGTTCCATGAGCAAGCGGTTTATCTGCCTAACATGCCTGTTACGACGAATGGCATAAATCACCAGTGTAAGGAGAACGAGCAAAGCATACACATACTGAGCTAATCTAGAACGCCACCAGGGTGCCACAACCCTGATGATCAGCGTTTTGTATTCGGGCGTCCAAACCTGGTCGCTATTTGAACCCATGATATCTAACTTGTAGGTGCCCTCAGGAAGGTTGGTAAAGGTTATTACATTCTTGTTGCCCAACTCTACCCAACGAGAGTCGAACCCTTTTAACCGGTAACGGTACGAGTTATGCTCAGGATGAATGTAATCAAGCGCTGCAATGCTAATGGATAAGTTGCTAAAGTCATCAGAAACTTCAATGAGTTCGTTTTCATAAGGAATGATTTCGAAGTTCCCCGACTTTTGAAAAACCTGAATGCGTGTTATGCAGACATTGGGTACAACCTTGTTCAAAGGAATAGAGTCCGGATGAAACAGGTTAACCCCTGCTAACCCCCCAAAATAAAGCCAACCCTCTTTGTTCTTGAACGAAGCATTAATATTAAGCTCATTACTAAAAAGACCATCTGCCTTAGTAAAGTTTCGTACCAAGCCGGATAGAGGATTATACATCACAATCCCCTTATTAGTGCTAATCCATAATCTTCCACGGGTATCTTCCTGTATGTCGTTGATTAACCGGATATTGTTTCCGGGGAGCAGCACCCGTTGAAGCTGATTTCCGGTTTTGGGGTTAACCCAAAACAATCCGCTGGTGGTTCCCACCCAGATGATTCCATTGCGCGATTGCCTGAGGCAAAGCACCTCAAACGAGGCCTTTTCTGCCCGGTTTTTAATGGTGAAATGCACAACACCGTTCAACGACCTATTTATTCTGGAAAGCCCACCAATGGTTGCAACCCAAGCCTCGCCGGTATTATTATCGATTGCTACATCGTAAACCTCGTTACCGGGCAACGATAACGAATCGTTTTTGCGTGAGTAAAAACTAATTAGGGTCTTTTGCCTCAGGCAATGTAGCCCCCGCTGAGTTGCAAACCAAATTCTACCTAGAGAATCCTCCTCAATTGAGTAAACCCGATTGTTTCGGAATAAATCGCCTGCGTAAACTCCTTGGCTCTCAAAAAAATCAATGAACCTACCTGAGCCCGGGAGGTATTTATAAACTCCATTCCTTGTGCCCACAACGACCGCTCCGCTGCGAAGCTGCGCAATGGAGTGGATAAAATCGTTGGGTATGTAGCTGGATGATGATGTGGCAAACCGCTTGTTTTGACCATTTTTAGGATTAAACAGGTGCAAACCGCTTCCCCATGTGCCAATCCAGATATTGCCATCGCTACTTTCAAGCACAGATGAAACTATATTATTGGAGAATAGGTTGTTCCCTTTATCGTCCTTGCTAAAGCCACCAATTCTCTGCTCAAAGGGGTTAACCTTAACCAACCCGGTTTGGGATCCAATCCAAAGTACACCAGACCTATCGCGCAGCACGGTGGAAACGTTAACAATGCTAACCGGAATATTATTGTATTGAAGGTTGTTATACTTTATAAAAACGCCGTTAGGTTTTAGCTTGCCGAGTCCGGCCAAACAACCAATCCATATCGAAGAATCAACATCTCTCCCAATAAACTGCACACCCAAGGTGCTGGTACCGGCACCAAACACATCGCGCAGAGGTATTCGGGTGAACTTTTGGGTAGTAGGATCAAACTCGCAGAGGCCCTTTTCGGTGCCCACAAGGAGTTTCCCGGGTTTGTGCTCAAAGATAGACTGAACACGTGTGCCCCAAAGCGAATTGGCATCAGACGGGTTGGATTGGTAGTGTTTAAAGAGCATCCGCTCTTTATCGAACAAGAATAAACCATCTTTTGTTCCCAACCAGAGCCTGCCTTGTGAATCCTCAAAGATTGGAGAGTGATCAGTGTCGAGGGGTAGGTTGAATATGTCGTTGTAATGGTTAAAACGGGTAAAATCATCGGTGGCAGGGTTGTATAGGTGCAGAGTGCCTAAAGTTTTAACCCACATGTTTCCATCCCTGTCGCGATAAACCCCTAGAATTTGGTTTGAAGCAAGCGATCGCTGATTTTTAGGGTTATTTGAGTACACCATAAATGTACCTTTCAAGCGGTCGTAACGGTTCAAACCAATTCGGGTAGCCACCCAGAGTTCGCCGTTTTTTCCTTCTACAATATGATTTATGTAGTTACTTGATATGGAAAGGCTATCGTACGGGTTATGATTAAACACCATGAATTCATACCCATCGTAACGGCAAAGGCCATCCTGGGTACCTATCCATAGGTAACCAACTGAATCTTGAATCAGCGTATTTACAAATGACTGGGGTAAGCCATTGTCCGAGTTAAAAAGGACAACATCCATGCGTTGAGCACGAATAGTTAGCGCAGTATGCAAGATTACTGCAATAACTAACAGAATTGTTTTTCTAACTCGAACGTTAACCATGACTATTGCTAAGGTACAAAAAAAACATCAAAAACGGACTACCGCATCGTTGCCCACCACCAGGTTTTGCATTTTTAGAGATGGAGACTCAATGAATTCGCCAATATCGAGCCACTGCCACATTTGATCTATCCTATCAATAGTATTGGGATCCATTACTACCACATTGGGCCACAACCGATTGAACCTATCGGTAGGATATGCCTTTCGGGTACCATCAATAATCATCAGCTCCTTAACAGCATTGCTCTTTACTATTCTAATATCGCGCTGAGGGTCAATATTTCCGGTTATCCACCACAGCACAATTTGCAGGTCGTTGACCAAGCTGTTCATATCAACCAAAACAATTGCCTTAAGCTGCTCCAAACCCGGGCATCCCGAAAGGGACTGGATAAAACCTTGCCAGTCGGTAATCTCCTGTTTGCTCACTGAAACAATGGCAACCGGCACCCTTTGCTCAATCAGATTGCAATTTACAGCCAAAACATGGGGCGAGTGGCTCAGCAGATTTTTGCAAATCAGTTCGGCATCAACTCCGGTAAAATCATTAGTAATCGTATTAGTAGTGGCATCAATAAAAAGCTTACTTCCGAAAGCAGGTTGATTGGAGGAATGGTCCAGAACATCCAGGGGGCCCTTACCAAAAAACAAATCGTCATTTAGGTTTACTACGCCGCACATGTGCTTTAATACCTGCAAACCATTGTTCAGATCGATATGGCTGGGTAAAGCGATGAGTATCTTGTTAAACATCATTTGTCCGGCACCCCACAGAGCGTTCATCACCCGGTAGGCTTGCCCATGGTACTCATCTTTGAGCTTTACCAGTGCAAGGTTGTGGGCAACCCCTTCAACCGGCAACACCATATCATCCAGTTCGGGAAGGAGTGTGTAGCGTATGGGCTCCATGAATATTCGTTCAGTAGCCTTGGCTATGAAAGCATCCTCCATGGGTGGAACGCCCACAATAGTTGCCGGATACACCGCATCTTTCCGGTGAGTAATACAGGTGACACGAAATCTGGGATACCAGTCGGCCAGGGAGTAAAAACCTGTATGATCGCCAAAGGGACCCTCCCAGGCCAATTCATCGTTTGGGTCTATATATCCTTCAATTACAAAATCAACATCTTCGGGCACCTCCAAATCTACGGTCATGCACTTTACCAGTTTAACCTTTTTTTTTCGGAGGAAACCGGCCAGAATATACTCATCCATGTTTTCGGGCATGGGAGCTGTGGCAGCATAGGTGTAGGCCGGATCGCCACCCAGGGTAACGGCTACGGGCATGAGTTTTCCTAAACGCTTATATACTTCAAAATGTTTTGCCCCTGTTTTGTGCTTATGCCAATGCATACCGGTGTGAAGAGAATCAAAAACCTGCATCCGGTACATGCCTACATTTCGAATGCCAGTTTCAGGGTCCTTGGTATGAACCATGGGGAGAGTGATAAACCTTCCTCCATCGTGTGGCCAACATTTAAGAATGGGCATCATGGATAAGTCGGGGTTATGATGAACCACCTGCTGGCATGTCGCCTTGGAGAAGGACCGGGTTGGTAACCACGATGCCAGTTTGCCCAGTTGGGGAAAAGCCGATAGCTTATCCCAAAGTGTGATTCGGGGTTTTGCTAACATTGCCAGCATGCCGGCTACATCGCTCTGCAGCTGATCTAAACTTTTTGCACCGAGTGCCAGGCAAATTCTTTTTTCTGAACCAAACGCATTGGTTAGAACTGGGAAAGGAGTTCCTGTATTCTCAAAAAGCAAGGCCTTCCCTCCATCGAGAAGTTTTGAAAACCTATCGGTAATTTCTGCTATCTCCAGAACGGGATCGACAAATCGTTTCACACGAATGAGTTCCCCATGCTTCTCGAGAATATCTATGAATTGCTGAAGCGAATGGTATGCCATGTGAAAATTTTAAGCTTCTAAAAATAAAAAAAGGCATCGGATATAATACTTCCGATGCCCGATAAAAGTTGCGTTAAAGAACTATTTTTTGATGTACTTAAAGTTTTTCCCGGGGTAAATGGCAGCATCGCCAAGCATCTCCTCAATACGGATGAGCTGGTTGTACTTTGCAATCCTGTCGGAGCGCGAAGCCGAACCGGTTTTAATCAATCCGGTGTTGAGGGCTACAGCCAGGTGAGCAATGGTGGTATCCTCAGTTTCACCAGAGCGGTGGCTCATGATCGAAGTCATGGAGTGGATATCGGCTAGGCGAACGGCATTGATGGTCTCGGTTAGGGTACCAATCTGGTTCACCTTGATCAGGATGCTGTTGGTTACTCCCATATCAATACCCTTTTGCAGACGCTCTACGTTGGTAACAAACAGGTCGTCGCCCACCAGCTGAATACGGTTGCCTAAAGTCTGAGTCATCAGCTTCCAGCCATCCCAGTCGTCCTCGGCCATGCCATCCTCAATAGAGATGATGGGGTACTTATCAACCCAATTCTTCCAGTAGTCAACCATTTGTGCGGGGGTTAGCTTTTCGCCGGTTGACTTGTGCAGGTGGTAAACCTTCTCCTCGGGCAGGTAGTACTCCGACGATGCGGGGTCAAGGGCTATGTAAACATCTTCGCCTGGGCGATATCCTGCATTTTCAATAGCCTGAAGGATAACGGTGATGGCCTCTTCATTGGACTTGAGGTTGGGAGCGAATCCACCCTCATCGCCCACGTTGGTAGAGTAGCCCAGCTTCTTCAGAACCGATTTCAGGTTATGGAAAACCTCGGCTCCCATGCGGATTGCTTCAGTAAAAGAGTTTGCGCCCACGGGCATGATCATAAATTCCTGGAAATCGATGCTGTTATCGGCATGTGAACCGCCATTCAGAATATTCATCATGGGAATGGGGAGTGTACGTGCGTTAACCCCGCCAACGTAGCGGTACAGCGGCTGCCCTGTCATCTGTGCAGCAGCATGGGCAACGGCTAACGAAACTCCAAGAATGGCATTTGCTCCCAGGTTTCCTTTGTTGGGTGTGCCATCGAGCTTAATCATGGTTTCATCTATCAGCTGCTGATCCAGCACACTCATGCCAAGAATCTCTTCGGCTATTATGGTATTCACATTGTTTACGGCCTTTTGTACGCCTTTGCCCAGGTATCGTCCCTTATCTCCATCGCGGAGCTCAACTGCTTCGTGTACGCCGGTTGAAGCACCGCTTGGTACGGCCGCACGTCCAAAGTATCCGCTTTCAGTTATCACATCTACCTCAACGGTAGGATTGCCCCTTGAATCCAGAATCTCACGGGCATGAATGCTTACAATGTTTCCCATAGTTTTAAAAAAGGTTATTGATTTAAACATACATAAAAAAAGGGATGTAGCAGTATGCTAATCCCCTAAATTCTATTTAAGGCAAAGGGTTACTCTGCCTTTTGATCAGTAGAATCAACATCAGTGTGATTTGGGTTGTTAACCTTAGGCTCATCGTTGGCAGCACTCTCATTCGAGGCGGCAGGAGCCGATTCAGATTTTTTAGCTTTAGAACCAGCCCTACGGGTTTTCTTGGCAGCAGGTTTAGCAGCCTCTTTCACGTAGGTCGTGTTATAATCCACCAGCTCAATGATGCACATCTCAGAGCTATCGCCAGGGCGGGTGCCTGTTTTAAGAATACGGGTGTATCCTCCCGGCCGGTCGGCTATTTTCTGGGCAACTTCACGGAAAAGCTCGGTTACGGCATACTTATTCTGCAGGTGGCTGAACACAACTCGGCGTTGGTGAGTGGTATCCTCCTTGCTTCTGTTTATCAGTGGCTCAACATAAGAGCGCAGGGCTTTGGCTTTTGCCACCGTGGTGGTGATGCGCTTATGTAAAATGAGCGATGCTGCCATGTTCGATAGCATGGCCTTACGGTGAGCGCTCTTACGACCTAAATGGTTTACTTTCTTATTATGTCTCATCGCAATTAGTCCTTATCCAGTTTATACTTTGAAATATCCATGCCAAATGAGAGGTTGAGGCTATCGAGCAGATCCTCCAGCTCGGTTAACGATTTCTTTCCGAAGTTGCGGAACTTTAGCAGGTCGTTCTTGTTGTAACGAACCAAATCGCCTAGCGTTTCCACATCGGCTGCCTTGAGGCAGTTCAGAGCACGCACCGAAAGGTCAAGATCAACAAGCTTTTGCTTAAGCATCTGACGCATGTGCAGAACCTCCTCATCAAACTCCTCCGACTCAAACTTATCCTCGGTTTCTAGGGTGATCTTTTCATCAGAGAATAGCATGAAGTGGTAGATGAGTATCTTAGCAGCTTCCTTCAGTGCATCCTTTGGATGAATTGAACCATCTGTTACAATCTCGATGATAAGCTTTTCATAGTCGGTTTTCTGCTCAACGCGGTAGTTCTCAATGGAGTACTTTACATTACGGATTGGGGTGTGAATGGAATCAATGGGTATGATTCCAAACTCAGCATCCTCCGGTTTGTTTTCCTCGGCTGGAACGTAGCCCCTACCCTTACCGATGTTAACCTGAATCTCAATCTTCACATCGGGTTCCATCCGGCAAATCACAAGCTCGGGGTTCAGCACCTTGAATCCAGATAGGAAGTTGGACAGGTAGCCCGCCTTAAACTCGTTTTGGCCGGTGATGGTAATGGTAACCTTCTCATCATCAACATTATCAACAATGCGCTTAAAGCGAACCTGCTTCAGGTTAAGGACGATCTCGGTAACATCTTCCATTACACCGGGAATGGTTGTGAACTCGTGGTCAACACCACGAATTTTAATCCAGGTGATGGCATAACCCTCAAGCGATGAAAGCAGTATGCGCCTCAATGCATTGCCCACCGTGATACCATAGCCTGGCTCAAGAGGACGAAACTCGAACTTACCGACTGTGTCGGTAGATTCAAGCATGATAACCTTATCGGGTTTTTGGAATGCCAGTATTGCCATATGGTACAGGTTTTATTACTTAGAGTAAAGTTCAACAATTAATTGCTCCTTGATGTTTTCTGGAATTTCTGACCTTTGGGGTACGTTCATGAACCTACCGGTCATCCTTTCCTTATCCCATTCCAACCATGAGTACTTAACATGGCGGTTCGATTGAAGAGAATCGTTGATTGCTTCCAACGATTTCGATCGTTCGCGAACTCCTACCATATCGCCAGGACGAAGACGAAATGAGGGTATATTAACCACCTTACCGTTCACAGTGATATGCTTATGGGTTACCAGCTGACGGGCAGCGGCACGCGAAGGAGCAATTCCTAAACGGAATACTACGTTATCGAGACGAGACTCGAGAAGCTGCAGAAGAATTTCACCGGTAATACCCTTGCTGCGGGCAGCTTGCTTGAACAGGTTTGCAAACTGACGCTCCAGCAATCCATAGGTGTATTTAGCCTTTTGCTTCTCCATGAGCTGAGTACCGTACTCCGATATCTTTTTGCGTTTCTTCATTAAACCATGAACCCCCGGGGGATAGTTCTTCTTTTCGAAGTACTTATCCGGGCCGTAAATGGGCTCACCAAACTTACGGGCAATTTTGGTTGTTGGTCCAGTATATCTTGCCATTACTTTTTAATTTTATTGTTTCTCACTAAATAAAGGTTATACCCTACGACGTTTGGGTGGGCGGCATCCGTTATGAGGCAGTGGGGTAACGTCAACAATCTCGGTTACCTCAATACCCGTTGAGTTAATGGTACGAATGGCCGATTCACGACCAGCGCCGGGACCCTTCACAAACACCTTCACCTTGCGTAAGCCCATATCGTAGGCTACCTTTGCACAATCGGCAGCTGCAGTTTGACCTGCATAGGGGGTGTTCTTTTTGGAACCCTTAAATCCCATCTTACCAGCCGACGACCACGAGATAACCTGGCCGGTGCTATTGGTCATGGTAACGATGATGTTGTTGAAAGATGAGTGAATATGGGCTTGTCCTACCGGATCAACCTTTACAACTTTCTTCTTGGTTACTGTTTTCTTTGCCATAGCCTAATTACTATTTAGTAGCCTTCTTCTTATTGGCAACGGTTTTCTTCTTTCCCTTACGGGTACGTGCATTATTCTTGGTTGATTGACCTCTCACAGGCAAACCAAGACGATGACGAATGCCACGGTAGCAACCGATATCCATCAAACGCTTGATGCTCAACTGAACCATGGAACGAAGTTCGCCCTCCACCTTGTATCCTTCGTTCAGAATGTTTCGAATGGTGGTTACGTTCTCGTCGGTCCAGTCGGCTACCTTGGTGTCGTAGCTGATACCAGCCTTGTCGAGGATCTTACGGGCACTGCTCCTTCCTATACCATAAATATAGGTTAGGGCAACCTCTCCTCTCTTGTTTTTCGGCAAATCTACACCTACTATACGTGCCATATTATTCCCTTATAAATTAGAGTGCAAAATTAAACAAATTATCCTTGACGTTGCTTGAACTTAGGATTTTTTTTGTTAATCACATATAAGCGACCTTTGCGACGAACGATTTTGCATTCATCGCTACGCTTCTTAACGGATGCTCGTACTTTCATTGTATTGAAATTTTTTGGTTTACTTGTACCTAAAAGTTATACGTCCCTTGGTTAAATCGTAGGGCGTCATCTCAACCCGCACCTTATCGCCGGGCAGTATCTTGATGTAGTGCATGCGCATCTTCCCGGATATATGGGCAATAATCACATGTCCGTTGTCAAGTTCTACCCTGAACATGGCGTTCGATAGGGCTTCAATAATGGTGCCGTCTTTCTCAATTGCTGTTTGCTTGGGCATTCGCTCTAAAATTTAACTTAAAAACGTAAAACTTCTTCAATGTAGCTGAAAGTTGAAAGCCGCTCAGCCTTCCCCTTTCTGACAACAATGGCCAACTCAAAATGAGCCGATGGTTTACCGTCGCGGGTACGGATGGTCCAACCGTCAACATCCTGGTACACATGCTTTGTTCCCATGTTTATCATGGGTTCAATACAAATCACCAAGCCATCGACCAGTTTTGGGCCACTCCCTCTTGCTCCGTAGTTGGGAACTTCTGGCTTTTCGTGCATATGGCGGCCTAAGCCATGTCCCACCAACTCGCGAACCACAGAGTATCCGTTCGATTCGGCATGCGATTGTACAGCGTAGGATATATCGCCTACCCTTGCACCATCAACCGCGGCCTCAATGCCTAGATCAAGGCACTCGCGGGTTACCTTTAACAGCCGCTGCACTTCGGGTGATACCTCGCCTACCGTAAAGGTAAAAGCGGAATCGCCATAAAAACCGTGCAAGTAGGTCCCGCAATCGACCGACACTATGTCGCCCTCGTGGAGCTCATACGACGAAGGAATACCATGCACCACTGCATCGTTGACCGAGATGCAAAGCGTGGCAGGGTAACCGTTGTAACCCAGAAATCCGGGCTCGGCGCCATGGGAGCGAATAAACTCCTCGGCTATCCGGTCCAACTTCTTGGTTGCCACCCCCGGCTTGATATGTCTTGCCACTTCGGCTAATGTTCGCGATACCAGATCGTTATTCAGCCTCAGCAGCTCAACTTCCTCGTCGGTTTTAGCTAAAAGCATTATAAAGAACGTTTGGCAATTAATGCCTACATACCGGAACGGCCCTTCAGCCTACCGGATTTCATAAGTCCATCGTAATGACGCATCAGCAGGTGACTCTCAATCTGCTGTAGGGTATCGAGTACAACTCCAACCAAAATGAGGAGGGATGTTCCACCAAAAAAGTGTGCAAACTGGTTATTTACACCCAGTTTTATGGCAAACGCGGGTAAAATGGCAATAATGGCCAGGAATATGGAACCGGGCAGGGTGATCTTCGACATGATGGAGTCAAGGAACTCAACCGTTTTTTTGCCGGGTTTAACTCCGGGTATAAATCCACCATTTTTCTTCATATCCTCAGCCATCTGGTTGGGATTGATGATGATAGCAGTATAAAAGTAGGTAAAGATGATGATGAGCAGGGCAAAGGTGAAGTTGTACAGAAATCCCGTGTAGCTGAATGCCGCTGCGATTCCTGCTGTGGTGTCGAAGCGGGCGAAGAGCATGGGAATGAACATCAACGCCTGGGCAAAGATGATGGGCATCACCCCTGCGGCATTCACTTTTAAGGGGATATACTGTCTAACGCCACCGTACTGCTTGTTTCCAACAATCCGCTTAGCATACTGCACCGGAATCTTTCTAGTTCCCTGAATAAGCAGGATTGAAAACATGAATACTGCAAACAAGATAACCAGTTCTACCAAAAGCATAACTAAGCCACCACCCAGTTCCTCGGCTTTTGAGAAGAGTTCTGCCACAAAGGCAAAGGGTAAACGGGCAATGATACCAATCATGATGATCAATGAGATGCCGTTACCAATCCCCTTGTCGGTGATCTTTTCACCAAGCCACATGATGAACATGGTTCCACCAATCAGAATTATGGTTGCCATAGCAGTGAACCAAAATCCTTTAAGTACAAAAGCTGATGGTGGAAGCTGTACATGGAGGTTGGCTATGTAAGCCGGTGCCTGGAAAAGTAGAATTCCAATGGTTAGTACTCGGGTAATCTGGTTAAGCTTATTCCTGCCACTCTCGCCTTCTTTCTGTAACCTCTGGAAGTAGGGTACAGCAATACCCAAAAGCTGAACCACAATGGATGCTGAAATGTAGGGCATAATACCCAGCGCAAAGATTGATGCATTATGGAAAGCACCACCCGAGAACATGTCGAGTAGCCCCATAATACCTTCCTTGGTTTGCTCCTGCAGAGCGCCAAGCTGCGATGGGTCGAGGCCGGGAATCACAATAAAGCTACCCAACCTGTAAATCAGCAGAATACCAAGAGTATAGAGAATCCGCTTGCGCAGATCCTCTATCTTGTAAATATTCTTGAGGGTTTCGAAAAAGGCTTTCATTATACTTTATAGTTTTACAACGGTTCCGTTTGCTGCTTCAATTGCTTCAACTGCTTTCTTTGAGAAAGCGTGGGCTTTCACTTCAAGCTTAGCGCTTAGATCGCCCTTAGCCAGGATCTTAACCAAATCGTTACGCGACACCAACCCGGCATTGATAAGGGTATCCACATCAATGGTGGTGTAGCCGTGTTTTTCGGCTAGGTTCTGGAGCACCTCAAGGTTTATGGCTTTGTACTCCACACGGAATGGGTTTTTAAAGCCATACTTGGGGAGGCGTCGTTGAATGGGCATTTGACCTCCTTCAAAACCGATTTTGCGCGAGTAACCGGAGCGAGACTTTGCTCCCTTGTGACCACGGGTCGAAGTTCCTCCATGACCCGAGCCCTGACCACGGCCAATGCGCTTTCTTTTATGCGTAGAACCTTCAGCAGGTTTTAAATTATTCAATTTCATGACCTTAATATCGTTAGTAGTTTTACCTATAGCTCTTCAACTCGCACCAGGTGGCGTACTTTGTTTATCATGCCCATTACCTGAGGAGTAACTTCCAGCTCAACGGTATGATGCATACGGCGAATGCCAAGCGTGCGAAGTGTTTGGCGCTGGTTTTCCGGACGGCCAATCACACTGCGAATCTGAGTAACTTTTACTTTAGCCATAACAATCGTATTAACCATTGAACACTTTGTTAAGGTTCACCCCACGCTGCTGGGCAATGGTGTGTGCGTCGCGGAGCTCCAGCAGAGCCATCACGGTGGCCTTTACCAGGTTGTGGGGGTTGGAAGAGCCCTTTGATTTAGCAAGCACGTCGGTTACGCCAACGCTTTCCAGAACGGCACGCATCGCACCACCGGCCTTTACTCCGGTACCGTGTGAGGCGGGTTTGATGAGCACCTTGGCTCCGCCAAATTTGGCTTCCTGCTCATGGGGTATAGTACCCTTAAGAATGGGAACTTTAACCAGGTTCTTCTTGGCATCCTCAATTCCCTTTGAGATAGCAGCGGTAACTTCGCTGGCTTTGCCAAGCCCATAGCCTACAACACCGTTCTCATCGCCTACCACCACAATGGCGGAAAAACTGAAAGTTCTACCTCCCTTAGTAACCTTGGTTACGCGCTGTATGCTAACCAGCCTATCCTTCAGCTCAAGGTCGCTGGCTTTTACTCTTCGTATGTTGGTATTCTGTGACATCGTGCTTAGAATTTAAGTCCACCCTCTCTTGCAGCATCAGCCAAAGCTTTTACACGGCCGTGGTAAAGGTAACCACCACGGTCAAAAACTACCTGTTCAATGCCCTTGGCCAGGGCATTCTTGGCAGCAAGCTGGCCTACAAGACGGGCCTGTTCGGTTTTGGTAATATTATTCTTTTCGGCAATATCCTTCGCGCGCGATGAGGCGGAAGCTAGTGTTACACCATTTACATCGTCAATAAACTGAACGTAAATGTTGGTGTTGCTCCTAAAAACCGACATACGGGGTTTTTGGGCTGTTCCCGAAACTCTTTTGCGAATTCTTCTCCTGATTCGGAGTCTTCTTTCCACTTTACTTAAAGCCATATCTCTTCAACAGTTTTACGGGTTATACACTAGCCGACTTACCAGCTTTCTTACGAACAACTTCACCCACAAATCGAATACCCTTGCCCTTGTAAGGTTCAGGTTTACGTAGGGAGCGAATCTTAGCGGCAACCTGCCCCAGCAACTGCTTATCGATGCTCTTGAGGATGATGGTGGGGTTTCCTTTACGCTCGGTTTTGGCTTCCACCTTGATCTCCTTGGGGAGCTCAAAGTGAATGTCGTGCGAAAAGCCAAGGCTGAGCTCCAGCATCTGGCCCTTAGCCTCTGCCTTGTAACCTACACCAATCAGTTCCTGCTGTATCTCAAAGCCTTGCGATACGCCAACAACCATGTTGTTGATTAGGGCACGGTATAGCCCGTGTAACGAACGGTGACGTTTCTGATCAGTTGGTCTGGAGAGAACAACTTGATTTCCCTCAACCTTCACGGTGATATCCGGATCAACTTTCTGCTTAAGTTCTCCGAGAGGGCCTTTAACGCTTACCACATTATCGGCGCTCACATTCACGCTTACTCCCTGTGGTAAGTTTACAGGTTTTTTTCCTATTCTCGACATTACTAAAAATTTGTATTGGGTTAGTAAACATAGCAAACCACTTCGCCACCAATGTTCTTGGCGCGGGCTTCCTTATCGGTCATTACACCCTGGGAGGTGCTGATGATTGCAATACCCAGGCCGTTCAGCACGCGGGGTAACTCCTTGGCATTGGTGTAACGGCGTAAGCCGGGTGAGCTCACACGCTCCAGGTGTTTAATGGCACAAGCCTTAGTTTGAGGATGATACTTCAGGGCGATTTTAATGATGCCCTGCTTGCCATCGTCCTCGTACTTATAGTTTAAGATGTAACCCTTATCGAAAAGGATTTTGGTAATTTCCATCTTCATTTTCGAAGCGGGTATCTCAACAACCCGGTGGTTAGCCATCACGGCGTTACGAATTCGGGTTAGGTAATCTGCAATTGGGTCGGTAATCATTGCTTCGTCATTATTATTAATTCTACCAACTAGCTTTCTTTACTCCAGGAATCAAACCCTTGGAAGCCATCTCGCGGAAGGTGATACGGCTGATACCAAACTGGCGCATGTACCCACGGGGCCTACCGGTTAGCATACAGCGGTTGCGTAACCGGATGGGGTTAGAGTTGCGGGGCAGCTTCTGCAGCCCTACATAATCGCCTTCCTCCTTCAGCTTTGCTCTTTTCTCCGCATATTTTGCCACGAGTTTCGCACGGCGAACTTCACGGGCTTTCATTGACTCTTTTGCCATAGACTATTCCTTTTTAGCATTTTTAAAGGGCAGCCCGAACTCGCGGAGGAGAGCGTATGCTTCCTCATCGTTTTCGGTTGAGGTTACAAAGGTAATCTCTGCGCCAAGAATACGACCTACCTTATCGATATCGATCTCAGGAAAAATGATCTGCTCCTGAATTCCTAGGGTGTAGTTGCCCCTTCCATCCAGCTTATCGTTTATACCCTTGAAATCGCGGATTCGAGGGAGTGAAACGTTGATTAAACGTTCCAGAAACTCATACATCTTATCGCGGCGAAGGGTAACCTTAAGCCCAATGGGTACCCCCTTACGGAGCTTGAAGTTTGAAATATCCTTGCGCGAGTAGGTTTGAATAGCCTTCTGACCCGCAATAGTGGTAAGCTCGGCCTGAGCCTGCTCAATGATCTTGCGGTCAGCTACTGCTTGTCCTATCCCTTGGTTGATCACAATTTTTTCCAACCGGGGAACCTGCATCACGCTCTTGTAGTTAAACTGTTTCATGAGCGCGGGGACAATCTCCTCTCTGTACTTCTTTTTGAGGGTTGGTACGTATTCCATTACTTAATCTCCTCTCCTGATTTTTTAGAGTAACGAACAAGTTTGCCCTGGTCGTTCAAACGACGACCGATACGGGTAGGTTTACCTGTGCTGGGATCAACCACCATCAGATTTGATATGTGAATGGGGGCTTCCTTCTTGATTATTCCACCCTGAGGGTTCTTGGCATTGGGTTTGGTGTGTCTGGAAACCATGTTAACCCCTTCAACAATGGCACGCTGTTTTTCAACTAAAACTTTTAGCACGCGCCCCTGCTGACCTTTCGATTCGCCGGAGATAACATGAACCATATCTCCTTTCTTGATGTGTAACTTTGCCATAGTTCTTCAGTAATTGGGGTTTATAACACCTCGGGTGCTAGTGAAACTATTTTCATGTAATTATCACGTAACTCCCTGGCAACAGGGCCAAAGATACGGGTACCACGAATTTCGCCCTGGTTATTCAGGAGCACGCAGGCGTTGTCGTCGAAACGGATGTACGAGCCATCGGGCCTGCGGATTTCCTTTTTGGTGCGAACAACCACAGCTTTGCTAACGGTTCCTTTCTTAATATCGCCACCGGGTAAAGCACTCTTTACGGTAACCACAATCTTATCGCCAATTCGGGCGTAACGCTTGCGAGTACCACCCAGTACCCTGATGCAGAGCACTTCTTTGGCTCCGCTATTATCAGCTACTACTAGTCTACTTTCCTGCTGTATCATGACTACTTAGCCTTTTCAATGATTTCAACTAACCTCCAGCGTTTTAGCTTGCTGAGAGGGCGGGTTTCCTGAATGCGAACCAAATCGCCAACCTCGCAGGTATTGTTCTCGTCGTGTGCGTAAAACTTGGTGGTTTTGTTCACAAACTTACCGTAAATGGGGTGTTTTACCTTACGCTTTACGGCAACCACAATGGACTTCTGCATTTTGTTGCTTACCACCACACCTATACGCTCCTTGCGGTTATTTCTCTTTACTTCGTTTACTTGTTCCATAGCTCAAAAAGCATTACTTGTTTTCACTGAGCTTCCGCTGGTGCAGGATAGTTTTCAGCCTGGCAATAGTCCTGCGGGTCTCTTTGATTTTCATTGGATTATCCAAAGGAGAGATGCTATGGTTTAACCGTAGCTTGAGCAGGTTGGTTTTCTCAACCTCAATGCGCTCCAGAATCTCCTTATCGGTGAGCTCTCGTATTTCTGATGGTTTCATGGCTCAATTAGCTTGCAGGTTCAACATAGTCCGGACGGACAACAAATTTTGTGGTAACGGGGAGCTTCTGAGCAGCCAGGCGGAGCGCCTCTTTGGCTACCTCGTAGGGAACCCCCTCGCACTCGAACAAGATGCGTCCTGGTGTAACCGGAGCAACAAATCCTTCTGGAGCACCCTTACCTTTACCCATACGCACTTCGGCGGGTTTTTTGGTAATGGGCTTATCAGGGAAGATTCGGATCCAGATCTGACCCTCACGTTTCATGTAACGGGTCACGGCCTGGCGGGCAGCCTCAATCTGGCGGCTGGTGATCCAGCTTGCCTCCATGGCTTTAATGCCAAACGAGCCGAATGCCAGCTGGTTTCCCCGCTGCGCGTTCCCTTTCATTCGGCCCTTCTGCTGCCTTCTGTATTTTGTTTTCTTTGGCTGTAACATTTCGCTAATGCTTTAGTGGTATTGTACCTAACTTATTTCTTTTTCTTGGCACGGCTGCGGGTACCTCCCTTGGGAGCGGGTTTAGCTTTACCCTCCGATGCGGGTTTAGCTCCCATATTGGGCGATAGATCGCGCTTACCGTAAACTATACCATTGCATATCCATGTTTTAATACCAATTACGCCAACCTTGGTGTGAGCCTCGGCAAGTGCATAATCGATATCGGCACGGAAAGTGTGCAAAGGAATACGGCCTTCTTTGTAGGTTTCGGAACGGGCCATTTCTGCTCCGCCCAAACGTCCGGAAATCTGAACCTTAATTCCTTCGGCTCCCATGCGCATGGTTGAGGCAATAGCCGTTTTAATTGCCCTGCGGTACGAAATACGGCCCTCGATCTGGCGAGCGATGTTGTTACCCACAATAACAGCATCGAGTTCGGGACGCTTAACCTCAAAGATGTTGATTTGAACATCCTTGTTGGTTATCTTACGTAGTTCCTCGCGGAGCTTATCTACTTCCTGCCCACCCTTACCAATGATGATACCCGGGCGAGCGGTATGTATGGTTACGGTTATCAGCTTCAGGGTACGCTCAATAACTATCTTTGACAAGCTGGCTTTAGCAAGCCTGGCATTCAGGTACTCGCGAATTTTCGCATCTTCTACCAGTTTCTGAGCGTATTTATTACCACCGTACCAGTTGGAATCCCAACCACGGATGATTCCTAAACGGTTTGCAATTGGATTAACTTTCTGTCCCATGTAGCTGTTAGTTGTTTGGTTCGTTATTAACTGCTCTGTCCACTACAACGGTTACGTGGTTGGAGCGCTTGCGGATACGGTGGGCCCTACCCTGTGGGGCTGTACGAATGCGTTTGAGCATTCGGCCTTCATCCACAAAAATCTCCTTAACGTAAAGGTTGGCATCCTCAATGCGTACATTCTCGTTCTTAGCCTTCCAGTTAGCAATAGCTGACAGGAGCAGCTTGTGAACATCCTTAGCGGCATGCTTGCGGCTGAACTTCAGTATGTTGAGCGCTGTATTTACGTCTTTACCACGTACCAGGTCAACCACTAAGCGCATCTTACGGGGCGAAGAAGGACAGTTGAGTAAACGAGCAACTGCTTTGTTTTTCCTCTCCGCTTTGAGCCTCTCGGCCATGTTATGTTTTCTTGCACCCATTTCTTTGTCTCTTTAATCAATTCACTACTTCTTCTTATTACCTGCATGGCCACGGAAGGTGCGGGTGGGAGCAAACTCGCCCAGCTTATGCCCTACCATGTTCTCGGTAATATACACAGGAATGAACTTATTCCCGTTGTGAACTGCTATGGTGTGTCCAACAAAATCGGGAGATATCATTGAAGCCCTTGACCAAGTCTTGATAACTGACTTTTTGTTGGATTCGTTCATCTCAAGGATGCGCTTTTCCAACTTGTAGTCAATAAAGGGACCTTTTTTAAGTGACCTACTCATAGTTACAGATTTTTACTGATTACTTTTTCCTGCGTTCAACGATGAACTTGTTGCTGTGTTTCTTCTTGGAGCGAGTCTTGTACCCCTTAGCAGGAATACCCTTACGTGAGCGTGGGTGACCACCAGAGGCGCGTCCTTCACCACCACCCATGGGGTGATCAACAGGGTTCATGGCTACACCACGAGTACGTGGCCTACGGCCCAGCCAACGGCTACGTCCGGCCTTACCGGATTTCTCCAAAGCATGGTCCGAGTTGGAAACACTACCAATGGTAGCCTTGCACTCGTTCAGAATCATACGGGTTTCGCCGCTGGGTAGCTTAATAATGGAGTACTTCCCTTCGCGGGCCAACAGCTGGGCATACGAACCAGCGCTGCGAGCCATGCAAGCACCACGTCCGGGGTATAACTCAATGTTGTGAATAATTGTACCCAGTGGGATCTCGCCCAGGTAAAGGGTGTTGCCAACCTCAGGAGCAACCCCACGACCCGACATGATGGTTTGGCCAACCTGCAGCCCGGCAGGAGCTACAATGTAGCGCTTCTCTCCATCGGGGTACTCAACCAGTGCGATGCGTGCAGTGCGGTTAGGATCGTACTCTATCGTCTTTACCACAGCCGGTTCATTCTCGCGGTTGCGCAGGAAATCTATCAATCTGTATCTGCGCTTGTGGCCTCCCCCTATATATCGCATGGTCCTTTTGCCTTGGTTATTGCGACCACCAGTCTTTTTCAGGGGGACTAGTAACGATTTCTCAGGTTTGTTGGTCGTGATGTCATCGAACAAACCTATAATTCTGTGTCTCTGTCCTGGTGTAACAGGTTTTAGTTTCCGTACAGCCATCTTAGTTAAATGTTGCTATAAAAATCAATCTTTTCTCCTTCCTTAAGCGTTACGATAGCCTTTTTGTAGCTATTGGTGCGACCCACCAATACTCCGGTACGGGTATAGCGGGTTTTTAACTTTCCGGCATAACGCATAGTATTCACTGAGTCAACGGTTACCCCGTATAGCTCCTCAATGGCCTTCTTTATTTGTAACTTGTTCGCTCTCTTATCCACGATAAACCCGTACTGGTTTACCTTTTCGGTTAAGCGCTCCATTTTTTCAGTTACAACAGGTCTAATCAGTATGTCCATCGCGCTTCGTTATTAAGAAACCTTAAACATTTTGTTCAGAACATCTACAGAACTTTCGGTAAACACCAGAACATGAGCATTAGCCAAGTCATAAGTGTTTATCATTGAAGCACTTATGGTTGACTGCTTCTGTAAATTTCTGGACGACAAATATATATTTTTATTCGTCTCGCTCAACACGAATAGCGCTTTTTTATCGGCTACGTTGAGGTTTTTGCAGATGTTTACGAATTCCTTAGTTTTTGGAGCTTCGATGTTGAAGTCCTCAACCACCAGAATGGCATTCTCCTTAGCCTTGTAAGACAGAACGCTTTTACGAGCCAGCTGCTTAACCTTCTTGTTGAGTTTGAAGCTATAGTCGCGGGGAACAGGGCCAAAAACACGCCCACCACCACGGAAAAGAGGCGACTTGATACTACCGGCACGGGCAGTACCTGTACCCTTCTGTCTTTTCAGCTTGCGGGTACTACCGGAAACCTCGTTACGCTGCTTGGATTTGTGGGTACCCTGACGTTTGTTGGCAAGAATTTGCTTAACGTCGAGGTAAATGGCATGGTCGTTGGGTTCGATACCAAAAATCGAATCCTCAAGCTTGATAGTCCTGCCGGTTTCCTTTCCTGATATGTTAAGTACCTTGATTTCCATTACTTCTCAATGATTATGTAAGAACCCTTTGCCCCTGGAATGGAACCTTTTACCAGTAAAAGATTGCTTTCAGGGATTACCTTAAGAACTCTCAGGTTGATGATCTTCACCCGATCACCTCCGGTACGTCCGGCCAAACGCTTGCCGGGCAGAACACGTGAAGGGAACGAGGAGGCACCCATTGAACCCGGGTGACGCTGACGGTTGTGCTGACCGTGGGTTTGACCACCCACACCACCAAAACCATGACGTTTTACTACACCCTGAAAACCCTTACCCTTGGTAATTCCAATAACATCAACCCATGTGTCGTTGTTGAAGATATCAACAGTTACTACATCGCCCAGCTGCAAACCTTCCCAGTCACGAAACTCAACGAGTTTACGCTTGGGTGTGGTGTTGGCCTTCTTAAAATGGCCAAGCATGGGCCTGCTGGTGTGTTTCTCCTTTTTGTCATCATAGGCAAGCTGAATGGCGGTGTAACCATCGGATTCAGCCGATTTTACCTGTGTGACAACGCACGGACCAGCCTCAATCACGGTGCAGGGGATATTCTTCCCATCCTCACCGAACACGGAAGTCATTCCGATTTTTCGTCCAATCAATCCTTGTGGCATTGTCTTAACAATTTACTTTTCACACTCATACTTTAATTTCTACTTCGACTCCACTGGGAAGTTCGAGCTTCATGAGAGCATCGATGGTCTTCGCATTGGAGCTGTAGATATCGAGCAAACGCTTATAGGAGCTGAGTTCAAACTGCTCCCTCGATTTCTTGTTCACGAATGTTGAGCGATTTACCGTAAAAATCCGCTTATGGGTAGGAAGCGGAATTGGACCGCTCACCACAGCGCCTGTAGTCTTAACCGTTTTCACGATCTTTTCGGCCGACTTATCAACCAGGTTGTGGTCGTACGATTTGAGTTTAATTCTAATTTTCTGGCTCATTGTACTTATCGGTAAATAATAGTAATTATTCTATTTCCTTTAGTTCTTTGCCTTTGGATTTTTCAACAATCTCCTTGGCAAGTGCAGCGGGCACCTCGGCATAGTGCGAGAACTCCATGGTTGAAGTGGCACGGCCCGAAGTCAAGGTTCTAAGCACGGTAACGTAGCCAAACATCTCCGAAAGAGGTACTTTCGCTTTTACTACGCGGGCATTCCCTTTCGATTCCATACCGGCAATCTGACCACGACGCTTGTTCAGGTCGCCAATCACATCGCCCATGTTTTCTTCAGGTGTCACCACCTCAACGCTCATGATGGGTTCAAGTAATACAGGCGCAGCCTTAACTCCGGCGGCGCGGAATCCGTAACGAGCTGCTATCTCAAACGACAGCGCGTCGGAGTCAACCGGGTGGAACGAGCCATCCTTGAGCACCACCTTCATGCTGGGAATTGCATAGCCGGCAAGTACACCATTGTTCATGGCTATTTCAAAACCTTTCTGCACAGAGGGGATAAACTCGCGGGGGATGTTTCCACCTTTAACTTCATCAATAAACTGCAAACCGGTTACTCCGTCGTCTGCAGGACCTATTTCGAAAATGATATCGGCAAACTTACCGCGGCCTCCGGTTTGTTTCTTGAACACCTCGCGGTGCGAAACCACCTTGGTGAAGGCTTCCTTGTAGGCTACCTGGGGTGCTCCCTGGTTTATCTCCACGTTGAACTCGCGGCGAAGGCGGTCAACGATGATTTCCAGGTGAAGCTCGCCCATACCATTAATGACGGTTTGACCGCTATCGGGGTCGGTGTTCACGCGGAAAGTGGGATCCTCCTCGGCTAACTTGCTGAGCGCCATCCCGAGCTTGTCCAGATCCTTCTGAGTTTTGGGCTCGATGGCCAAACCGATAACCGGTTCAGGGAAAGTCATGGCCTCCAGGGCAATGGGCTTTTCTTCCAAACAAAGTGTATCGCCTGTACGTAAATCCTTGAATCCTACCGCAGCGCAGATATCACCGGCCTCACAGAATTCGATGGGGTTCTGTTTGTTGGCGTGCATCTGGTATAAGCGGCTGATGCGTTCCTTTTTGCCGGTACGGGTGTTGTACACGTAGCTACCGCTATCAATCTTACCTGAGTACACCCTGATGAAGGCCAGGCGGCCAACGTAGGGGTCAGTGGCAATCTTAAAGGCCAAACCGCAAAACGGCTGATCGATGTAAGGCTTACGAACCTCTGTATCGCCTGTATTGGGGTTTGTACCTACAACGTCGCCCTTATCCAGAGGGCTGGGCAGGAATGCCACAACCGCATCGAGCAGTCGCTGAATGCCCTTATTCTTAAAAGCCGCACCGCAAAGTACCGGAACGATTGACATATCGATGGTGGCCTTGCGGATGGTATCTATGATCTCTTCCTTGGTTATGGAATCGGGATCCTCAAAGAAACGCTCCAGCAGCTCATCGTTGTACGAAGCTACTGCCTCGATGAGCTTACCGCGCCACTCATCAACCTCATCCTTCATGTTGGCAGGAACCGGCTCAAGACGGTAGTTAACAGTTTTGGTCTTCTCGTCGTCGAACCAAATAACTGCCTTGTTCTCAATTAGGTCAACCAATCCGATGAAGTTATCCTCAGCGCCAATGGGCAGGTGAATGGGTACGGGGTTAGCGCCCAATTTGTCCTTGATCTGCTGAACCACCGACAGGAAGTCAGCTCCAATGCGGTCCATCTTGTTTACAAAGGCAATGCGGGGAACCCTATACTTATCGGCCTGACGCCAAACGGTTTCGCTCTGAGGCTCAACACCTCCCACAGCACAGAAAGTGGCTATGGCTCCATCGAGTACGCGCAGCGAGCGCTCCACCTCAACGGTAAAATCCACGTGGCCCGGGGTGTCGATGATGTTGATCTGGTACTGCTTGTTCTCGTAATTCCAAAAAGTTGTAGTTGCTGCTGAGGTAATGGTAATACCACGCTCCTGCTCCTGCACCATCCAGTCCATTGTGGCCGCACCATCGTGCACCTCACCAATCTTGTGGGTTTTACCCGTATAAAACAGGATACGCTCGGTAGTGGTGGTTTTACCGGCGTCGATGTGGGCCATAATGCCAATATTGCGAGTGTATCGTAAATCTCTGCTCATCTATCTCCTACCTTCCTCGTAATATGATGTGTTAGAAACGGAAATGTGCAAAAGCCTTGTTAGCCTCAGCCATCTTGTGCATATCTTCCTTACGCTTGAATGCTCCACCTTCCTGGTTGTAAGCGGCAATGATTTCGGCAGCCAGCTTATCGCTCATACCCTTGCCGGCGCGCTTGCGGGCAAACATGATGAGGTTTTTCATGGAAAGCGACACTTTACGCTCAGGACGAACCTCGGTGGGAACCTGGAATGTAGCACCCCCTACCCTGCGGCTCTTAACCTCAACCTGTGGGGTAACGTTTTCAAGTGCGGTCTTCCAGATTTCGAGCGGCGACTTGCCTGCATCCTTCATACGCTTCTCAACCAGATCGAGCGCATTGTAGAAAATTTCGAATGCAATGCTCTTCTTACCCTCAACCATCAGGTTGTTCACAAACTTGGTAACCAGCACATCGCCGTACTTAGGATCGGGTAAGATGATCCGTTTTTTTGGTTTTGCTTTTCTCATTGTTCAACCAATTCTGAGGTTAACTTTTACTTTTTCTGCTTAGGTCTCTTGGCGCCATACTTTGAACGGCCCTGTTTGCGACCTTCAACTCCGGAGGCATCGAGTGTTCCGCGGATCAGGTGGTAACGTACACCGGGTAAATCTTTTACCCTACCCCCGCGGATAAGCACTATGGAGTGCTCCTGCAAGTTGTGACCTTCACCAGGAATGTAGGCGTTAACCTCCTTGCCGTTAGTAAGCCTAACCCTGGCAACCTTACGCATAGCCGAATTCGGCTTCTTAGGCGTAGTGGTGTACACTCGTACACATACACCTCGTCTCTGGGGGCAAGCATCAAGTGCCGGAGCCTTGCTCTTATCCTCCAGTTTAGACCTTCCTTTTCTTACTAGTTGCTGAATTGTTGGCATAAATCCAATTTATGGTTAATTTAATTTTTAAAAACGGACTGCAAAGGTATTGATTTTTTTATTATTACAACACCCCGAACTAACTTTTTTTGCTGAACATCAGCATAATTACCCAGTTCGTTTTTGCGGCCGCAAAGGTAAACCTTTTACTTTAAAAAAACAACACTGATTTTGAACTTGTTGCTAAATTCTTCGCCCAAACCCACCGAAATGTTTTACAACATACGCCATTTGGTAAAATAAATTTGTTTGAAACAAAATTTTACTATTTTTGGGGCTACCCAAAAAATGACTGATCTATTTCCAGAACTGAAACATCAAGCATAAGGTAAACCATACCTTAGTTTACATGGCAGGTTAGCTGCGAAGTGGATTAGAAGTAACCAAATGTTAAACCTAAAATAAGCGTAAGACGCATGAAAACCTATCAAACCGAACAAATCAGAAATATCGCCTTACTGGGGAATACCGGCTCGGGCAAAACATCGCTGGCCGAGTCGATGATGTTTGAGGGTAAGGTAATTGAACGCAAGGGAACGATTGACGGGAAAAACACGGTTTCCGATTACACCGAGATTGAACAGCAGAACCAGCGTTCCATCTTTTCAACCCTGCTTTACACCGAGTTTAATAACAGCAAGCTCAACATTATTGACACGCCAGGTTCCGACGACTTTGTGGGTGGGGTTATTACCTCGATGTATCCGGTTGACCTGTTGGTTATGTTGGTTAACGCCCAGTACGGAGTTGAAGTGGGAACCGAAATATTCAGCCGCCATGCCGAGAGGTTGCACAAGCCCATGATACTTGCCATAAACCAGCTCGACCACGATAAAGCCAACTTCGAAACCACGCTTGAATCGCTCAAGCAAACCTTTGGTAACAAAGTTATCCTTACCCAGTACCCATCCGCCACCGGCGCGGGTTTCGATGGCTTCATCGATGTGATTACCATGAAGATGTACAAGTTTAAGGGCGACACCGGTATTCGTGAGGAGTTTCCGATTCCCGATAGCGAGAAGGACAAAGCCATGGAACTGCACAACGCTCTGATTGAGGCTGCTGCCGAGAACGATGAGTCGCTCATGGAAAAGTTTTTTGAGCAGGGCTCCCTTTCTGAAGATGAAATGCGCTCGGGCCTCTCCATTGGCATCCGTAATCACAGCATCTTCCCCGTGTTCTGCCTATCGGCCATAAAGAATATCGGAACCAAGCGACTGATGGACTTCATCATCAACGTTGGTCCCAATCCAACCCATACACCCATGCTGGCCAATAACAGCAGCACACCCATCAAGTGCGATGCTGGAGCACCCACCTCTCTTTTTATTTTCAAATCAACTATTGAACCACATATTGGCGAAATAAGCTACTTCAGGGTGATGTCCGGCAAGGTGACTGAGGGCATGGACCTTACAAATGCCAATAACTCCACCAAGGAACGTTTATCGCAGCTCTTTGTGGTTGCCGGAAAGAACCGCAACAAGGTTACCGAGCTGGTTGCCGGCGATATTGGAGCTACTGTAAAGCTCAAGAACAGCAAAACAAATCACACCCTTTGCGCTTCAGGACTCGACTTTACCTACTCCCCAATGGAGTTTCCCGATCCCAAGTTCCGTACTGCCGTTAAGCCGAAAAACGAAGCCGAGGTTGAAAAGCTTGGTGAGCTCCTGAACCGCGCGCACCAGGAAGACCCAACTATTCTGGTTGAGCATTCCAAAGAACTTAAGCAGATAATTGTATCGGGACAAGGAGAGTTTCATTTGAACATCCTCAAATGGCAGCTCACCAACCTGCACAAGCTTGAAATTGAGTACATCGCTCCGCGTATTCCATACCGTGAAACCATTACCAAGGTTGCCCAGGCCGATTACCGTCACAAAAAACAATCCGGTGGCGCTGGTCAGTTTGGCGAGGTTCACCTGGTTATTGAACCCTACGTTGAGGGTGCACCCGACCCTGTTAAGTACAAGGTTAACGGCAAGGAAATCAACCTCTCCGTTAGGGGGAAGGAGGAGATTGACCTTGAGTGGGGTGGCAAACTGGTATTCTACAACTGCATTGTAGGTGGTGCCATTGATGCCCGCTTTATGCCCGCTATCCTAAAAGGTATCATGGAAAAGATGGAGGAAGGCCCCCTCACTGGTTCCTACGCCCGCGATATCCGCGTGGCCGTTTACGATGGAAAGATGCACCCGGTTGATTCCAACGAAATCTCGTTTAAGCTTGCCGGACGGAACGCCTTTAAGAACGCCTTTAAGGAAGCCGGACCTAAAATCATGGAACCCATCTACGATGTTGAGGTGCTCGTACCCGCCGACCGTATGGGTGATGTGATGAGCGACCTCCAGAACCGCCGTGCCATCATCATGGGTATGGGCAGCGTTAAGGGGTTCGAGGTAATCAACGCTAAGGTACCCTTGGCTGAGCTTAACCGCTACTCCACTACCCTATCGTCGCTAACCAGCGGAAGGGCAACCTACACCATGAAATTTGCCAGCTACGAGCAGGTTCCTTCCGATGTTCAGGAAAAGCTGCTGAAGGCTTACCAGGAGCAGGAAGAAGAAGAATAAATCCAATATTTCTAACTTTTTTAATGAAGGCGGGCCTTTTAGGTTCGCCTTCTTTCTTAAATTTGCACCAAATAATATTTCAATGAAAACAGCTGAAATTCACACTTCGAAAGGGGTAATGAAGGTAAAATTCTATGAGGAGGATGCCCCAAACACGGTAGCTAACTTTGTGAAGCTGGCCAGAGAAGGCTTTTACGATGGTTTAGCCTTTCACCGAGTAATTCCTAACTTCGTTATTCAGGGAGGTTGCCCCTACTCCAGGGACATGAGCGACCCCCGCGTAGGAACCGGTGGACCGGGATACAAAATCAACTGCGAACTTACCGGAAATAACCAGTACCACGACCGCGGAGTGCTCTCCATGGCACACGCCGGCAGGAACACTGGGGGGTCACAGTTTTTTATCTGCCACAACCGTCAGAATACCAAGCATCTAGATAGACAACACACCTGCTTTGGTAAGGTTTACGAAGGGCTTGAGGTGATTGACGCCATCCGCGTAGGTGATAGGATTGAAAAAATCGTCATTTTGGAAGAGTAGCGGGTGGTTAATGGTTGTTAGCTGTTGATTTTTAGATGTTCGGTTAAATTCTAAGCAACCCTATAGCCCACGACTTCAGTCATGGGGTACCTGAGCCAGCCAAATTATGCGATGCACGCATGCCCCCCCCAAAGCGCCAGCCCGAACCACTGCATCGGAATGCGGCAAGCCATGCCAAGCGGAGTAAAGGGAGGAGTAGAAAGGTAGAGATGCTTCGACTACGCTCAGCATGACTGGGACGAAAGCGGGGAAAACGCCTAGTCATGCTTCGACTCCACTCACCATGACAGTGGCGAAAAGCTCGCTTTATGCTGATGGTTGCTGTTTGATAGTTGATGGATAATGGATGTAACGCTCCCTGTTAATCGCTCTCCAGCATGATGCGGGCAATATTATTGGCATGGCTGCCAATAATGCGGTACAGGTTCACCAGCTCCAGGTGGGTTTTCGAACTTTCAATGGATTTGCCCACGGCTTGCTTCAGCCTATCGAAGTGACTACGTTCCAACTCAATTCCTATATGCTTGTAGTGGTCGTACTTCTTAATCTGCTTGCGCGCCACATCCAGGTTCAGGGTTTCCAGTATTTCAATGGCTCGTTTCAGCTGCTTCTGGGTTAACCGGTGAAATTCTTCCAGCTCGCTCCGCCCCTCATCGGAAAAATCGAGCCCTGCACCTAACCACCACTGTCCTTTTTCAAGTAAATTCTTCGATATCAGATCGCCGATCTGCTCCAGCTCCTTGGTAGCAAACATCACCCTGAAAACATTATCCACTTCTTTATCGCCAATATCGGCATGACTGATCCTAAGCAGATACTCGTTTAGCTTATCGCGCAAAAAGTTTACATGCTCCTCTTTCTCATGGATGGAATCGATAATAGAGGGGTCTTTACGAATGAAGAGTGCTATGCTTTCTGAAAGCATCGATTCAACAATTTTGGCCATTCCTACAAGTTCCCTGCGGGAAACCTCAATGGCAATGGATGGGGTACGAAGCAGGTTAACATCTATGTACTGGGTTTTAAAACGCCGACGCTTCTCCGGGAATATGGGCATGAACCAGTCCACAATCCTGGCAAACTGAGTGGTAAAGGGCAGAACAATCAAGGCGAGCAGTATGTTATAGATGGTATGTGCGTTGGCTACCTGTCGTGGTATATTTACCACGGCACCACCGGCATAGGTATCAACAATATCGGGTGTGGTTAGCCTTACCAGGTTGGCAAAGGGTTCAATGAGCCAAAATAGGAGAAGTATGCCGATGAGCTTGAAAACCGCGTAAGCCATAGCCACCTTTTTAGCCTCTCGCCCCGATGCAAAGGCAGCAATAATACCGGTAACCGCGGTACCAAGGTTGGCTCCCATAAGCAAGGGTATGGCTCCCTCAAGCGATATGAGCCCTTGCGTGGACATGGTAAGCACTATCCCGATAAATGCAGCGCTACTCTGCACAATGGCAGTAAAAAAGGTACCAACCAGCACACCAAGCAGCGGTTTCTGAACGCTTTCAATGATCTGCAGAAATGGCTCATAATGTTTTAACGGCGACATTGCCCCCGACATCAGGTGCATGCCATAGAAAAGCAGCCCAAAGCCCACCAGCGCCTCGCCTATACTTTTCACCACATGCTTCCTTACAAAAACCATGATTGCAAAGCCAAGTGCAACCACCAGCAAGGAGTAGTCGGCCAGCCTAAAGGATATCAGCTGAACGGTTATGGTTGTACCGATGGCTGCGCCAAGAATCATACCTATGGTTTGCTCAAAGCGTAGCAATCCCGATTGTACAAAGCCAACGAGCATAACCGTGGTGGCGCTACTCGACTGGGTAATGACGGTTACCAGTGCACCGAAAAACGTTGCCACAACTCTGTTTCTGGACATACGAAGCAGCAGAAGCCTAAACTTATCGGCTATACCATGGCGTATACCAATACTCATTTGGTTTATGCCGATAAAAAAGATGGCCAGGCCTCCGAATAGCCCAACTAACAGCATGAGTACCCAGTTTCGGGCATAAGCGTATGCCGTAAAAATGGTAAACGACTGAGGACTCTCCGTCTGAATGCGCGCTATGACCTGGTACTCTCCTTCCTTATCGCCCAGGTGTAAATGTGTTCGTGCAGTACCAGAGCTATTGGTAAAAACTTCATACCTCTCGAGGAAATGACCTTTTGAACCCGGGGGAAAACGATTGATTTCAAAGGAAACCTTTACACCGGATGCAGGGTTTCCGGTTGAATCGGTTACCAGAACGATGAAAGGATGCTCCAGGCGCTCTCCAGCCCTCTGCCACTGCTCGTCGCCCGACGATTTTATGCTACCCTCCTGGCTGAACTTCTGAATGTTTAGGTATTGGGCCCGAATGGTAAAACCATTCCCCACGAAGAACAGAAAGAACAATATAGCTATCCTGTGTCGGTTGGCGAATATCTTTTTAAGCATGTATCAATATTACTCCATTTTGAACACAAACACAATAGGATTGCATCAAAAAGTGTAACTGTAATGAAGTTCTGCCTGAAATGCTTTAAAACAAGCATTGAGTGAAAGCTCAAATTGGCACAACACACGCTTGGGGTTAATATATTTTGATGCTATTAATGGTTCTCTCTGTAGCTTCCTCTATGGGTGCATCACCATTAGGTTAATAAGCCAATAATTCTTGGTTTGCGCTTTTCGAACTCTGACTCAAAATAATCCTATTCCTTCTCAAGCCAGTCGCCATTCGCTTTGATTAACGCAATCAGTTCCTCAATTGCCTGTTCCTCGGGTATATTCTTTTTTACAACTACTTTACCCTTGTAAAGGGTAATGCGACCCGGGCCTGCTCCAACATAGCCGTAATCGGCATCAGCCATTTCGCCGGGGCCATTCACAATGCAGCCCATAACCCCAATTTTCAATCCTTTAAGGTGCAAGGTGGCTAACCTTACCTTTTGAAGCGTTTGCTGAAGGTTAAATAAGGTACGGCCACACCCTGGGCAGGCAATATACTCGGTCTTGGTGATGCGCGTTCGGGCTGCCTGTAGAATTGCAAAAGCGGTTCCGCTTATGGCTGCTGGTGTCTGTCCCGGGGCGGTTAGCATGATTCCGTCAATCAACCCATCGATAAGTAAACCGCCCAAATCGGCTGCTGCTTTGAGCTGGAAATCTTCTCTACTGGTTTCGGTATAGTTTCTGGCTGTAACTACAGGCGTTTTAACGCCTTGCCTCATCAGCTCAATAACTGCAGCGCGTTGCTCTGCAAAACCATTTGTATTTGATGTTGAGAGAAGTAGAACGATTTCGTGATTATCCTTTAGTTTCGATATTAGACCAGGGTTGAACAAATCGGAATAGGTTACATTTATCAGTACGGTTGATGAAGTGTGATGCTTAAGAAACTCGTCAACCTTTAACAATTTGAAGTGGGAGTTCTGTTCCGAAACGATTGGTAAACCGACAAGGCTACCGGTTGGCTCGAAACCGGGAACCACAAAAAAATCGGGAGCGGTGTCGGAACGTAGCCATCGGTTTTGCGTGGGATTAAAATGCCAACCCCAGGCATTAGCTACATCTGCGTTAAAAGAACCATGGATGAATGCAAATACGCGGGGCGGGTTTTCCCCACCTATGCCTTGCACATCAATGGTGGCTCTTCGGTTGTACTCAAAGGGGTTATACGGGAATGACTGAATGGGATTAAGCGTTGGTGAGGTTACTCGGTTTGTAAAGTAACCGACCAGTTTTCTTGCAACAGGCACCTCGTTTTCGGGTTCCTCGGTGAGCGAAACACGAATGGTATCGCCTATCCCATCGGAAAGGAGGGCACCAATGCCAACAGCCGATTTTATTCGTCCATCCTCGCCATCGCCCGCCTCTGTAACACCCAGGTGAAGGGGGTAGTGCATGTCTTCGCGTTTCATGGTTGCCACTAAAAGCCTTACGGCTTGTACCATAACCCGCGTATTGCTCGATTTCATTGAGATTGCGATGTTGTTGAAACCATGCTTACGGAAAATCCTCAGAAACTCCATGGCCGATTCCACCATTCCACCGGGCGTATCACCATAGCGGCTCATAATCCTGTCCGAGAGCGAACCGTGGTTAACACCCACCCGAATGGCAACGTTTCGGCTACGGCAAAGTTCTATAAGGGGCAAGAGCTTTTGCTCAATTCTGTCCAACTCGGTCTGGTACTCCTGTTCAGTATAGGACATTTCCTGGAACTTAGCCCTTGGGTCGACAAAGTTTCCCGGATTTATTCGTACTTTTTCAACATGCTTTGCTGCCTCTAGCGCAGCTGCCGGGTTAAAATGCACATCGGCAATCAAAGGCGTTTTGAAGCCCTTAGCCGTTAGCTCTTGCTTAATGTTTTGTAGGTTAGCCGCTTCGCGCGTGCCCTGGGTGGTAATACGGACATACTCAGCGCCTGCCTCAATGGCCCTGATACACTGCTCCACAGTGGCCTGCTTGTTATTGGTATCAGTTGTGGTCATGGTTTGTACCCGAATCGGGTTTTGCCCCCCAAGAGGGGTGCCACCAACCATTACCTCAACACTATATCTGCGCTTAAACTGGGTAATACTGTCGATGTAGCTATCCATTGCAATTGATTTATTCTGCAAAATAAACATTTTTTTAGGGCTCAAGTGTGGAATCGGAGCATTATTATCCCTTTTATACCCTACCACCGTTTACTCACAAGCTTCAACCTATGAACGGTTACCGAAACATGACGAAAACATGTTATCTTTGTAAAAAAATAAGGATATGGAAGGAACTCGACTACAGAAAGTAGGACGTCTGCTGCAAAAGGAACTGGGCGAGATTTTTCAGCGCGAAGGGGCTGCCCGTTTTCCGGGCAAGATGCTTACCGTAACCCAGGTTAGGGTTAGTCCCGACCTGTCGGTAGCAAAGGTTTACGTCAGCATATTCCCTTCGGCCGATGCCGATAAAACGCTCGAGCACATCAGGGAAAACTCAAAATTCCTGCGTGGTGAACTGGGCAAAAAGGTTCGTCATCAGCTTAGGGTGATACCTGAGCTAACCTTTTTCATCGACGACTCGCTCGACTATATCGAAAAAATAGACCAATTACTCAAAGAGTAGTCTTTTACCAATGATTAGCCGTATAGTTTCGTTTAGCACCCGGTTCATTCCGCGTCATTACCTCCAGCATTTCGCATCGCTTTTCATGAAAGTTTTGGGGCTGTTTTACAGGGGAGGCCGGTATCAGGATCCCATTGATGGGGTTAAGTACCGCAAGCTGTTGCCCTACGGCAGACTGACAGTCCGGGAAAACGCCCTGGCACCTAATTCCTTGTCGCTGGAACGGCATCGGCTAATATGGCTATACCTTCAGAGAAAAACCGATTTTTTTACCGCACCCCGTAAGGTTCTTCATATTGCCCCTGAGTACTGTTTCATAAAACCCATCAGACGATTGAAGAACATTGAGTACACCACTGCCGATCTTATTTCGCCCTGGGCCGATGTGAAGCTCGATGTGCAGGCAATGCCTTTTGCCGATAATACCTTTGACATTGTGATTTGCAACCACGTGTTGGAGCACGTTGACAATGACCGACAGGCAATGACAGAGATACTCCGCGTACTCAAACCGGGAGGTTTCGCAATACTCCAGGTTCCCATGGATCTGTCCATGGAAAAAACTCTTGAAAATCCCGAGTACAATACCCCTGAGCTTAGAGAGAAATATTTCCAGCAACGAGACCACCTGCGCCTATACGGCCGCGACTACGCTCAACGACTTGCATCGGTAGGATTCGATGTTCTGGAGGATGATTTTGTGAAACAGCTGCCGCCACAGGAAGTGGTATACTACGCATTGCCCAAAGACGAAATACTTTACATAGCCCGTAAGCGATAATCCTGATGAATGTTCCACTATACATAGCGCGTAGGTACCTGTTCGCCAAGAAATCGCACAACATCATCAACATCATCTCTCTTATCTCTGTGGTAGGCGTAGCCACGGGAGTGATGGCACTGGTAGTGGTGCTTTCGGTTTTCAACGGTTTCGACTCGCTGATTGCTAAACTCTACTCAAATATCGATGCCGATTTAAAGATTGAAATCCGCGAAGGGAAGTCGTTTCGAATCGACATACCTGCTTTCGATAGAATCAGAGCCATGCCCGAAGTGGTAGTTTTTGCAGAGGTTGTTGAGGAAAACGCCCTGTTCCGGTACCGCGGGAAACAGCATATTGGGATTATTAAAGGGGTTAGCAGAAACTACAGTGAGCTAACCGGCCTAAAAAGTAAAATGATAGATGGCGATTTTAAGCTATGGGTCGGAAGCCAGCCTATGGCTGTAGTTGGACAAGGAGTGGCCTACTACCTGAACGCCAACCTGGCCCACTTCGACCCGCTTTTCATTTACATACCCCGCAGGGGTAAAAACCTACCGGCCGATGCCGCCTTTAATAAAAAGGCCATAATGCCATCAGGGGTGTTTGCCATTGAGCAGGATTTTGATACCCGCTATGTTATCACCCCCATCGAGTTTGCCCGCGGCCTTACCATGTACGATTCACTCACCGTGAACGCCATTGAGATAAAGCTTCAAAAACACGCAAACCCGGAAAAAGTTAAGGTCAATATCGAAGCAATACTGGGCAATAGCTATAGGGTACTGGACCGCTACCAGCAAAACGAATCGCTTTACCGTACCATGAAATCGGAGAAGTTTGCCATTGCTCTCATTCTCGTACTGATACTTATCATAGCGTCATTCAACATTGTTGGGGCTTTATCCATGCTCATTATCGATAAACGCGCCGATGTAGAAACACTAAAGAGCCTTGGAGCAAGCAATAGGCTCATCCAAAAGATATTTCTTTTTGAAGGGATGCTCATCTCCATTGGTGGCAGCATAATTGGCATAGCCGCTGGTTTGTTCACCTGCTGGCTACAAACAACCTTTAAAGTGCTGAAACTGGAAGGGCGAGGCAACTTCATTATCGACGCCTACCCGGTGGAGGTTCAGGCGCTCGACATGCTGCTCATTCTCATAGTTGTTTTAGCCATTGGGTATTTGGCTGCACGCTTTCCGGTACGAATGATCACGCGCCGAATTCTTCAAGCATAGCTTTCAGGGATAGTTGGTGGTTGTTGGTTGATTACTACGCGTTTGTCACCCCGAGCGGAGTTGAGGGGTAAGTGGGGAAAGTTGGCAACGGAGGTGAAGCTCATTGTTCGTTGATGTTTGTTCGTTGTTCGAAGAAAATCTGCAAGCAATCATATAGCCCATGACTTTAGTCATGGGTCAAATGAGCTGGCAAATTTCAGCGATGCACGCATGAACCAACCCAAAGACCAGATGAAAAGCTTTGCATCGCAATGCGGTAACCCTAAGCCAAGAGTAGAATTTGTTGATAGCCTTCAATGGGTCACCTCAAGCGGAGCCCAGGGGTGAAAGGCTCGGAGATGCTTGGCCTGCGGTGAGTATAACAGTATGCGGCAGTGGCGAAAGGGGTATTCATGGTTTGAGTACGCTCACCATGACTGGGGAGGTTCGTTGGTGTTTGTTCGTTAAAAAATGATGGTTGTTCGTTGAAAGTTGTTCAATGGTGGTTGATGGTTAGCAGGGAATTGTAATTTCACCCCGCTAGGGAAAAAACGTCTGGCATTTGTATTTTTTAAAGCCCCAAAGAGTTTTAAATATCAACCATCAACAAACCCCATTTTCAACTAATCAATAGCTTCGACCCTGACCGCCGAAATCTTAAATGGTGCAATACGGCTATAGGGGTCAAGCTCATCGCGGGTGAGGCGGTTCACCTGAGCCTCGGTGAAGTGCCATGGCATGAACAGCTCCCCCTCCAGCACCTCATCGGCAATACGAACATAGGTATCAAGCGATCCCCGGGCTGAGGTTATCCTCACCTTAGTGTTTGGCTTAATCCCATTCTTAACCGCATCGTTTGGGTGCATAATCACGTAGTGGGCATTGGTAAAATCGGTTAAAGGCTTATTCCGCCGGCTCATGGTACCGGTGTGGTAGTGGTATAGGATTCGGCCGGAGTTGAGTATGAACGGGTACTCCGGTGTGGCGTGTTCGGTTTGGTCCACGTGGTCAACCGGATAAAGCCTGGCTTTCCCGCTGGGAGTGTTGAACCTATCGATATAAAGTGTTGATGTACCCGGATGCTCAGGAGTTGGGCAAGGCCACTGTATTCCGTGCTCTTCGATTCGTGCATGGGAAATTCCCGCCATTATTGGCGTCACCTTTGCCAGCTCATCAAATATTTCGGACTCATCGGCATAAACGGGCATTGGTTTGCCCATTCTACCGGCAAGTTCGTGAATGATTTTCCAATCCTCGCGCGCCTCCCCGGGGCATTCTATAGCCTTGCGAACACGCAGCACGCGCCGGTCGCTGTTCACAAACGTTCCATTCTTCTCAGCCCAAGCTGAGGCGGGTAGTATAACGTGAGCAAACCGGGTGGTTTCGGTGTGAAAGATATCCTGAACCACCAGGAACTCCAGCTTTTTGAGTGCTTCCTCGGTATGATTCAGGTTTGGATCGCTAATCATGGGGTTCTCGCCCATGATGTATAAACCTTTTATTTTCCCATCGTAGGCTGCCTGCATAATCTCCACGGTGGTTAATCCCGGTTTTGCCGATAGGCTGTCGAAAGGCACATTCCATACCCCGGCAACCCTACGTCTATTCTCATCGTTCGATACGGGGATGTATCCGGGATACATGCCTGGATGGCAACCCACATCGGTGGCTCCCTGAACGTTGTTTTGCCCACGGGGCGGGTCAATCCCGCAACGCTCCTTTCCTATTTTTCCGGTGATAAGGATCATGTTCAGCAAGCTGAACACGTTATGGGTTCCGGTAACTTGCTGGCTCATACCCATGCCTGTGGCAACCATGGCTGTTTTGGCGGTGGCATAAATACGTGCGGCCTCCTTAATTTTATCGGCGCTAACACCGGTAATGGACTCGGTATGCTCAGGGGTGTACTTATCAACCAGATTCTTTAACTCCAGAAACGACTGCATCCCCCCGTCTATCCTGTTCTGTATAAAATCGTGATCAACCCAGTTATTCGCTATGATTTCGCGAACCATGCCGTTGAGCAGCGCCACATCGGTACCCAGTCGGGGCTGTAGCCACAAGGTGGCGTAGCTTACCAAGGGAGTCCACTTGGGGTCAATCACAATTATTTTCATTCCACGAGCAGCACCACGTTTAACGTAGGTGGCGGTTACAGGGTGTGTTTCGATGATGTTGTTTCCGGTTACCACCAGGCAATCGGTGGTTTCAAAATCCTGAATGGAGTTGCTACCCGCACCATCGCCAATGGAGCGTAGCATGGCGGTAACAGTGGAGGCATGGCAAAGGCGTGTACAGTAGTCGATGTTGTTGGTTCCAAATACGGTTCTTACAAACTTTTGGAAGATGTAGTTATCCTCGTTGGTACACTTAGCCGAAGCGTATCCGGCAAGGGCATCGGGACCGTACTTTTGTATAAGTTCCCCAAATTTCGTGGCAATCAGGCTAAGCGCCTCGTCCCATGTGGCTTCAACAAACACATCGTTCTTACGGATTAATGGTTTTGTTAACCTTTCGGGGCTGTGAACAAACTCGTAGCCGAACCTGCCCTTTACACATAGGCGACCATCGTTAGGGAGAACGCCTTCCACCCCATTGCTTCGAACAATCCGGCCGTTCTGAACCAGCAGCTCGATTTGGCAACCTACCCCACAGTATGGACACGTGGTGCGAACCCTACGTTCCACCTTGCTGAGGTTTATGATATTCCTGTTTGGTTTTTCAACAATAGCACCGGTTGGGCACAGCTGAATGCACTCGCCACAGCCATCGCACTCACTCTCGCCCCACACGCCCATTCCTGCTACAATGTACGAGGCCAGTCCGCGTTCGTAAAACGATAGCACATTTTTCCCCTGAACCTCATCGCAAGCCTTTATGCAACGGAAACACTTGATACACTTTGAGGGGTCGTAGGTGAGCACGGGCGAGCTGCTATCGACCTTAAACTCAGCATGCGGTTTCACCGGTTTAAAGAAGCGGTTCTGTGGCAAGTGAAGCCCGTAACGGAACATGAGTTCCCTCAGCTCATCGGGGTAAGTGTTATCGTAGTCAATATTTTGCTCGCTGATGAGGTAATCGAGCAGGAAACGCCGGGTATCCTCCAGCTCCTGGTCAAAGGCAGTAACATGCATGCCCTCTTTCACAGCAAGGGTGCATGAAGCAACCATTCCACGTTGCCCTTCCACCTTTACCAGGCATAACCTACACGCCCCTGTGGGAGTTAGCTTGGGGTGATAGCACAGGCCGGGGATGTTAATCCCGTTTTTACGGGCTTCGTGCAAAAGGTTGGCCCCTTGCTCGGCCATCACCTCTCTGTCATCTATATATATTGAAACTTTTCCCATGTGGTTATGCGTTTGATGCGGTTAGTAATGCCATCAGATTATCGTGTAAGCTTTTAAGCGGGAGTACTGGCGATTGCCCAAGCGGACAGAGTGATGTACGAGCCATTAATTCGGCTTGCCATACCAGTTCCCGATAAACCTTATTAGGGTTAAATGTTGGACTTTTCAACTCGTTTGCTAAAGTTTCGTAAAGCTGCGTTGTGCCAATCCTGCAAGGGATGCATTTTCCACAGCTCTCATGTTTAAAGAACTTCAAAATAGACAGCATGGTTTGGTTAACGTTGCGAGTTGAATCAAGAACGATAACCGCCCCCGACCCCAACGTTAGCCCAACCTCCTTAAGCTTGTCGTAGCTCATTTGAACATCAAGCTGATTTTCCGCAGCAAAGGTTCCGGCTGCTCCACCCAGCAACGCCGTACCGAATGGTTTGTTGTTTTTAATTCCACCGGCAACATCAAAGATTAGTTCTCTAAGGGTGATACCCATGGGATACTCGTAGTAACCGGGGTTAACAACATCGCCGCTGATGGTGAAGATTTTAGTTCCGGGTGAATTTTCGGTTCCAATGGAACGGTACCACTTAGCGCCATTTAAAATGATTTGCGGGAAGTTGGCAAGGGTTTCAACATTGTTTATAAGAGTTGGCGAACCCCATAAGCCTTTCTCGGCCGGATAGGGTGGTTTAATTCGCGGATACCCCCTTTTCCCTTCAACCGACTCAATGAGCGTGAGCTCCTCGCCGCAAAGGTACGAACCAGCACCACGGCGTATCTCAAGGTCGAAGTTAAAACCGCTCCCTAAGATATTATTCCCCAAGAAACCATGCTGATAAGCCTGTTCGATGGCCAAGGTTAGACGTCTGATGCTGAGCTCGTACTCTCCCCTTATGTATATGAAACCTCGGTGGGCACCAATGCTGTAGGCAGCAATAGTCATTCCTTCAATCAGGGTATGCGGATCGGTCTCCATGATTACCCTGTCCTTAAAGGTACCCGGCTCACCCTCGTCGGCGTTGCAAATGACGTACTTATCGCAGTCGGAGCATATCACGGCTGCAGCCTTTTCCTTAGCGCCGGTAGAGAATCCGGCACCGCCTCTTCCGCGTAAACCCGATTCATAGATCTCCTCATAAATTCCAAGGGGTTCGCTTCGCAAGGCTTTTCGGAGTGCCTGGTAGCCGTCGGCAGCAATGAACTCCTCAATGCTTTCAGGGTTTATGAGCCCCGAGTTTCTTAGCGCTATGCGGTACTCTTTTAGCATGGTAACAGTTTTTACTTGTGTGATTTGGAGTACTGCTCAAGCAGGATGTCCACCATTCCGGTGGTCAGGCTGCCATACATCTCCTGGTTTATCATCATAGCCGGGGCAGCAGCACAGTTGCCCAAACATTCAGTGGTTTCCAAAGTAAAAAGCCCGTCAGGTGTGGTTTGGCCAATATCAACCTTTAACTTTTCTTTAAGGTAATCTATCAGATTACTGCTTCCCATCAAGTTGCATATTGGCGACGCGCAAACGCGGATTACATATCTACCACGTGGCTTTGCACTTAGCATGGAGTAGTAGCCAATAACACCATAAACCTGGGCTTGCTTTACGTTCAGGTGTTTGGCCACCCGTGTTACAACCTCAGGAGGTATATAGCTTTGCGGATGCGCATTTTGGATATCGTGAAGTATCTCTATCAGGTAATCCCTGCTCTTTGGATACTTCTGTAAGATTGGGTCTATTTCCATCGATGCCAAATTTGCATTCAAATTATGCAAAAAAGTGGATATCGTCAATACCCCCGGCTAATTTAGAATTAGACCAGAGTAGCGGTTTGGCTTAAAGGTTGATGGTTAAAATATGTTGCTACGCATTTGTCACCCCGAGCGGAGTCGAGGGGTGAAAGGGGGAGATGCTTCGACTACGCTCAGCCCGACAGCGCAGAAACGAGAAAAGCGTGTGGTCATGGTTCAACACCCCTCACCATGACTGGGACGGAAGGTTCACTGGTCGTTATTGGTTGGTGGTTGGCAATATGCGCAAAGCTTGTATTGCCAACCCCCTGACTACATAAGGGTTACGGCTTTCCCATTCATGCCCCGGTAAACTGAAATATTCACTTGAGCAGCTCGGGCACAGGGGTATTAGGACAATAGCAATATTCATCCAGTATCGAAGAACAGCTTACTAAAAAATTAAAAGTCCGTTTGATGATTAGTGAAAATTTTTTATGTTTACTATCGAAAGTAAACCCAACCAAAGGTACGGTTATACACCCAGAATGGTATGTAAATATTTACTTTTGGTACGGTTATAAACTAGTTGGCTGTAATGTTGATTCATTTCATTTGAGTTTACTGTTGATTACCTAGCTTGCCGATGCTATCGGCATTTTTGTTTTGGGGATTATCACGATTTACAACCATCCTGGCCACCTACCGGCTGAAATCAAGCCCCGAAAAGTGATTTTGCGGTCTAGCGGCTGAGCTGTTTCGCCAACCCGCCTTGTCACGCCGCTTGCCAGTAACGTGGAGGTACGCAAGCGTTGCGCCACGCTACAAGCCAAGCGTGGCTGTTCGTACCTAGGGCTGTTTATAAGTGAGGAAACGGTTAAATACTCGTCAGTTCCTGAAATCAAAGCGGAAACGCCTGACAAAAACGAGGATTCGTTTATTGGTATGGGTTTCTACGCCGTTTGGATTCCTTTCGGTAACGTGTCACAACACTTGCAAGGTCTCAGAGAAATTAGGGAAAAAGGCAGCAAGCGTCGCGCCAAGCCGCTTTTCAAACACTACAGCCAACACACGGTTAAAATTACTGCGGTTGATGTTGCAGATGCGGATTTTTTTACTACTTTTAACTTTGTTTTTAACGGCGGATAAGGACGCTGGCGGTTTACTCCCCTGCAATTTGAACCGCCAAACGTTAGCAACAAGGCAAAAAGACAGAAATAATGGATACGGACGATTTATCGAGAGAAGTTTATAAAGCAATAATAATTGAAGCCGAGAAATTTAATCACGACTTAACATTACAATTTGGATTGCTATCTTATAACTGCATTGACGAAATTTCCTTTATCGAGAAATCTGAAATTTTAATATCCAAACTCAAAAATGCAGATAGCGAAGACTTAATGGATATTTTTTTTGGAGAAATTCCAGATAAAGCGAAACTAAATAAAACACTTGATAAAATTTTAGATAATATTGCGAAAGTTAAACTAATACCAATCAAGAAAAGACATTATGATTTTTGAACCAAAGAAAAGAGATTTTCTTAAAATAACGATTGACGAATTTGTCAAAAAAACCATAGAAAGCAATCCTGACCTGAATGCTAATGAACTAAAGAAATCACCTGAAGAATTTAAGAAACAAAAATTTAAAGGTGACTTATATTTTCATTGTAAATGCAACTTTTTGGTAAATTGCGATAGAAAAAACTTCTTTTCAAGAACGCACGGGAAAGGACCCATCATCTCCTCTTCGTAGATAAGGGTTAAGTGGCTATCTTCGCCTCTAAGATCTTCCCGGAAAGAAGTTGCAAGGTGGAACACTTAACACAAGAGCAAAGGTACTCTATTTCGCAGATGTTGGAAAGCGGTTACAATAGAATTGAGATAATCAGGGTTATTGGGGTTAACAAGAGTACCATTACCCGAGAGGCTAATCAAAAAGGCCTTCACTTCTGAAGGCCTTAGGTTGGTTATTGAGAGAAGTTTTAAAAATCGCTGTTCATGCTCCAGAGGAACTCCTCGTTGGTGGCGGTTTTCACCAGCCTATCGCGGAGGAACTCCATGGCCTCAACCGAATTCATATCGGTGAGGTAGTTGCGGAGAATCCATATCTTCTGTAGCACTTCCTTGTCGAGGAGCAGGTCTTCGCGCCGGGTGCTCGATGCCATGATATCCACTGCAGGGAAGACACGTTTGTTGGCCAGTTTGCGGTCGAGCTGCAGCTCCATGTTGCCGGTACCCTTGAACTCCTCAAAGATAACATCGTCCATTTTGCTGCCGGTTTCGGTTAGGGCGGTGGCCAGTATGGTGAGCGATCCGCCATTTTCAATGTTGCGTGCGGCACCAAAGAAACGTTTGGGTTTCTGAAGCGCGTTGGCATCTACACCTCCCGAAAGAACCTTGCCCGATGCGGGCTGCACGGTGTTGAACGCACGGGCTAAACGGGTAATGGAATCGAGCAGTATTACCACATCGTGGCCACACTCTACCAGCCGTTTCGCTTTTTCCAGTACAATGTTGGCCACCCTTACATGCCGTTCGGCTGGCTCATCGAATGTGGAGGCGATAACCTCGGCGTTCACGCTGCGGGCCATGTCGGTAACCTCCTCGGGGCGTTCATCAATAAGGAGCACAATCATGTACACCTCAGGATGGTTTGCCGCTATGGAGTTGGCTATATCCTTTAGTAGAATGGTTTTACCGGTTTTAGGTTGCGCCACAATCAACCCGCGCTGTCCTTTGCCAATTGGCGAAAACATATCGACAATACGAGCCGAGAGCAGGTTCATACCATTGCCTATGAGCTTGAATTTCTCATTGGGGAACAACGGCGTAAGGTAATCGAAGGGTACGCGGTCGCGGATAAATTCTGGATCACGGCCATTAATCTCTATTACCTTTATCAGAGGGAAGTATTTTTCGCCCTCTTTGGGTGGGCGAATGGTACCGGTTACCGTGTCGCCGGTTTTTAAGCCAAAGAGCTTTATCTGCGACTGCGAAACATACACATCATCGGGCGAGCTCAGGTAGTTGTAGTCTGAGGAGCGAAGGAATCCATAGCCATCGGGCATGATTTCCAGAACCCCGGTTGTGGTAACAATTCCATCAAAATCGAACCGCTCACTGCCCGGCCTGCGTTCCTGGTTGGGGCGCTGCATCGGTGCAGCTTCTTCACGAATGGGCTCAGGGTTAACTTCCGCTTCAGGAACTGGCTTGGTTGAATCGGCAACGGCATCCTGCTGAACAGGAGGCATTTCAACGGCCACTTGAACCTCCTCGTCAGCATCTTCCTGCAATAATTCGGGTTCAGACAAGGGCTCTACATCGAGTTCGGGTAATATGACAGCGCGTTCAGCCTTCTTAGGCGTTTCGGGCAAACGTTCTGCTTTTTCTGGGCTTGTTTTTTGGTCGGGGGTTGCGGTATATTCTCTACGGATATCCTTTGCCCGGATGATTCGTTTCCGTTTTCCTTTATCGAGTTGCTGCTGGTTTTCAGGGGTGTCGGCGGAGGGTGTTCCTGTTGCTTCGGCAGTAGCCTCGGCAATGCCGGTCTTTTGTTCGTGCTCAACCGGAATGGCTGCTTGGCTCTCGGATTGTGTTACTTTATTTTGACGGGGTTTGTCTTGCTTCTGGAAATCTTTTCGTTTATCGTTACGCCTGTCGTTGCGGTTTTTGCTCATCTTCTCCTCACCTTCGGAGATAGAGGCATTTATGGCCTGCTGGTCGAGAATTTTGTAGATAAGCTCCTGCTTTTTCAGGCTCTCGGTTCGCTTAATGTTTAGTGATTTGGCTATTTCCCTGAGTTCGGGTAATAACTTTTTGTTAAGTTCAAGAATGTCGTACATAGTTAATGGTTATGAAAATGTGAGAATCTCTTAAAGAAAAGTTGATAAGTTCAAAACTGTAAAAATGAAAAAAACAGATTGCGATTGCGGAAGAATTTTCCTCTTTTCGATAGTGCAAATGTAGTAAAAAATAATCAAACATAAAAAATTTACCAGAAAATTAGGGTTCTTGCCTCTTGTACGTTTTATATCATAATAATTATTGAGCAATTGAAGTATGGTACCTATACGGGAACCCCTCTGGCTTAAATTTGAGCAGATGATTTGTGATATATACCATGGGTGCTGATACTTTAAGGAGAAACTTGTTTTTGAGCCGAAAGGGGGTGCGTTGTGCATTAATGTATGTATTGAGCCCAAAAAAGCGTTTTATCATATGAACTCAACTTTTTGCATAGGGTAAATACTGTTTCATGTATCATCAAGGTAAACAAGATATGGTTTATAATGTTTAACCCGATAAAAAACACAGCCATGAAAGCAAACACGGGAAATATTCGGAAAAGTCTGAGGTATAGTATGGCGCTGGCAGCCATGCTTTTCTCAGCAAACCTGATAGCCCAGGAGGTTAACTACAATTTGGTTAACGGCGTTGTAAAAGATTCAAAAACCAAGGAACGGGTGGTTTTTGCCACCATAACGGTTCCTGGAACTACCATCGGTACAGTGGCAAACTCCGACGGAGAGTTTACCCTGAAGGTTCCCAAAACTGTTCTATCAACAGAGTTTGAGATATCACATCTTGGATACCAGAACAGAAGGTTTCCGATTGTGAATGGAACCAGCGGTAAAGGTAAAGAGTACCTGATTGATCCTGCATCGCTTGAGATACAAGCCATAGTGGTTCGCCCGCTCGACGCCCGCAAGATTGTGGAGGGAGCCATAGGCAACGTGGATAAAAACTATAGTGAGAATCCGGTTAGCTTAACCGCTTTTTACCGCGAGACCATTAAGCAGCGTCGCGACTATATCTCCATCGCGGAAGCCGTAGCCGAAATATATAAGGCTCCCTACAGGTACACCATTGAAACCGATAAGGTTAAAATTTTGAAGGGTCGCCGTGGCGATAACGTAAAAAAAGCCGATACCCTGATGGTGAAAATGCAAGGCGGTCCGCATGTTTCGCTCTACCTTGATGTAATCAAGTACCCCGACTTGTTGCTGAACAAGGAAGACATGGACTACTATGATTACGTGGTGGCCGATGTGGTAAATATCGATAACGAAGCAAACTACATCATCAACTTTAAACCGCGCACCACTGCCGAGTTCCCTTTGTACTCCGGGAAACTTTACATCAATGTTGAAACGCTTGCCGTTACCATGGCGGAGTTCAGCATGGATATCAGCGACCCGCAAAAAGCTGCTCAGGTTTTTGTTCGTAAGAAACCGGCCGGATTGATATTTGAACCCACCGGTACCAACTACCTGGTAACTTACAAAAAGGTTGATAACAAGTATTACCTTAACTATATGCGTAGCGAGATTAAGTTCAGGGCCGATTGGCGGAAACGCATCTTTAAAACCTACTTCACCATCATGTCAGAAATGGCTATTACCGAACGTAACTTCGATAACGTGAACAAGATATCCTTCAAGGAGTCGTTTAAACCGAATCTGGTACTTGCCGACAAGGTTAACGAGTACTTCGACGAGAATTACTGGGGAGAATACAACACCATCGAACCCGACGAGTCAATTCAATCGGCTATAAACAAGTTTAACAGGAGGTTCAGGAAACAGTGAGGAATGGTAAAGGCAAGGGGTGGAGAACCCTCCCTTGCCTTTCTTCATCTTTATCTTTTACTACCTTTGTTGAACCAACACTTTTTTTGCTCCGATGCCGCTTTCTGATAACAATACATATCATTCTGATATAGAGCGATTTGAAAGGCTGTTCAAGGAGTACTATGCACCACTGTGTCGGTATGCCTACTCTATTGTGCGCGATGCCGACCAGGCCGAAGAAATAGTTCAGGAGTTTTTTTACAGCTACTGGAATAATAGAAATCGACTTAGCATCAGGATTTCTTTGAAATCATACCTGTTCAGGTCGATTCGCAACCGTGCAGTACGATTTCTTCAGCATAAAAAAGTGGAAGAGCAGTATCGTGAGCATAGCCGCATATCAGCCTTTTTCGATTCCCCTGAACAAATTTTTAATGGTAACGAAATGGCTGAGCTGGTTGAAAAAACCCTTGAAGAGCTGCCCGATAGATGCAGGCAAGTTTTTTTGCTAAACCGGGTTAATGGGCTCAAGTATAAAGAAATTGCAGAGCTACTTAAGGTTTCTGTAAAAACGGTGGAGTCCGATATGGGAAAGGCTCTGCTGGCCTTCAGGACAAACCTCGCCCACGCAGGTTTTAGCGGTAAGTAAAAAAGATATTAGCCATGAAAACCAAACTTGAAATTGACAACATAAAATTAGCCCGGTACCTCAACGGTGAAATGAATCCGGCAGAAAGGTTATGGTTCCTGGCTATAATCAGTCTAAGTGGAACAAGGAGGCGTGAGCATAACGCTACCAAGCAACTTTACAGTAAGATGATAGGAAGAAACGACCATATAGAGTTTGATGCCAACAAAGCTTGGGATAAGCTTAAGAGCAGGATAATTTCCGAAAATCAAAAGGAAGTTAAGCTGGGAGGGTACCATTTAACCTATAAGCTAATAGGTGTTGCAGCATCCCTTGCTCTTCTGATAGTTCTGGCTGTTTCAGGATGGCTTTACTTTAATCCCAAGTCGGTTAAGGTGTTTAACCTGGCCCAAAACCATACCATCATTACCACGTTACCCGATGGTTCGCAGGTTTTTCTTGGTCAGGATGCTGTGCTGGAGTACCCCAAACGGTTTGTGCGGAGTACCAGAACCGTTCGCCTTGCGGGTGAGGCTTTCTTTGATGTTACCCGAAACCCCAAGCAGCCATTTATAATAGAAACCAACAAAGCCCATGTAAAAGTAGTAGGTACATCGTTCAACCTGAAATCGTCAAACAGCGAGGTTCATCTTAGTGTTATTGAGGGTAGAGTTCAAATCACCCTTACCGAAACCAACGAAAGCAAGCTGGTTAATGCAGGCGAAATGGCATTTGCCATAGATAGCAGGCTGATTACGGCAAAGCAGCTGCAGCCCACCACCGTGAAATCTGCCATGCAGATATTACTCTTCCAGGATGAACGTATTGATGATATCATCAGGGTTATAAACGGCTCGTACGGTTCCAGCATAAAAGTTCAGGGCGATGAGCTTAGAGAAATGCGAATTTCTGTTACCTTTGATAATGATATCAGCAGTATTGTTAACACGCTGTCGGTATCGTTCAACCTCAAAGTAACCTATAGCACTGATGGAAGCATCATCCTCAGCAAATGATTCTATTTCCACATTTAATCCAAAGTGGCTGGGTATTTGTTTGACGGCAATATTTTTGTGCATTCAAGGTATTTACCAGCTCAAAGCCGGCGAGCCCGATAGCCTTCTCTACAAGAACATTAGCATCAGCCTTAAGCCAACATCCCTTTACAAAGCCCTTAACCAGATAGGCGACAAGGCGGGATGTTACTTTATTTATGATAGCCGCGATGTGCAAAGTAGCAAGCGGGTAAGGGCCATTAGCTGGAATAGCAAACCTCTCAAAGGGCTTTTGGATATCCTTCTGGCTGATAGTGTAATACGCTACCGGGTGATAGGGAAACATATCCTTTTGTATAAACCAAAGGAAAGTAAAGCCACAGAAGTTAGCCTGGCAGAGTCAGAGTTTATTCAGCTTGGCGGGAAAGTTGTCGATCGTGAAACCGGCCAGCCCATTGCATTCGCTACCATTGGCCTACCATCATTAGCGCTAGGCACCATTACCAACCTGGATGGGACGTTTGCACTCCGCATTCCTATCGGCTTCCGCGATTCCAGTGTTGTTGTTTCTCACATTGGCTACACACCCCAGATAGTGCCCGCAGGCCTATTAATGGGTAAAGAACAGAATATATACATAAAAGCCGCTTATATTCCCATTCAGGAGGTTTTTGTCAGAAATCTGGACGCCCGAGGTACTGTGGCTGCAGCAGTAGAGCGCAGAAACCAAAACTACTTTCAACAGGATATCTACATCAACGCATTTTACCGTGAGGGGGTCAAACGTAATCGCTCCTTGCTAAGCTATTCCGAGGCCATTGTCAAGCTATTTAAATCAACCTATGAGCTAGGACCCGATTACGACCAGGTAAAGCTCATCCGCTCCCGGAAAATGGAAAGGTCCAACCGGTCCGATACTCTCGATGTTAAGCTGCAGGCTGGGGTTCGTGGCACCCTGGAACTTGATATTATGAAAAATCTACCCGATTTTCTTGACCCACAGTTCTCCGAGTACTATAACTACAATAAAAACGATATCGTTATTTTTGACGACAGAACAGCTTATGTTATAGGTTTTGAACAAAAACCAGGTATTACTGAACCTCTTTTTTCGGGTAACATATACATTGATGCCGAAACCCTCGCAATTATTGCCGCTGAGTTTGAGATAAATCCCATGATGGTAAACAAAACCGCCAGTCGGCTGGTTGTTAGGAAAGGGCGAGGCGTTCGGGTAACTCCCGAAAAGGTAAAGTACTGGGTAAAGTATCAAAACCTCGATGGTAGGTGGTATCCAAAGCATATTAGGGGGGAAATTGAACTGCGGGTTGGTACCCGCTACTGGCCTTTCCCTGATCACTATGCTTTGTTTTTCGAGTATGTTGGGGTTCAGGTGGAAACCAATGAGGTTAAACGATTTTCACGTCGTGAGGCTATGAAAACAAACATAGTATTTGCCGACCAGAACTTTGAGTATGATGCCAACTTTTGGGGCGATATGAACTTTATTGAACCGGAGGAGGACATTATTCGCGCATTAGCCCAAATCGCCCCAAAAGTTGAGAGTTTAACTGACGAGCAAATGTATTAGAAGTAAAACACTACACCGCCACCAATCAGGTTGTAGGCAGGGTCGGTGAGGCCGATTTCGGCTTCCAGGATAAAACCCATGTTGCTTCGTAAACCAATGTCAACGCCAACGGGTATCCAAAGCAAGAACTGGCTATCGCCCCCTTTGGGAAAGTTGATATCGGTATCTAACCCTGTTATTAACCTTACCCCTTTAGCTAACCCAAACGTAAGGTTAAGCGTACCATCTAAACCAAAACTCCCAAAGCTATGCGCTCCTGCTGCAATTGACACATTTTTCCCCAACCCGAATTCTACATTTGCGCCAAAGTAGTTGTCAGGGCCAAGGAAACCCGCCGTTACACCTAAATCGATTCCTTTTCGTAACCCGTATCCGCCATGTAGGAACAGCATGAACTCATTTCCTCCATTGATTAGAACAGCTGGCTCAATACCAACCGAGAAGGTTCTGGGTTTTAGGGTTTGACCTGTGTTAAATACTTGCCCGTTCGACATGGTTGCTAACGCAAGCAACACCATGAGTACTAATGTTCTTTTCATGATCTCAGATTTAGTTGGGTTAGTAATTCATTTATCCGTTCCTTGTCTTTTGTGCTAAGCTAATTTTCTTTAACTATTAATAGTATATAAACCCATCTGTTCGGACAAATTCTTTTCAAGTGGTTTAGTTTTCTTAGAGCATACTGCTTTTTGTCTTTTTTAGCAATAGCTCGGATTTTAGTATGGCTTAGTAGCTAACCCGATTACATCTCAAAACCCAAGTTAATATAAATTTACCAAATAAGAGATAAATTTTTCGATAGCTTTGCAGCAAATAATTCTTAACTTTCGTCATTAAGAAAAATTGACGAAATGAATGTAGAAGTAAAAACAACAGCCGGCCAAGCAATGGGAATTGTGGGCATAGTGCTTGCAGTAATTTCCCTGATTCTTGCCTTTATCCCTTGCATAGGTTTTGTCGCCCTGCTACCAGCCGCTTTGGCTTTGATTTTTAGTATTATTTCAATCATTCAGGCATCTAACGGGTACGGTTCAAAAGGGTTAGGGATTGGAGCACTGATTGTGTCGGTCATCTCAATTTTTATCGCATTAATCTGGCTAACCATAATCGGCGGCGGAGTGTCAATTTTAAAAGACCTGGAAAAGAATCCCGACAAGTTTGAAATATTTGGTAAAGAGTTGGAAAAGGAGCTTAAGGACGCCAACATACAAATCAGAATTGAGACCGACAGTATGGAGAAAACCCTTAGAGCATTGGAAAGCGATGCTGATAGCGTAAAGGTAATTACCATAAAAAAAAATAAGACTGACGAATCAGGAACAGCCCGAATTACCATTGATACAGATTCAGTCAAAATACATATTGAGGCAAAGGAAACCCGAAAAAGGTGAGAGGGAAAACGCAAACCAGGTACTCCTCGACACCTACCTTATTCTGAATGTCACATTTCTTTGTGTCGTTTTACTCATAATTCTTTACTCCCTTATTTTTCGAGGAGATCATCCCATACCTGCTGCACTAACCAATTTTACCGGAATCGTTCCCCCAAGCAAGGGTCTTTCGGAAGCATTTTCGCAAATTGTACGGCTAAATCTGGGGAAAGCGATAGAGCTAAACCCCAACTCGCTTAGGGTATTTTCATTTTTCTTTATTCAGCTCCTTATGCGCTTGGGCTTAATCTTTTCTATTAAAACGAAGAAGACCTTATCTACAAATTGTTACCTGATTTTTGCCGATATTTTGATTTCTCTTGGGCTTTTTGTGTTCTGCTTTTACCCTCTCATGGCATACACGTTAAGCATAATGTCACAGCTGCTTCATTAGCTCTTCAAACGAGAACCCCTCGGTAGCCCTTATACCCTTCGGGGTTAACTGAAGTTGGCTACAATCGGCAAAGTAATCGTGCTGGTAAATGAAGATGTAAGCACCATCCAGCGCCTCTTTCAGGAACATTTCTTTCTCCTTGAGCGTCTTTAGCGGTTCCACATCGTAGCTCATAATCCAGGACAACGGAATGTGCGAACGGAATGGGAACAGGTCTGCAGTGAATACCAGTTTTCTCCCATTGTGGTTGATAATGGGAATAATTTGACCGCGGGTATGCCCATGGAAAAAGCGTAGCTCAACACCAGAAACAAGTTCGCCTTCCTGCTCAATCAGGTTTAACGCGCCTAAATCGCTCATAGGTAAAAGGTTTTCGGGAAGATATGCGTCGGCTTCGCGCGAGTTGGGATTAGTTGCCCATTCCCATTGCATACGGGAAACATGGTATTGGGCATTTGGAAAGGTTAGTCGGTACTCTCCATTGGTATCCCTGTACACTCCGCCTCCGCAGTGATCATAATGCAGATGGGTAAGCACCACATCGGTAATGTCGGCTGGTTGGTAACCCCTTTGGGCAAGCCCATTTACCAACCCCTCGCCGCCAAAGGCGTACACATGGCTCATGAACTTTTCGTCCTGTTTGTCGCCTATACCGTTATCGAACAGGATGACCCTTCCTTGTGTTTCAACCACAAGCGATTTAAGTGCCAGGGGTATAAGGTTGTTCTCGTCGGCCGGGTAAACCCTGCTCCAAAGCACTTTTGGAACCACGCCAAACATGGCTCCGCCATCAACCTTAAAGTTTGTGATGTTAAAGTAGGAGAGCTTCATCGTTCAATTTTTTTCTGCGAATTAATAAAAAACTATCAAAATACCTTAAGTCAACCTGTATGCTTAACATTTATACCTGAAAAATTGTTCTTTGCAAAAGGTAAACCTTTTCGGTTTTAATAGTTAACTTTGCGGAAAATATCTTTTCAGAACATGAAGAATACCGATAAATGCTCTTTCTGTGGACGCCCCCGAAAGGATGTAAGCCTGCTCATAGCCGGGCTCGATGGATATATTTGCGATTTATGTGCCGAGCAGGCGAGCCTGATAGTGAAAGAGGAGCTGAAGAAGAAGGGTGAGTTTAAGCTTCAAAAGAGCAAATTGCTAAAACCCATTGAAATAAAAAATTTTTTAGATCAATACGTCATTGGCCAGGACGAGGCAAAAAAGTTCCTCTCCGTTGCTGTTTACAACCACTATAAAAGGTTGATGCAAACCGACAAGGGCGATGATGTGGAGATTGAAAAATCCAACATACTCCTGGTTGGCGAAACCGGAACAGGCAAAACCCTGCTGGCTCGCACCATAGCTCGCATGCTACATGTACCCTTTACCATAGTTGATGCCACCGTGCTTACCGAGGCGGGTTATGTGGGCGAGGATGTGGAAAGTATCCTTTCCCGTCTGCTCCAAGCCGCCGACTACAATGTTGAAGCAGCAGAGAATGGTATCGTTTTTATCGATGAAATTGATAAGATTGCCCGAAAAGGCGATAACCCCTCTATTACCCGTGATGTTTCCGGAGAGGGTGTTCAGCAGGCACTGCTGAAACTTCTGGAGGGCTCCATTGTTAATGTTCCCCCTCAGGGTGGACGGAAGCATCCTGAGCAGAAAATGATTGCCGTTGACACCAAAAATATCCTTTTTATTTGCGGCGGAGCTTTTGAAGGTATTCAGAAGAAGATAGCTCAACGCTTAAATACTACTGTGGTAGGGTATGGCGCCAGCAAAACCCGCGAGGTGGTTGATAAGGACAACCTATTGCAATACATTGCACCCCAAGACCTACGCGCTTATGGATTAATTCCTGAAATCATTGGCCGTTTGCCTGTAATAACCTACCTGAACCCTCTCGATCGTCAGGCGCTACGCGATATCCTAACTGAACCCAAAAATGCCATCATCAAGCAATACATTAAACTATTCGAGTACGATGGTATTCACCTCACATTTGAGAGCGAAGTGCTTGAGTATATCGTTGATAAGGCAATTGAGTTTAAACTTGGTGCGCGAGGGTTGCGTTCCATTTGCGAGGCAATAATGATAGATGCCATGTTTGAACTGCCCACCAGCGATCAGAAAGAAATGGTGGTTACCCTTGAGTATGCACAGAATAAGCTGGAAAAATCCAATATCAAAAGGTTAAAAGCGGCTTAGGCTTTAACCCTTACATACTCTTCGAACGTATAACCCGGCCCTGAGGTCGGGTTCATTTTTTCAGAGTAAACTAGCCGCCAGTCGTGCCAATTTACTTCTGGAAAATGCGTATCGCCTTCATATTCTTTATGAACCCGGGTTAGGTAAAGCTTCGTTGCCAGGGGTAGAGCCTGTTGGTAAATTTCGCCACCCCCGATGATAAAAACTTCCGGGTCATTCCGGGTCATAGACAGTGCCTCCTCGAGTGAGTTTGCAACCTCAACCCCCTGTATGCTGAGGTTAGTGGTACGGCTGATTACGATATTTCTCCTATTAGGAAGCGGTTTCCCAATGCTCTCAAACGTTTTGCGCCCCATAATTACGCTATGTCCCGAAGTAAGCCTCTTGAAACGCTTCATGTCATCAGGAATATGCCAGAGCAATCTATTTCCTCCCCCTATAACTCCATTGTCGGCAACCGCTACGATAATTGAAACTCCCATAATTACATCATTTTTTTTTATACCGCTATTTCGCCTTTTATGTGTGGGTGGGGGTTATAGTCTTCCAACCTAAAGTCGCTGTACTGAAAGTCAAAAATTGATTTTACTTCAGGGTTTATAACCATTCGCGGCAACTTCCGTGGTTCTCGGGTTAGCTGAAGTTTCACCTGCTCAATGTGGTTTAGGTAGATATGCGTGTCGCCAAGCGTGTGAATGAACTCGCCCGGTTGGTAGCCACAAACCTGAGCCATCATCATGGTGAGCAGCGCATACGAGGCAATGTTGAATGGAACGCCAAGAAACACATCGGCGCTGCGCTGGTAGAGCTGGCATGAGAGTTTGCCATTGGCAACATAGAATTGGAAAAGAACATGGCAAGGGGGTAATGCCATTCGATCAATCTCTCCCACATTCCAGGCCGAGACGATATGGCGGCGGGAGTTTGGGTTATTCTTCAGCGATTCCACCACCTGGCTAATCTGGTCGATATGCCTGCCATCGGCAGCAGGCCAGCTACGCCACTGGTATCCATAAACAGGTCCGAGTTCACCTTGCGCGTCGGCCCACTCATCCCAAATGGTAACCCCATTTTCGTTCAGGTATCGGATATTGGTTTCGCCTTTCAGAAACCAGAGCAGTTCATGTATTATAGATTTAAGGTGGAGCTTTTTCGTGGTAAGCAGCGGAAACCCTTCCTGCAAATCGAACCGCATTTGGTATCCAAAAACACTGATGGTACCTGTGCCGGTACGATCGTCCTTTCGAACGCCATTCTTAAGTATATGGTCGAGCAGATTGAGGTATTGAACCATAGCGAGCTGAATTTTCTGCTCAAAATTAAGAAAGAAAAGTCACCTTTCTTTCAGCTGTTGATATCAATTGAAAACTTCCCCATTGCGGGTTAAGTAGCATCTGCGAGACCACACTGCCCCGGCAGCAATCAGTATCCTGATGCCGAGCATCCATGGGATGGACACCCCAATAGCGGCAAATAGCAGAAGATCTTCGAGGTTTGAATGAGAAATGGCTACATGGTAGTTCAGCAAATCGGCTTCGGTTTTTTTTACACGTTCAGCCCCTACCTCTTCCATCATTACGGCTGAACCGTAGGCTAAACCCAGTGTATTGGCTACAATCCATAGAAATGATGTTGAACGGGGTAACCCTAGCGCTTTCATGAAGGGTAGCAGGGGGGCGGTCATCAGTTCAATAAGTTTGAACTCTTTGAGAGCTTCCTGTAGCACCATTAGCAGGAATACTAAAACCAGTATCTTGATGACCATCTTCAGAGCAGAGGAGAGCCAGCCCTGAAGGTGCAACAATAGGGTGAGGGATTGACCATGAAAAACATTTGTGTTTACAGCCTGATCAAGAGCCGGAAGAGCATGATTTAGTAAAAATGCAGCAAAAAAAGCCATCCCCAACCGCAATGCAACCATGTGCCAGGCTTTAGATCCTGTTTTTGCCTGAACAGCCGTTTCAACAATCAGGTTATGAGCAATGAGGCTCATCACAGCAAGAATGGTTACCTCGCGAAGGGAAAGGGAGAGCTGTGAAATAACTGCAATTACAGAATATATATTCAGAAAAACTCCGGTAACAAAAGCAATGGCAGCTTCACCACGTAATCCTACAGCTTTTAGTACGGGTGTTAGGAACTCGCTGATCAGAGCTAAAAAGCCATAAAAGTTTAAAATGCTTACCGCTAATGAAACGGGTAGGGTTATCTTAATAATCCAGAGCGAAGTCCGAAGGGATTTGGGTAAAGCTTTTCTGAAGCTGGTAGATGCGCGTTGGAAGAAATCCGTAAATGCAATCTTTAAATTTAGAGCAATGGCTGTAAACTTATTACCTCTCATACAAAGCAAATCGTTCAGTGTATTTAGATAGGCAGAAAACGAAAGGTTTAAACAAAAAAGCCCGGTATTCCGGGCTTGGTGCGGATAGAGGGACTCGAACCCCCACGCCTTTCGGCACTAGATCCTAAGTCTAGCGCGGCTACCAATTACGCCATATCCGCAAAACTCAGGTGCAAATATATAACGATTTTTTTTGCTGGCAATGAAAAACGCGATTAAACTTCTATTTCCTGAGCTCAAAATTCTGACCCAGGTAAAGCTTACGAACCTGTTCATCGTCGGCCAGCTCTTCGGCAGTGCCGGCTTTAAGAATTTCGCCGTCGTAAAGCAGGTAGGCTCGGTCGGTAATGGAAAGCGTTTCGTGAACGTTGTGGTCGGTTATGAGTATGCCAATGTTCCTGTCCTTTAGGTGGGCTACGATGTTCTGTATATCCTCTACGGCTATGGGGTCAACGCCGGCAAAAGGCTCATCGAGTAAGATGAACTTGGGGTCAAGGGCTAACGCACGGGCAATTTCAGTTCTACGGCGCTCGCCCCCGGAGAGTTGAATACCAAGACTTTTGCGAATTTTTTGTAGCCCAAACTCGTTAAGCAGCGATTCCAACTTCTCGTGCTGGTAATCCTTGCTGAAGTTGGTCATCTCGAGCACGGCCTTGATGTTATCTTCCACACTGAGTTGACGAAAAACAGAGGCCTCCTGAGCCAGGTAACCGATACCTCTTTGTGCGCGCTTAAACACCGGTTCATCGGTTATTTCGGCATCGTCCAGAAATATTTTACCCGCATTAGGCTTTACCAAGCCCACAATCATGTAGAACGTTGTGGTTTTTCCAGCGCCATTTGGACCAAGGAGTCCAACAATTTCACCCTGGCTAACCTCAACGCTAGCCCCTTTAACCACTGTGCGGGTTTTATATTTTTTAATCAGGTTCTCAGTGTAGAGTCGCATATGGTTATTTATCAAACTAATCGAGCGTAAAAGTAAACAATTTCTGAACGCAACGAATATCCTTTTTCTATTTTTAAGAACATCCCTGTGTGTGTATCTAATTTTAGACCATGTATTTGCTCCTTGGTATAAAATTTGTTAAATTGGGGTTTAGAATATAAGTGTAACTTTGCCGTAAATAAACGTATCATGATTCAGCCTACCAAGTATACCCCCCGATGGATCGTTTTCATGATTGATCTGATAATCTGCTTGGTGTCAATTACATTCGCATTCTTTATTCGCTTTGAGTTTTCGCTTCCTCTTGAGTACAGGTTGCTCCTAAAATTAGTTATTCCACTTGTACTTTTTATCCGTGCCATTCATTTCGTGTCGTTCAGAACTTTTGCCGGGTTAATTAGATACACCAGTACAAAGGATGCGGAACGCATATTTGTGGTCATTAGCCTTAGCACTATTGTGCTATTTGTTATCAACTTCATCAACTTTTTTGGGACGGATCGATTCATTATTCCAAACTCCATCCTCTTAATCGATTACTTTGTAACCACCATTCTGCTTGTTGGCTCAAGGCTTTTCTATAAGGCAGTTTACTACACCATCAAAAACACCGACATTGAGAAGGAAAAAGTTCTGATAGTTGGGGTTGAGCAGCTGGCGGCTGCTGTGAAAAGGGCCATTGATAGGGAGTCGTTATCCGGGATCAGGATTGTTGGTTTCATTGATCCCTACAACCAGCAGGAAGGAAACAAAATAGAGGATATCGAAATCTTCAACACCAACAAGTTGGAATACCTGATCCAAAAACATGATGTTTCCAGAATAATAATTGCCCAGAAGAATCTTGACCCCAATCGAAAAAACAGGATCATTGAGAAGTGCTTGGACTTTAACGTTAAGGTGCAAACCATACCCGATGCCTCATCGTGGATAAACGGAGAGCTGAATGTTAAGCAGATTAAGAACATCAACATTGAGGATCTTCTGGAGCGCCCGCCAATAGTTTTAGATAAGAAAAGAATTCAGGAGTACATCAAGGGTAAGGTTGTTTTGGTAACCGGTGCGGCAGGTTCCATTGGGAGCGAGATGGTAAGGCAAATAACCCGATTTCACCCTAAGAAGATAGTTCTTTTTGATGTTGCCGAAACACCACTTTACGAGTTGGAGTTGGAGCTCAAGGAGAGTTTACATTTTTTCGATTTTGAGACTGTTATTGGCAGTGTTACCAATGATTACAGGGTTAATAAGCTTTTTGAGGTGTTCAAGCCCCAAGTGGTTTTTCATGCTGCTGCATATAAGCATGTTCCCATGATGGAGAATAACCCCACCGAGGCGGTGTACAACAATGTTTTTGGCACCAAGCAGATAGCCGACTTATCGATTAAATATGGGGTGGAAAAGTTCGTGATGATATCTACTGATAAGGCAGTTAATCCCACCAACATCATGGGGGCAAGCAAGCGAATAGCTGAGATATATACACAAACATTAAATGGCACCTCATCAACCCGGTTTATTACAACCCGGTTTGGGAACGTGTTAGGTTCAAATGGTTCAGTAATTCCTCGTTTTCGCAAGCAGATTGAGAATGGTGGCCCCATAACCATCACACACCCCGATATTATCCGTTACTTCATGACAATCCCCGAAGCATGCCAGCTTGTTCTGGAAGCAGGAGCGATGGGGCAAGGTGGAGAGATATTTATCTTCGACATGGGGAAACCCGTGAAGATACTCGATTTGGCAAAGAAAATGATAAAACTTTCAGGCCTTACCTATGGTAAAGACATACAAATTAACTTTACCGGCCTTCGTCCCGGAGAGAAGCTGTACGAGGAACTCCTGAACAATAAGGAAAATACCATTCCTACCTACCATCCCAAAATCATGATTGCCAAGGTTACTGAGTATAACCCCCAGGTTGTGATTCCCCAAATTAACTCTCTGATTGAAATCCTGCCAACGCACAACAACTTCAAGATAGTTGGCATGATGAAGGAAATTGTGCCGGAATTCTTAAGCCGTAATTCTATATACGAGGATATTGACCGACAGAGAAAATATATCACCGATGAGCAGCAGTCAAAAACCGCTTAGCTACTACCATAAAACTCCCATTCAGATTAGGTTCAACGATATCGATCAGCTCTCACATGTCACCAATTCGGTTTACCAGCAGTACTTTGATCTGGGAAGGCTGAACTACTTTACAGAGGTGCTTGGCGAGCAAATGAACTGGGAGGTTGAAGGGTTGGTTTTGGCCAGTATTTCAATTGACTACCTGATACCCATTCACTTGTGGGATCGTATTGAGGTTGTTACAAAAGTTTGTGAAATTGGCAATAAGAGTCTGAAGATGCGTCAGGAAATCAGGAATAATAGTACTGGCGAGGTTTCTGCAGTTAGTAAGGCGGTAATGGTTTGTTTCAGCAACAGCGCAGGTCGTTCGCTGCCCGTTCCACCGAGGTGGCGCCAACGGATAGCATTATTTGAGAAGGATTTAAATCTAGACGTTAAGATCCATTAGACCCTCTGGCAGGGTCATCTCTATCTTTCGGTTAGAAATATCTACCTCGTTGATAAGCTCTTCGGCAGCGGGGATAATAACCGGTTTGCCGGTTGGGGTAAGTACATCAAAAGTAGCATTTAGCCCATAATCGGTGTATTGGGTGATAGTGCCAAGCAGGTCGCCTTGGCTAGAGTAGATGGTGAAGCCTACCAGATCAGAAAAGTAAATCTCATCGGGGTTCAAAGTGGTTTCGCCGGGAATCATCAGCTTATAGCCCACAAAATGTTCGGCCTGGTCAATTGAATCCACTTCGCTAAGCTTAACTATGGCTTTACTATCGCGTTGGATGTTCAATGAGGAGATAAAAAAAGGAACCGGTATGCCGTCGATTTCAACGAATACCGATTCCAGATTTTCGGGGTCAAGGTGTTGGTCATCATCAAAAACTACCAGCACCTCTCCTTTAATGCCATGCGTTCGTTGGATATATCCAATCTCAATGAAACCGGCATCCCCCATTTGCACTCAAGCCTATGCGTTTTCTGCTTCGGCGTTGTCAGCCTCTTCTGAAGCATTCTCGGCCTGAGCCTCCGCCTCTTTAACTGCAGCTTCGGCACGCTTTTTGGCAATTTCCTGAGCGCGAGCCTCGCGAACCTTAGACTCTGCCTCAATACGTTTCTTAGTATTGTCGGCTTGAGCCTTGGCAAGAGAATCAATCTTTGCCTTGATCTTGGATTCCTTCTGGCTCACCCAATCCTGGAATTTTGCCTCGGCTTGTTCGGGGGTAAGTGCACCCTTTTTTACACCCTCCAGCAGGTGCTTTTTCATCAATACACCTTTGTACGATAGGATAGCCCTACAGGTGTCAGTAGGTTGAGCGCCCTTTTGCAGCCAGTCCAATGCCCTATCAAAATTTAATTCAATAGTAGCAGGATTTGTAAGGGGATTGTAGGAACCAATCCTCTCAATGAATCTGCCATCACGTGGCGCCCTGCTATCCGCCACCACAATGTGGTAGTAGGGTTGTTTCTTCCTACCATGGCGGCTTAGTCTGATTTTTACAGGCATACTTTACGCTTTAAGTTTAACCTACTATATTAATTAGCCCGGCAAAGATACACAAATTTTATTTTTTGGCATCTATCTTAATAGTTTATAAGTTTTTTTCGTGCGGCCCTTTGTTCCATTTGCGTATTAAAAAAAAATGTTAACCTTTGCGTGAAGCATGGTTTTGTTAAATAACGCTAAAAGCCGATGGTATGAGTTACTTAACCCCCAGGTATAGCCTAATCAGTTATGGCATGCTACTTGTAGCTATTGCTGCCACTTTGAATGCGAATGGCGAGTCGCTTGCCAAAAGGATAAAAAGTATCCCGGTAGGCTCCGACTCAACGTTCGTAAAGCAGCAATTGGGTGTACCCTCCGAAAAGGTAGTGGTTACCCGATACTATTACCAGAACAACGAGGCTGTAGTGGTGGATGGCATTATACAGGATATCCGTCTGGCAGAACCGCAGAAAAAAATTAGGATAAAGCTGAAGAGACAGCTGAAAGAACAGCACAAGGTTGAGCTACCTATATCCAGCCTTCGAATTGGGATGAATATAAAAGAAACTTTAGAACGAGCCGGTGCTCCCGATAGTGTAGTAACCGGAGAGGACTGGTACTACACAAGCCGCCATAGGGTTGAGTTATCGAACGGCAAGGTGGTAAAAACCGAACTGCACCTGAAAGCCACACTAGAAACCCTGGATTGGATTTGGCTAAACTTCACCAAGGGCGGTTTGCTGTTTATGAATATCACTTTGGCACTCATCATGTTTGGCATTGCCATGCAAATCAAGATAGAGCATTTTAAGCTGCTGCTGATTAGTCCCAAGCCGGTTATACTGGGCTTTTTTTCTCAGTTCTTTGCGTTGCCGTTTGTTACCTTTCTTTTAGTTCTTGCCATTCAGCCCACACCGAGCGTTGCCATGGGAATGATACTGGTTGCAGCTTGCCCCGGGGGCAATATCTCAAATTTCATATCATCACTGGCTAAAGGGAACGTGGCGCTTTCTATCACCCTAACGGCGGTAGCGACCATCGCAGCCATTTTTATGACTCCTTTCAACTTTGCGTTTTGGGGGAAGCTCTACTCAGCCGCATCGAATCTGGTAATTCCAATTGAGATTGATGCTTGGGAGATGATTAAAACGGTGTTGATTTTACTGGGAATTCCTGTTGTTCTGGGAATGACATTCGCCCGTTTCTTCGCGCATACTGCGCAGCGTATCTCCAAACCCTTTAAGGTTTTCTCGATAGTTGCCTTCCTGGGATTTGTTGTTGCTGCGCTAGCTGCCAATTTTGGATATTTTCTTAAGTATGTTCACCTAATTGCGTTGATTGTTATTATTCATAACGGACTCGGGTTGCTTACCGGGTACCTCATCCCTACTATTTTTAAGCTAAGTAAGCAGGATCGACGGACCATTTCCATTGAAACCGGTATCCAAAACTCTGGGTTAGGGTTGGTTTTAATATTCAATCCAAACCTGTTTGATGGGTTGGGGGGAATGGCCTTTATTGCTGCCCTTTGGGGCATATGGCACATCATCTCCGGACTGGGCTTGGCTTACTACTGGTCCAGAAAGCCAACTGATTAGCAAAGAATTATTTTTAATTGATTATTTATGCCTACAAACCGCGAAAGAATTGAGGAGTGGTCAAAAGCTTATTGGCTGCTGCGCTTTTACCAGAATTTCATGTTTAGGCTTTATTTTAAAACCGAGATTGTTGGGATGGAGAAACTTCCGCCAAACACCACCTTTATTTTTGCACCCAACCACCAGAATGCCTTGATTGATGCCCTGGCTATTCTTACGCTGAAGCATAGCTGGCAACCCGTTTTCCTGGCGCGTGCCGATATCTTTAAAAAGCCATTGCTTTCCAAAATCCTCACGTTCCTTAAGATTATGCCCGTTTATCGCATACGCGACGGATTCGAGAACCTATCGTTGAACGACAGGATTTTTCAGAAGACCATGGATGTTATCCGGAACCGCAACGGGCTGGTTATCCTTCCCGAAGGGAACCACGCCGGGTTTAAGTACTTAAGACCCCTGAAAAAGGGAATTGCCCGAATTGCATTTCAGGCCGAAGATGCAGCAAATGGCGAACTCAATATTCATATTGTTCCGGTTGGGCTCGAGTATAGCAACTATGTTCGGTATCGCAGCAAGTTGTTGGTGAGAATTGGCGAACCGTTTCCCGTTAAAAAGTACCTTGAACTTTACAGGCAAAACAAGGCGCAAGCCTATAACGCTCTAATTGATGAACTGGCTGAACGCATGAAGGCTGAAATGATTAACATTGACGATACTGAACACTACGATGAGTACATGCTTCTGCTTCAGCTTTACCCCCGGAAAAAGATTTTGGATAGCAAACTGCCCAAAACCCAGAATCAGCAATTCATCATCAGTAAAGAGCTTATCAGCTGGCTCGATGGGCTAAAGGCAAGCGCAAACCCACTCTTTGATGAGCTGATGAGCAACACCAGAAAACTCAAAGAAAAGCTTGCTCTGCATGGAATAAGACCACATGCTTTACCTTTGAGAAAAATCAGCGCTTTCTGTCTGTTCTGGTTTATTCCGCTACTCATCATTTTCTCACCCTTAGCATTGTATGGTTTTATTAACCATTTCATACCCATCGTTGTGCCCTACTTGCTTAGCAAAAAGTTTCAGGATGTGCAGTTCCACAGCTCGGTAAGGCATGCTGTTGGCTTACTGCTTTTGCCACTGGTGTACCTGTTCCAAACCATAATTATTGGAATTGCTGCGAGCAGTTTTACAGCTGCTTTGCTTTACCTCATTTCTTTGCCAGTTAGCGCGTTGGTTCTGTTTTGCTGGCGGCGATACTACTTCAAGGTAGTTGGATCAGTCCGCCTGAGCATGTTTAAGCGTAGGAATACTGCCGGTGCTACAGAAATTGACGAGCTTTATGATAGGGTGATGAACTTAGTACTTAACCGGTAAAATGGAAAAGAGTAAGGGCGCTGAAAAGCGCCCTTGCTCTTTCAAATAGTTGCCTGTTATTTCAGCTTGTGAGTTTTTACAAAGTTTTCCAGCACACCCTTCAGGTCGGGTAGCCCGATTTCGGCCAAATCGTAGAAAACACGGGTGGTGGGTTTCTTAATGTTGATGATACGGCTCAGGTCGATTGGGGTGCCAATGATAACCGTATCGCAATCGGTGTTGTTGATGGTGGCCTCCAAGTCCTTAAGCTGCTGCTCGCCATACCCCATGGCAGGAAGCACGCGGCCAATGTTGGGGTAAATCTGGTAGGTTTCCTTAAGCTTGCCAACCAGGTAGGGACGGGCATCAATTTCCTCCGATGCGCCAAACTTGCGGGCAGCAATAGTACCAGCACCAATCTTCATCTCACCGTGGGTAAGGGTAGGACCATCCTCAACAATTAAGCAGCGCTTACCGTTGATAAGTTCAGGCTTGTCAACCTTGATGGGCGAAGCGCCGTCAACCACAATGGCTTTGGGATTGGTTTTGCGGATGTTATCACGAACAATCTGAATACCTTCAGGCGAAGCGGAGTCCATCTTATTGATAACCACTACGTCGGCCAAACGAAGGTTAACCTCGCCGGGGTAGTAGCTAACCTCGTTACCAGCACGGTGCGGGTCAACCACGGTAATGGTAAGGTCGGGTTTGTAAAAAGCGAAGTCGTTATTACCACCGTCCCATAGAATAACGTCGCAGCCGTTGGGATCCTTTTCAGCTTCACGCAGAATGGCTTCATAATCAACGCCGGCGTAGATAACGTTACCGCGAACCACGTGAGGCTCGTACTCTTCCATCTCCTCAATGGTACATTTGTGTTTCTTTAAATCATCAACTGTGGCAAAGCGCTGAACCTTCTGGGCAACCAAATCGCCGTAAGGCATTGGGTGGCGTACAGCTACTACTTTCAGTCCAAGCCCCATGAGGTACTCGATAACCTTACGCGAGGTTTGCGATTTACCGCAACCGGTACGGGTGGCCACAACGGCAATAACAGGCTTAGTGCTCTTGAGCATGGTTTCATTTGGGCCTAACAGCATGAAGTTGGCTCCTGCAGCATTCACTATTGAGCTCAGACGCATCACATGGTGGTAGTTCACATCGCTGTAAGCGAAAACGCAGTCGTGAACGTTTTTCTCCTTGATAATTTTAGCCAGATTCTCTTCGGCCTCTATGGGAATTCCATTGGGGTAGAGCTTTCCGGCAAGTTCGGCCGGATACTTACGACCGTCGATATCGGGAATTTGAGCAGCGGTAAAAGCAACTACGTTGTACTCTTCTTTATCGCGGAAGAAAGTGTTGAAGTTGTGGAAATCTCTTCCGGCTGCTCCAATAATAACTACGTTACGTTTCATAAAACCTCCTTTATCGTTTGTTTTAGTTTTAGGTTTAGAATGCCCAAATTTAGTTTTTTAAAAAACAAAATGTTCGTTAAAGGTTGGCACCCCATTCCGCAAAATCGTATTTAAAATCTTTACCCATTGATATTCAGCACAATGACCAAGTTTTTGTAAAAATATGTTAAGAAACATGTTTTATGGTTAAGGGATAAAAAAAGAGGCACAGTAAAAGCCGTTTGTGCCTCGATTCTTTTAAGGTTTGGACGAATGCTAGTAAAGTTCAATATCGTATGGTAAGCGGGCCTGTACTCCCTGGTTGTTAATCATGCTCTTTATTCTGCTCAGCACTTTATACGATGAGCCCAGCTCATCTTTTAATATCCAGGCTTTTGCTTCGGCCGACATTTCTTCCATAAGCTGCTCGATGAACTTTTTCTGTTTGGGTAGCTCTACCAAACGGTAGCTTTCAAGGCCTGCCTTTTCGGCGGCAAGCTTAATGGCATCGTTCAGTCCGCCAAACTCATCTATCAGCTTAATATCCTTGGCATTCACGCCGCTCCAAACACGACCCTGGCCAATGGCGTCAACCTGATCAACCGTTAGTCCGCGTCCTGCTGAGACGTGACCGATGAAGGTTTGGTAGGTTTGCTCAATGTATAGCTGGCCCACGGCCTTTTCCTCGGCGGTCATTGGGCGGAATACGCTGAAAAAGTCGGCATGCTCATTAGTTTTTACCACATCAACGTTGATGCCCAGCTTGTTGTCCAGCGCCTTTTGCAGGTTAAAGAAGAGTCCGAACACGCCAATGGAACCGGTAATGGTAGTGGGGTTCGCCATGATGGTTGTGGCAGGGGCTGCAATATAGTAACCGCCCGAGGCAGCCACATCGCCCATGGATACCACCACAGGTTTAACCTTTGCGGCCAGGTCAACCTCGCGCCAGATAACCTCCGAAGCCAATGCGCTGCCGCCAGGGGAGTTGATACGGAAGACTATAGCTTTAATTGAGCTATCGCGGCGTGCTTTCCGTATAGTGCGTGAAAGGCCCTCGGAGCCAATATTATCGTTTCCGCCTTCGCCCATTCCAATCTCGCCGGCTGCATATATAACGGCAATCTTATCCTTTGAAAATTTGCGCTTTGTTACCTCGGGGGCTTTAAAGTACTTTTTTAGGGTAATGCTGTTGATGTCCTTTTTTTCCGAAACGCCCAGCTTGGCTTTTAGCATTGTAAGCAGTTCATCTTTATAAATCAAGCTATCAACCAGTTTGTTCTGGTATGCGGTTTTGGCGTTAAAGATTTCCATTTTGTTAGCCATTCGGTTTAGGCTTTCGGCAGGAATGCCGCGGGCTTCCGAAATGCCGGCTACCCAGTGGTTCCAGATTGATGAGATGTAGGTTAAGGTTTGCTCGCGGTTTTCGGGGCTCATTTTGTCGAGCATGAATGGCTCAACCGCGCTTTTAAACTTGCCGTGACGAAGTATTTGGGGTTCAACACCAAGTTTCTCGAGAGCTTTTTTGAAAAACATGATTTCGGAACGAAGGCCCAGCCACTCCACCATACCTTCGGGATTAAGGAATATGCTATCGGCAACCGATGCCAGGTAGTATGCCTTTTGGCTGTAGGTGTTGCTATAGGCCAATATGAACTTGCCGGAGGATTTAAAATCTAAAAGCGCATTGCGAATTTCCTCGGTAGTTGCAGCGCCGGTATTAACGGCATCTAACTCAAGCAGTATCCCTTTTATCTTTGGATCTACTTTGGCTTTGTCAATGGCTTTTAGAATCTGGTTCAGACCAATAGGGCTGTTGGGTCCAAACGAGGTGAAATTGAAACCCTGGAATGGGTCGTCCGATGCCCTGTCTACAATTTCCTGTTTTAGATCGACGAAGAGGATAGAATTCTCTTCCACTTTCACTTCCTTGTCCGATGAGGCCACAATGGCACTTATTACTCCCATGAACATTAAGAAAATAACAATTGAAGAAATGACAATGCCCACAATGGTGGCCAGTACGTACTTGAAGAATTGTTTCATACTTCTAACTGTTTAGTTGATGATAATGTAAGACTAATATTCGCATATAAAGTTACACGAATAGTTGAAAAAATTGAAATTTTGCTCAACCCGATGCCTGTTAATTAATTGTAAAATACCGGTTAATAATTTTTTTACCCGTTGGGTACAACCTATAAAAAAATAGAATATGTTTGCTACGCTAACCACAATGTCATGGCAAAAGTTTACCTTTCAATTGGCGGCAATCTGGGCGATAGGGAACAATATATTACCTCAGCCCGCGATGCCATTGCATCAAGAATAGGAACAATTAAAAAATCCTCCTCCATATTCGAATCTGAACCATGGGGTTTTGAGAGTGACCAGAACTTTCTTAACCAGGTGTTGGTGGTAGAAACCAGCCTAAGCCCTGCTGCCATCATGCTCGAAATATCCTACATCGAATCGAAGTTGGGGCGTGAACGAACGGGAAAAGGCTATTCTTCCAGAACTATGGATATTGATGTGCTTTTTTACGATCATCTTATACTTTACACTCCGGAACTGATAGTTCCCCACAAGCAGCTGCATAAGCGTAGGTTTATCATTGAACCGCTTAAGGAGATTGCTCCGGACTATATTCATCCATTGTTTTCCATAACAATAAGCGAAATAGCTTTAACCTGCTCCGATACATCCAAAGTTTGGAAGTACGAGCCTATTAATGTTTAGAATCTCGGATAAACAATCAAAAATGCCCCTGTCAGGGGCATTTTTGGTTTACAAAAATCAGCATGTTGGTATCAAATCCTTTTTGCGCTGCAATACGAGTGAGTTCCTGGAGTGTCTCTTTATCCACTTCGGGCGATCGGGAAAGTATCCAAAAGTACTTCCGTTTAGGTTCGCCTACCAGCGCATACTTGTAGTTTGCATCAACATGAATAATCCAATATTTTCCGGCAAACGGCCAAAAGAAACGAACTTTTAGCTTTGCTGGCTCGCTTTTATCCGGAATCCAGGCAACGCCTTCTATCTGACTCAATTTACCGCTGGACTTTACGCCTCGGTTCATAACTGTAATCCGTCCATCGGGCCGTAGGCTGTAGGTGGCAGTTATACACTCCATTCCCTTTTCAAAACGGTTTGGTAGCCGCGCAATTTCATACCAGGTACCCATGTAACGGTCAATGTCAAGTTTCGGAACGGTGGCGAGTTCCTGCGATTGGCAGGAGGTTGAGAGAAGGAGTACAAACGCAGATTTTCTTATTGCTTTCATAAACATTGTGTTTATTGAACCATCGCTCAAATTTAACAATTTAAGTTAGGAATATCATACAATAATCCCTTATTGCCAATATGGGTATAGTCACATGTTCTAAATTTTACCAGATTGAAAAGTCAGTTGTGTGACGTAAAAAACTTCAACCGTCGTTCATTTACTACTATGGTATTATTTAACTCTGATGGTAGCAAACAAAAAATTATTCATCAAAGTTTGCATTTGTTCTTTTTTTATTTTATATTTGACCGACCATTCATTCAATTTTAAAATGCCACGAACCAAAGAACAGGTTGAGGAAATACGCAGGAAGCGGGTTAGGCAGATCATGGATGCGGGCCTTAACGTGTTTGCGCACAAGGGCTTTCATTCGGCAACCATAGCCGAAATAGCACATCAGGCAGGTATCGCCAAGGGGTTAATCTATAACTACTTTACCTCTAAGGAGGAGCTGCTCTACCAGCTCATAGTGGATGGTTTAAATACGCTAATTGAAAAGTTTGATGAAAACCAGGACGGTGTCCTTACCAATACTGAGATGGAGTTTTTTATCAACGATATGTTCCGCAAAATTGTGGAAAACCGGGCTTACTGGAAGTTGTACTTCTCGGTGATGCTTCAACCCGACGTGTTCAGTAAGAATATCTTTGTGAAGTTGGAAGAGGCTTACGCTCCAATGGTTTCAATCCTAGTTGAATACTTCAGAAGAAATGGTTTTGCAAACCCCGAAATGGAGTTTCAGATACTCCATGCCCTTTCCGATGGGATAATCATCAACTACCTGGTAAACGATGATTTTCCTCTTGACGAGATCAAGCGCGAGTTGATCAAACGATATGTGTAACTTAATTACATTGCTGAATGGTTAGGTTGATTTTTTTACGACTTATTGGAGCAGCATTGACAATCATGTCAGGATGGATTGCAAATGCTCAAAGCGCCACAGAAATTGTGCGCAAGGCCGATGAGAAAATGCGGGGCGAAAAGTCGAGCTACAGCGAGATGACCATGCGGATTATCCGCCCAAAATGGGAACGATCCCTGGCATTTAAAAGCTGGAGCAAGGGCACCGAGCTATCGCTGGTTTACATCACTGCTCCGGCAAGAGAAAAAGGACAGGCTTTCCTGAAAATTAAACGGGAGATGTGGAGCTGGAATCCAACCATAAATCGGACGGTAAAGCTACCTCCTTCCATGCTCTCGCAGGGCTGGATGGGCTCCGACTTTACCAACGACGATCTGCTTAACCAACGCTCCGTGGTGGTGGACTACAACCATACCATTACTGGCAATGAGCAGCTCGAGGGGTGGGATTGCTGGAAAATCACCCTCCTGCCCAAGCCCGATGCCCCGGTGGTGTGGGGAAAGGTGGTGCTTTGGATTACCCAAAAGCATTTTCTTATCCTGAAATCGGAGTACTACGACGAAGAGCACAACCTTGTAAAAACCGAGCTGGCCCACCAGCTCAAGGAGATGGATGGCAGAACCATTCCAACAATCTACGAACTGATCCCGGCCGATGGGCCGGGGAATAAAACTGTGGTACAGCTAACAACCATTAAGTTCAATATTGATGTAAACGATAGTTTTTTTTCACTCCGAAACCTTACCCAGGTGAAGTAGCTTTTTTAAACCTATTAAAATCACAGGCATGAGCTACCTAAAAATGGCACAACGGAACCTTTGGCGAAACAAGCGTCGTACGGCCATCACCATATCGAGCATATTCTTTGCCATTCTGTTGGCCATAGTGATGCGGTCGTTTCAACTGGGTTCCTACTCGCTTATGATACGGAATGCCATTGAACAGTATTACGGGCATATTCGGGTTCAGCACCCCGACTATGCCGACGACCCCTCGCTGGAGAATACCTTTGAATACGATGAACGCTTGCTGGAAAACATTTCAATGATTCCAAACGTGAAAACCGTAACCAGTCGTTTGGAAACCTTTGCTTTGGCTTCATCGGGAAATATAACCAAAGGAGTGTTGGTGCTGGGTATTGAACCTGAATCTGAGAAACGTTTTTCCAACCCCGAGCATTTCCTTGTCAGGTACAGGTTAACGCAAGATGCATTGGATAGACTTGAGAAAATTAATGCATTAACAGCCCAAACACGTGAGGTAATCCTTGCCTATCTGGGCGAATCATTCACCAATTCTGCTAAGCTTGTCAGAATATTTGAAGATGAACAGGTTAGTGCCGATGAACTATACCGGGTACTGGATGCTACAAAAGTTAAGGGCCGTTTTTTGCGAGAAGCTGATAGCGGGGTGGTGATATCCTCGCGCCTGGCAACATATCTGAATGTTTCAATTGGCGATTCGCTGATCATGCTCAGCCAGGGCTACCAGGGCGCATCGGCGGCCGGGGTTTTCCCAATACTGGGAATTATTCGCATTCCCAACCCCGATTTGGACAGTCGTATGGTTTACATGCCCCTTGCGTTGGCTCAGAATTTCACATACTCCCCGAACCGTATTGCGTATTTCGCAATCAATCTGTACAACACATCAGACGAAATGCAAAAGGCTACTACCTACAGTATTCAGGTTAGAATTGCTGACAATGAGCTAGAGGTTAAAACCTGGCAGAATTTAAACCGGGTTCTGGTCCAGCAGATTGAGAGCGATAACCAAAGCGGAAAAGCGTTTCTGTTCTTGCTTTACATTGTTGTATTCTTCGGGATATACGGAACGGTAATCATGATGGTTCATGAGCGTATGCACGAGTTTGGTGTATTGGTTGCCGTAGGGATGAATAAGTTGAGGTTAGCACTTACGGTGGTACTCGAAATGCTGATCATGGCGTTTATTGGGATTGCCCTGGGCTACCTGGTTGGATTGCCAGTTATCCACTATTACCAAATTCATCCTATACGTCTTACCGGTGAAATGGCAAAAATGATGATGGATATGGGTTTTGAGCCTTTAATGCCAATGGCACCCTTTGGCGCATACGTGGTATGGCAGGGCGTGTCGATTCTTGTTATGGTTATGCTGGCCTGCCTTTACCCCATTCGTAAAATCATTAGGTTTAAGGTAGTGGATGCCATCAAGCGGTAAAGTAAAACGATTAAATACGAAAACTATAGCATGTTAGTATCTCTTAGCTGGCGAAACATTTGGCGAAACCAAACCCGTAGCATGGTGGTTGTATTTGCCATTGCCTTAGGCTTATGGGGAGGAGTTACCTCCATGTCGCTCATCAACGGCTGGGTAAAACAACGAATGAACGATAGCATTCGGAACGAGATTTCGCACATTCAAATCCACAACCCACAATTCCTGCAGAACGAGGAGGTGGACAAAACTCTTAATGTTGATAGCATAACATCTTTGCTCGATACTCTCTCGGGAGTTTCGGCCTACAGCGCACGACTTAAAATATTCTCCATGGCACAAACCGATAGGGCGAACTCCGGGTTAATTGTGCTTGGGGTGAACCCAGTAAGCGAACGTGCACTTAGTGGAATTCCGGAAAAAATCATTTATGGGGGTTTCCTTGAGGGGGCTTTCAAGATTCCATCTATTGTTATTGGGAAAAAGGCAGCCGAGGAGTTAAAGCTGGTGAACTACGAGATAACCGATAGCATTATAAAACGGCTTGAGCGGAACGATGAGGGTTTGGCAAGCGCCTTGTCTGAACTGGCAGGGAAAAGTTACCGAAGTCGACCGGCATTGATTAGGGACCTGCAAGCAACTCTTAAACCCTCGCTATTTGACCGTTGGGCCGATGCCATTGCCGATTCTTGTGCCGGTTACCGGCTTAATACGCCGGTAGTACTTACTTTCCAAACACCCACTGGCGAAATGCACAGCGCCATGTTCAGGGTGAGAGGAGTTTATCGCACCTCAAACACTGCATTCGATGCCCGCGTTGCATACGTAAACCTAAACGACCTTGTGCCAGTTTCAGGACTCGACCCAGGGCAGGTTCATGAGGTAGCAGTAATCTGCAGCGATATTAGAAAAGTTCCATCCGTAGCTAAAAGCATAGCATCAAAATTCAGCCACTTGAAAATCCGCCCGTGGGACGAGGTGTCGCCCGAAATTGCGCTTTACTCTGCTTTGGGTGATTTTATGGGGATGATCTACGTGGTGATCATCCTGTTTGCCCTGGCGTTCGGTATAATCAATACCATGATGATGAGCGTGCTGGAACGTTTCCGTGAGTTTGGGATGCTTATGGCCATTGGCATGAACCGGGTTAGGGTTTTCACCATGATCATGCTCGAATCGGTTTTTCTTACCTTTACCGGAGGGGTTGTGGGGGTTTTATTGAGCACAACCTTTGTTATGATATTCTCACATACGGGTATCGATTTTGGCATGTGGGCTGAGGGTTTTGAAGCCATAGGCTACTCCTCGGTAGTGTATCCCCATATAACCTTTGCTAACTATGTACAGATCACCTTTCTGGTGATTGTAACCGGCATGTTGGCATCGCTTTGGCCTGCCCGCAGGGCATTAAAGCTAAACCCCATGCAGGCTCTCAGGATTGAGTAAAGTTGAGTTAAACCGTATAAAAAACCGATAACTGATATGGCAATTATTGAAGTGGTAAATGTAGATAAGATATACAACGACTCCGATGTGAAGGTAGTGGCTCTCTCCGGCATCAACCTGATGATTGAACAGGGCGAATTTACCGCCATAGTGGGTCCTTCGGGTTCGGGCAAAACCACCCTGCTTAACCTGTTGGGAGGGCTCGATACGCCTACAAACGGAAAGATTCGCGTAGGCGATGTTTGGCTGAACGAGATGAAGGGCTCCAAACTCATCGATTTTCGGCTACGCAACATCGGGTTTGTGTTCCAGTCGTACAACCTGATTCCCGTGCTAACAGCAGGTGAAAATGTGGAGCTCATCATGCAGCTGCAAGGTGTACCCGCCATGCAACGCAAACAAGTAGCGGCTGAGATGCTGAGTAAGGTGGGATTGGCCGACAGGGTTTCGAGCCGTCCGGCAAAGCTATCGGGTGGTCAGCAGCAGCGTGTGGCCGTGGCACGCGCTTTGGCCTCGCGGCCAAAGTTCATACTGGCTGATGAACCCACTGCCAACCTCGATGGCAAATCGGCCGAAAGCCTTCTGCAAATCATGGAACACCTGAACCGCACCGAAGGGGTAACCTTCATCTTTTCCACCCACGATCAGCGTGTGGTTAGCCGTGCCCGTAGGGTAATCCTGCTGGAGGATGGCAAAATAAAGTCGGATTTCGCACAGTAATCGGGTCAGTATGGTGAGCGTATTCAAAAAGTTGCTATCGGTTGCATGGGTTGCCTTGGCATCAACCTCCTATGCTCAAGATTTTAAGGGCCATGTTAAGCTGCTGAACAATCTGTTTGTTCCGTACCCCGATACCCTAATTTGGTTTTCTGATCAAACCATAGAAAACCGGTTGGAATTCAAATGGAGCCGGTATGATAAGATTAAGGTTGAGGCGCATGCCCGTAACCGTTTTATTTATGGCGATTTTGTTGAGAACATCCCTCGCTATGCCCAGCTCATCGATGGTAACCAGGGGCTCATTAACCTATCCTTTCTATGGGCCGACGGCCATTCGTTTGTCGGGTTCACAGAATTAGATAGGCTGAATGCGATGCTCAGCATTGGGCAGGTGGAACTGACGCTGGGTAGGCAACGGATTAACTGGGGGATGGACCTGGTCTGGAATCCCAACGATATATTTAACACCTTCTCGTACCTAAACCTTGAATACCCAGAGCGACCGGGAACCGATGCCGTTAACCTGAAGGTTTACACCGGTTCCCTATCGTTTATAGAGGCGGTGTATAAACCCCAAAAGCATACCGATAGCAGCGCATACGGCGTGCGATACCGCTCCAATATGGCTGCTACCGATTACCAGCTGATAGTTGCCCGTATGCCCGGGCACTACGTTATGGGCGGAGGATTTACAAGCGAACTTGGGCTATTTGCTATTCGTTCGGAGTTCTCCTACTTTCTCCGAGAGAAATCTACCAATGAAAGCGGCCTTGTGGCCACCCTATCCGCCGACCGTTCGATTAGCAACAGCGGGTTTATTCAGCTTGGCATTCTTTACAACTCTTTTGGCAGCAGCAAAAGCTTTGAACCCATCAGCCTGATTGAACCACGGGTCCAAAATCCGATGATGCTCAGCCGGGGGAAAGTGAACCTGTTTGCCAGCGCAAGCACAACCATTCGGACCCTTTTCACACCCTCGTTAGCCATACTGGCAAACCCTGCCGATGGATCGGCAGTGGTAATACCCGCGCTAAGCTACTCCGCCTCCAACAACCTGACCCTTGCACTCACCACCATCCTGTTTACCGGAAGCCGTGCAGCGGAGTACCAGAATACAGGGCAGCTGATGTACTTTAAGGTTCAGTGGAACTTTTAGTAGTGAGGGGGATGGGCAAAAGAGGTTTGTTGTTGGTTGGTAGTTGATGGTTATTAGAAATGTTTGATGGCAGGGAAACAGCATGGGAAGATATTTCGAGTAAGTGGGATAATTTTAGTTTTTTACTAACGTTTGACAATATGAAACGGTTGGGTTTTCGGGCTGCATTCCTATCCACCAAGGAAAAAGTTGAAGCGGGAACCAAACCCTCGCAAACCACTGAACCCCAACTGTTTTATATTGTGTGTTGTGTTTATTATTTATTCAACTATTTTAAGTCTAAATACTCCATCTGTAAAAGATATAGTATCTCCTAAAGATGGATTATCAATTGGATCTAATGCATTCCTAATAAATGTTATTTGAAGAGTACCACTCATTTCCATATTTGTCAAGTCAACTTTTTTTATATCAATATAATTGTTTTGACTTTCAAGTACATCAAACATATCCTCAATAACATCTCCATCATCGCTAATTGTATTAAAAGATGCGTTGGTATTTAATTGATTTGAATTTGAGATTCTTTTGTATATCACATAATTACCAACTGTAATTGGCAAATTCCTTATAATCAAAGATTCTCTTAAATAACCGGCTTGATTGCGGACATGAATTTGAATAATAACTGTATCCTGTCCATATTTAAAAGCCACAGCTGAAGCTTCCCATTTTAGTCCATTTTTTAATGCAGTAATCTTAGACCATTCCAGTATTTTCGAATTATTATTTTTTTCCTTTTCACAACCGTGGTTTGTAAAGGAAAATGTTAGTAAAAGTATTAGATAAATAATATTTCTCATGTCAATATTTTTTCAAATAGATAAGCCGTTCAACTTAAAATCGAACGGCTTATTCGTTTTATTTAACAATTATTTTTTGTGTGATTTTTTTATTATCACAAATCAACTGGCAAATATAAGTTCCACTTGTTAAGTCCTGAACATTAACATTAATGTTATATTGGCCCTTGTCTTGCTTCCCATTTACTAAGGTTTTAATTATACGTCCATTGACGTCCAATATATTTAAGCTGACAATGGCTTCTGAATTAACAAAGTAGCTGATAGTTGACGATTCTGTTATAGGGTTCGGAAATATTGAAATCTTTAACGGATTTTCAAAACTTAACCCTTCTAATTTTGATTCAGAATTATTTGTTGTAATAATATTTTTATTTGTATTTTCTGTGGAATCTGTAACAGATTTTAATAATGGGTCTTTGGGGCTAATTGGTTCCCCAAACCCTGCATCTAAATTAATTGTAGTGTGATAATCTACTGCGGTTTGCCCGTCTGATGAAGTTACTGTAACTCTCAGGAATAGGTCATTATCAAGTGGAAGTGGTGCTGTAATACTCGAAGAAGTTCCTAACGTTCCTGTATAATTATAACCATCCAGGCTATAATGCCAGACATACGTATAAGGTGAAACGCCACTTGATACGTTAGCTGTCCATGTATAAGTACCGCTATTATTCCCTTTGGTGGGGCCTGAAATATAAACAGAAAGTGGAGGGGTGTATGGTCTGAAATTTTCAACAACATATGCTTCTGTCCGTAATTTTCGGGCAACATCATTTGTTGAGGTTGTGCCTGTTTTCTTGTTTTTATACTCAACATCCGGATTGGAATAATGCAGTATGTAGTCACCGGGGTTTGCATACATTATTGTTGTTCTATCTTTACGAAATGGCCAAACACCTGTTAAGAAATGATAGCCATGTTCATAAGTTCCTGTAGGGTCATTATGATGGCGCCCCCCAAATAAATGCCCTGTTTCATGGGCGAAAACATATTTTGGTGTAGCCTGATCGGCTTCAACAATTGCATAGGCTTCTGCAATGCTGGGTCCAATATTTCTAACTATTCCATAAACATCATACAACTGCCCATAATAGTTAAGCTGATAATTGCCATCGGTTAATAGGACTACTAAGTCAGCTTGATGCGTATTTCTTAAGTTTTGAGCTGTTAGGTTTGTACTTAAATTTGCAACGTCACCTTCAACATCATTTCTATTTTCAGTAAAAGCAATCCTTTCAACACCTGCAAGTGACATGTAAAGGTTTGAATTTACAGCGCTGTTGCTCAAAGCATCATTCATTTGTGTTACGGCTAAACTGGCTGTGTTGTTTATATTAGCCACAGCGTTATTCGCTGCATCGGTATACAAAACTAAGACCCGAACAGTGGATCTTGTTGTTGTAACAGATACTGCTTTTTCCACAGTTTTAGTTTCAATTTTGATAGTATCAAGGTAAGCACAAGAGTGTTTTGACAATTGTTCTTTATCGAATTCAATCAGGATATTTTTGCCCTTTTCAAAAGAATGAATCTCAAAAACTCTATCATCTAATGTAATATGCCCAAATATTTCACCATCTTTACAAATTATTGTTAAACTGCCCTCTGCCTTAATAAACTCACCCTTCCAAATAAAATTAGTATCCGACCTGAATTCAACATCAGTTGGCCTAGCCACAAATGATTTATTTATGCCTGGTAGTTGTAAAGGTATCGAACCTTTATTTGAATTGGCAATTTTTGCTAAATTACCAATTTTAACATACTGAACTGATTTGTGAAGCTTGTTTCCATTAATGTTTTCGAATTTCTTAGATTGACCTTGTTGTAAACTTACTTCTTTACCTGAAATAGGAATAATCAATTTTTCATTTTGGTTTTGAGAGAAACCAATTAGGTGCATAGTAAAGATCATTACCCCTAGCATTAACTTGGCTAAATTTGAAAATTTTCTTGTCTTCATTATTTGTTTGTTTTTTTAAGATTAATATTAAACACAACTCGTTTATAGATGTGATAAAACTACACAATATCATCTTTTTTGGGTGGATATATGTAACTATTATCACATTTATTTTATGTAAAGATAATTTTTTTTTATAAATCATCAAACGGACTTTTTATTTTTTGCAGACTCTTTCCGGTTACAAGTGTGTGAATTTCTGTGGTTTTCCTGCTCTTGGACCCGAGTAGGACTATAATTGATCCTAAGTCGGTAGCGAATGAAAGAGGTAGCCATACTCATTAGACATGGGTTGGGCAACATTATCTTTGTGCGTAGGTTAATTTATGGTATTGCATAGTATTTCCTCAGCTCCGCTCTATGGGCAATTCCCATCCACCTGTACATCCTCACCCCCGCATTCCTTGTGAAAACTGGAGACTTATTCGATTGCTCAACTTTTTCATTTTTCCGAGTAACAAAACTTTTTGATTGACCTGATTATACCAAAAACAGTACCTTTGGGGCAACCAACATGCAGCATTACTTATGGATGAAAACCAAGGCAACCTCCAACGCAACATTGTTCTGGCTCTGGTTATGTTCACATCGTTCATAACCCCCTTTATCGGCTCAGCCATTAACCTTGCATTGCCAAAGATTGGGAGTGAGTTCCGGCTGAATGCGGTTACCATGAGCTGGGTAACCATGGCTTTCCTGCTATCGTCGGCGGTTTTCCTGGTGCCCATCGGTAAGCTGGCCGATATTCATGGCCGGAAAAGGATTTTTTTGGCAGGGAATGTAACCTTAGCTCTGGCATCGCTACTGGCTGCATTTTCCCCCAACGGTGCTGTGCTCATCGCCCTCAGAGTGGTTCAGGGCATAGGTAGCGCCATGATGTTTGCAACAGGAATCGCCCTGATCACCTCAGTATTTCCGCACCAGGAACGGGGCAAAGCCATTGGCATGAACGTGACGGCGGTTTACATCGGGCTATCGGCTGCTCCCATACTAGGCGGCTTACTAATCGATTGGCTGGGCTGGCGGAGCCTGTTTTATATTCCGGCCCTGCTGGGTTTGCCGGCAGCCGTAGCCACTGCGATAGCCGTTAAAGGCGAATGGGCCGAAGCCCAAGGGGAACGATTCGATTTACGGGGTTCGGTAGTGTTTGTTTTATCGATGAGCGCATTGATGTTCGGCTTATCTAAACTCCCCACCACCCTTGCAATAGTTCTTACCCTTTTAGGTTTTTTAGGACTGATTCTGTTTGTGAGAATTCAGATTAATGCTGATTATCCGGTGTTCAACGTTTCGCTGTTCCGCACCAACAGGCTTTTTGCATTCTCGAACCTTGCGGCACTGGTAAACTATGCAACAACCTTTGCCATCACTTTTGTACTGAGCCTGTACCTTCAGTACATTAAAGGGTTGGCCCCACGGGAAGCCGGTTTCCTGCTGGTCATACAACCGCTGGTTATGGCGTTTGTGGCATCGTGGTCGGGCCGAATGTCGGACCGGTACGATCCAAGGATAATTGCCTCGTCGGGTATGGGGGTTACCGTGTTGGGGCTTTTGATGCTCATTCCCCTGGGAATGCAAACCCCGGTTACTTATATCGGAGCTGTGCTTGCCATAGTTGGGTTGGGTTTTGGGTTATTCTCGTCGCCCAATACCAATGCCATAATGGGTTCCGTTGAGAAACGCCATATCGGGCTTGCCTCGGGAACCGTGGCTACCATGAGGCTGGTGGGGCAAATGCTAAGCATGGGTATTGCCACC
>CALBBQ010000027.1 GCA_937926785.1 uncultured Bacteroidales bacterium | reverse complement strand
GAACTGTATTATTTGCACCGCTACCCGGATTAAAAGTAGGGTCAAGGGTTCCATCGGCATTTAGGCGGGCAATGCTGTATATTGTTCCGTTTATTGAGAAGGCTCCTCCAATTATAATTTTCCCATCACTTTGTATTGCGGTTGAATAGACTGTACCATTCACAATAGTTCCGGTATTAAAAGTAGGGTCAAGGGTTCCATCGGCGTTCAGACGAGCGATGTAATTTTTTGCTGTTCCGTTATAGGAAGTAAAATTTCCCCCGATAATTATTTTCCCATCACCTTGAATAGAGGTTGTATGTATTACATGATCAGCACCGGTTCCCGGGTTAAAAGTTGCATCCAGAGTTCCATCGGTATTCAAACGGGCAATGCAGTTTCTTGGTATTCCGTCATAGTAATTAAAATCTCCTCCGATAATAATTTTACCATTGCTTTGTATAGCGGTTGCATAGATTATACTACTTGCGCCAATACCTGGCTTAAAAGATACATCCAAGGTTCCATCGGTGTTCAGGCGGGCAATGCAGTTTCTTGATGTTTCATTAAAAGAAGTGAAAGTTCCTACGATAATAATTTTCCCATCACTTTGTATAGCGATTGTATAGATCGTACCATTAGCACCGGTACCGGGGACAAATGTTGCATCTAAGCTTCCATCGGTGTTAAGGCGGGCAATTCGGTTTTTTGGAGTCAAATTATAGTAGGTGAAAAATCCGCCGATAATAACTTTTCCATCACCTTGTATTGCGATTGTATGGACTGCACTGCCTGCATCACTTTCGGAGTTAAAAGCAGGGTCAAGGGTTCCATCGGCATTCAGGCGAGCGATGTGATTTCTTGCTATTCCGTTATAGGAAGTAAAAACTCCTCCGATAATAATTTTACCATCGCTTAGTATAGTTGTTTTTAAGACAGCAGCACTTGGACCAACTCCCGGGTTAAAATCAGCATCAAGAGTTCCATCGGTATTCAGGCGAGCGATGAAGTTTCTTTCCGTTTCATTATAGGAAGTAAAATATCCTCCTATAATAATTTTTCCATCCCATTGTATTGCCGTTGTATATACTATACCATTTGCGCCGGTTCCCGGATTAAAAGATGGGTCAAGCGATCCATCGGCATTTAGGCGGGCAATTCGGTTTATTGATGTCCCGTTGTAGGAAGTGAAAAATCCGCCAATAATAATTTTACCATCACTTTGTATGGCAGTTGTATAGATCATACCATTAGCACCGGTACCGGGATTAAAAGTTGCATCTAGGGTTCCATCGGGGTTCAAACGGGCAATACCGTTTACTGTTGTTCCGTTGTAGGATGAGAAATTTCCTCCAATAATAATTTTTCCATCACTCTGTAGGGCAATGGTACGAATAACTTTATCTGCACCGCTACCCGGATTAAAAGTTAGGTCAAGGGTTCCATCGACATTAAGAAGGGCAATTCGCTTAATTGATACTCCATTGTAGGAAGTGAAGTCTCCCCCAATAATAATTTTTCCATCGCTTTGTATAGCGGTAGCGTAAATTAGAGAACTGGCACCTGTTCCCGGGTTAAAGGTTACGTCTAAGGAGCCCACTTGGGATTTAACCTTTAAACTATATGCTGAAAATAACAGCATAGTAATGAATAAAATTTTACTTTTCATATAGATTGAATTTTAAAAGTGATATTCATTCATTTACGCATTTCGTTTTCAAGGTATCTGCATAGATGCAATTTCTTCTTACAAACAGTTTTCGGTCCATTTTCAAAACAATTTCCTTGTTTTTGCACAATGGAAGTGCCTTTCTATAAATACTAATTTGTTTACATGCAGAGTAATAAGTTACTAATTCCTATTTTGATTCTAAAATTGTTTTAAAAATTTACAATTATTATGCCTAATTTAAGTAAGAATTCCATCGATTGTAAAAGAATTTTACGTTTTTTCTTATGTATTAACTAGTTAACAACCATTTATTTAGGAATTCCCCGAAAAAAAAAGGCAGCACGTTAAAGATGCTGCCTGATGGTGAAGGGGATTAGCTATAAAACCCTGGGCGTTTTTTTGTTGAGTAGTATCCTGAGCTCTTCAACAGGGTTTTGGAAGCGATTGGTGAACATCATTGCGGCAATGATGTAGGGTTTAAAACCTGCTTCCTGATACGTTTTGATTCTGTACCGTTCAAACGTTTCCTTGCTTACCTCACCCTGCTTACACGATTCACCCGAGATATCAGCTGGCAGGCAGTGCATGTAGAGGGCATCGGAATTTTTGGTTAGCTGCCGTATCCCCTCATTATACTCCCAGTCCTTGTGCTTGGCATTGTTGGCAAGGCAAACCTGCTCCAACTCCTTCAACCCATTCTTATCGCCATTCATAAGCAGCTGTGTACGTTGCTCCATGATATGGTAGGGTGCCCAGCTTTTAGGATAAACAATATCAGCATCGCGCATGGCCTCAGCCATACTGTGACTAACCTTAAAGCTACCACCACTCATTCTGGCATTGCTACGAGCAATATCCACAATTTCGGGAATCAAATCGTAACCCTCGGGGTAAGCCAGCTCCACATTCATTCCAAAACGGGTCATCAGTGCAATGATACCCTGAGGAACCGACAAGGGTTTGCCGTAGCTGGGCGAGTAGGCCCAGCTCATCACCATCTTTTTACCTCTTAGGGCTTCCAGGGATCCGTACTCATTGATTAAATGGAGTAAATCGGCCATCGATTGGGTAGGATGATCCATATCGCACTGTAGGTTTACAATGCCCGGACGAACAGGTAATACTCCCTTAGCAAAACCCTCATCGAGCGCCTCACCCACCTGACGCATGTACTTGTTCCCCTCACCCAGAAACATATCGTCGCGGATCCCGATAAAGTCCGACAGGAACGAAATCATATTGGCGGTTTCACGAACCGTTTCGCCATGCGAAATTTGCGATTTCTCCTCATCCAACTCCTGTACCGCAAGCCCTAGTAGGTTTGCTGCCGAGGCAAACGAGAACCGGGTGCGGGTCGATTTATCGCGAAAGTTAGATATGGCTAAGCCCGAATCAAACACCCTGGCTGAGATATTCTCTTGACGCATCTCTTTCAGGATGGTTGCCACCTGAAGAATGAACTTCAGATCATCGTCGGTCTTCTCCCAGGTGAGCAAAAAATCTTTCCCGTGCAAAGACGATTTTAGCGTGTTCAGTTTCTCAATTTTTTGTAATAAGCTCATGGTAATCTTTTTTTGTTATTCACTAAAACTCATATGCGAAGGCCGCATAAAAAGCTGCTGCTGACACCAAGTCGCTGATGGGTACCTTTTCGTTTGGGGCATGGGCAAGCACCTCATTACCGGGACCAAAGCCAATGGTTGGGATACCGTAGGTGCCGCAGGTCATCACCCCGTTAGTGGAGAACGTCCATTTATCAACCTTGGGTTCCCTGTTGAACAGCTTACGGAAAGTGGAAACACCCTTAACAACCAGCTCGCTATCCTCAGCCATTTTCCAGGTTGGGTAGTACTTTTCCATTCCGTACTCCAAACCGGTATATGCTTTCTCTTTGTAGCTGAGCACTTCAACCTTAGCATTCATCGCCTTGATAAGGTTTTCGATTTCGGCAACAGCACTTTCTTTGGTTTCACCCCATGTGAGCCTACGGTCCAGATGAAGGCGGGCATAATCGGATACTGCACAAAGCGATGGGCTACCTGACACGAACTCGGTAACGGTAATGCTTCCCTTTCCCAGAAACTCGTCGAACCGCAACCTCTCGTTGAGCTTTTCAATCTCGAGGGCAACCTTTGAGGCCATGTAAATGGCATTTTTACCTCTTTCGGGTGCAGAACCGTGAGCCGAAACGCCATAGAAGTGCACCTGCATTTCCATTCTTCCCCGGTGTCCACGGTAAATATTCAGGTTAGTGGGTTCGGTGCTAATCACAAAATCGGGACGTATTTTGTCCTCTTCAATGATATACTTCCAGCAAAGCCCATCGCAATCCTCTTCCATCACGCTACCAACAAAGTAGATGGTTAAATCGCGGTTAAAACCGAGTTCCTTAAGTATTCGCCCGGCTGTTACGAAAGCAGCGGGCCCACCCTCCTGGTCAACTGAGCCACGGCCATGTACAAACCCGTCGCGAATTTCACCGCCAAGCGGGTCGAATTCCCAGTTACTAAGGTTGCCAATATCTACCGTATCCATATGCCCATCGATGGCTAAAACACGTTTGCCACTTCCAATACGGCCTATTACATTTCCTAACCCATCGATAAACACCTCGTCGAATCCGGCCTCTTCCATTTGTCGTTTTAGTTCCAGCTGAACATCTCGCTCTTGGCCACTAAGCGATTTTATCCGGATTAACCGCGATAGATTTTGAGCGGTATAGTCGGCATACTTCTCCGATAATTCCTTTATCTTACTGAATGTTGAGTCCATGTGAGTAGTTTTAAATATCCAAATTTACTGGTAAATAAAAAAGCAAGATCAGCCGTATTGATTATTTTTACTATTCATGTCAAATTTAGATATATTTTCTATATAGTAGCATAATAATAGATTATATATCTTCATACCATCATTTTTATGGACTATGTTTTACAACACTCGTTATGGAATCGAAAGTTTTTGCTTTGGTTCTATAACCTGTATTAATCGTATTAGCTGAAAAAAATGGACTTATTATCATAAGAATAGATGCACTTCACTATTCGGCATTTTAATTGCTTACGAAATGGCATCGACAGGGGTTGCCATCCCACCAAGTAGTTTGAAGCAGCAACCAGACTTTTATACCAAACAATATCTTAAATTTACAAAAATTATTTGGCTTATGATCTGGGAGTTTATTTCTGAAAAAATTAACCTGAATGTAGATGTTTACCTTATTACGGTTGCCGAAACCATAGGAAGCAGTCCTGGGAAATTGGGTTTTAAAATGGTGGTTGCTGCCGATGGCAGCCTATATGGTTCAATTGGCGGTGGTGTAATGGAGCACCAGCTGGTTGAACTAGCCCGGGAACGGCTGGCACAAGGTTTTAAGCATAACTTTTTGAAGCGGCAGGTTCACTCGCACGAAGCCGAAGAAGACAAATCGGGAATGATTTGCTCCGGTGAGCAAACCCAAATATTCAACTATATAAGCAAAGCTGATGTCAATACTGTTTTAACACTAATCCAGCTTGAAAGTGAAAACCGCCCGGGAAAGGTCGTTCTTTCATCGAGCGGCATTGAGGTTTTCGAAGGTGAATCGCACATAGCTAGCAAAAGCATTGAGTTTCAAAGAAACGATGCAAGCTACCGCTACAGCGAGCCTGTTGGAATTAGGGAAACCGTTTACATTTTTGGCGCCGGACACATCAGCGTGCCGCTTTCGCAAATCCTAAGCCTTCTCGAATTTAGAGTGGAGGTATTTGATAATCGTAAAAACCTGAACACCTTTTCAAACAACACCTTTGCAAACAAAAAACAGATTGTTGACTTTAAGGATGTTGAAAGTTTGGTTGCCGAGAATGACCGGAGCTACGTGGTGATTATGACCTACGGTCATAAGTTTGATGAGATTGTTCTAAAGCAGATGCTTAACAAGAAAATCAAGTACCTTGGGATGATAGGGAGTAAAAGCAAGGTCAAGACCATTTTCGAAAATCTGATTGCCGAAGGTTACAGTAAGGACAAAGTGGAAAGGGTTTGTTCACCCATCGGATTACCTATTGGCGGACAAACCCCTGCCGAGATTGCTGTAAGCATTGCAGCACAAATAGTTGAATGGCGCAATAAGCACTAGAGCTACTGCTCAATGATATTCGCACCTATCAACGTCTTAATGTTTTTCTGCTCCGGGCTACCTGTATAGGTTAAACTGCCACCGGTGCGAACATTCGCCTCAAGTGTTTTAGAGGCGAAAACTCTTGCCGATGCACCAGTGCTTATCCTGATAAAGGTTTTGGGTGATATCAGATCGATTGCCGAGAGAATGCCACCAGTATTCACTTCTGCTTCGTAGCTGTTTACTTTGCCTCTTATCCTAACCGTAGAACCCTGTCCCACCCTAATATCTGCAGTTTCGGCGTTAATTGCTCCATCAAAATCTGAACTGGTATTTACTTGTAGGGTAACCTTATCAGCCACAAGCGTATCCTGAAGGCTAACCGATGAAGCAGCAGAGATAGAGATGTCCCTCAGCTCCTTGTATGTAACATAAACATTTGCACTGACCCTATCGTATATTTTGCCTTTAAGCCTTACCTCTAGTGTTTTTCCTTTTACATCAACTGCTATATCAGAGGCAGGTATTCCATGGGTTTGCACGGTAGCCTTAAGTTCATCACCCTTGGTTAGGAAAACCTTAATCTCACCCCATACCCTGAGCTTATCAAAATCTCTGAGCGAGTACTCTGCCGATTGCTGGGCAAATGCAGTGAGCGTTAACAAGGTTAAGCCCATTACTGATATTAATCTTTTCATTGCTTCCAATGTTATTTGTTAAAATCAAAAATAGCTATTCAATAGCTAAAAGAAATAGCATTTAACCTTTTTTATCCCTCGAACAAAACAAAACGATTGATTGTTTCTAAAACAAAATGCATACCAATGAAAAAATGCATTGCAGCGCTAAGTTTGTTGATAACCATCACCGCATGCGCACAAAATTTGAAGGATGAGATCATGAAGAATGATGATTTGAAAAGTAAATTAACGGCCATACAATACCACGTTACCCAAGAAAAAGGTACCGAACGACCATTTACTGGCGAATACTGGAATCACTATGAGCCAGGGAGGTATGTATGTGTATGCTGTGGAACCGAACTCTTTGAGAGCGAAACGAAATTCCATTCCAGCTGCGGTTGGCCCAGTTTTTTCGACAGTAAATTTATTGATAATATCAAGTTCCAAAAGGATTTAAGCCATGGAATGGTACGAACCGAGGTACTTTGCAAAAACTGCGGGGCACACCTGGGGCATGTATTCAATGATGGGCCTGAACCTACAGGCATAAGATACTGCATTAATTCGGCATCGTTGAGGTTCATACCTTTAAAGAAATAAAAGACTAAGATGGCAAGCACAACAAAATTTATGGCGATGTTTCCCCTGCAAGTTTTTATACTGCCGGGCGAAGAATTACCGCTAAGGATTTTTGAACCCCGCTATAAGCAGCTCATTAATGAGTGCAATGAAACCGGCGATACCTTTGGAATCCCCTTTGTGAATAATGAAGAGATACTACCCTACGGCAGCGAAGTTGAGCTGGTTAACATTTTGGCTAAAAACAGTAAAGGTGAAATGGTTATTCTTATAAAAGGGGTTGCAAACTTTCATCTGTTGAACCTCAAAGAAAAGTTGTCCAACAAGCTTTACGGTGGTGGAATAATTGAGTATATCGACGATAAGTTCAGCACCACAAACCCGGAACTTACGGTGTTAGTAAAAAAGCTTAATCTCAACATCGACCCTTTGATGGGATCGTTGATTACCGATGATGCCGTAAACCTGATGAATGTAGCCAAGGCCATTCAGCTCTCTTCCGAAGAGAAGTATGAATTTTACTCCCTAAGAAACGAAAAGCGAATGGTTAATTTCCTCATCAAACGGTTAAGACTCATTGAGCAAATTCAGGCTCAGGAAAAACTTCTTGAAAACAACTTCAGCCTTAACTAATCAAAGGCTACATCTCGGACACTTTAAGCAAATCTCTGTCCGGTAGTTTCTTGATGTATTTTTCTAGTATTCTATTGAGAAATCGGTCAACGACATAGGGGAATCGAGCCCCTTTCCAAGGACTGTAGTTTGAGATGAAAGTTAACGTGTAGCCATCAGGGCGTGAGACCACAAGGGCTGAGGTGCCGGCCATGGAACCGGAGCGCCATAGTGTTCCATCGTCCTTCACCCATCGCCAACCCAAGGGCTGAAACTTACCGTTAAAGGTTTCCTTCATGGTTTCGACCGAATGCCTGGATAGGATATCGGGAAAATCGCTATAGCCATCCACAGCCATTACAAAACGTGTTAAGCTTATCGGGGAGATTACCCAACCGCCAGCGGCTCCCAAAGCGTGGACATCGTTACCCCCTCTGGCCTTTAGCACACCCTGTTTTGAACCATCGTAGGCAATAACACGCTCGGCTTCAGGAACTTCATAGTATCTGGCTTCATCGCTATATCTCAAACTGTCCCAGTTGTTTGCCAACCGGGCATCATAAATGCGGAGTGGGTCAAAAATATTCTCTTTAACAAAAGTTTCGTAGTCCGTTCCCGAAACCTTTTCAATTACCCTTTGCAGAATAACAAATCCAATATTGCTATAGGAACTATGGCTTCCGGGTACAAAATGCAGGCGTTTTGATAAGGCAAACACAATGTAATCATCAACACCTAAGGGTAAATCCTTCCCAAGTTCCTTGGCAATAACCTCTTTAATGAACATGTGGTCGCCCCAACGAGGTGTCCAGCCGCCTGAGTGGTTTAAAAGGTTGTGAACGGTAATCTCTTCTACCCTTTTATCCTTATAGTTCAGAAATTTGGCATCGTTAAGAATGCCATTATGGCCAAATACCTTATCGTCCAGATTTAGCTTCCCCTCTTCAACAAGCCTCATAACTGCTACAGCCGTAATGAGTTTTGAAACACTGGCTATTCGCATGACGTGGTAGGGTTGCATGCCTACTCCTTCCTCCCTATTAGCCATACCAAAACCACGAGCATAAACAATCTTTCCTTTATGTGCAAAGCAAAACGTTGCTCCAACCAGATCCCATTTGTTCACAAATTGTTCCAGTTGCTGGTTCAATGGGCCAAACTCAGGAAGGTTTGTCAGAGAGTTGTTTATTGCGGAAATGTCAACTTTTGAGTACTTTGATTTTTCTATTACCTGGAGTACGGATCCTTTATACTTTTTGGATAAATAGATACCGAGTAAAATTATAGCTACCAGCGACGTGATAGAAAATAGTATCAGTATTTTTGCTTTTCTAGCCATTTTGATTCAGTCAAGTCCAATAAGACCGCGAAAATAAAATCTGCGTACTTTGAACACATAACATAAGCGTTAAATTAAGCTGATGGTGAGTTAAGTATGTCAGGTTAATTAAACTTCATTGTGATAAACCATTTCATTTAATGCCCCACCAGTTGGTTCAAAAACTATCAAACCATAAATTAAATAGAAACAGGTTCTTTATAACTAAAGTACCTGCTTTTTCATCAAGTTCTCAAGCAAGTTGGCAAATCGCTCAATATCTTCCGGTGTGGTATCCCATGAGGTCATCCATCGCACCTCCGATCGTTCCTCGTCCCAAACATAGAAGAAGTACTCCTTTTGAAGTTCGGGAATAATGGCTGATGGAATAATAGCAAACACTGCGTTAGCATGAACGGGTTGTGTGATAGTTACACCCCTGATGCTCCGAACGCGATTGGCAAGTAGCTGGGCCATGCTATTGGCATGTTGTGCAGTTGAATTCCACTGTCCATCTTGAAGATAGGCCAGAAACTGAGCGGAGATATACCTCATTTTGGAGGCCAGCTGTAACCCCTGTTTTCGGGTGTACATGAATTCCTGAGCAAGGCTGGGGTTGAAGAAGATAATGGCTTCGCCATACATCATCCCGTTTTTGGTTCCACCAAACGAAAGCACATCGACACCGGCATCGCGGGTAAACTCTTTGAACCCCTTTCCGAGCGATACAGCTGCATTTGCCAACCGTGCGCCATCCATATGCAGGTACATGTTATGGCTGTGAGCAAAATCAGCGAGCTTCCGAATTTCATCAACGGTGTAAACCGTGCCCAACTCGCTTACCTGTGAAATTGATATTACCTTGGGTTGCGAGTGATGTTGAAATCCGAACCCATGCATGTGCTTTTGGATTCCCGCAATGGTGAGCTTACCATCCGATGTTGCAACCGTAAGGAGCTTGCAGCCGGTAAAACGCTCGGGCGCACCACACTCATCAACATTTATATGAGCAGTTTCAGCACAAATAATGGCGTTATGGGGTTGGGTTAAAGCCTTTAAACCTAGCACATTGGCTGCAGAACCTATAAAAACAAAAAAGACCTCGATTCCATCGCCAAAAATCTGCTTAAAGCGCTCAACCGCTTTTTGGGTAAACGGATCATCGCCGTAGGCAATGGTGTGCCCTTCGTTAACTTCGAATAACGCTTTTAGTATGTTCGGGTGTACCCCCGAATTATTGTCGCTGGCAAAACCTCTTGAGTACATTGTATAATTTTTCGGTAAAAATAATCTATTTAGGAATACAGCACTACGACCTGAGCTTTTTCAACATCTGGTAATCGATATAGTACAGGATTTTTAGCGAAAAGCTATTATACTGGGGTGCATTCCATATCCCCTCAACATTCTGGGAGTAGCTATACACAGGATTGGTGAGCGTTTCCTCAACCATATTCTTCCAGGCCAAAACCATCTCGCTACCGGGAGCAAAATGCCACTGGTAAAACATATCTATATTAAAAAGATTATAGTTGCGGTTTGTAGGATCGGAAATTAGGGCTGTATGTGTTAGTGATCCGTCCTGGTTTAAAGTGTAAAAATCATTATACTTGTAATGCCTTATGTAGTGACGCGCCCTGAGATTCAAAAACGATTTGGCCGTAAATGCCAGCTGTACGTTTATTGTATTGGTGATAGTTACAAGCTTACGGCTGCCAATAAAAATATCGTTTTCGGTTTTAGTGTAGTAACCCAGATTATTCCATTCAGACTGGTATGCCCAGCTATAAACCACCAGGAGCTTATCCGAAAACCTAATCCTTGGACTTATGCTATACATATAAGCCTTTTGGTTGTAGATATCAGAAAACCAGTAAGCCAAGCGATGATCGAGCGCCACGGTTTTGCGATAATCGGGTGAACCCCACCATTGAACCCAAAAGACTCTGGGTAACATTAGCTTGCGGCCTTCAACCCGAGGTTCATAGTAATCGTAACGAATAGTAGGGTTATACGACACGTTTAGTCCCCCACTAAAGTTGTTGATATTGGTAAACCGAATATTGAACGATAAGGTTTGACTTTCAAAACTTCGTGGCTTATACAATCGGCTATCGGAAAAACCAATGCTGGATTCGAAATTCAGCAACTTCCAAAAGGGGTCAAACACCTTATACGAAACATTAATACCGGTGGAGAACTCATTTGGACTACGCAGGTAACCCAGATCGTTTGGGTTGTAGTGTTTGCTTTCGATATTTGTCCAAACATTACCCTGAAAGTTTCCGCTAATTTTTCCAAAATCGAGATACGATTTGAATCCTCGCTCAGTAGCATTGTTAAAGCGCTGGCTTACAGCTCCGCTGCCATAAAAACCAATTGTCTGCTGCTTATCTTTTAAGTACAGCTCGGTTGCGGTAACATTAGCAGTAAAATCATCGTTAGGCCGATAAACGTTAGTATTTATTAAACTAACGTAGGAGTTATTGGGTAAATTTTGGTCTAATACTACCACATTGTAGTTTGAAAATCCTTGTGTGAGCACTTTGCGCCTTTCACCTGAGATTGTATCAACTACCTCTGCATAGGTATTATCGGTCATGGCGTTAAAAAATCCAAGCCCTAACCCGTTTGAGAAACGTCCGGAGAGCTTACTGGCATTGATCATTTTGGTCTCCTGCGGATTCTTATCAATCACCTCATTTGTTTCGAGTGTTTCATAAACACGGTAGTAGTTAGCAGGTAAGCCACCAATTCTTCGGGAGTAAAACACCCCTCCCTTGGTGAAAAGCTCAGTCCCCTCTGTAAAGAACTGACGAGCCTCATCATACTTCACCTCAAAGGGTGAAAGGTTAAGTATCTTGTCGTCGGAACGTACCTGCCCAAAATCGGGTATTAAAGTAACATCGAGGGTGAAACTTTGTGCTAACCCCAACTTCAAATCCATACCCCCGGAAAAGCGGGGATTAAAGGTATTACTATTAGGCTGATGATCCATGTATGCTGAAACGTAAGGTAAGAAAGATAACCTAAGAGGTGGCTTAATTCCTGAAATACCTTTGAGAATACCTGACTGGGTGATAAAGCTGGCTTGAGATTTATCGACAAAATTCCAAGTGCTAATCTCATTCTTCCGCTTTATCAATCGACTAAAATTGATGCCCCAAACCTGTTGGTTAGCGTTTGAAAACCTCAGTGCAGAGTATGGAATCCTCATTTCAACGCTCCAACCTGAACTATCGAATGCAACCGCACTTTCCCACACGGCATTCCAATTTCTGTCGTTTTTACCAGATGTAATTTTGATATCGGATTGAACTCCAGATGCTGAAACGGTAAACTGCAAGTAGTTTATCCCATCGTTGTAGGTGCTTAAATAAACGGTAAATGCATCGGCTCTGAGCCTGTCGCTGTTATCGCGCTGGCCCAAATCACGATAAATACTATCGGGATATGAATCATAAAGATTTGCCCCAATGTAGATTGCGTAATCATCGTAAAGCACCCGCACCCGGGTTGGCTGCGAAGCTTTTTCGCCATTGTAGGGTTCGTAAACCAGAAAACCATCGGCCACATCAGCTTTCGACCACATCGGTTCATTTAGTACCCCATTGATATGTATTGGCTCTGTAACCCGAACGGCATAAAGCTCGCGGGTTACTTTTAAGGAATCTTTGCTTCTGCCGGAAAAACCCATTTTTGCAAAAAGAGTAATAAAACAAACCCAAAGTATATAACCTCGCATATTCAACATTACCTCTATTATGTTTCTTTATTTTTATTTGAGTCGTGATCTCCTATAAAAGTTTAATTAACGCATATAAAAAAGTGCCAGCGAGGGCACTTTAATGAGTTTTTAATAAGGAGTCGGCAATATTTACCTCATCCTCGACGATTCCCTCACGATTAGCTGGGTTTTGAGAATCTCCGTAACAGGTGGGTCCTGCTTGGTTTGGGTGATACGGCGGATAAGCTGCTCCATGGCCTTTTTCCCCATCTCAAAGCCGGGTTGGTTAACAGTCGTGAGCGTTGGCTCAACCATAAGTGAGGTTTGATCATCGCCAAAGCCAACCACAGCAATATCCTGAGGAATTCTATATCCATTGCGCAGTAGCACTTTCATGGCACCAGCCGCAGTGAAATCGTTTACAGTGAAAATGGAGTCAAACCGTAGCCCGCTATCGATTAGCTTTTGGGTTTCAACCAAAGCCGATTGAAAGGTATCGCAAGGTATAATCAGTCGCTCATCTATTACCACGCCGTTATCGCGCATGGCTTTTAAGTAACCGTTTAAACGGTTTTGCCCGATGAGCCTATTTTGCGGTCCTGCAAAATGAACAATTTTACGACGACCCTGTACTATAAGGTGCTCGGTAGCCTGGTAAGCACCATCGAAATCGTCGATTATAACCCTATCAGCCTGAACCTCATCCACAACCCTATCGAAAAAGACGATAGGAATTCCCTCCTCCTCAAATCGCAGAAAATGGCTGTAATCAGTTGTTTCCTTGGATACCGATACCAAAACGCCATCTATTATGCCGTTCAGAAATGCATCGCATGCGGCCACCTCACGGTTGTAATCTTCAGCCGACTGGCTGATCATCACGCTGTAGCCATGCTCATTGGCCACCTCCTCTATTCCGCTGATGACTGAAGAAAAAAAGTAATGAACGATTTCGGGAATAACCACACCAATTACGTTACTGCGTTGATTACGAAGGCTTAACGCAATAATATTGGGTTTGTAGTTATATCTGGCTGCCAGCTCGTTAACCAGCCGCTTGGTTTCCTGACTGATATCGGGATGATCTTTTAGGGCACGCGAAACGGTTGATGGGCTAATACCCAGCTCACGGGCAATATCCTTAATGGTAACCTGGCTCGATTTCATAGGCATCTGTATGGTTTAAACATTCTGAAAGCTAAACTGTTAAATAGCATGATGGTTGTTATTCCGTTAACAAAAATAGCATAAAGATTGACAGTTCTGCGACGGGTTCCAAAGTAATATTTTTTTATGAAAATTCAAACGATTGCGGTATCGTTTGCGTGAAATTTCGTTGGTTTAAACTTGATTTTCAATTAAAATGAGTTTAAATTTTCGTTAATTGTGGTGTCAATAATTAAAACCAAACAAAACATAAACTGTTTAATATCAACAAATAATAAACTTAGGAGCTATGATAAAACAAAATCTCCGATTGATTTTAGCAATTCCCTTGTTGCTGATATCATTTACTATTTCAGCTCAAGAAATTAGTGTTATCGGTAAGGTGACCGATGCCAAGGATGGATCGCCAATGATAGGCGTTTCAGTAATTGTTAAGGGTACAAGTATTGGAACTACCTCTGATGTTGATGGGAATTTTTCCCTTAAGTGTAAAAGCAACGATGTACTCATATTTTCATTTATAGGGTACCAAAAGCAAGAGATTGCAGTAGCTGGCCGTGCCAAAATCGATGTGTCCTTAAAGGAAGAAACTAAGGAGATAGATGAAGTTATTGTGATAGGTTACGGCGTTCAGAAAAAGAGCGATAGAACTGGCTCAGTGGTGAACGTTAAAGCCGAAGAACTCAATAGAGGTTCATTGACTGATCCAATCCAAGCCATGCAGGGAAAGGTTGCCGGTGTGAATATTTCTAAAAAGGGGGGTGACCCAAATGCCGGTTTCGCTGTGCAAATTCGAGGTGCTGCTGGCTTTGCCTCAAACACTCAACCCCTTTACGTAATCGATGGAGTACCCGGTGCAGATCCTACTACAATTTCACCCGACGACATTGAATCGTTTAATATTCTAAAAGACGCATCTTCAGGAGCAATATATGGTTCACGTGCATCAAATGGTGTCATCATCATCACTACAAAAAAAGCTGACAAAAGTAAAGGAGCTTTAATTGATTACAATGGTTATGTTTCTGCAGATCAAACCAGTAAGAGGCTTGAGTTTTTATCTGCAGCAGATATCAGAAAGTATGTAGCAGATAATGGCATTCCAGGATTTGCTGATAACGGAGCAAATACTAACTGGCAGGATGAAATTTTCCGCACAGGTATATCTCAATCGCATACTATTGCTGTATCAAACTCAACAGAAAATCTATCCTATCGTCTTTCATACAATAACCAGTACAATCAAGGGGTTGTAATTGGAAGCGATAAGCAAAGAAACATTGCCCGTCTGAATCTAACCCAAAAAGCATTGAACAACATAGTTACCATTGATGCTTCATTGGCAGGTACATTTGAAAAGAACAATTACATAAACTATGGTGGTGGAATGGGAAGTTCAAACGTGTTCTACCAGATGTACCAGCGAAATCCTGTTGATCCCGTTTACGATGATGATGGAAATTTCTTTGAGTTTCAGCGCGATTTCAACTATAATAATCCTGTTGCCATTGCTAAATTGATACAGAATCAACGTGATGCCAAAAATTACTTCGGTACATCAAAAATCAGCATTGAACCAATCAAGGGTTTAGTTGGCAGTCTAAATCTCAGCTACATCCGCAGCGATTCGGAATCCTTTTACTATGAACCTACAACTCTTTATGCAGGTGGGCATAATGGATATGGGAGAAGAAGCTATTCAAACTTTGACTCCAAAATATTAGAAGCCACCGTTTCATATACCAGAACCATTAACGATACACACAATTTTAACTTACTTGGTGGCTACTCTTTCCAAGAGGATACCAATACGGGTCTTTCCGCACAGGGTAGAGATGCACTTTCTAACTATCTGAAATCCAATAATCTGGGTCATCTGAATAATGTAAATGTAGGAGATATTGGGTCTTGGAAAAATTCAAACCGCCTTATCTCATTTTTTGCCAGGGCAACATACAATTATAATTCAAAGTACTTTGCAACTGCCACTATTCGTCGTGATGGTTCATCGAAATTTGGGAAAAATAACGAATGGGGTTTATTCCCATCAGCATCTGTAGCTTGGGATATTAAAAAGGAAGACTTTTTGAATAGCATCGATTTTGTTAACCAGCTAAAGTTGAGAGTAGGTTATGGTATTACTGGTAATCAGGAGATTTCATCATATCTCGACATCATGTATGCCTACCCATCAGGCACTGCACCTAACTTTGAAACCGGCGAAGATGCCATAAACTTTGCGATATCGCACAATGCTAACCCCAACCTGAAATGGGAAGAAAACTCTGAACTGAATATTGGCTTAGACTACTCTTTACTAAAGAATAGAATTCAGGGTTCAATTGAATACTACATCAAATCAACCTACGATCTTCTTGCGCCATATTCAGTTCCTGTTCCACCTAACGCATTACCTACAACATGGGCAAATGTTGGCCAAATTGATAATAAAGGATTAGAAATTAATGTTACTGGCTATGCCATTGATAATAATAACTTCAAATGGCGCACCATTGTAAACTATGCAATGAATCGTCAAAAACTGGTAAAACTTTCAAATGATGAGTATTCTTGGTCCGAAGGCGATAAAAAACGTCTTTGGCTTAGTGGGCGCGGTTTAGTGGGTGCTCAGAACTGGACACAGTACCTATTTGAAGGTGAAGAAATTGGAACATTTTACATGCCTAAGTATGCAGGTTTATCCCAAGATGGTAAGTTCCTTTTCTATACAGCAGCTGGTGGAGTAACCCGTGATATTAATCTTGCTCAGCGTCAGGTTGTGGGCTATGCTCAACCCCGCTTCACCCTAGGATGGTCGAACTTTTTCAACTATAAAAACTTTGACTTAAATATTGCTTTAAGGGGTGCTTTTGGGAACAAGGTAATAAATGTTACCAGGATGGTGTTCTCCAACCCTCAGATACTGCCTACACTAAATGCATTAAAAGAAGTTCTTGATGAAATAGACCGAGGATTGTCCGATTCACCCAAGGTGAGCGACTATTACTTAGAGAATGCCTCGTTTATAAAAATCGACAACGTGACTATTGGTTACAATTTCATCCCAAAAAATACAAAATGGGTTAGCAGTATGAGATTTTACCTGACCTCGAATAACCTATACACATTCACAAAATACACGGGGCTTGATCCTGAAATGTCCTATACAGGTCTCGAGTATGGTGTTGACATGTATGATGTTTACCCAAAAACTAGGACAATAACATTTGGTATTGATATAAAGTTCTAACAATTAATCATATAGAATTATGAAAAGACTTATGCTTGTTTCGGTTGCTGCGTTAATGGCCTTAGCCAGTTGCACCGATTTAGATGACAGGCTTGACGATAAAATCCCCTTTGACAAATTTCCAGAGAATGATGCACAGGCAGCCCTAATGGTTGTCCCTGTATATAGGCCAATGCAAGACTTTCTGGACTGGGGTGGCTGGTGGTTCTGTCAGGAAGTTACCTCTGATGAAATGGTATGCCCTACACGTCATACCGATTGGGATGATGGTGGAAAATGGCGTGTTTTATACCAACATACTTGGGATAATAAAACAGAAGCAGTAGCTTCCATGTGGTCGCGTTTTTACAATGGAATAGTGGAAGCCAACCGTTTAATTGAAACATTAAATCCCAGTAATTCACCCCTTAGCTCATTTGAGGAATCTGCGGCCAAAACATTGGCTAAACTTAAAATAATGAGAGCGTTTTACTACTACCTACTCATTGATAATTATGGTGATGTTCCCTATGTTACAACATTCAAAAATGCTGAGCAAAAACCCAACAAAACCCTTCGCTCCACAATATTTAACAACATCGTGCAGGAAATTACTGAAAGTATTCCTTATCTGGATAATAGCATGTCCAAAACTTCAGTAACCAAGGGTATGGCTTGGTCATTATTAGCAAAATTATATTTAAACGCTGAAGTATATACTGGTACGCCTAAGTGGCTTGAAGCAGAGAATGCTTGCGATGAGGTGCTTGCTTTAGGCTATACACTTGAATCAGATCCTTTAGCTCCTTTTGTTACCAATAATCAGAATTCGCCTGAAAACATCTTCACGATTCCATATGATGAAGATACTTACCAAGGCTTTAACCTTCATATGAGAACTCTTCATTACAACAGTAACTTAACCTTTGATATGAGTGTTGGCCCTTGGAATGGTTTTGCAGTTACAAAACAACACTACGACACCTATCCATCTAACGACAAACGAAAAGCTGGATATTTCCTTGTTGGACAACAGTACACGTCGGCTGGACAACCAATAACCGATGCTGTTGCTGGCAAACCTCTGATTTTTGATCCCTTTATACCAGCTCTTGTTATGGATGCATCGTATACACCCGAACAAATCAGGATGTCGGGTGCCAGGGTAAAAAAGTTTGAAATCAAGTTAGGCGCAAAAGCCAATTTGAGCAACGATTTCCCAATTTTCCGTCTTGCTGATGTAATGCTCATGAAAGCAGAAGCCAGAATACGGCAAAGCAAAAATGGTGATGATTGGATTAATCCTATCCGTCAAAGAGCAGGATTGAGTAATTTAACCAATGCAACGCTCGATGACATACTTGCCGAACGTGGGCGCGAACTATTTTGGGAGGCTCATCGTAGGCAAGATCTTATCCGTTTCGGTAAATTTAATCAAGCCTGGTGGGAAAAGCCAGCCTCAGATCCTAGCCGAAGAGTATTTCCAATTCCACAATGGGTAATTGATTCAAATCCAAACCTAGCTAAATAAATTCAATGTTAAACTCAATCTCTAACTTAAATTTTACTACTATGAGAACATCAAAATTTAGATTAATGTGGCTACTAGCCGCTGCTGTGTTTGCATTCACAGCCTGCGATAAAGATGATGAAGACAATAAACCGCCCATCCTTGTAGAGGACGGATTATACATTGTAGGTGAAGCAACTCCTTGGACAGATTATGACCTCAAAGGGCAGTTTGCCGGTGGTATTAACGAAGTTGGCCAAGTGGCAAGAACCACAATGTTTGAGAAGTATGTTGCTTTGGAAGCCAACAAAACTTTTAAAATAGTTGAAATTGCTGGTAGCCAAGCCATTGAATATGGCCCAGACAACTTACAGGATGTTGCAACAAATGGTGAACGGGAGCAACCCAACGTAACTGCAAAAGTAGGTTCCTACAAAACTGGCGGCACCTATACAGTTACTCAAAGCGGTCTTTACCATATTGTACTCGACAAAGAACTGCAAAAGGTTGCAATAATACCAGTACCCTACTGGGGCATCCTTGGTGGTTGTACCCCCTATGGATGGAATGATGATAATACTCATATGACTCTAACTGGTAATTTTAGCAAAGATTCATTAGTATTTCAAATAACCGGACTTGAACTTCGTCAAGGTGATTTTAAGTTTCGCTATGGCAGCGGTTGGAAGTTTGAGCTAAATACCGAAGCAACCGTTAAGGCAAACACTAACTTTGGAGGCACTATAGATGCTCTTGTTCCAGGTGGTTCAAATATTGTTTTCGATAAGGCAAACGAAGGCATTTACACCGTAAAGATTAAGTGGTCGGCACAAACCGGTGGTCTAGGCATGACTGCAAAGCTGATTAAAACTGGCGATGTAGTGCCTCTTCCTGAGTATCCAGAAACTCTTTACATGATTGGTGATGGTGTTGGTACATGGAACTGGGATGAAACTGATCTCCCAATGATTGCTACTCACAGCCATCCATACATGTTCTGGAAGATAGTTTGGCTGAATGCAACCGGGGGTTTCAAATTTGCACCCAAAAAGATGTGGGCAAATGATTTTGGAAAAACTGGCGAAATGTCAGCCGACTCAGTTTACAACAAAGGTAGTGATAATGTTCCAGTTCCGGGTACAGCCGGTTACTACATGGTTGTAGTAGATCTTAAAGAAAATAAGATTTCTATCTCTGATCCAAAGGTTCACCTTATAGGTGCAACTATTGGTAACAAATGGGATGCACCTGTTGCTGATGGTCAGTTTACAGTTGACAACGCAAACGAAGTAATTACTATTACTAAAGCCCTCTCTGCAGGTGAACTCCGTATGCACGTATGGCACAAGTGGTTCCCTCTTCAGACTCCACAAGCAGTATCCTGGTGGCAAGCTGAATTCATTATTCTAAATAATAAAATTAAATTCCGCGGAACGGGTGGCGATCAGGAAAGAGTCAACTTAACTGCTGGTACCTACAAGATTGACCTTAACTTCAAAACTGGTGCAGGTTCAATAACTGCTCAATAAATCAATGTTTTCAGAAAAAGGGCGCACCTTTGCGCCCTTTTTTAAATTTTTAAGATATGAAAAGAATTTTCTCGTTAGTTTTCTCAAATTTTATGTTTTTTGGTCTTTCCGCCCAGCCCATCTCCGTTAACCCGGCTCTCCCCACCGATGCCGATGCGGTTACCATTACTTTTGATGCCTCCAAGGCCACAAGAACCGATTTGGTGGGTTATACGGGTGAGGTGTATGCCCACACCGGTGTTAAGGTTGAGGGAAACTCTGAATGGCAATACGTTATTGGAACATGGGGAAACAATACCTCCCAACCAAAGCTAACCCGAACAGGAACCAATACCTACCAGCTTACCATATCGCCCAGCATCAGGCAGTTTTACAATGTACCAAGCGATAAAAAGATAACCCAGATGTGTTTTGTTTTCCGTAGCAGCGACGCAACAAAGCAGACCGAGGATATCTTTTATAACGTTTACGAACAGGGACTTTCGGTTAGCATTACTTCACCCACCCAGAGTAAACCCATATATGAACTTAACGATCACATAAACATTCAGGTATCAGCAAACAGCTCTAACTCCCTAAAACTTTACATCGATAATGTGGAGGTGGCTAACACCAATCAGGCATCTATTACGTTCGACTATACTGCAAACAGCTTCGGAAAGCATTGGCTTAAAGCTGAAGCATCCAATGGTACCAAAACCCTCTATGATTCGCTATACATATTGGTACGAACCCCGGTTAGTGTGGCCACCCTGCCACAAGGATTTAAACCAGGTGTTAACAACATAGATGCCAATACGGCAACTATAGTGCTATACGACCCCCCTGCCAAAAAAAATTACACATACCTTATTGGAAACTTCTCAAACTGGCTCCCCGATGAGCAATACTACATGAGCCGAACCCCTGATGGAAAGTACCACTGGATTACCCTAACAGGCCTGGAACCTGGCCAAGATTATGCCTTCCAGTTCCTGATTGATGGATACCTCAGGATAGCCGACCCCTTTACAACAAAAACACTGGACCCCAACGACCAGTACATTCCATCCGCAACCTATCCAAACCTACTGGCATACCCTAACGGAAAAACAACGGGAATAGCATCGGTTTTCAACACTACTCCTCAGCAGTACAGCTGGCAAACCTCGGGGTTTACGCCACCGTCGAAAGAAAATCTGGTTATTTATGAACTACACATTCGGGATTTCGTGGGTGATTCCTACATCCAAACCGTGCGCGATTCGCTCAGCTACCTCAAAAAAGTTGGGGTAAATGCCGTTGAACTGATGCCCATAAACGAATTTGAGGGAAATGATAGCTGGGGGTACAACCCCTCATTCTACTTTGCCCCCGATAAGGCTTATGGTACCCCTGTTGATTACAAGCAGTTCATCGACGAAGCCCATAGCCTGGGAATGGCTGTCATCATTGATATGGTCCTGAACCACTCCTTTGGCCAATCGCCCCTGGTTCAGATGTACTCCACTTCCGACGGTTCAACCCTTGGTGTACCCACAGCTGATAATCCCTGGTACAACACTACCTGTCCTCACCCCCCCTATTGCTGGGGCTACGATTTTAACCACGAAAGCCTTGAAACCCAAAAGTTTGTAGATTCAGTTCTAACCTATTGGTTAACAGAATTTAAGGTTGATGGCTTCCGGTTCGATTTTACTAAAGGATTTACTAATACCCCCAATGCCGGCTCTGCCTACGATGCCCCTCGTATTGCCATTCTCAAACGCATTGCAGATAAGATATGGTCGGTAAATCCCAATGCTTACGTTATTCTGGAGCATTTCTGCGACAACACCGAAGAAAAAGCCCTGGCCGAGTACCGTAGCAGCGAGGGAAAAGGAATGCTGGTATGGGGAAACATGAACTATAACTACAACGAGGCTACCATGGGATGGTTACCTAACTCAAACTTTTCGGGAGTAGCAGCCAAACAAAGGGGTTGGAATGTTCCACACCTGGTGGGTTACATGGAAAGCCACGACGAGGAAAGGCTCATGTACAAAAATCTAAACTTTGGAAATTCAACCATTTCGGTTCACAATGTAAAAACATTGCCTATAGCGCTTAAACGCATCGAAACCGCGGCAAACCTGTTTATCCCATTCCCAGGCCCAAAAATGATATGGCAGTTTGGCGAACTTGGGTATGATGTAAGCATCGAATATAACGGCCGAACCGGTCGTAAACCCATACGTTGGGAGTACTACAACGACGATAGTCGTAGGGCTATTTTCAACACTTTTGCCCACTTAAACAGGCTTAAGCAGCAATTTGAGGTTTTCAAGACCGACAACTACGACTACTCACTTTCCGGTGCCATTAAATGGTTAAAGCTGAACAGCAATGATATGGATGTGGTTGTTGTAGGGAACTTTGATGTTTCCGTTCAAAGCACTACGGTAACTTTTAACAATACCGGATGGTGGTACGAGTACTACAGTGGCGACTCCGTTCAGCTGACCACAACCAGTTACCAGATAACCCTTAACCCCGCTGAATACAGAATGTTCACATCGAAAAGGATTAAGCGCAACGATATCTTCGTAGGTGTTAAACAACCCATTGCCTTTGAAAGCACCATGCACGTTTGGCCAAATCCAACATCAGGCGATCTTTTCATTTCGTTCAACCAACCTAAAAACGGAGCCATTAGCATAAATCTCTACAGTATTACCGGACAGCTTATTCAAACCTCCACAAAACAAAATTTTTCAGGTGATAATATCCTACAAATCAGTTTGCCTTCAGAGCTACCTAAAGGTGTTTACATATTAAGACTCTCGGCAGAAGGTTATTCGAGTAGTGCAAAAGTTGCCATTACACGCTAGTTGGTTTAGGTTTTAGGTTTACATTTGGGTAACCTACTCGGTAAATTCGGGTAGGTTACTTATTTTTGGATTATGCGAAAAACAAATCTCATACCGATAGTTGTCTCAGTTCTATGCGCAATTCCAAGCGTTTATGCTCAAAACTCACCCGTAAAACTCCAAAATTCTTACCTTGTCTTATCAACCCTTGCAGGCAAGCTAATTCCGCATAGCGATACGCTGAGGCCACTTGGCAATGTTTATGTACTGGGTACTCGACTAACATGGGCAAACCAGGTTAAGGGGGATAAACAGTGGCATGCTTTTCATGGTTTCCCTCATGTAGGGATATCACTAATCTACATCGATTTAGGTGATAGCAAAAGACTCGGATATGCCTTGGGTATGCAGCCACTAATAAAATACATACCCATCAGCTCAAAAAACTTAAGTGTTAACATCGATATAGGTCTTGGTATAGCCTATCTAACCAAAAAATATTCAGGCATCAACAATCCGGAAAATGTGGCGATTTCCACACATCTGAACTACTGGGGCACACTGGGAATCTCATCAGGCATCAAAATTAATTCAAAACTTAAGCTACAGGCTGGGTTCGAAACTAACCACGTTTCAAACGGGGCAATACGTAAACCGAACTATGGGCTGAATCTCTGGGCTTTTACTCTGGGGATGAACTATGCTATTTCAGATGAAGCAAGACGTGTGATTGAGATGAATGAAAGTAAAAGCACAAACCCAACCAACCCCCACCTTGCAATTGGAGTAGGTTTGGGAGTTAAAGAAACCGGAGGTGCAGGTGGCCCAGTTTACCTTCCCCTTACACTATCCGGACAGTACATCATTCCAAAAAATGGGTTCTACAGCATTACTTTTGGCCTTGACGTTTTTCACGACAAATCGACCCGGTTTCACCGTGAACTGAGGCATTTGGCTTACACCTCTCCCAACGATGATTGGCAGATTGGTGCCGCTAGCGGAATTATTCTACCCCTCGAAAGGTTATCTTTCTATGCGATGCTTGGCACCTACCTATACAATTCTAATCCACGATTACCCGGAGTATACCAAAAAGTTGGTGTTCGCTACTTGTTAACTAAATGCTTACAAATCCAAACGGAACTAAAAACCCACCTCAACACGGCCGACCATGTGGAGTTGGGCTTAGTAGTAGCATTGGAATAACCTTAGTACCTCATGAAATGACCAAATACCCTACCGTTAGAGTATTGTAACCAAACACTGCAGTAGGTGCTACCATCCTCAAGTCCGAAATGAATTTCCATACCTTGGCCATTGGCAGTGAATGCCGGTAGGTCATGATAGTATTCTAAACGTATAAAAAATTAATAAGGCTTGTAATCAAGTAGATAAGCCTTAACTGAACCTATCAGAATTTTTGATTCGACAAGAATTGGGAGCTTACGTTCATCGGCCGATACCCAAACAAACATATCCTCGCCACCCTTAAATATGGTTCCCTCAACAAGCATCACGCTAAACTTAAATGTATCAAATGTACGGCCATCGCGATGTTGAATTTTCTCGTTACCAAGGTAACGGATGTATAAATCGTAAACCCCATCGTCAACAGCCATAGAGAGCGGTAAACGCTCGCCCTTTCGTAGCTTGTTGAAATCGATGGTTCGGCAGTAGTAAATGGCTGTTAGAACATCAAATATTGGTCTATCGAGCTTAAACTTCTTTTGGTTAAAGGGCCGGCTGGAGGTGTAGCTATCAATCGTAAGAACTGAATCGGGATAGCTGAATGAATACCGGTTAAAAGCCTTATACCCACCCTCGTAGGTATCGCGCAAAAAACATAGGGGCGATAAATTGGCTTTACGGGCAACCGATTCGAAGCGGTCGCGAACCTTAAAAAACCAATCGTAGCTGCTATGCGAGTGCCCAGTAGATATGAAATGGAAAGCCGGTTCGTTATTCAACACCGTATCCTTTACATTAAACTCTGCCAGTCCGGCACTAAGCCAAATAAACTTCCAGTTATAATAAGCAGTATAGGTAACCCGCTCCCCAGAGCGAAAGGGGTACTGCGATTTGTTTTGTGCAGAAAGATTTGGTGGGATAAGAGAGAGAATAGCGATTACCAGAATAGGTAATCGCAAACTCTCTAAAGTTTTATAAATCTTACAAACCAAACCTTTGGCGAATATCAATTTCCTTAGTAACAGGTTTGGACAGAAAACGTTCAAACAAAATGATCAGGATTGCACCCAGTATGGCAAAAATGATGGCTAACAATACGTATGGCTCAGTATTGTTTTCTGCCAAAAATGTGGTTGGTAATACATTTTTTTCAACCAGCGGTCTTATGGCACCATTCGCATCGATATAGGTTTGGGTTGCCACTTTCCATGGCCATACCTTGTTTAACGAGCCAAGCATGAAGCCGGCCAGTACAGCAATGGTTTGTGAGTGGTAATGGTGTAAGAGCCAGGAAAGCAAGTTGGAAAAGGTAAGCAGGCCAACTGCTGCTCCAATCAGAAAGACTCCAATTACGGAAAAGTCAAAATTACTTAGGGCAGCCATCATGTATAGGTACTTGCCCATTAGTAGAAGAATGAAGCTGCCCGATATTCCAGGAAGTATCATGGCACAAATGGCAATCATGCCACAAAGAAGAATAAAACCCAGGTTGTTTGGCGTTTCGGTTGGGGTTGCCATGGTAATCAGAAAACCCGTAACGATTCCTACAACAAAAAAGGCATAAGCTGAAAAACGCCATTTTTCTATTGTTTTAGCCACAAACCAAACCGAAACCATGATTAAGCCAAAGAAAAACGACCAAACCGGAATGGGATGGTTTATTAACAAGTACTGCATCAACCTGGCAAGGGAAAGAAAGCTAATGGCGATTCCGGACAAAACGGCAATAAGAAAATCGGCATTGATCGCACTAAAATAGTTTGCAAACGATAGAGTGCGCAGATGCTTTAATGAGTCCTTTGCAATTACACTTTTAATGGAGTCGATAAGCTCCTCGTATATGCCACTTATGAAAGCAATTGTTCCCCCCGATACACCTGGGATTACATCGGCTGCCCCCATCCCAATCCCTTTGAAAACCAAAAGGATGTAATCCTTTACACTTCGCTTCATCACCAAATTACTTCTATTTCATATTATCGGGCAAGTAGTTGAAGAAGGTATCACCCCGAAGGCCAATTCTAAGAGTTTCAAGCGATATCACCTCATTGGGGGCAATATTGCCCAGATTTACGTTTGCACCAAGCAGCTTGATAAACCAGGCCTGCTGACTCTTCAGTGGGGCTTCCCAAATCACATTTTCAACCTTAACATGCTTAACAATATCATCAATCAGCTTGGTGTTGGCTGAATGGTCCTGGTTGTAGATGCCAATGTTACCGCTCTCGCGCGCTTCGGCTATCACTTTCCAGCTTCCGGCGCTAAGCTCCTGCTTCATCATGTTAATCCATTCCTCATCGGGTATATGAACATCGGCACGCTTTGAACCCACCTCGGAGATAACGGTATATCGTTTGGCCAGCTTGCTGATGTAATCACACTTCACGTGGTTGTCCATTTCCATTGAGCCATCGGACACCTCAACCAAATCGAGCCCAAGTTCATCGACAAACCTGATAAAGTCATCGAACATCCCTCGTATAACGAAAATTTCAAAAAGTGTACCACCTAAATATGGTCTCAAACCAGCACTTTTGTATAGCTGAACCTTTTCCTTTAAACGGTTGGTTATCAGCGAAGTTCCAAATCCAAGCTTCACGAAATCAACGTACTTACCACCCGATTCAATAAGGTTTTCCGCTTCAGCGATACTTAAACCTTTGTCCATCACCATAGTAAGTCCGTACTCTCTGGGCTTTTCGGTTCGTGCCGGAATAAAGGGTAACCTGTAGTTCATAACAAAAAGTTTTGGTTTGTTTTCAAATGTATGATTTTTAGAAAAAAAATGCTGCAATATGTTGCAGCTTTTTGTTAACATCCAATGGATAGGCGAGGATTCTGCCTGATTTAAAGGCGTTTAATGCTATCCATAAAATCGTTATCGGCATCGGGTGACACCAGGCTGATGAAGTCGTCGATTGAGGAAGGATCGATGCGCTTAGCATCGCGAAGTATGTCCAGCGCCTCCTTGGGTCGGTGCGAAAGGTAGAGTGCTGCAGCATTTATCACCTTGATAGATACGTTGGATTCGAAACGATTTCCAAGCCCATCGACAAGCTGCTGAACCTCAACGAAGCGTTCCTCGTAGAGTAGAACCTCCGCTAAGGATAGGTATGCATCGGGGAGGTCGGGGTTGAGGCTTGTTGCCTCGCGGTACGCTTTGATTGAGTTTTCCAGATCGTTCATCTCAAAGTAAACCCTGCCCAGCCCAAGCCAAAAGTCATACTCCTCAGGGTTAAGGGTGATAGCCCTACGAATGAAGTTTAAGCTAAGGTCGTACTTTTTGCGAGCAGCCAGAACAACGCCTATTCCATAGTATCCCTCGGCGAACTCCGGGTCAAGTACAATGGAACGGTTATAGGCATCGAGTGCCTTATCGAACTGTTCCAGCTTCTCGTAGCACTCGCCCAGCAATGCGAAGACCCTTGGATTCTCAGGTTCAAGTGCGGTGAGCTCATCAAACACTTTGGCTGCCTCGGCATACCTTTCAAGTGTGGCCAGGGTGTTTCCCTTATTATGGTATGCCGATGAGTATTCAGAATCGATGGCTATGCAGAAATCGTAGCATTCCAGTGCCTTTTCAAATTCACCCAGCTTGGTATGGACTATTCCCAGGTTATACCAGGCACTTGCAGAGAAAGGATTAATATCAAGGTACTCATTGTAATACCTCACGCTTTTATCCAGCTCGTTCAGGCGTTCAAAGCAGTAGCCCAAATCGAATAGCACTGCCAGGTTGTTTCGTTCCTTGTTGTAGGAAATAAGCAAGTACTTCAAAGCCAGGTTAATCTCATCGCTCTCAAGGAAAAATGTGGAGATACGATGCAGAATCTCAATGTTATCGTAAGGCTCAACCGTTACTGCCTTATCAAAGCTCTCAACGGCTGCGTTGATATTGCCCAGCTCATACTCCACTTCGCCTTTTAGGTAGTATAAATCAGGGTTGCCCTTGTCAATCTGTTCGAAATGGCGAATGATTTGAAGCGCTTTTTCGTAATCTTCGATAAAGTAATAGTATTCGGCCCATTTATACTTGATCTCCAGCGAGGTGGGGTAAATCTTTTCGGCAAGTTCCAATGCCTGCAACGCACGCTCCTCCCCCTCGTGATCCAGGAAAAAGTCAATTAAAGCCACAAACTCATGAACATCGAAAAACTGAGCCACTCCGGTTTGAACGCTTTGCTCAAACCGGTTCGCCAACTCATAAACCTCCTCAAAACTCAGAAAATCGCTGCCCTCGTCTCGCATATCAAACAAGTTAAATAACCTACAAACATAGGAAATAAAAGCCAAACTCCTATAGTAAATATAGCTAAATAAAGCGAGAATACCTAAAGGATGTAGATATTTCTGATGCGATTTATCAACATCGGATAACGCTTTATAAACAGAACCAAAAGGTAAGAGCGAAAACTACCTTTTCACCTCAAACTTAGTAGAACAAAATGATTGCAATTCTATATAAAGACCAAGTTAATAAGGCAATACCTCCAAACAGCATGACATGTTTTGGGGAACCCTTTTGCAAATGACTAAATCAGGGGTTAGAGAAAGAAGCAATGGTTCAACAAACCTAAGTATCGACTATTACAACTCACTGCATGCACTGCAATAACTTAAAAACCCGTGGTAAGAACCACGGGTTTTTGGTCATGATAAACCTATTGAAAACAAAACAATCTCTTCTTACTTATAGGCCAATAATGAAAGATACTTTGTAGGGAAGAAGATTATTATGAATAGTTCTACTTCAAATAACCGTTTACTTCAAGGGCTTTTTGGTATAACGCGTTGTTAATCTCATATACAAAAACAAACTCCTTTCTTACTTTAAAATTCATAGGATTATAATCGAGGTGGTAAAATGTATTTATTGAAAGAGTATCATCAAATACTACATTAATTGAATCCACACTAATTTTGCTTGAGTTAAATGGATTTGGTGGCCCACCTATACCACATGTAACTCTACAAACAGAATCTGTTGGTTGTATTGCAAAGGACATTTCTGTAATTAACCCATAATTTGAGTATGAATCTATTTTTACCTTATGAGTCGTTCTATTTACAAACCAATATTCCCCGCATTCAGACCTATCACAACTACCACTATTTAGTGACATCAAAATAGTAGCAATAAGTGCAATGGCGATTATTTTACCCTTTTTCATACAACATGGTTATAAAATTAGAATAAAAATTTATTAGTATATCTACGTCATCATTACTTACACCTTGAGGTTTATTAAGTTTTAGAGATGATTGTAAAAGCGTCAAATTTCTAACACCCCTAGATTTAAGCTGCAAATGCAACTTTTTTATTAAACAATATTTTATTCAACATTTCATTGGGCGTCCAAAACCCCAAACGCTTTCTTGGTCTATTGTTTAGAATCTTTTCCACCCACTGAACCTGTTCGTCTGTAATGC
>CALBBQ010000026.1 GCA_937926785.1 uncultured Bacteroidales bacterium | reverse complement strand
AGATCTCTTCGTGTACGCACCTCTTCTTTTGGGATAGCGGAGTGCTTGCCGGTAAGCTCGCTAACTGCAAGCCCAAAAGCTTTGCGGATGATGCCGCTGGAGCGAATAATTCCAATAATCCCGGCCATGGCGATACCTCCAATACCAATGGGGCGAACGTAGTTGCTGAAAATTTGCTCGGCACTCATTTGCCCCACCGTTAGAGCTATGTTGCTCCCAACAGCCTCAGTAAGGCCTGGTGCAAAGTAGTTGATAATGGGTATGATCACAAACCAACCTACAAAAGACCCGGCAGCAATAATGGCAGTGTATTTAAGGCCAATTATGTAGCCAATACCCATTACTGCAGCACCAACATTCAGCTTGAAAACCAGCTTCGCCTTTTCGGCAAGGGCCTCTCCTGCAGGAATTACCCTTGTAGTAACCACCTCGCTCCACCATCCAAATGTGGCGATGATGAAATCGTATATACCACCAATTAAACCGCTAACTACAAGTAATCGGGCCTGTTTTCCTCCTTTTTCGCCGGAAACAAGTACTTCGGTAGTGGCTGTTGCTTCAGGGAAAGGGAACTTGCCATGCATATCGGCAACAAAGTATTTTCGGAAGGGGATAAGAAAGAGAATCCCTAGAATTCCACCAAACAACGATGAGAGAAATACCTGATAGAACTGAGCCTCAAGGTTAAGGATGTAGAGAGCCGGAAGTGTAAAGATAGCCCCTGCCACAATCACACCCGAACTTGCCCCGATTGACTGGATAATTACGTTCTCGCCTAGCGCTCCTTTACGTTTTGCCAACGTGGAAAGGCCAACAGCAATGATTGCGATAGGAATGGCAGCCTCAAATACCTGCCCGATTTTTAGCCCCAGGTAGGCTGCAGCGGCAGAGAAAACAATGGCCATGATTAACCCCCATATCACACTCCAAGTGTTAACCTCAGGTACTGTTTTGTTTGGGGGTAAAACTGGTTGATACTCCTCGCCCTCGCGAAGCTCTGTGTAGGCATTATCCGGAAGGCCTTTAATTTTTTCAACTGGTTCGTGCGACATAGATTAAAGGTTTAGGTTTATGTAATTGAAACCCAAACCTAATAAATTTTAGTAAAACCTTACCTTTCTTGAATAAGCAAAAGTTAAAAAAATGCGGGCATCACAATGCCCGCATTTGTCATTCATCTTTCGCTTTTTTGATATGGACCACAACGCCAACCTGCGATTCCGGATGGTCACTTGAATCGATACGTTGGATAAGCGTTTCAAAAATCTCGTAGCCCATTTCAAGGAGCTTACTGATTGGTTTGTTCTCGCCACGTGGCACATAGCCAAGTTTATGCCCCTTGTAGTAGATTGCTATCGCATAGGGGTCGAATTTATTATCAGGCTCATAAACAAGCTGGAGCTTGCTGCCAATTTGCAGGTCGTTAAAAACTATGGGTCCATCATAGTATGTAAATCCTGCAATCTCGAAGTGTGAAAAGTGACGTCTTTCTTTCTCCATAGCTGTAAGTTTTGAGTCAAAGCTACGTGGCTAATACGTAAACTTCTGTCGCTTAAGGTTTATGGCTTCAATTTTTTTATCAATAAAATGCTTTAGCCCCTCATCGCCTTTAACGGTAACATCTTCGAAAAGGCCAAGTACAAACCGGCAAACGCCTTCGTAGCTGCACACTTCGGCCTCGAACAGGAATTTGTTGTTTTCGGTATTGGTAATATACTTGTCGGCCAGTGGGTACTCCTCGACAAGCAAGTCGTAGGCTCTTACGTTGAGTTCAAGAATGGCCTTACCAATGTATGTTTTACCTGAGTTTCGGAAAACATCAATCTTGGTTTGGGCATGTTTTGCCTCATATTCCCATTCCCGGTCAAGAATTTCTACCGATTTAATGCGTGCAACCTTGAATAGCTTATTTTTCCCGGTGCTGATTTCGTATCCCCATACCTGCTCATAGTTTGTGGTGAAGCAAAAGGGCTCAATCTCTCTATCGGTAACCGTGTTGCTGTTAGCTGAGTGATAGCCCTTAAGTTTCACTCTGTTCCTATCATCTATGGCGGTAATTAGGTTATGAACCACACGGCTAAGTTCCGGCTTAAGCACCACATCGGCAAGCCAGGGGTAGTTATAGATGTTGTAGAGTTTCTTTTTTAGGTTTTGTTTGATGACGTTTGTACCATCGATACTATCAATGGCCCGGTGAAGCAGATAAGCTTCTTCTTCCGAAAAGTGAACCAGATCGCTGATGTCTTTCAGGCTTCCCTTCTGGGTCGACATAAATGGTACCCCTTTTCGCCTGTACTCCACAACAAAACCGGCATCCTTTAGTGCCACGATATAGCGTTGTATGGTACGCTGATCACATTCCAGAAATTCGGCCAGTTCTCTGGTGGTTCTTCTGTTGCCTACCAGCAACCGGATTAGTCTTAGAAGTTTTTCAATTTTTGGAAGTTCCATGTTTATTAAAAGTGATGGGTTAGCTGATCAGTAAACTACCATTTGGATTATCTGCTTTAAGCATAATAGCTCCGCCAAACCTACCCCTGTCGCCGCAGCGAGCCGAGAAGAAGAGGTGGTTGTTACAAAGGGTGCATAACCCGGCCAGCTCGATGTTATTTTCAGGAACGCCAACTTCCATCAGAGTGTAGATGTTTGCCCGCCAAAGGTCAAAAACCGGTTTTTGTTGATCGGGATAATGTATAAGTAGTTCGTACTCCTTTGGGAATTCGCTTTCAACTACCGAAATCACATCATCGCCAACCTCGTAACAGCATGGACCGGCTGAGGGGCCAATACCTACAATCAAGTCGGAAGGTTGAGTGCCGAACTCATCACACATTGCACGCACAACGTTAGCGGCAATGCGTTTCACGGTACCTTTCCAACCTGCATGGGCTGCTCCAATTGCCCTATGGACGGGGTCAAAGAATAGGATAGGAACACAATCGGCGGCCTGGGCAACCAGGCAGATGTTGGGATGATTGGTTATCCACGCATCGGAATATTGTAAAGCATTGGTCTTGTCAAAGGCTCCAAGTCCTCGCATTAGTGGGGTAACCCGTTCAACGGTTATGCCATGAACCTGCTCGGCAAAAACGAATTCAGAGGGATGAAAACCAAACTTCTGCGCCAGGTGGTTCCGGTTGCGGAGAACTTCTGAGTCTGGCAAATAACCATTTAAACCAATGGAAAATTCTGTTTCGTCGTTTATCCCAATACGAGTTGATATGAAATGAGTGATTTCTGTTTTGTACTGTGCTAAATTGTTGAATTTAACGTATAATAAATCGTCATATACTAGTGGCATGTCTTATGAATAAGGGTTTGTAATTTCAAATGTAATATAAAAGGAAGAATAAAAGTAGTATAGTCTTCATTACAACACTCCGCAGATTTATGCCGGTTTAGTTTGCATCTGTTTGGGTTGGCCTGAATTGTTGTGTGGGAGTAAGATAAGTAAAATCCGACGAGTTGCCGGATTTTACTTACGGGTTGAAATTAGTACCGGATGAGCTGTATTTTAGTATAGCGTTGCGTTTCCATACTTCATGTTAAGTGTTACCTCGGCAGCGGGATTGGCATTTTGGCCTACTGTTCCCGATAGCTCTAACGAGTTGTTGCCTTCAACTCTGTTCATGCGGCTGGGTACATTGGCTATGTTAACTTTACCGTACGATACCCTTGCATTTAGCCGGTAGCTCACATTGCTCTCGATGCCTGCCTTAAGACCTGTGTAGGCAGCATTGAACACAATGCTTTCAAATGTTTTGTCAACCGCAGCAATCTTCACATCGCCATACTTGGCACTAAGCAACAGCTTTTTGTTCAGCCTATCGATGTTGAAAACCGTGTACCCCGATTCGCCCGCAAGGTTGTTAACTGTGCCTATTTCAAACTTGTCGTACTTTGAATCGATAACCAGCGAGTTGGATTTACCAATACTAATTTTGGAGTAGCGCGATAGGATAACGGCTGCTTTTAAGTTTTCTACCTCAAGCTTGCCGTATTTAACCTCTGCTTTAATCCAGTTTGCCTCGTTGATGTTGGCATTCCCATAGCTGATATTCAAATTATTGAGGGGGTCCCTATCGCCACGGCCAAGCTTGTTAATCTTTATGTTCCCATACTTGAGGTCGACAAGTAGGCGGCTATTCAGCTCGTTAATGAAGATGTCGCCAAATTTATTTTCGATGTCAACATCAACATTATCTGGCATTTTAATGGTGTAATCAATGGATATCTCGTTACTGGTAGATTGGAACATTTTCCGGTTATTCCGAATGAAATTCTCCTTGAAAGTGGTTATGGCTTTTATGGTGCTACCCTCTTGGGTGATGGTTACGTCAATGGCATCCAGCAGGTCTTTTGTTCTAGCTGCATTGCCATTATCAACCTTAACAATCACATACACCGAAATAGCTTTTTTATCCCAGTTCTGGATGTTCACCTGGCCAAACTTATTTTCCACTACAAGCTTTGTTTCCTCGGCAACCGGAAACTCATTGCTAAACTCCTTGCTTTGTGGCACTTTAACGGCTAGTGAGTTTGCCGCCATTACGCTCAGCAAGGTCAGCAAGGTGAAATGTAAAGTTTTCATGATATGATTTTTTTTTTAACGTTTTACTTGTTGTTGTTTGTTTGTGATATGGTTTGCTCCAGCCGTTCAAGGTTTTCCAACCTTATCTGGTAGCTTTGCACAATGGCTCCCACAACCACTTCGTTCCTGAGGTTACTCAAGAGTTCTGCTCTTAACAGGGGCTTGTCGGCCAACGTTTCGCCAAAAAGCTGCTCAGGGGAGGGAAGGGGTTTATCATCGGCCTGTGCAATTTTCTCAATGGAACGGTACTTCCTTAGTAGCTGACTGCGATAGTATGCTTCCACCTCGGAGAGTTGCTTTGTCTGGCTACTATTAAAGTAATTTGCCAGATCACGTCCAAACTGATAGTTGTAGTACAGGCTAATTGCACCGGTAAGGGCTAGTACAATGGTTACGGTAGCAGCAGCCATGATGTAGGTTCGCAGGGTGGCACGTCGGCTTTTGTATCTGGCCTTGGCCATGAAGCGAATCTCGTGGCCATCAGGTAGTTCCTGTGTTTCGAGGTGATGTCGGTTTTCAAGTATGAATCTTTCAATGTTTGACATAATGGTACTAATTTTTGTTTTTAAGCATCTCAACCAGTTTCTGTTTGGCTCTGACAAACTGCGAACGCACGGTTGACTGAGCAATTCCAAGCAGCTCTGCTATTTCTTCGTATTCATAGCCATCCACCAGATGAAGGGTGAGCACCAGCCGGTAACCATCGGGCAGCTTTTGCATGGCTTGTTTAACTTCTTCAACCGATTCGGGGCTGTAATCCTCATCATCTTGAATTGACGATAAACCGGGCGTATCGTCAATTGAAACGGTCAGCAACCTTTTACGCTTCAGGTGGTCGATACAGGTGTTCACCACAATTCGCTTGAGCCAGGCCCCGAATGTTACTTCGTTTCTGAAGGTATCAATCCTGTCAAAGGCTTTAAAGAACGCTTCCTGCATGGCATCTTCTGCTTCCATTTTATCAGTGAGTATCCGGCAGCTCACGTTGTACATGGCGTTGGCATAAAGCCTGTATAGCTCAAACTGTGCCTTACTATCGCCATGTCGGCATCGTTCTATCAGCTGCCCGGATATGTCCATAAACCTGACTTGGAAAAAGCAAATTCTATACTATAGACCGCAATATAGCTTCTTTTGCTGCATGATGGTGGAAAAAAAATCAAAAAAAGCCCCAAACAGGGGCTTTCTACTATATTCAGAAACAAAGAAATTCTTATGCCAGGAAGCTGAGAAGGATACCTGCTGCCACAGCACTGCCAATTACACCGGCAACATTGGGCCCCATGGCATGCATGAGCAAATGGTTGGTTTTATCGTACTCCAGTCCAACAACTTGGGAAACTCTTGCACTGTCGGGGACTGCCGAAACGCCCGCATTACCAATAAGCGGATTGATTTTGTTTCCTTCCTTAAGGAAGAAGTTCAGGATTTTAACAAACATTACGCCGCCAAAGGTAGCTACAACGAACGAGGCTGCTCCTAGAGCAAAAATACCAACTGATTTTGGGGTCAAAAAGGTGGTTGCTTGGGTTGAGGCACCAACCGTTAAGCCAATTAAAATGGTTACAATATCAATCAATGGGCCTTTTGCGGTATCGGCCAAACGCTTGGTTACAGTGCTTTCCTTCAGCAGGTTCCCAAAGAAAAGCATGCCAAGCAGCGGTAAACCCGAGGGAACAATAAATGTGGTAAGGAGCATACCGATAATGGGAAACATGATCTTTTCCAATTTTGTAACCTGACGGGGTGGTTTCATCCGGATGAGACGCTCCTTTTTGGTGGTTAGCAGTTTCATCACCGGAGGCTGAATAACCGGAACCAGAGCCATGTAGGAGTATGCCGAGATGGCAATGGCACCCATAAGATCTGGCGCAAGTTTCGATGAAAGGAAAATGGCTGTTGGACCATCAGCTCCGCCTATGATACCAATTGCCCCGGCCTCCTGAGGCGAAAAGCCCAGTAGCAAGGCAAGCATGTATGCGCCAAAAATACCCAGCTGAGCTGCGGCACCTATCAGCATGAGTTTTGGGTTTGAAATAAGCGCGCTAAAGTCGGTCATTGCTCCAATTCCCAAAAAGATTAGAGGAGGATATAATCCCTTAAGCACTCCAAAGTAGAGGTAGTTAAGAACACTGCCGCTTTCGTAAACGCCTATCTGATATCCGGGTGTAAACGGGATATTACCAACAATGATACCAAACCCAATGGGAACCAGCAGCATGGGTTCAAACTCCTTGGCTATAGCTAAATAGATGAATATCAAACCCACGGCAATCATTATGCCATGGCCAACCGTGAAGTTGGCAAAACCTGTAAAGGACAGGAATTGGGTTAGGTTATCCAGAAGGAATGAGAAAAAACTTCCGCTCTGTTCCATGGCTAACCGATTATTACAAGTACATCACCTTCAAGAACGGAATCGCCTTTGCGAACCTTTACATCAACAACTTTACCCTCCTTATCGGAGTCGATGTTGTTTTCCATTTTCATGGCCTCAAGAACGATCAACCGTTGTCCTACTTTTACGAAGTCGCCTGGCTTAACATGCACATCCAGAATTACGCCGGGCAGTGGCGATTTTACGGCTCCTGATGTTGCCGCTCCCGGGCTTACCGTTTTTGCTACGGCCGGGTGCGAATCGGTGGTCGGTATTGCTTCAGGACGAACCAGTTTGGGTGTTTTGGTTTGTTTCAGCTCCTTGTCCAGCTCAACTCTGTATGGAGTTCCGTTTACCTCCAGCTCGGCAATGTTTCCTTCCACATTTGAGATGTGTACCACATATTCATTGCCATTTATCTTGAACTTGAAATCTTTCATTTTGTTTTAAGTTGATGTTTGTTTCAGATGCTCTATTTCCTATGAACTACAACCCGTTCAGGTATTTGTCGTAGTCCGTAAATCTTTGAACTCCATGGGGAGTAACGACGCGAAACCCTCTCAATAGTGAGTATGGTTGACTCCTGATCGTGTTTTTCAGTTTCGTAGAAGTATAGTGCTGCAGAGATCGCAGCAAAAACCTCGCCCGGAATCTCTTCTTTTATCTGTTGGGCTGCCTCTTCCTCTGCATGCTTAGGTTTGCTAAATTTGATTCGTATAGGTTTTTGGGTAAGTTTTGCTGTGAACTTAAAAAGCCTATACAGTACAAGAAGTGCGGTAAATACAACCGACATGGCAGTAATTGCCATGATTAATCCGAAGGGATCAAACTTAACAAATTTCTCTCCGGTGGATGTATGAACCTCAAAGAGTTCGTTGGTGGAATTTGGCGTAGCCAGCTCGCTTACCTGCCAATTACCCTTTCCGTTGGGAAGCCTAACGTAGGACTTATCAACGTCAATTAGAGGTATGGTGACGCTGTCAATCAGGGTTTTCCCATCAGGAGCAAATAAAGCAACAAACCTGTTGGTGCTGTCAAGGGTAAAGTTCAGGTGCAGGGTGCCATGGGTACTTTTGCCATCGGCAAAGAGAACCAGGAACTGTTGTTGTGAAATGAGGGTGATGGGATCGGCCGAAGGGATACGATATTTTCTTGGATTTGTGATATCGTTGGAGAGGTAACATCCGGCAACATTAACGCTGTTATAGCCGGTATTCACCAGCTCAATCCATGCGCTACGCTCTCCGTAGCTATCAATGTAGTTGGTTTTATTGAAGAGCATCACCTCGTTGATGCGCATATCGTAAACACTTTGTGCGCTTGCGCTCACAAAACCAAACGCTACAGTAGCTATACCCAAAAACAATCTAACTTTTCCTTTCATTGCTATAGTCATTTCAGTTTACAAAGGTAGGTTAGAGTGCTTCTTCGGCGGATTGGTGTCCTTTTTGGTTGCCAGTGATTGGAGTGCCCTGATGATGCGGAAACGTGTATTACGCGGTTCAATCACATCGTCGAGGTAACCAAATTTAGCTGCAACGTAGGGGTTGGCAAATTTCTCTTTGTATTCCTGTTCCTTGCGGAGCAAGAACTCAACTTTAGCCTTCTCGTCCTCAATGGTTTCAAGTTCTCGGCTTAGTAGCACTTCAATTGCACCCTTGGGGCCCATAACGGCAATTTCGGCGCTGGGCCAGGCGTAGTTGATGTCGCCACGCAGATGTTTAGAACTCATCACGTCATAGGCACCTCCGTAGGCTTTGCGCAGAATTACGGTAACCTTTGGTACAGTAGCCTCGCCGTAGGCGTAAAGGAGCTTGGCCCCGTGAATAATAATGCCATTATACTCCTGTCCAGTACCAGGAAGGAAACCGGGCACATCAACCAGAGTGACGATGGGAATGTTGAAGGCATCACAGAAACGAACAAAGCGTGCTGCTTTGCGCGATGCATTGATATCGAGCACACCGGCAAGGTACTTGGGCTGGTTGGCCACAATACCAACCGATTGTCCGTTAAAACGGGCAAAGCAGGTTACAATATTGGCTGCATAGTCGCGCTGAAGCTCCAGAAACTCCCCATTGTCAACAATTGCACCAATTACCTCCTTAACATCGTAGGGCTTATTTGGGCTATCGGGGATTATTTCGTTCAATGCATCCTCAAGCCTATCAATGGGATCGTTGCATGGCATGATGGGGGGCTCTTCGAGGTTGTTCTGGGGGAGGTAGCTGAGCAGTTTGCGTATAAGCATGATACCCTCTTCCTCGGTTTCGGCCACAAAATGCGCTACTCCCGATTTGGTGGAATGCACACCTGCACCACCGAGCTCCTCTGAGGTAACGGTTTCTCCCGTTACGGTTTTTACCACCTTGGGACCGGTAACGAACATGTAGCTGGTGTTGCGCGACATGATGATGAAATCCGTTAGTGCAGGGGAGTAAACCGCTCCACCGGCACAGGGTCCAAAAATGGCTGATATTTGAGGTATTACACCGGACGCCAGGATGTTGCGTTGGAAGATATCGGCATAACCGCCTAAACTTTTCACACCTTCCTGAATACGAGCTCCGCCACTATCGTTGATACCAATTACAGGTGCTCCAACCTTCATGGCCATGTCCATGATTTTGCAGATTTTGGCAGCGAACATCTCCGATAGCGAACCGCCAAAAACGGTAAAATCCTGAGAAAATACGTAAACCAAACGACCATCAATGGTTCCGTAGCCGGTTACCACACCATCGGATAGGTAGCTTTCCTTATCCAGGCCAAAATCAATACAACGGTGCGATACAAACATGTCAAATTCCTCAAAGCTGCCTTCATCCAGCAACATGTCGATTCGTTCACGAGCTGTGTATTTGCCTTTCTTGTGTTGGGCTTCAATTCGTTTGGGACCACCGCCAAGCTTGGCTTTTTCTCTTAGCTCTATAAGCTCCTTAATCTTTTGCTCCTGTGTGCTCATCTGTTATATCGGTGTTTGGGGTACAGTTTTACTTATTTTTATCTTCGCAAAGCTCTGTAAGCACGCCTAAGGTTGATTTAGGGTGTAGGAAAGCGATATCCAACCCTTCGGCACCCTTTCGGGGGGTTTTGTCGATTAGGGTAACACCCTGTTCCTCCATACGCTTCAGGTGATCTTCTATCCCTTTAACGGCAAAGGCGATGTGGTGAATGCCTTCACCTTTCTTTTCAATAAACTTTCCGATAGGGCCCTCTGGGTCAGTGGACTCTAAGAGTTCTATTTTGGTTTGGCCAACCATGAAAAAGGCTGTTTTTACCTTTTGATCCTTAACCTCCTCTATGTTGTAGCATTTCAGCCCCAGAACCTTTTCGTAAAATGGAATAGACTCTTCCAGGCTCTTTACTGCTATTCCGATGTGTTCAATGTGAGTGATTGACATAGCTTTATGTTTTAAGGATTAATTTTTGCAAAGTTACTTTGTATAGTTTAGATTGACCATAAAAGTTTCAATCGTTTTAGCTGTTCTTCAGCATTGTTAAAGAACATGTTTGTTAGAAATTTTGTGTTAGCTGAACGAATAATAAAATAATCGTGTATTTTTGCACCACAAAATGAATAACATCTAACACTATAAACCATGGGAAAAGGTGATAAAAAGACCCGTAGAGGTAAAATATTCCAGGGATCGTTTGGAAACACACGTCCCAAAAAGTCAAAGATTCGTAAGGAAAAACGCGACAAGGCTAAAGCACAGGCTAAGTAGTGAAGCAAAAAAAATGGAGAAACCGGCATCGCCGGTTTTTTTTATTTTTATCCTACCATAGGGTTATTACAAAGCATAAACGCATTTATTTATCAAAAAGTCGCATTGCTTAGTGGGTTAGCTGTTTAATCAAGGGCTTAAATTTGTAACTTTGATTAAACGGGGTTATCTCCCTAGCATCCATGCTGCAACTATCAAACAGGGTTAGTAAGGTAATAGTATGCCTGTGGCTTTTGGGCTCAGGGATTGGTTTTACCATGGCTCAACAAAGCAGATACACCCAGAACGATTTTAAAAGAGACTCTTCTTTCGCTGCGGAGCTAACCGCTCAGATCGACACCCTCTTTTTTAATGATCAACAGGATAGTTGCTTGTATGTTATTGAAAAAGCCATTCCGTTTTATGAGAAGCTGGGGCTGGATAAATTCCTTATTCATGCGCTAACGCGGCGGGGAGCTATATATCGGGTTAAGGGTCAGTTTAGCCTCTCAATGGCAGATTTCAACCGGGTTCTTGAGTACCATCGTAGAACTGGAAACATCAAAAGCGAGGCCGCAACGCTGAACCAAATTGGCGCCATTTATCGCCTTAGGGGAGAATATCCCACTGCATTAGATTACTACTTCCGATCCCTTTCGTTGTACCAACGGATTGGGTATGAGCCTGGGGTATCGTCGGTGTTGAACAACATTGGGGTTGTTCACCTATACCAAAAATTATACGATAAGGCCCTTGAATACTACAACCAATCGCTTGCCATAGAGGAAAAGCAAAAAAATGATGAAGGCATTGGAACCTCGTTCCTTAATATTGGTGAGGTTTACCGCAAAAAGGGGGAGCTGTCCAAGGCATCGGATTACTATTTACGTGCGTTGGTATATGCCAGTCGTACAAATGATTTGGATGCCATTGGAACAATTTACAATGAACTTGCAGGTATAAACATTGATAACGGCTCGCTTGCTGATGTGCTAAAGTACCTTAACCTGGCTCGCGAAAGCTTCATCAAAATGAATAGTCCTCTACGCCGGGCCGAGTGCGAGCTAAATTTTGGGAACTACTATCAGAAACGCGGTGAGCTTACCAAATCCATTTCCCATTATTCCGAAGCATTAAAGCTAGCAAAGGCAAACAAACTGTTGGACATTGAAAGCGCTGCTCACTTTCATCTTAGCAGTATTTTTGAAAGGTTAGGGCAAAACACTCCTGCTTTTGAGCATTTTAAAAGATACATTGCCACACGTGATAGCCTGTTCAACGAGGAAAACACCAGAAGATCCCTTGAGGCCGAGTACTTTTATAAATTCGAACGTCAGCAGGAACAACACAGAATAGAGCAGGCCAAGAAGGAGGCCGAGTATGCGGAGCGCATGCGTCGCGATAGAGCGATTCGCATGTCACTGATTGTGATCATTAGCATGGGTGCTATTCTGATAGGGTTCATTCTTTTTTACCTAAGAAAGATTAAGCATAAGAACGAGGAGCTCAGCTACCACCAGAAAGAGATCCTGGAGAAGAACGAGGAGTTGCAGCAGCAACAGGAGGAAATTCTTGCTCAGCGCGATGAGATAGAGCGAAAAAACATCATTCTGGAGCAATCGCAGCAGATCATTGCCGATAAGAATGAGCGTATGATCAGCAGCATTGAGTATGCCAAAACAATTCAAAACGCTTTATTGCCAAAAGCCGAGAAATTTTCGGAACTCTTCAAAGACTTCTTTGTGATTTATGAACCCAAGGATATTGTAAGTGGCGATTTTTACTGGGTTAGCGGTAATAGTAATTTGATTTGTATTGCGGTGATGGACTGCACCGGTCATGGTGTACCGGGTGCTTTCATGTCCATGATCGGAAATACGCTGCTGAACAAGATTGTAAACGAGTGGGGTGTAACCACACCTTCCAAGGTGCTCGATTCCCTAAATGAGCAGCTTGTTGAGGCCCTAAAACAAAAGGAAACCGGAAATAAAGTACTTGCCGGAATAGACATTGCTTTTATTACGATAGACAGGAAAAACCACAAGGTGTATTTTGCAGGAGCAGGGCGCCCTTTGCTTGTCATCCAGAATGGTACAATGAGCAAGCTGAATGGTAATATTAGATCTACCGGGGGGTTCCAGCCGGCAAGCCTTAAACCCTACCAGGACGTAAGCTTCGATTTGGTATCGCCTACTTTCGTTTACCTGTTTTCCGATGGATACGCAGACCAAATCAGCGCCGATAAACGAAAATTTGGTCAGCAACGTCTATTTGATCTGATCTACCAGTCGTACTTAAAACCGATGAGCGCACAGCGCGATTTACTCATTCAGATGATGCAGAACCACCTTCATGGTACCGATCAGATAGACGATATCTGCGTTGTGGGTTTACGAATTGACTAGTGGGACTTTCTGATCGATTCGGGGTATTCCACCCTTACATGGTAAATGTTCTGCAGCTTCTTTTTAAAGATAGTTTTTATCGTATTGATATCCTTGAAAGTAATCTCAGCATCTTTGAACTGACCGGAGTTGAGCTGCTCGTTAATAATTCGCTCAACCAGCTCATCGATACTTTGTACGGAGTATTCTTTTAAACTTCGGGAGGCGGCTTCGACGGCATCGGCCATCATTACTATAGCAGTTTCCTTGGACTGGGGTTCAGGACCCGGGTAGGTGAACTTGTTTTCGTCAATCTCAGCGGAACTTCCATCCAAAATCTGTTTATTGTAAAAGTAACGCACTTTCGATGTGCCATGATGCATGGTGATAAAATCAACTATCTGCCTGGGTAGTCCGGCTTTCAAGGCAATTTTTACCCCTTCGGCAACATGGTTTATGATTATTTCGGCACTTTTCGCATTGTCAATGTTGTCGTGTGGATTAAAACCGCTTTGCTGGTTCTCGATAAAATAGAGGGGATTTGACATCTTGCCAATGTCATGGTATAAAGCGCCAGTACGAACAAGCAGCGGATTTCCTCCTACACGCTGAACTGCGCTTTCGGCCAGATTGGCAACCTGGAGAGAGTGTTGGAAAGTACCGGGAGCTACCTCGGCTAGCTTACGGAGAAGGTCGAGGTTGGTATCGGATAGCTCTATAAGGCTGATGTCCGAAAGGAAACCAAAAACTTTTTCGAAAATGTAAACTAACTGGTACGAAGCTAGTAAAAGCAGTGCATTTATACCATACCATAGGGTTACTAACCAGTTTACCCCTTTCAGTGAACCGTTTTCAACAATCGACAGGCTGAGGTAAAGCGTTAGGTAAGTCAGGTACACAAGCCCAACGGTCTTAAAAAGTTTACCTCTCCGGTACATGTTGGTGAGGCTGAGAATGGCTACAATACCGGTAATAAAGTTGGTGAAAACAAATTCGAAGCTGTTTGGCACCAAAAACGCAACTATGAATATGGTTACCAGATGAACGAACAATGCTAATCGGGAATCGAAAAATGTTTTTATGAAAATTGGGACAATGACAAGGGGAATGACAAAAATGCTGATGTTCGTGCGTATCACCAGTATCGAAACAATACCCATAAGGGTAACAAGCATCAGGATGAATATCAGCTTTGAATTTTCTTTGAGTACTTCGGGTCTGAAGTTTAGCAGGAACAGAAAAAGAACCACGAAAAGGGATGATAAAAGCAGGATATTTCCCAAGGTAACGGTAAACCGGTTTTTGCTTCCCAACCGTTTCTCATACTCGGTTTTAAGCGAGAGCAGAACCTGGTAGGTGTCCGAGTCGATAATCTCACCGCTTGAAATAATCCTTTCGCCGGCTTGAACCAATCCTTTGGTAAGGGAAATGTTCGAAATGAGCTCGTTCTTGAATTTTTGTGTCGTGTAGTCGTCGTAAATCAGGTTGGGGTGGATATAGTCTTTAAGATTAAATTTCTTCCAGAATTCATTCAATACAGGGTTAATCCGGTTTGTGGATTCATTGGCCACCTTATTGATGAATGCAGTGGCTTTCTGCGTGGTGAAAACATCCTCATACCACCGGTCGGTGGCAACGTTTCCTGTAATTACCGAAAGCCCTTTATTCAGCATGCTGCTGCTGATGCTGCTTTCTGCCTGATTAATTATACCCTTAGCATAAACAAGGTGCAGGGCATCCGTTACCTCTTGCCTAATCTGTTTGGCTGATTGTTGGTAAGCCGATTTGTTTTTAGGCGGAATCTTCGCGCTTTCGATGAGAAATTTTTCAAAGGCAGGGGTAAAGTCATCGTTAAACTTGACGGTGATGAACTGCTCAATGGTCGAATCAAGTCTGAAAAATGCTTTGAACTCCTTGAGAATTTTTGCCTTTTCGGCAAAAACTTCCTGTTCCGATTTGTATATCGGGAAATCGAATGGCGAGAAGAGGTCCTCGTGCATCCAGGGCTTCCCTTTCTGGAATTCATACTTGAACCGACCTTCGTTTGGAATAAAAACGATGATGGTTGCCAATGCTACCGCAAAGTAAACAGCCTTGAATAGGTCTCTGAATCTATACTTGCTTTCATCTGCCATGGTTCACTCTTTGGGAGTTGAAAGTTAGTAAAAAAGCCAATGTTATTTGCATAGGATACCCTGATGTTTTCATCCGAGTTCTATTTTTCATTCCATTGATCCCGGTTGAGACATAGTATCATTCTGGTTGGAATGTAGCTTTTCCTTTGCGCAGAATTTTTTGATATTTAGGCATTACGATGCTGGTTTATAGTTTGGGTGAAGCTTAACCGGCACAAAACCCAATTCCTCACCGGTTTTCAGCATTAAACCGTATGCCTGGTTAAAATCGTTTCTAATTTCTCCATCCAGAATAGCATCCTTAATCCTATTCTTGATAATGCCAACCTCTTTACATGGGGAAAGGTTGAAAGTCTCCATTATCATTTCTCCGGTAACCGGGGGTTGGAAGTTCCGAATGGCATCCTTCTCCTCAATTTCTTTTAGTTTTTTTCGCACTATTCGAAAGTTTGCCAGGTGCTTCCGGACCGTGTAATCGTTTTTTGAGGTTATGTCGGCCTCACAAAGGGCCATCAGGTCGTCAATATCATCTCCTGCATCAAACAAAAGCCTGCGGACGGCCGAATCGGTAACGATATCTTGCGAGAGGATAATGGGCCGAAGGTGAAGCAGCACCATTTTTTGTACAAACTTCATCTTTTCATTGAGTGGAAGTTTAAGTTTTCTGAAGATTTCCGGGATCATTTTGGCTCCCAAAAACTCATGTCCGTGGAAGGTCCATCCTTGTCCGGGAATGAATTTTTTTGTCCGGGGTTTTCCGATATCGTGTAAAAGTGCAGCCCACCTTAGCCAAAGGCTATCGGATTTAGCAGCCAGGTTGTCCAGCACCTCCAGGGTGTGGTAAAAGTTATCCTTGTGGGCTATGCCATTACGGGTTTCAACGCCTTTCATTGCTGTCAGCTCAGGTAATACATAGGGCAGCAACCCGCACTCATCCAAAAGTAGCCAACCACGCGATGGAGAAGGCGCAAGCATCATTTTATTGACCTCGTCCATGATACGCTCGGTGGAGACAATCGTAATACGGTTGCTCATCTGCCCAATGGCCTTAAAGGTTTCAGGTTCGATGTTGAAATTTAGCTGAGTGGCAAACCTGATGGCCCGTAGCATTCTCAATGGGTCATCCGAAAAGGTTGTTGCGGGATCCAACGGGGTACGAATTATGCCATTTTTTAGGTCTTTAATTCCGCCAAATGGATCGAGCAGCTCTCCGTAATTCTTTGCGTTGAGGCTAAGTGCCAATGCGTTAATGGTAAAATCGCGTCGTTTCTGATCATCCTCGAGTGTACCGTCTTCTACAATGGGCTTTCGGGAATCTAACCGGTACGACTCTTTCCTTGCCCCCACGAACTCAATATCCCATTCGTTATGCTTAAGCTGGGCGGTGCCAAAGTTTTTAAAAAGCGTAAGCCTTTTGGAGCGCAACCGGTTTGCAACGGCTTTTGCAAATTCAACTCCACTGCCCACCACAACAATGTCTATGTCTTTCGACGGCCGGTTCAGGAATATATCCCGAACAAAGCCTCCAATTACATATACTTCTACCCCCTCTAAATCGGCAACTTCCGAAATGGTTTTGAAAATTCTGCTTGAAAGATACTCTCGCATGATTTAAAATTAAGACTGACAAAATTACAACTATTCAACCTTTTTGCCTAACATTTTGTTTACCCGAGTGTGTAAAGTGTAAGGGCTATTTTCATGTTAAATTGACATATAACAATCCGATTTCTTGAACAAAATTATGCCATTAAACGTTTTGGTATTACTTTTGTATTGAAATATGTAAATAAATCAATAAATAAATTTTAACGCTATGATTGAACATCTTACAGCTGAAACTTTTAAGCAGAAAGTTTTTAACTACGAAACGAATACCGAGTGGAAGTTTGAAGGCGATAAACCTGCAGTGATTGATTTCTACGCCGACTGGTGTGGCCCTTGCAAAATGGTTGCCCCCATTCTGGAGGAACTTGCAAAGGAATACGATGGTAAGCTGAACATTTATAAGGTTGATACCGAGGCAGAGCAGGAATTGGCAGCTGTTTTCGGTATTCGCAGTATCCCATCGCTACTTTTTATCCCTTTAAATGATCAGCCGCAAATGGCTATGGGTGCACTGCCAAAGGATACATTCAAGAAAGCATTTAAAGATGTACTTGGGGTTGAGTAAACATTCTAAGCCAAGAGAAAAAGGGGGCATAAAGCCCCCTTTTGTTTTGCTAAATTGCAATTGTTAATGGCTATCGATTCCCATGAGCATCAGGAATAAGTGTTTCTGAACTTTAGTAATTTCATTCATATACTCCTTTACTGCCTTTACGCTGCCCGGAAGTGTGTACACAAATGTGCTGCCCATGAGTCCGGCAACTCCGCGGCTCAACAGCGCATTGGGTTTTTCGGCTCCGTACTTGATGCGGATATGCTCCATGATACCGGGTATTTGCTTATCAAGCAGCTTTGAAACCACATCGGGGGTGATATCGCGGGGTCCAATACCGGTGCCTCCGGTGGTTATCACTATATCATAGTTGTTATTTCGGGCCATCATAAGCCTGTTCTCCAACAGGTTGGGGTCATCGGGTATGATTTCATGGTAAACATGGAATTGCCATTCGATAGAGTTAAAGAAATCCTTGAGTTGGTTTACAACCTCAGGGCCGCTTTTATCCTCATATTCTCCCCGGCTCGCACGGTCGCTCAAAGTTATTACGAGCGCATTGTAGATTTTGGGTATGTAGGTTAAGGTATCGCCCGCTTTAAGTTTGCCAGGTTTAACAACCCTCACAAAAATTCCTTCTTTAGGCATAACACAGCTACCCACCTGGCGGTAGATGGCACAGCCATCGCCATGGCATGATTTGCCAATCTGGGTCACTTCCAGCTCAACCCCGGCGCCTATGAATTTATCGCCGGGTTTGGTTTTGTAAAGCTCCAAACCCTCGGTGGTTATGTTTTCGGCAAAATCGCCGTATTTTACAGGCAAACCGCTTGCTTGTGTGAACTTGCTCATGCTTTCGGTTCCCAGCATGCTTACCTGCCTGTGCCATGAACCGGCATGGGCGTCACCCTTTACCCCGTTTGAGTTTAACTCAATGTATTCAACCGGATGCTTGGTTGTTCCTTTACGTTCTGAGATATTTACAGATACAACCTTAATGGTAATGTTTTGGCTCATGGCTATGGAATATCAGATTTAGTTTTAGAAATCAGCTTAACCTGGTCGATGGTCATATTCTTATCGGCCGCTTTGCACATGTCGTATATGGTTAACAGTGCAACGGAGACAGCCGTAAGGGCTTCCATCTCTACGCCTGTTTGCCCAACACACTTTACGTAGCTGTTGATTAAAACACCATTTTCGGCAAGAGTTGCCTTTACGTCAACCTTTGTAAGCATAAGGTTATGGCATAGTGGGATCAGTTCCGGTGTGCGTTTAGCCGCTTGAATGCCGGCAATCTCGGCAATGGTGAGTACATCACCTTTTTTAATCAGGTTTTCGCGGATTAGTTGGACAGTTTTGGGGTTGAGGTTGATAAAGCCCGAGGCTTTTGCTTCTCGGATTTGGTTGGGTTTATGCGCTACATCAACCATGTTGGCTTTGCCCTTGCTATCGGTGTGTGATAGTTCCATGTTAACCTCCAATGTTATAGAATTCGCCGGAGAGGTTTATCATCCCACAGGCGGGTTTATGTTTAATGGTCATTTCAATTGCCTTTTCAAAGCCCAATTCACGTATGTTAAACCCGCTATCGCTAAACAGGCAAGGTTTTAGTATGCCATTGGCAGTTAAGCGTAAGCGGTTGCAGGTGCTGCAATTTCCGCCCTCACCACCTTCGACAACTCCATGGGTGCCTTCATCGAGGTCCATTTTTGGTATGAAACGGGCTATAAAGCCGTTGCGCTGGGCAAATTCCTTAACGGCTAATGCATCGGGTTCCGATGAATCCTTTTCAACCACACAGTTAAGCTTTATAGGGTTGAAGCCAACTTTTTTAGCATGATCAAGCCCTTCCAGAACATCCGATAATTTTCCTACCCTTGTTATTTGGCTGTACTTTTCAGGATTTAGGGTGTCGAGGCTGACGTTGATCCTCTTAAGGCCCGCTTTAAATAGGTCTTGGGCAAAGTTTGATAGTAAGGTTCCGTTTGTGGTCATTCCAAAATCGGCTATGCCCTCGATGTTCGAAATCATGCGAACCAATTCTACAATGCCTTTTCGGACCAACGGCTCACCTCCGGTAATCCTTACTTTCTCAAAACCTAAGCGGACAGCAATCTTTGTAAATTCAACGATTTCCTCAAAGGTGAGGATTTGGTCGTGAGGTATTTGGGTTATACCAACTTCGGGCATACAATAGGTGCACCTCAGGTTACAGCGGTCAGTAACCGAAATTCGCAGGTAGTTTATACGACGGTTATATTGGTCGAACATCAACCAGATCTCCTTTTTTGATTTCTTTAACTCCCAGGGGGATTGATGCTATGCCATTGGCGTTAGCCAGGGCAAAAATGTGTGCCGATCCATGGAAATCAATTGGCATTACCATGCTTTCAGCGGTTATTTGAACCGGAAAGAAACCGAGCCGTTCAGCACGTTTGCGGCTATAATCGGTAGCAAGGGGGAGCCTAAGAACAGGCTGGTAAGGGGCATTGCATCCCATAAGCATGAGTATGGAAGGCTTTACTAATAGTTCAAATTGAATGAACGATGAAACCGGGTTGCCGGGTAACCCAAAAATCAGTTTTGAACCTGCAACCCCAAATGTGGTGGGTTTTCCCGGTTGAACGGCTATGCTATCGAATAGTATTTTAATCCCTAACCGTTCCATGATTTTGGGAACATAATCAAAGTCGCCCATCGATACGCCTCCGGTTAGAACCACTACATCGCATTCGTTTAAGGCTTTGGATAATGCTCTTTCCGTTATCTCTTCAGTGTCTCTGATTATTCCATCATATACAGGGATTGCGCCACAGGCAATCACCTGGCTAATGAGCTGGTGTCCATTGCTATTTCTGATTTGCCCATCGGATGGAATCAAGTTGGGTTCAACCAGTTCATCACCAGTTGGCAGAATGCTCACGCGGGGTTGAACCGAAACCAAAGGGGTATGGCAACCAAGGGCTGCCATGATGGCAATGTGTTGTGGCTTTACAAACGTTCCCTTTAAAATTGGTGACTCCCCGATACGGATATCCTCGCCCAGCTCGCATATGTTGCTTTTAGGTTTATCGCCTGTAAAACGAATTGTTCCATCGGGTAGCATTTCAACGTCTTCTACCGGAACAACACAATCGGAACCAGGAGGAATTGGGGCTCCGGTCATGATCTTTGCACACATTCCTTTTTCTATGGTTTTTGAAGGTAGCGTTCCGGCCGGAATAACCTCAACTATGGTTAGGGGTTTACTTAAATCTTCCATTCGGCAGGCGTAGCCATCTACGGCGGTTTTTCGGAATGGCGGCATGTTGATATCCGAAACAATATCTTGGGAAAGAACCCTATTCAAGCTGCTGGACAAGGCAACAACTTCGGTTTTACCCAGAGCAGTGGTGCTACTCTTAATAATATCTAGTGCTTTTTTGAATGGTATCATGGCTTGAACTACTGACTTGCAAATATGAACAAAAAAAGTGTAATCGAAAAGAAAAAAAATGCATATCGGTGTAATTTGTGATTTCAGATAGGCACCACCTCACATGTTTAAGTTTATAACAGCGATTTTATTATCATGCTCTTTTTAATGCGGGATTTAGTTACCTTTGTGTAAAAGTGAAACTCTATGAACACTGCATTCACTATACTAACACTAGGAATTATTGTATTTCTGGCTCATTGGTTCTCAAGTATTTTTGAGCGAAAGGGAGTGCCCGATGTGCTACTCTTAATGATTGTTGGAATTCTGGTTGGGCCGGTTTCGAATCTGGTTAAACCCGATGATTTTGGAATTGCAGGTCCCATGTTTACATCTATAACTCTGATTATTATTCTTTTTGAGGGAGGTATAGGTATGAACATTTCCGATTTAAGAAAATCGGTTGGGGGGGCCATGAAGCTTACAGCGACTAATTTCTTTGTAACCATGATTGTGGTGGCATTGTTCGCCCATCTGTTTCTGAATCTTTCCTTGCTTGCCTCTCTTGCCCTTGGGGCTACACTGGGGGGGACATCATCGGCGGTAGTAATTCCCATGGTTCGCCAAATAAAAATTAGCGAGGTTCCCAAAAATTATCTAATACTGGAATCGGCCCTTAGCGATGTGCTCTGTATAGTTTTCGCACTTGCTTTTATTGAGGGTATAAGCGGGGGAGAAGTTCAACCGGGTTTAATTGCAGGAAAAATTATATCCTCGTTTCTGTTGGCATCAATAGTTGGTTTTGCTTCGGCTATAGCGTGGTCGGCCATTCTTCTTAATTTTAAGGCATTTAAAACATCAATTTTCACTACTCCCGCTTTTGTTTTCATTGTTTACGGCATTGCCGAGATATTTGGGTATAGCGGAGCTATTTCGGCACTGGTTTTCGGTATTACGCTGGTTAACCTCCATGGCCTTCGTTCAACTGCATTAAAGCGCTATATCTCCGATACTTCTATTTCACTAAACGAAACAGAAAAGAACTTTTTCAACGAAATGGTTTTTCTTTTAAAAACTTTCTTTTTCGTTTACATAGGTATTTCCTTAAGAGTTGATGACTATTTTCTCTTGATAATAGGCATACTTTTGACCTCAATTCTTTTTATTTTTCGCATTCCCATTGTGCGTTTCTCATCAAATAGCCAAATCAATGTTAACGACAGGGTAACCATGGGAGTTATGGTGCCAAAAGGTCTTGCCGCAGCGGTATTGGCTGGCATTCCCTTGCAGAAGGGTATTGCCGGTGGTCAGATTATTCAGGATGTAACCTATTCCGTAGTTCTCATCAGCATAATTATTACCAGTATCCTTATTCCTTTACTAGATAAACATGTCAGACTGAAAACAATTTATGCATGGTTTTTCAGAATACGATTAAATTTTGTTAAGGCTAAAAACGTTGATTCCGATAATTCAGAAAATTAGCATCATTTTTTTACTTTTGCTCAATATTTTTTATGGCATGGATCAGCGCGATTTTTACCTTTCATTTCTCAATAAGCATGTCTCAAATCCCAAAATGATTGCCCATTGTTTGGCCTCTGAGGCAGTAATGCGTGCCCTGGCCCGCCATTTTGGCGAGGATGAGGATGTGTGGGGTGTTGCAGGTTTGCTTCACGATCTGGATGTGGAAATCACCAATGCTTACCCCAGGCGTCATGCACTAGTTGCTGCCGAAATGCTTGAAGGAAAACTACCAGCCGATGCCGTTGATGCAATTCGTATGCACAACGAGGAGGCAACCGGATTACCCCGTTCCACCCGTTTTCAACATGCCCTGGCAGCCGGAGAAACCATTACCGGAATGATATTTGCAACAGCGCTGGTTTACCCCGATAAGCGTATTGCCAGCGTAAAGCCCAAGTCGGTTATCAAACGGATGAAGGAAAAGCAATTTGCAGCATCGGTGAACCGCAATACTATTTTGGAGTGTGAAAAGATTGGTCTATCGCTTGAGGAGTTTGTTCAGCTTTCGCTGAATGCTCTCATACCCATTGCTCCAACCCTAGGGTTTTAAATTCTTACCAAAGATGAACTTAAATTCCATTTGTGAACAGGTGATAGTTGCGGCCCATGAGGCCGGTGAGTGGGCGCTAAACGAACGGGCAAAGTTTACAACCGATAAAATTGAGGTCAAAGGGAAACATAACTTTGTTTCTTATGTCGATAAGCACTGCGAGGCCTTGCTGGTTGATGCCTTAGGCAAAGCTCTGCCCAATGCAGGTTTTATTGCCGAGGAGGGTACTGGAAGCAGAAAGTCAAAGGGCTTGAACTGGATTATCGATCCGCTCGATGGAACCACCAACTACATTCACGGGCTTTCGCCCTTTGCGGTGAGCATAGCGCTAATGGATGGTGATCAAACCCTCATAGGCGTGGTGTACGAGGCAAGCCTCAGGGAGACTTTCTGGGCCACCGCGGAAAGTGATGCTTTTTTGAATGAATCCCCGGTTAGGGTTTCCGACACTTCACAGGTAAATGATGCGCTTATTGCCACAGGTTTTCCTTACTACGACTACTCCCGAATTAGTCCCTTTTTTCAAACCATGGACTACTTCATGCGCCATTCACATGGGCTTAGGCGGTTAGGTTCGGCTGCAACTGACCTGGTCTATGTTGCCTGTGGCAGGTTTGATGCTTTCTATGAGTATGGCTTAAGTCCTTGGGACGTGGCAGCCGGAGCATTCATAGTTGAGCGGGCCGGCGGAATGGTTTCAGACTTTAGAGGCGGAAAGAACTATGTTTTTGGAGGTGAAATTATTGCTACCAACTCATTAATTAACAAGGAGTTCAGCTCAATTATTAGCAAAATCATGTATAATAAGGAATGATATGAAGAGAGCCTTGCACGCATTATCGTTCTATTCTTTCAGTATTCTCACCTTCCCGTTTAAGTTTTTCCCTTTGCGGTGGCTCTATGCTATTTCAGACCTGATGTACCTTATCATCTACAAGACTCTTAGGTATAGAATTGATGTGGTGAGGCAGAACTTAAAGCGATCGTTCCCTGATAAGTCAGATGATGAGTTAAAAATTATAGAGCAGAAGTTTTACCGTCACTTTTGCGACCTGTTTGTGGAGCAGTACTACATTCTACATGCTAATGCCCAAAAAGCCCAGAAGCTTTGTAGGTTCAAGAACGTTGATATGCTCAATAAGTACTTTGATCAGGGGAAAAGCATTGTAGTTGCAGGTGGGCATTACGGCAACTGGGAACTCTACGGTATGTTTGGTTTGTACCTCAAACATTTAACCATGGGAGTGTATAAACCCTTGGCCAATAAGTATTTTGAAAGATTTATCAATGCTTCCCGCGAGCGGTTTGGTGCCGTTGCCATCCCCATGAAGGACACCCCCAGAATAGCCTTGAGCTATGCCGCAGAGGGCAAACTCTTTTTCCTAGGTCTAATTGCCGACCAAACTCCCGCTAAAGGCGAAATTAGGTACTGGACAACCTTTCTCAATCAGGATACCCCTGTTTTTTTGGGTACTGAAAAAATTGCCAGAAAGCTGAACCAGCCGGTATTCTTTTGCAACATGCGAAAGCTCAAAAGGGGATTTTATGAGGTTGAGCTTGAACTGTTAACCGAAAACCCGGCGAGTACAAAACCATTCGAAATTACCGAGATGCACGTTAAAGCTCTTGAGCGACTGATTCATGAAGCACCCGAGTTCTGGCTGTGGTCGCATCGACGCTGGAAACACTCCCGACATAATACTTCTCAATCCGATGAACAGTAAGGTTGCCATCGTCATCCTGAATTGGAATGGGAAACATTTTTTACAAAAGTTTCTTCCTTCTCTGATTGAGAATTCTACACTACCAGATGTCCAGGTAGTGGTAGCCGACAATGGGTCAACCGATGGTTCATTGGAGCTGTTCGACGAATTTCCGGAAGTACGTAAGATCGTGCTTGACCGGAACTATGGCTATACCGGTGGGTACAATAGGGCGTTGAAACAGATTGATGCTCAGTACTACGTGCTGTTAAATTCCGATATCGAAACCCCAAAAGGGTGGCTTGAGCCCCTGGTATCGTTCATGGATTCTCATCCAGATGTGGCTGCTTGTGCTCCTAAGCTGATGGATTACAACCGAAAACACTACTTTGAGTATGCCGGAGCTGTCGGTGGGTTTATCGATTTGTTTGGCTACCCATTTTGCAGAGGGCGTATCCTTTCCGAGGTAGAGGTTGACCATGGGCAATACGATGAGCCAATCCCCATTTTCTGGGCAAGCGGTGCTTGCATGATGATCCGAGCAGAACTTTTCCATAGGGTTGGAGGATTTGACAATGATTTTTTTGCTCATATGGAAGAGATAGACCTTTGCTGGCGTTTGCAGAGCCTTGGTTACAAAATATTTTCGGTACCCCAATCGGTTGTTTACCATGTGGGTGGGGGAACACTACCCAACAATAATCCCTTCAAGTTATACCTAAATTACCGGAATAACCTCTACATGCTTCATAAAAACTTATCGTTACGAGCATTAGTTGTTGTTCTTCCTTTCAGAGTTGTACTCGATATACTATCCTCTTTTTTCTATATCCTGCAAGGGAGAACAGCATTTGCCATTTCAGTTTACAAGGCGCATAGGGAATATTTTTTGAATATTAAAAAGTTAAACCGCAATAGGCGAACTCAATCGTTTACCCACAAGGTTTCGCGGTACAGAGGGCTAATACTTTTTGATTTTTTCATTCTTCGCCGTAAAAACTTTAGCAAGTTAGGTCTTAAATATTAACAATTTTTAATCCGCTTTTACCCCTTATTTCAAACGATTGCTCATCAAATCCCGATGTATTTGTCATGTAAAAAAAGAACATTTTGTTAGTCATCTACGTTAATAATGGTATATTTGCATGGTGGGATTAAGATGCATTGCTTTTAGTATTCACGTAACACAGTTTTAATGGTTTCATTTAAGAAGTTAACAATCAGGGATATACTATTCCGTTCACGAATGGCATATTCCAACAGGCCATCGCTAGCCTTTGTAGGCAAGGAGCCTATAAACTACGCCGATATGGCGGTAATTGTCCGGAATGTATCGGGCATGCTTAACACTCTGGGCATCAGCAAAGGCGATAAGGTGGCACTGATAGGTGAGAACAGCCCAAACTGGGGCATGGCCTACCTGGCCATCACATCAATGGGAGCCGTAGTGGTACCCATTCTTCCCGATTTTTCGGGTCACGAAATGGAAAGCATCATTAACCATAGCGAGGCAAAGGTGGTATTTGTTTCAGCCAAGCTCTACGGGTCGCTCAACCGGAACAACATACCAGGTGTTTATGCCTACATCCTATTAAACAACCTTCAGCCTTTCGATGAGGAGGTAACAGAACCTGTTGCCACGATGCCCTATGAAATTCCTCAACCCATTGTAAATGTTGATTATTGCGATTGTGAGCTACCCCGTCCGGACGAGAATGACCTGGCGGCTATCATCTACACCTCCGGAACAACCGGTCGCCCTAAAGGAGTAATGCTTACCCATAAAAATATTGTCTCAAACATACTGTCAACCCTGATGATTCAGGAAGTGAATGAGAACGACAGGCTACTCTCGTTGCTTCCCCTTTCCCATACTTATGAATGCACAATCGGTTTTTTGATTCCCATGGCAACCGGAGCATCGGTATATTACCTCGATAAACCACCCACACCAACTGTTCTGATACCTGCCATGCAGGCTGTTAAGCCTACCATGATGCTCACCGTTCCGCTAATCATCGAGAAGATTTATAAGAACAAAATAAAACCCGAACTTACATCGAGCGCTCTGAAGCGTAAGCTCTATAATTTCAGCCCCACCCGAAAACTTTTACATCGTATTGCGGCAAGAAAGCTGCATAAGACATTTGGTGGTGCTCTCCATTTCTTTGGGATTGGAGGTGCAAAACTTTCGTTCGAGGCCGAACGTTTCCTAAACGAAGGGCGATTTCCATACTCCATTGGTTATGGTATGACCGAAACATCTCCGTTGCTTACAGGAAGTTCCCCCCGGTTGGTACGTTTCCGTACGGCAGGATTCTGTTTACCGGGTCAGGAACTTAAAATCCATAACCCCAATCCCGAAAACGGCGAAGGTGAAATTTTAGTACGAGGTGCCAATGTAATGGCTGGTTACTATAAGGATCCGGAACTCTCCCAAACCATGTTTCTTGATGGCTGGCTTCGTACCGGCGATTTGGGCTTCATGGATAAGGATGGCTATGTTGAAATACGTGGTCGTTCTAAAAACATGATTCTTACCGCTTCGGGTGAGAATATTTATCCGGAGGAGATTGAAGATGTAATCAATAAGCATGAGTTTGTGCTGGAGTCGTTGGTTTACGAGCTGCGTGGCAAGCTGGTGGCTCGCGTACACCTGAACAAGGAGGCTCTTGAGAAGCACTACGAGAACCTGAAGCATTCTGCCAAGGATTGGCAGCACACCGCCGAGGAGCAGACTCGTAAGGTCCTCGATGAGATAATGTCCTTTGTAAACTCAAAGGTTTCAAAATTTGCCCGACTCAACCAGATAGTTGAGCAGCAGGAGCCCTTTGTGAAAACCCCAACTCAAAAAATTAAGCGGTTTCTGTATAAGGAATAGCAAAAAAGTTAAGGCTGCTTTTAAGGCAGCCTTTTTTGCATCAAAGATGAATCGTTTCCGGGGTTTCAGCATTGCAGAACTCATTTCCTGGTCTGTCTCTCAGGTTGTAATCCGATACCATTGACTCCGCATAGGCACCACACGACTGGATGGCCAGTAAATCGCCACGTTCAGTCTCGGGGAGCAATACCTCTTCGCCAAGACAATCGGTTGTCTCGCAAATTGGGCCCACCACATCGTAAACAAATTTTTCAGGAAGTTCCCGTTTTTTTAGATTAACAATGCGGTGCACCGCTCCATAGAGCGCAGGTCGGATAAGCGCATTCATGCCGGCATCAACCACCACGAAGCGTTTATCTTCATTCCCTTTGGTGTACAACACGCACGTAATGAGCTGGCCACACTGTCCCACCAGAGAACGCCCAAGTTCAAAATGAACTTTTTGCCCATTCCCATGCTTCAGCCAAGTCCTGAAAGTGCTAAAGTATGATTTGAAATCGGGGATGGGATGCAGTTCGGGATTTTGGTAGTTAATTCCAAGACCTCCGCCAACATTCAGGTATGGGAGGCTTTGCGTACCCAGTTCCTCCTGAATACTGTTTACTGCCAGAGCCAAATGTTTAAAAACGTCCATATCCAAAATTTGCGAACCGATATGAAAGTGCAATCCTATGATTTCAACGTTTGCATACTTTGATGTACTGCTTAGCAATGCCTTGGCCTCAGTAAGGGTAAGGCCAAATTTATTTTGCTTTAAACCGGTTGTAATGGACTTGTGGGTGTTGGCGTTCACATTCGGATTGATACGTAGGGCAACCCTTGTCCGACGTTTCTGGTGGTGAGCAATTCTGTCAATAACCTCGAGTTCCTGAACCGATTCGCAATGAATGCAGTAAATGTCATTACGTATGGATAGTTCAATTTCGTCGTCGGTTTTTCCTACACCGGCAAACACAATGCCGCTTGGACTGAAGCCATTACTCAAAGCAGCATGAATCTCGTTTCCGCTTACGCAGTCGGCTCCAAATCCGGCTTTGGCTATAATGCCGAGCAGGGTGGGGTTTGCATTGGCTTTTATGGCATAGTGAATGTGGTACCCATATAAGCTTGCTTCGGACTTTGCCTCGGAAAGGGTTCTTTGGAGCAATCCAATATCGTATTGGTAGTAGGGTGTTTTCATCATGTTAGGCTGTTACGCATCAAGCGGTTGATGTTTTGGTTTGCTAACCGAAAAATTGTGGAAAAGCTGCTGAAGCATTTTCAGTGCCTGTACCTTGTAGTGTGAGTCCACCAGAAAGGTGATATTGTTTTTGCTCCCTCCGTACGATATCATCCTGATGGGTACCTCGCGTAGGCAATCGAACACCTTGGCTGCATATCCTTTATGGGTTGCCAGGAAATCGCCCACCACGCAAACTATGGTTTGGTTTCGCTCCACTTCAACCTGCGCAAATCGTTCAATGGCGTTCACAATTTCGTTTAGGTGCGTTGCGTTATCAATGGTGAGCGATACCGAAACCTCCGATGTGGTAATCATGTCAACGGCCGTTTTATAGGTATCGAACACCTCGAAAATTTTCTTCAGAAAACCATGAGCCAGTAGCATACGCGATGAGCGAATGTTGATGGCTGTAATGCCATCCTTGGCAGCTATTGCTTTAATGCCGCTGGTGGTAGAGGTTGATGTTATTATGGTACCCTCATCGCTGGGGTTTAGCGTATTTTTAAGAATAACCGGGATGTTTTTAACCCTGCAAGGCTGAATGGTGAGCGGATGAAGGATTTTAGCCCCGAAGTATGCCAGTTCTGCGGCTTCATCGTATGAGAGCTGGCGCAGCGGGCTGGTATTATCAACGTACCTGGGGTCGTTATTGTGAACGCCATCGATATCGGTCCATATCTGAACTTCGCTGGCATGAACCGCATTGCCAACTATGGCCGCAGTGTAATCGCTTCCGCCACGACCAAGGTTGTCGATTTGCCCTAAACTGTTTCGGCATATAAACCCTTCTGTAACATAGATATTCGCAAAGGGGTTAGCATGCAGCAGCCGTTTTAAATTTTGTTCAATGTAAAAAAAATCGGGTTCTGCGTCCTTGTCAACTCTCATATACTCCAGGGCCGGGATGTATGCGGCTCGTTTGCCCTGTTCGGTGAGCAGCATGTGAAAAAGTCCAGCCGATAGTTGTTCTCCAATTGCAACTACTTCCTTTGATTCAGCTTGTCCAAACCCGTCAATCAGCTTATGTAACACCCGTTGGAAAAGATTTGATACAAACTCCTCACCCCTTTTTCGGTATATTTTGGTTTCAAAAAGCTCATCGGCAGTTTTTAGGTGTTTATCCTCGAGCTGTTTGGTTTTTTCAATGGCGTCCAACATTTTGCCTGAAATTGCCAGCTCGCTGATCTCCAAAAGGGCATTAGTGGTTCCCGACATTGCAGAGAGAATCACGATTATGGGTTCATTGGCCGGTAGAAGTGTACCAACCCTTCTGAGCCTTTCGGCGCTTCCTACCGATGTTCCACCAAATTTTAATACTTTCATTTCTGTTTAACTTTTTAAGGGGTTCGACATAAAAAAAAAGGCCTGCAGATTTCTGCAGGCCTACACACACTTAGTATACTAGTTTACAGTTTGATTCCATATTCAGTGTTCTCGGCCTGCAAGGAGCTGTGTTTTTTCATGCAAATAACCACCTGTTTCATGCGCATGGTTTGCATGAAGTTCTGTTTTTTGTTGATGGTATAGCAAGCCGAAAAACTCATTGTTGTCATTTACATACCCTGCAAATATACTTTTTTTCTTTGAAAAGATACTTTTCCCGAAAAAAAACCTTGTAAAAATATTAACAGCGCTTTTGGCGAAAAATCGAATAGTATTACTTTTGTTTGCTTGAATAAGGAGTAAATACTTGCCGTTAAAACCCTAATCAGATGAAAATATCGCATAGCTGGCTAACCCAGTACATAAAAACGGACAAAACACCCGAAGAAATCTCACAAATTCTAACCTCGATTGGTCTTGAGGTGGAAAGTTTGGAAATGAAAGAGCCTGTGAGAGGCGGTTTGGCAGGTGTGGTTGTTGGCGAAGTGTTGACCTGCGAAAAACACCCCGATGCCGATAAACTTAGCGTAACTACGGTAAACGTGGGCTCTGGCGAACCACTACACATTGTATGTGGAGCACCCAATGTTGCTAAAGGGCAAAAGGTGCTGGTTGCTACCATTGGCACCAAGCTATACTTTAATAACCAGGAGGTGGAGATAAAAAAAGCCAAGCTTAGGGGGCAACTTTCTGAGGGTATGATTTGTGCAGAGGACGAGCTTGGACTGGGCGATTCACATTCAGGTATTATGGTGTTACCCGATGATGCTCCAGTAGGGATTCCCGCAGCAAGGTATTTTAATCTGGAAAAAGATTATATATATGAAATAGGCTTAACCCCTAATCGTATTGATGCTGCCTCGCACTTTGGGGTCGCTCGCGATTTGGTTGCATACCTTCAGTTCCACGAAAATGCAGGTCAACTTCTAAAACCATCGGTTGATGGCTTTAAGGTTGACAACGGCAACCTTCCAATTCCTGTTGAGGTAGTAAATACTGATGCCTGCATACGTTACTCCGGCATTACCATTAGCGGCGTTGTGGTTGGACCATCGCCCGAGTGGCTTCAGAAACGACTACGTTCAATCGGGTTGAATCCCATTAACAATGTGGTGGATGTTACCAACTTTGTGCTTCACGAGATTGGTCAGCCACTCCATGCCTTTGATGCCGATGCAATCAAAGGCAATAGGGTAGTGGTAAAAACCATGCCGGCCGGAACCCCCTTTGTTACCCTTGATGGTGTTGAGCGTAAGCTATCATCGGACGATCTGATGATCTGCAATGAGAGCGAGCCCATGTGTATTGCAGGGGTATTCGGTGGACTACATTCCGGCGTAACCGAGAAAACCAACAAAGTATTCCTAGAGAGTGCCTGTTTCAATCCGGTTTATGTACGTAAAACCGCTCGCCGGCACGACCTTCATACCGATGCCTCATTCCGGTTTGAGCGCGGAACCGATCCGAATATTACCATCTGGGCTCTTATGCGTGCCGCCCAGCTGATAAAAGAGGTGGCTGGTGGAGTAATTTCTTCTGAAATATTTGATGTTTATACCTCGCCGGTTAGCCATTATGAAGTGGAGTTCAACCTGGATAGGGCTTGGAGCCTTATAGGAAATCAGATACCGGAGAATGAGATTGAAAGAATTCTGCACGGATTGGAAATTCAGATATTGAGCAGGGACGGGAAAAACTGGCTGCTAGGAGTTCCAACATATAGGGTTGATGTTCGCCGTGAGGCCGATGTGGTGGAGGACATTCTGCGTATTTATGGCTACAACAATGTGGAGATTAGCCAAAAGGTGAGCAGCACCCTGAGCTATACCAAAAAGCCCGATAGCCTCCAGATGCAGAATGTGGTTTCTGATTTTCTTTCGTCAAACGGATTTGCCGAAATAATGTGTAACTCACTTACTAAGGGTGGTTACTATGAGGGGCTGTCAACCTTTCCTGAGGTTAACTCGGTTCGAATATTAAATCCATTGAGTAATGAGCTTAATGTACTACGCCAAACGCTGCTGTTTGGAGGACTCGAGAGTATTCAGCGTAACATCAACTACCGTAACCCGAACCTGAAACTGTATGAGTTCGGTAACTGCTATAGGTTTATTCCAGATAGAGCCTGTGAAAACCCATTAGACCATTATATCGAGCATTTCAGTATTGGCGTTTGGTTAACCGGAGAAACTTCCGATGAACACTGGATGGTTAAGCCTGAAAAGCAAAATTTCTACCACTTGAAAGGCTATGTTCATACGTTGCTCAGCCGGTTTGGCCTTGATCCCGATAAGATGGAAGTGGCTGAAGCACCAACCGATATCTTTTCATACGGGCTTTCATACAAAAGTGGGAAGGAGCAGGTTGTCAGCTTTGGCGCTGTTAATCCAACCGTTTTAAAACAGTTCGATATTAAGGCCGAGGTGTTTTATGCGGAGATAGTTTGGAAACCCCTGCTTGAATCATTATCAAAAACCAAAATCCAGTACACTGAACTTCCCAAGTTCCCGGAAGTGCGTCGCGACTTGGCTTTACTAATCGATTCTTCAGTTAAATACGAACAGATTCGTAAGCTTGCATTCGAAACTGAGCGCAGGTTGCTGAAAAAGGTGAGCCTCTTCGATGTTTATCAGGGGAAGAATATACCAGAAGGTAAAAAATCGTATGCGATTAGCTACATTCTGCAGGACGATACAAAGACCCTGACCGATGAGCAGATCGATAAGGTGATGAAGCGGCTTGTAGATGTGTACGCCAAAGAGCTTGGAGCTCAGCTCCGATAACCGTCAGAAATGGCAATGATAGAGCTTATACAGGGCGATATCACTCAGCTTGACGTTGATGCTATTGTAAATGCAGCAAACGAATCGTTGCTTGGAGGGGATGGAGTAGATGGAGCCATACATAGAGCCGCAGGACACCTGCTTCTTGAGGAGTGTAGGCAAATTGGAGGCTGCCCAACCGGGGAGGCTCGCATAACAAAGGGCTACAATCTGAGGGCCAGGTTCGTGATTCATACGGTTGGACCGGTTTGGCGTGGAGGTCATCACCACGAAACGGAACTTCTCAGAAGCGCCTACACCAATAGTCTGAAAATAGCCGCACAGCACAAGTTGGCAAGTATTGCATTTCCGAACATCAGCACCGGTGTTTACCGGTTTCCAAAGCAAACCGCAGCACAAATTGCCATTAGGGCAGTTAAGGATTTCTGCGAAAAGAATAGCTTTCCGGCAAGGGTGATATTTGTTTGCTTTGACCAGGAGAACTTTGCAATTTACAGCCAGCTATTGAGCAAGTAGCGGTTGCTAATATCGTTGCAATTGGCTTTCATTCAAAGCATCTACTTCATCACCCTAAAAAAGTAGAGGATGCAAGCAGTTTAAAAACTTTTGCAGCTTAAGATATGGCAGCCAAATTATAGGTTTATGTCATATTTCTCCAGCCTACGGTCCAGAGCCTGGCGTGTGATGTTCAGTAGCTGAGCCGCTTCGGTTTTCTTATAGCCGGTTCGCTCGAGGGCTTTCATGATAACAATTTTTTCAATCAGGTCGAGGTCAAATATATCTTCACCAATAGCTCCAGTTGAATCGGCAGGCTCTCCCGGAGCAATTAAACCTGTAAAGTTTTTAATTGTTAACCGCCCCCCTTCGGAGAGTATAATGGCTCGTTCAATCATATTTCTGAGTTCCCTCACGTTGCCTGGGAAGGGGTAGTTCATCATGGCCTTTACAATGGTGGGATCAATTTGGGTAATCTTTTTACCAAGCTTAGTGGCTATGTGCCTAACGTAGTAGTTAAACAGAACCGGAATATCCTCTTTACGCTCCCGGAGCGGAGGGATATGGATCACAAAAGAGTTCAGGCGGTAGTACAGGTCGGAGCGAAACTTTCCCTCTTCAATCAGCTTGTTGATATCCTGGTTGGTGGCAGCAATAATTCTAACGTTTACCGGAATGTCAACGCTTGAACCAATTCGTCTGATTTTCCGTTCCTCCAGAACGCGTAGTAGCTTTGTTTGCATGGTAGGCTGCATTTCTACAACCTCGTCGAGGAACAGGGTTCCCCCGTGAGCCACCTCAAACCATCCGGCCTTATCCTCATTTGCCCCGGTAAATGCTCCTTTTTTGTGACCAAAGAATTCGCTTTCGAATAGCGTATCGGGTATGGCTGAGCAGTTTACGGCGTAGAAGTATGATTTTTTACGTGAGCTCAGGTAGTGAATGCCACGGGCAACCAGTTCCTTTCCGGTTCCGCTCTCGCCGGTGATGAGAACAGAAGTATTATCGGCTTTTGCCACCTTTCCCATTAAATCTACCACTTGTTTTATACCAAAGGATTCGCCCAGAATCTCGTTCCCTACACTTTCGATAAGATCTTTTGATACCAGCGAGTAGGTTTGGCTAATCTCCTTTAGCTGTTCGTTGAGCGAGATGTATCGCTTGGTACGTTGAATTGCTGCGCGCATGTCGAGCAGGCGGAAGGGTTTTGGGAAAAACTCCACGGCACCCAGCCTCATAGCATTGATTACGGCATCCATGTCGCCATGTCCCGTAATCATGATCACTTCAACCTCGGGGTATTCCTCTTTCACCTTGGCCAGTACCTGAAGGCCATCCATTTCAGGCAGCCTAAGGTCTAGAATGAGGATATCAACCTGGTTCTCGTTAAATAGTTGAAACGCTTCGGAGGGTTTTTCGGCAGTTAGTACGGTAAAGCCATCGCCTTCAAGGAACTCCTTAATCTCCTGACGGAAAACCTTTTCATCATCAAGAACCAGTATTTTTATTTCCTTCATGTTTGCAACAGTTTATGTTAATCAACTATTCGCGAGGTATTGATATTTCGAATAGGGTGTATTGCCCAACTTCGCTTTCAACTTTAATTTCGCCCAAAAGATCTTTTATAAAACCATACGAAATGGAAAGCCCAAGCCCTGTTCCTTTCTCTTCGCCTTTGGTTGTAAAGAAGGGGTCAAAAATTTTCTCGATGATCTTTTGTGGAATTCCGGTTCCATTGTCCCAAACGCTCAGAAATACAAGGTTTTCGTTTTTCCATGTGCTTACCCTGATAATTTTTCGGTAAGAGCTATCGTTCACGTTTTTCTGCTTTTCATCTAGAGCAAATTTTGCATTAGAGAGCAGGTTAAGCATTACCTGTTCAAGTTTGTACTTATCGGCTGTTATTGGGGGTAGGTTCTCATCTAGTTTGGTTTCAATGGTTACCCCGTGGTTCTCGTACTGAGCAGAAACCATAAAAAGGGCACTTTTAACTACGTCGTTCAGGTTTACTGAGGTGAATGCTACCGGTTTTTGAGTACGAGAGAAGTATCGGATGTGGTCAATGATCTTTTTAATTCGTTCAACATTCTCAAAAAGTGAGTTCAGCTTTTCCTTTAGGTACTCCTCGTTACAGTTTTTGTCCTGAATACGCATGAGAATATTATCCAAGCCCATGGATATACCACCAAGGGGTTGGTTTATTTCATGCGCAATGCCGGCGGCTAGTGTTCCCAACGATTCGAGCTTAGATTTCTGCGAAAGCAGCTGTTGCTGCTTCTCCTGCTTTTTGATCTCTTGAATCATCCGCCGTTCCAGTTCCTTGTTTATTTCAGTTATGCGTTGCTCGGTCTCGCGCTGCTTTGCTATCTCCTTTTGTTTGTTTCGGTAAAGCATAACAAGCAGGGCAAGAATGGCTGCTACCGCAATCAGCGTAAAAATGAGGAATCGCATCTGGTAGTGTGACTTGGATATCTGTAGCTTCTGAATTTCAGAGTTCTGCTTGAGAATTTCGTTCTCCTTTTCCTTTTGGGTAATATCATAAAGGATTTGGAGCTTTGCCAGGCGTTGACCGGTTTCCTCGTAGTATATGGAATCGCGGAGTTCGGTCCACATCTTATAGTAGTCCAGGGCATCCTTGTACCTGCCTTGCGCCTCGTTAATGGCTGCCAGGTAGCGATAAACATCAGCTTTTGATGAGGTCAGGTTATTCTCCTGGGCTATGGAGAGGGCGCGTGTGAGAAATCGCGAGGATGTCGGGAAATCACCCAGGTAGTAGTGGCACTGCGATATTTTAACAAGCGATGCAATGGAGCTGGCAATATCTTTTGTTCTACTGGATAGGTTGTATTCCTGGGTATAGTAGTTGATGGCCTGGTTGTAGCTTCCCTTATCGAAATGATAATCGCCAATACCCTGAAGGCTTTGAATAATTCCAAGGGTGTCCGATGCGCTCAGACTAATGGTATAAGCCAGGCTAAAGTATTGCAGCGCACTGTCGGGCTTTTGCGTGAGGAAGAAGGCAATGCCAATTTCTCTTAATGCACTGCTGTACGAAACGTTATCGGAAAGTTTTATGGCTATTTCGCTGGCTTTTTTGAAGTTTTCCAGGCTTGCGGCCAAGTCTCCTAAATTTTTGTTGGCGTTACCAAGCAGGTTGTAGGTTTTGATAAGCATCCGCTCTCGGGAATGGATCCGGTTTGACTGGTTGTTAAGTATGGTTTGGGCTTCGGATGCGTACTGCTGGGCTCGCTTGTGGCTGCCCTGGCTCAGGTACAGCTCGCCAAGTTTTAAAATTAAATCGATATAGATATTCTTATTCTGTATGCTACCCAGCAGTTTTATCCCGCTTTCCAGCTGTTTTATGGCCAGTTCGATATTTTTGGTGGATTCATAGACCTGCGCAATACCTAACATTGCCTTTGCAAGGCTTTCCTTATTGTTCAACGTAGTGTAAAGGCTAAGCGCTCGGTTGTAGTATCGCAACGAGTTATCGAACTGTGAGAGCTTGTAATTGGCATCGGCAAGAAGTATGAGGGCAGCCGCTTCGCTTTGCGAGTCTCTTTCCTTCTTAGCAGTAACCAGTGCCTGTAATCCAACGTCGAGCGCTTTATCGGGGTTCGTTTTCAAAATGGATTGTCCCTGAGCAATCAGGTCAATAGCTTTTGTGCTTTCTTGAGTAGTATTCTGAAAGGTTAATGTATCGGGTTGGCTGTGGGTCTTAAAGGCAGACCCCGAAAGTAGAACGAGAAGTATAAATAATTTTAATCGGATAGCCATAACGCGTTCAAACTATATGCTAAGATAGTAATTATACAAAAAACAGCTACTTTTAGGGTCAAGTTTAGTGAATTTATTTATGCGTTTACGTTTCAAGGATTACCTATCGTTGGTGAAGTTCAGCCACACGGTATTTGCCTTACCCTTTGCTTTTGTGGGGTACTTCCTGGCTTACCATCATGCTCCGCTTGAACCCGATTGGAAACTTTTTGTGATGATTGTGCTGTGTATGGTTTTTGCCAGAAACGCAGCGATGAGTTTCAACCGATTTATTGATAGGAATTTCGATAAGTTAAATCCGCGAACTAAAATGCGCGAAATACCGTCAGGCGTTATTTCACCGGCTGCCGCCATAACCTTTACGGTAGCAAATGCCATTCTGTTTATCGGAACAACATTTTTTATCAACCCGCTGGTTTTTTACCTTTCGCCTGTTGCCCTTGGAGTAATACTTTTTTACAGCTACACTAAACGGTTCACCATGTTAAGCCACCTTGTGCTAGGGCTTGGTTTGTCCCTTGCACCCATAGGTGCATATCTTGCTGTAACCGGCAAGTTTAGCTTGTTGCCTGTATTGTATTCTTTGGTTGTGCTTTTCTGGGTTGCCGGCTTTGACATTATTTACGCCTTACAAGATGAAAATTTTGATCGCCAGGTAAAGCTGCACTCAATTCCCGCTGCGGTGGGTGCCCGATGGGCTTTGACAATAGCTTTACTATTTCATGTTCTAAGTACCGTGATGGTTTTTGCAATTGGTGCATTAGCTGATTTTAACCTTTACTACTGGATTGGTGGGGGATTGTTTATTGGGTTAATGGTTTATCAGCATACGATTGTTCGACCTACCGATTTATCGCGGGTTAATATGGCTTTTGCTACAACTAACGGTATGGCTAGCGTTCTGTTTGCTACTTTTAATATCATATCAATCCTAACATAAGAAAGCCATGGTTAAAAGAATAGTATTATTTTCGTTATTTGCCGCATTAATGGCATGCTCGGGTGGTAAAACCGACAACAAGCAGGTTGAACAACAAGTTGACGATAGCATTGCAATTATCGATGTTAACCTTGACTCCCTGCCAGGGTTAGCCAATAGGTATGTAAACCGGGTGGTTCGGTTTACTGGAGCGGTTGAGCATGTATGCGTGCATACCGGGCAGAGGTTAACCATTGCAGGTGCAAAAGGTGCAAGGTTTGCTGTACTAGCCTCCGAATCGGTACCTCAGTTTGAGCCGAATCTGAAAGGGGCCAGGGTGGAAATTGTCGGCGTAATCAAAAGTGCAGCAAACAAGGTGGCTATTTGCGAGGCCGAAGCCGAGCATCACCCAGGGGAGACCTATTACATCGATTGCCAAACCATTAAGGTGGAGTAGCCTATGACAGTCTCTAAGCTTTTACGGGTTGTACACCGCGATTTCAGCTACTTTTTTGCCGGGATGATACTTTTGTATTCCGTAACCGGAATACTGCTAAACCATGCCAAGGACTGGAATCCTTACTTTAGCATTGTAGTTAAAACACTTAACGTAAAAGTTCCCACCGACTCCAGTCGGGTTAACAACCAGCTCCTGCTCGATGTGTTTTCGCCATTTGGCGAACAGGAAATCCGATCCTTTTACTATCCCGATTCGCAAACCCTTAAGGTTTTTTTGAAGGATGGTACTGCCACTGTTGATCTTGGCACCCAAACCGCTCTGGTGGAAAAGAGTGTTCGAAGGCCAATTCTCTATCAGTTAAATATGATGCATAGAAACAGGCCTGGCACGTGGTGGACATGGTTCAGCGATATTTTTGCGGTAGGCCTGATTCTGATTACAGCTACTGGCTTATTCCTCATCAAGGGGAAGAACGGGATAACGCGACGAGGCGCCATTTTGGTTGTAGCAGGACTCTTGTTGCCGCTCATTGCCATGTTTGTATTCTTTTAAGTTTTGGTCTATTAGTGTATATTTGCAACAGGTAAAGTTTTTTTAGAAGTGCCCAAGGCGTAGAATGTTACACCCGTTTCATTTATGGATATCACTTTAAATAACATACCTGAACATATTGATACACCAAAGGCTTCCATTACGGTGAGCGAGTTGCTGGCCATTAAGCGTTTTACTTTTAGAATGCTTGTGGTAAAAGTGAACGGAAAGCTTATAAAAAAGGATGAGTACACCTCTGCCATTATTAATAATGGCGATGACGTACAAGTTATTCATTTGATAAGTGGGGGGTGATATGCAGGTTGGCGAGTTCAGTTTCTGGAAATGGTTTCTGCCCAAGTTAAGGAATAAGTATTTTTTAACCTTGCTTGGTTTCCTTCTTTGGATGTTGATTTTTGACAGTAGCAACTGGTTGGAGATTCTCTCAATCCGTCGTAGGATCAAACAGTTGGAGGCAGACAAATTATACTATATCCAAAAAATTGAGGAGGATAGGCGTAAAATACATGAGCTGCAGACTAACACCGGGAATCTGGAGAAATTTGCTCGTGAGCAGTACCTGATGAAAATGCCCAACGAAGACATTTTTATCATTAATGAGGACGATCTTTAACCTTTCGTTACTATGGATTTCAAAACATCACAATGGGGAACGTTAGCCGGTAATGAGGTTCACCTTTACACTGTAATGACTGAGGGAGGGCTTCAGGTCTCGTTCAGCAATCTTGGCGCAGCTATGATTTCCGCCTGCCTGATTAACGATAACGATGAAACCTTAAACCTTGCCTACAGCCTTTTAAAGCCATCCGATTATCTGAAGGCAAACTACTATCCGGGTGTTATTGTTGGCCGATATGCAAACAGGATTGCAGGCGCACGTTTCCAAATTGATGGCATAGAGTATGCGTTAAGCGCAAACGAGGGGCAAAATATACTTCACGGGGGAACCGAGGGGTTTAGTCACAGGGTTTGGGAAACGGTGTTGTTTGAGGTACACAATGGAGTTTGCATGCTCGAGTTTCATCTGGCAAGCCCCGATGGCGACCAGGGCTTCCCCGGAAATCTGGATGCCTGGGTGATTTACCAGGTAACGGACGACAACCAGATAAGCGTAAGCTACCGAGCTGTAACCGATAGGCCCACTCATGTCAATTTTACCACTCATGGTTACTACAATTTGGGTGGGTTTAGCACAGATGTGCTTGACCACCTGCTACGAATCGATGCTAACCACTACCTTCCGGTAAACGCTAATCTTATTCCTACAGGCGAGCTACGTGAGGTTAGCGGATCGCCGTTCGATTTCACCCACTTCAAGGCCATAGGCGCCGACATCGATTTGGTGGGCGATTGCTACGATCATTGCTTTGCCCTTAACAACCCCAACCTCGATGAACCATCGGTAGTTCTATTTAATCCCAAAAACCGCATTGGGCTTTCCATTTACACCACCCAGCCCGGTTTACAACTTTATACACCAATTAACCGACCCAATGTATCAAATCCAATGATTGAACTCCCACCTAAGGGCAACTGGGCGGTATGCCTGGAGCCCCAGCACTTCCCCAACAGCCCCAATAATATTAACTTTCCTTCTACGCTATTACTCCCGGGGCAGGAGTACGACCACACCACCATTCTTTCGTTCAGTGTGGGTGGAATTGATTAGTTCTGAGACTTTTACGAGGAGTTTAAATTTTTAGAAATCGTTTCCGGTTTATCTACTTTTTTTATTTTTGCGGTAAACGCCTCAACCATGTTGATATTTGAAAACTTACATCTGAGGTTTGCTGCTAAGTACGTGTTTCTGAATATCAAGAACCGCGACCGGTTCTAGTTCTTCAATCCATCCGGGTATTCATCCCAAAGTCACAATAAAGTGACACTTTCTTTTTTTGCATTAGCGTATTCACTTTATCTTCTACAATCAAAAAATAAAACTATGGAATTACCATTTGCCGAATCGTATAAGATTAAGATGGTTGAACCCATTCGTCGTAGTACCCGCCAGGAACGTGAGCAGTGGATTCAGGCGGCAAAGTATAATCTGTTCAACTTACGAAGCGATCAGGTGTTTATCGATTTGCTAACCGACTCAGGTACTGGCGCTATGAGCGATCGTCAGTGGAGTGCCATTATGCTAGGTGATGAGAGCTACGCCGGAGCCTCGTCGTATTTCAACCTCAAAAATGCCATCAAGAATATTTTGGGTTTCGACTACGTGATGCCCACCCATCAGGGGCGTGCTGCAGAGAATGTTCTTTTTTCCGTTCTTGTAAAGGAGGGTGATTACATCCCGGGAAACTCACACTTCGATACCACTAAGGGGCACATCGAGTTCCGCCGCGCTCATGCAGTGGATTGTACTATCGATGAGGCTGCTGACACCGAACTCATTCATCCCTTTAAGGGGAATGTCGATCCCCAGAAGCTTGACGATTTTTTGAAGCAGCATGCCGATAAGGTTCCGTTTGTTATAGTAACCATTACCAACAATACTGCAGGCGGTCAACCCGTATCCATGCAGAACCTCCGCCAGGTGAGGGAGATATGCAATCGCTACGGTAAGCTGCTGGTTTTTGACTCAGCCCGGTTTGCAGAGAATGCCTACTTTATTAAAACCCGCGAGGATGGCTATGCCGATAAGAGCATCAAGGAAATTGTGCGAGAGATGTTCTCTCATGCCGATGCTATGACCATGAGCAGTAAAAAGGATGCCATTGTTAACATTGGCGGTTTCATAGCCATGCGCAACCAGGAGCTTTGGCGGCAGTGCTCCAAGTTCAACATCATGTTTGAGGGATACGTTACTTACGGCGGCATGTCGGGCCGCGATATGAACGCTTTAGCTGTAGGCCTTGACGAGGGCACCGAGTTCGATTACCTGGAAACCCGTATCAAGCAGGTTGAGTACCTTGGCCGCCGACTCGATGAGTTTGGTATCCCCTATCAGAAACCGGCCGGTGGCCACGCCATTTTTGTGGATGCCAATAAAGTGCTTCCCAATATCCCGCGTGAGCAGTTCAGGGCGCAAACCCTGGCCATTGAGCTATACCTAGAGGCTGGAGTCAGGGGGGTGGAGATTGGAACCCTGCTTGCCGATCGCGATCCGGAAACCCGTGAGAATCGCTATCCCAAACTCGAACTCCTGAGGCTTGCCATACCTCGCCGAACCTATACCAACAACCACATGGATGTGGTGGCAGTTGCGCTTAAGAATGTTTTCGATAGGAGGCAGCAAATTACCAAAGGCCTGGAAATTGTTTGGGAAGCTCCAATTATGCGCCACTTCACGGTGGAACTGAGACCCTGTAGGTAAAAGGAATGTTTGTAGAGCATAGGTGATGAGTAAAACCCTGAGTTGGTAATCGACTCAGGGTTTTTAATTCGATTTAAGAGGCTGAAATGAAATATCAATTAAAGTTCAAGTAAATCTATATTTCGTTTCGGTAAACAAAGAGCTTGCTGTCGCCAATCTCGTCAAATGATACAATTGAACCCTTAAAGGTTGGGGCTTTTACCCCTTCACCAAAAAATTTGTTGCCAATAAATACCCGGGCTTCATCCCAAAGGTTTTTCTGTATGAAGCTGTTGAGTAGCAGTGCTCCGCCTTCAACCATCACCGATATAATTTCTCTGTCGGCCAACTCTTTCAGGATTTGGCTTTCCACGCCTTTTACAAAGTCAATGGTGATTATTTCCAGGTTTTCGATGTTGGTAAATTCAGCTTTTCGAGCAATGGCGCTGCTATTATTCCCGGTGAACAGGATGGTAGGTTGGCTTCCGTCGAATACCTTTGAGCTGCGGGATAACCTTAGCTTGCGATCGATTACAACACGGATAGGGGATTTCCCACTCCAGTTGCGTACGTTCAGCTGCGGGTTATCCTTCTCCACCGTATTAGTACCTACCAAAACAGCTTGTTCCTCGCTGCGCCAGCGGTGTACCAATGAACGGGCCAGTTCATTGGTAATCCAGTTGGATCCGATAGGGTCAGAAGGCTTCCTGTTTTTATCAATAAAACCATCCATGGTTTGCGCCCACTTGAGTATTACGTAAGGACGCTTTTGGACATGGAATGTAATAAACCGACGGTTAATTTCTTTGGCTTCTTTCTCCATTACTCCCGTTATTACCTCCTTTCCACTTTGCCTAAGTATTTCAATACCCCTGCCAGCCACCTTGGGGTTAGGGTCGGTTGTGGCTATAACCACCCGTGGTATTTCGTACTCTACAATCCGATCGGTACAGGGTGGTGTTTTCCCGAAGTGAGAGCAGGGCTCAAGCGATACGTATAGTGTAGATTCCTTTAGTAAATTTTTATCCGTGACGGAATTAATAGCGTTCACCTCGGCATGCGCCTGGCCGTAAACCGCATGGAAACCTTCGCCAATGATCTGGCCATTATGGACAATAACCGCACCAACCATGGGATTGGGAGCGACGTTACCCTGCCCTCCAAGGGCTAACTTAAGGCATCGTGCCATATAGCGGGCATGAACTTCGGGGGTATCCATAATTTATTTAATTTTGTTATTCCACAAATTTAATTCTTTTCATGCAGAACTACACCCTGAAACAGCTTCTTGCCCAAATTAGCTATAAACTCTCCCTGCAGTTCACTCAGCCCGAAGCCCAAGCCATTAAGAAGCAGCTGGTGGAGGATATGTTGGGAATAAACTATCACCAGGCATACCTTAATCCAGACAAAGTGGTAATACCCAAAGAGAAGGTTAGTGGCGTGTTACAAGCAGCTGATAGGATAGTAGGTGGAACACCCTTACAGTATGCCACAGGGGTGTCACACTTCTTAGGTCTTACTTTCAGGGTTACCCCTGATGTCCTTATCCCTCGTCCAGAAACCGAAGAATTGGTCAGCATGATTATCAAGGGTAACAGATTTAGTAACCCGGTAATCTTGGATGTTGGGACCGGAAGTGGTTGTATTGCCATTTCGTTAGCACGGTTTATTCACGGAGCAAAAGTCCTTGCCTTGGATATATCAGAAGCGGCATTAGGTGTTGCCAGGGAAAATGCAATGCGTAACGGGGTTAACGTTGAGTTCATTCAAACGGATATTTTAACAGCCGATAAACTGTTTGAAAGCAGTACGTTCGACATTGTGGTTAGCAATCCGCCCTATGTGAGGGAGTCGGAAAAGGAACTCATGCATGCCAATGTGCTTGACTTTGAGCCCCATCAGGCACTTTTTGTAGCCGATGAGAACCCTCTGATATTCTACCATTCCATAGCGAAATGCTCAGCCAATTGGCTGAAATCTGCAGGTGTGATCTATTTCGAGATAAATGAGGCTTTAGGCGAAGAAGTTAGATTTTTACTGGATAGCTATGGTTTTTATGATGTACAAGTACTTGCTGATTTTAGAGGGAAACATCGTTTTGCTTTTGGTAAAAACAGAGAGAAATGAGTAATTCCCAGAAGATAACTCCCGAACAGGCACTGGAACGATTAAAGCGGCTGTGCGCCCGCCAGGAAAAATGCAGCCACGATCTGGTGCAGAAACTGAAGCTATGGGGAATTTTGCCTAACGATTCCGAACAAATAGTTGCAAAGCTGATAGCAGATGGGTATGTGAACGATTCCCGATTTGCTGCGCTGTATGCGAAGGAGAAAAGTCAGATTAACCGTTGGGGGCCGGTAAAGATTAGAACTATGCTTTTGTCAAAGGGTATCCCAATTCATATTATTGATGAGGCGTTAAGTGAGATTAGGTCTAACAACTTTTCGGGAAATCTTAACATAATACTTAAGCGTAAGCTTACACAGGTAAAAGCCAAATCGAACTACGAGCTTAGGGCAAAACTAATCCGGTTTGGGGTTTCAAGAGGGTTTGAATTAGCTGAGGTGATTGAGGAAGTGTCGAGGCTGGTTAGCGATACCGATCAGTAAATCTAGTTTCCCTTATTGTTTTATTAGCTTAACCGCACCCAAGTAGCTCCCGTTCAGGTAAGCAGAAAGTATGTAAATGCCTTTTTGCAGGTTCGTAGTTTCGACTCGGTATACAAAAGATGTTAAACTTAGGGTTTTGTTCATTTGCCAAACCTCGAAGCCATTAATCGAGGTTAACCTCAGGGTAAGGTTCCCGGGTTTGGGTAAAATGACCCTCATGTCGAAGTACTCATTAAATGGATTTGGAATGGCAGAGAGCATGCTCTCAGGCTGCACTTCAGCGCACACACCCGGAAGATTAGCGTCGAGCCAAAGGAGTCTGCTGGAGAGGAATTGCTTCAGGTAGTTTACCTCCTCTTCGTAAGTGTTTCCTACAAATGCATTTGGCCATACCCAAATTCCAAGCGCATTGAACGAGGCAAAGTTCCGAATACGCGCATCGCTGGTGTGGCTTGTCATGCTATCAATGGTAGCCATTACCTTTTCGCGCGCGAACCAGCTCTCCCTTAGTTGTTCCCAACGGCAGCGAGCCATGTTGTTGAACCTATCGTCAGTGGTAAATTTTTGCCACCAGAACGGTATCGGGTAGTAATCGTCCGGGCTTATGGATTTATAGACCCAGCCTTGCGGGCTATCGCCCCCGTAGTAGTTGGCGTTGCCAAAGGTCAAATCGTAATCCCACATGGGGCCAAAGGTTAGGCGACCACCCTTGCTATCCTTATCCTTGTATAAAAATGCGCTGATGCGGTAGGCATCTATGTTTTTCGTAAGCTCATTGATCAGAAAGTAATCAACCGCCGATGGCATATTGATATATCGGTAGTAGCCCAGAAAGGGATCGTTCCACTGATTGGAATATAGAGCGTTCTCAAAGCTGGTGATGTAGTTACGGATGTAGTTCTTTTGAACCGGCTGAATCGACTGGGGTTTTGGGTAATGCCAAAGAAAGTTTACTGTTTTTCCGTTCGCCGTGTACGGCGATGACCAGCCGAACTCATAGTAGTCGCCCTTATCAATCTTTACAATGTATCCACCGGTCAGCTCATCACCTGAGATGTCATCCCCAGTAAGTTTGGCAATATCAACGCGATTCTTACCCCTTCTAATCTTTTCAACTAAAAGGTATAAGCCTGCATATTCATTATTGAGCATCAGCTCACAAAATGCTGTTCTGGGGTTATAGTTCTCCATCTTACGACCCAGGTTGTATGCCAATGCATTTCGGATCAACGATTTGTCGTTGTAAGGGCCATATAGTACCCAATCGTTACCTGGAGGCATGCCCATTAGGGCGGAATCAATGTTCTCACCATTTTCATCTATTAGCTCAACGTTGTAGTTTTTCTTGGGCCAATCGTTGTAGTACGACGATTGGCCATGGTACTCCAGGTGTATTTTTCCGTTGTAGGTGAATACTGTGTCGCTATCATGGTTTAGCTTGTTGGGTTTATCAACTACCCGCATGGTGGCAACAATCTCATAATCCTTTTGAATGGTTTGCCCATGGGTATCGATGATGACGATTGGAAGATTGCTGGTAAGCCCGCTAATCGGAGCAGTGAACCAGTCGGGGGTGGGGCGGAAGTAGGTTGAGCTACTCGTGATACCGAACGACAGGAAAGGTATTAAGCTCATGTCCGATGAGCTTGTGCTGGTGTTATGAACTTCTATGGCAATCACATTCTTTCCCTGAATTAGAATCCCTTTAAGTTTATCATTGTTAATGAAGAATGCCGTAGGTTTTCCACCACTATACATGGATGCCTCACGGTTTTCAGTTGAAGGTGTATCCCAGAATACCGAAGTTCCTTGTAAACCTGCAGAGCGTGCTATTTCAACTCCGTTCAGCCAGGCGATGAATGCGTCGTCGTAATCGACATGCAGTATGGCTTGGGCTATGGCATCCAGGTTTTGTATATTAAACGAGGTACGAATGCTAACCGATATGCAAGCCGGAACGATGGTGGCGTCATCATTATCGCCGTATCCAAACCCACCGGGGCCCTCTGGCCACGATGTGTCGTCGAACTGACCTGAATACCAGTTGTCGGGTGGGGCGGTTTGGTTTACCCGGTATCGCCATTGGTCGCCTGCAAAAACTGCAGTTTCCCAATGATCTGTGTTCTGGCCCAAGGCCTTGATGCTGATAAGGGTCAACAGTAAGGTGATGGTGGTGCGAAGTGGATTCATCATTCTCCAGTAGAATGAAAAAAGCCCTTTGCCAGGGCTTACTGCTTGCTAAATTCAGCTGCAATATGGCTGGCGAGCTCGGAGAACTCTTCCTGGCTTAGCTTCAGCTTAGGTTTATGAAAGTCGATGTCTGACTCATGGTTGAGCGGTACCAGGTGAATGTGGGCATGGGGTACTTCCAGACCCAGAACCGCAACCCCAATACGTTTACAAGGCACAACCTTTTCTATCGCTTTTGCTACTCGTTGTGCAAAAATCGTTAGCCCAGCCAGGGTGTCTGGTTCAAGGTCGAAAAGGTAGTCAACCTCTACCTTTGGAATAACCAGCGTATGTCCTTTAGCCAACGGGTTGATGTCTAGAAAGGCGAAGTACCGTTCATCTTCGGCTACCTTATATGAGGGTATCTCGCCTTTAACTATACGACTGAAGATTGTTGCCATAGATGGAAAGTTTTTAGAGTGATATTTCTAAAATCTCAAATCGCATGAGACCCGAAGGCACCTGAACATCAACTACATCGCCCACCTTTTTACCAATTAAAGCCTTGGCTATTGGTGTGGCAATGGAGAGCTTGTTCTCCTTCAGGTTCGCTTCCGATTCTGCTACCAGGGTGTATTCAACCACAGCATTGGTCTTGAGGTTTTTTATTTTAACCTTGTTCAGAATTTGTACATGGGTAGTATCGATTTTTGATTCATCAATAATACGGGCATTGGCAATCAAATCCTCAAGCTTGGCAATGCGCATCTCAAGCATACCCTGGGCTTCTTTAGCAGCATCGTACTCAGCATTTTCTGATAGGTCGCCTTTGTCGCGTGCTTCAGCTATCATTCGTGATATTGCCGGACGCTCAACTGACTTGAGGTGCTCAAGTTCTTTACGAAGTTTCTGTAAGCCTTCCTCTGTTAAATAGGTTACCTTTGTCATTTTTCCTCCTTAGTATGAAATAAAAAAGAATCCCGACAGGGAAATCGGAACTCTTTGCTTGCAAAGATATAAAAAATCAAATCATAAATTGAAAAAAACTGAATGCGCTAAAAAAATTTTGGGCGGATAATTTCTGAGTAAACCAAAGCCTTTGCCGGGTCAAAGTCAGCTAAGAAGGACTCCTTGGCAAGTTCCATCTGTTGTTCATGCGCACCTTCGTTTTCTTCATCAGGCTCAACTTGTTCAAGGCTGGCATCGAAAGATTCCTGGTAATCGTAATCGCCAATGGGGCCTTCTACCTTCGATTCAGCAATGTCAATTGGGGTGTATTCCACTGGGGTTGAAACATCAATAGGCTTTTGCTCCTGGATGGGGTAAAGCTCCGCTTCGGATAAAGGTTTGTCAAGGGGTTCGGAATACTCGTATGTGCTTGCTGCCTCCTCGTGCTGCCATTGTTCATCAAAGGCAGTCTCTGAAGTTTCATGGCTTTGTGGACTCTGTGCGGCTTCAGTTTTGGTTTCTGGTTCATCAACAAATACCACTTCCTGGCCGAGCAGCTCCTGCAGCTTTCGTTTGAGTTCATCCTCGTCGGATGATGTGGGTATAGGTGCTGCCTCTTGCTTTCTTTGCATGGCCGCTTTCTTTTTCTTGCTATTGGCTGCCGCATTGAGTATTGCAAGTGCAATAGCAATGATAATATAGATAAAATCTCCGAAGTCCATACTGTTTGGTTTACTTATATTTCCAAAAACGCAATCGTTGTCGTAATGTTCGGTAAGGTCTGTTTTTCTCGGCTTCCTTCTGCGATTCCTTCATCCGCTGTTGCACCTCGGGGTGCTGTTTCTTAAGTTGCCTTTCGGCAGTTTTTTTCTCTACTTTAGCCTCCTGCCGTTTTCTTTTCTCGGACTTGGCATTTGCCTTACGGGTAAGCTTCTCTGTTTTACGTTTATGCCAGTAGGCCTGCCAAGCCCTGTATCTTTCCTCTCGCTTTATTTGCCGTTCTGTTTTTCCGGGTGTTGCCGGAATCGGCGATGGTGCCAATTGCTTTCCACATCCGGTAAAAAGCAGTATAACTATTAGCAACAGATACCAAACCTTTTTTTTACCTTTGACCAAGTTTCCGGTTAATCAACATCGTTGTATGCAAACAAAGATAATCTATATTTTGCTTTTTGCAAGCTTTTGGTTTGGCTTTAGTGCCTGCGATGATAAAATTGATGATGTGATACCCGATGTACCCGTAAACCTTGAGTTCAATCTTAAGGAGCCGGCATATGTGAATCTCAATGTGGTGATGGGAGCAGTTAAGGTTGATGGATATGGTTACCGGGGCAATGGGGTAATTATTTTTCGTAGTGCCGAAAACGAGTTGCTCGCATTTGATGCAACATGCCCAAAGCATATCGATATCAACTACTCGGTTAACCTGGATGTCAATGGCTCAGGTACTGCTACCTGCCCACATTGCAATACAGTTTACTACCTGGTAAATTTTGGGTATCCAAAAGATGGATACCCGTTGAAACGCTACAGGGTTTTATGGAATGGCGATTACGTTAGGGTTTACAACTAAACCTATCTGACCACCAATTTGTCCTCAATCATTCTGGAATTGTACTGCTGAACTATGGCTTTTAGTTTGCTTTCCATCTGCTTTACCGCATCAGGCAACTGGTTCTGAAGGTTTTTGGCAAGCATCAGGTCTGTTCTTATGTCGTACAGGCCTATTGTTTTTGAGCCGTCAAAAATAAGAGCGAGGCTATCCAGATAGAGCTGGTAGCAACCATTGGTGTAGTTAACTACGAAAGGTTTAGTGTTGGAATCGAAAATGTTACGCCCAAATGCAACGAATGGCTTGCCGTAGTTCAGGTAACCTAAAATAGATGGCATGATATCAATTTGCTGTGCGAGTTCATCCTTTTGGCCACTTAGGCTGTTGTCGGGGCGGTAAAAAACTAAGGGTACAGCAAAGGAGCCCACACTGGTCTGATACTCAGGAAAGTAGGTTTGGTTTGGATGGTCGGCGGTAATCACAAAGAGCGTATTGGAATACCACTCCATCTTTGAAACGGTTTCGAAAAATCGTTTTAAAGAGTAATCGGTGTATGCAATGCACTGATGGATGGGTAGGGTTCCCTTAGGGAACTTCCCCTCGTAGCGTTCGGGAACCTTGAACGGATGATGCGAGGAAACTGAAAACAGCGCTGCACAGAAGGGCTGGCGAAACCCATTGAGCTTTTGGGCAAAAAACTGGAAGAACTCTTCGTCCCACACGCCCCACATACCATCAAAATCCTTAGGATTAGGGTATTCGCTCATCCCGTAGTACTCCTCAAAACCTGCTACGTTGGCAAATGCTTGGAAACCCATTGACCCATTTGGTGCTCCATGGAAAAAAGCAGTGTGATAGCCCTCGGCCCTCAGCAGCGACGCGATGCTGTTGATTTTGTTACCGGAGTAGCTGGTTAAGAAGTAAGGCTCCACGAACATGGGAATGCTTGCCAGCACCGAAGGCATACCATCAATCGATTTTCTCCCATTCCCGAATGAGTACCTGTACCAGAGTGAATGATTAATCAGAGAGTCCAGAAATGGGGTAAACCCATTATAACCCTGTTCTTTAAGGTGTTGGTTGTATGCGCCTATGTATTCCCGCCCAAAGCTTTCGAGTATAAAAATTACCACATTCATTCGTTTCAGGCTATCTGTGGGTTCGGGTTTGTGAATGGGGGTGTAGGCAATTTCAAGTTCCTCGGGAGTTTTATAGTAATCCACCTTAACCAGCGATTTTTTCCCAAGCGTGCGGTATATGGCAAAAGGAGTGTTGAGAACTATTGCTGCCTCAAGTGGTTCCGATACATACTGCCCCGCATTGCTTAGGGTGATAGGCCTGGTGCTATGGCGGAACCCACCTCTCATTCCGCCCACCATCAGCGTGGCGAATACCAGCAATAAAACCATGCCATTTATGCCGTAAACCAGGTGAAACTTGTAGCCTTTTCTTTTGACTATCGGACGGATACGGCCATATAGCAAAACCAGCAGAGCTGTAAGGGCAATCCAAATCAGAAATACGTACCAATAATCGGCAATAAACCTGGGGATTAGGGAGCCAAAGTTAGTCTCGTGCTTGAATTCATCAAAAACGGTAGCCGTAGTCCGCCTCATGGTAAAGCGGAAGTAGATAAAATCGGCACAGTTTGCTCCAATCGCAATACTGTTGGTTATTACAAAAAGAAATTTGAGCGCTTTCTGATACCATGCGTTATATCTGAAAGTAAAAGGAATCAGGAATAGCACAAAGTACAGAAGGTTGGTGTAAAGTAAGGCGCTGGTATCGAACCATAGCCCACCCGCAAGTATTCGGAGCAACCCTTTGCTGGTTACGTTTGGAAAAAAATCGACGTTGAATAGGTAGAACAGAACCCTGCAGAGGGAAAAAATCAGCATTAAAAGGTTAAAACGCCAAACCAACATCAGGTAGATATTCCCTTTCGGGTTGATATCGGAGAAGTATTGCCGGAATTCCTTAACCATATTAGTTTTTTTGGGGGTCAAAGTTAAGAATTAAATCACGCAGACTTGAAGGTGAATTAATAAAAAAGTAAAACCCGGTGTCGAGCCGGGCTTGCTTTGTATAAATGGAATTTATGCGCTACTTTGTCAGCTCGCTAAGCTTGGTGAAGCTTTCGTCGATGGCCTTGAGCATGTCGTTCTGAACCTCGCGGTAATGATTCTTAACCGCCTTTCGGTCATCCTTTTTGGCGGGGTGCTTAATGCGGTGAATGAGGTCGTTACGTTTATCGAGTATGGACTCGATGATTGCAATGGCCTCATCGCGTTTCTTGTCGCCGTTAATAAGCATATAGGTGTAGCAATCGCTGATAACCTCGCTAACCAGGTAGTCGAAATCTTTTTTCAAATTCCTTTTACTTGCCATAGCATATGTTTTTAGAATTTTGTGTTGTGCAAAGGTAATATTTTTTAGGAGTAGGTCAAACTGCCAGCGAATTAAACAATATCATTGACAACGTCTTCATCATCGGAAAGATGAGGCTTTACTACCGACTTGTTTTTCCAGTTTCCGAGCAGGTAGTAGAGAATGGAACCCATTGCTCCCATCATCCAACCAATGGGGATTGACCACCAAATTCCTGCCTCTCCCAGGTTAAAGGTATAGCTTAACAGGTATGCCAGCGGAATTCGAACAACCCAGAGCGAGAGGAGGGTTATGTACATGGGGATCACGGCTGCCCCGGCACCACGCAGTAGTCCATTGATGCAAAACATAACGGAAAAGACTACATAAAAAATGCTTACTACCATTAGGTAGTGGTAGCCGATATCAACCACCTGCGGGTTTTTGGTGAACACCACCATCATCTTATCGCCCCAGATTAGGATTATTAAAGTGATAAGCAGGCTGAATGCAGCTGACATCTTGATGGTGGCCCAAAGGCCACGCTTTACCCTGTCAATTTTTCCTGCTCCGATATTTTGCCCAACAAAACCCGAAAGCGATGCGGCAAAGTTCATGATGGGTATTACTGCAAGTGAATCGATTCTGCTTGCGGCCGAGAATCCGGCAATTACCTCAGTGCCAAAGGTATTTACAATGCCCATTAGCGCCATTCCACCAAGAGCTACCAGGGTTTGCTGTATGCCGGTAGGCAAGCCAATGCGAACGGTTTGCCGGAATATTTCCCAGTCGAATTTTATTTTACTGAAACCTATGCGGAGCATGTGTTTCTGTCGTTCAAGGTAGAGGGCTGCAATGATGAATGAGAAAGCTTGGGCAATAACGGTAGCCCATGCTGCTCCGGCTATTCCCCATTTAAATCCGAGTACAAACAGAATATCGAGAGCGATATTCAATAAGGTGGAAACGATTAGAAAGTAAAGTGGGGTTTTCGAATCGCCCACACCCCGCAATATGCTTGATACGGAGTTGAATCCAAACATCACCACCATGCCGTACATGTAAATGTCCAGGTACGTTTTTGCCGAGGGGAGTAACTCTTCGGGGAGCCGCATCAGCCTGAATATGTATTCACCGCTCAGTAAACCTATAATGGTTATGGCTATACCGGCAAAGAACAGAAAGATGTAGGTGGTGTCCGATGCCCGTTTAACTTTTTCGTAGTTCTTGGCTCCAAAGTATTGCGAGATAACAACCGATGAGCCTATGCCAATCCCTATGATTAGGGCAATAACCATGAAGATTATCGGGAACGAGGCTCCCACTGCAGCCAGGGCTTGGTCGCCAAGGTAGCGCCCAACAATGATGCTATCTACAACGTTGTATAGCTGTTGGAACACATTTCCTATGAGCATGGGTAGCGCAAAGCGGAATATGTGTTTAGCCTCGTTACCGGTGGTAAAATCTTTCATCGAAATACAGAAAAACGACGCAAAGTTGTTTAAAATATCTGAATATGTTAATAAACCTCTGGAACAGATTAAAAAAATGCTTTGTTAACATGAATAGGGTTATGTTCTGCTTGGTTGTTACAGTAATGAATGGAAAAGTTTTAACCCGGTCGTCTAACTTCTATCCATTAGCTAATACCTACACTGCAGCAAAGTGAATGGCATCTGAGTCCCAATATGGGGCGTTCTCAATTGCGGGTAAAATTTCTTGTGGTGTGTCCACAAACTGCCAAATCTCGCCATGCTCAACCCGCATAAAGCGTTCGTCAATCATTTTCTGAAGCAGGAGCTTCAAGTGATGGTAAAAATTATCGGTATTAAGGATGATAATGGGCTTAGTAAATTTACCAAGTCGTTTAAGCGTTATAACCTCCATAAGTTCTTCCAGGGTGCCACACCCCCCGGGAAGCGCGACAACTGCGTCAACATCCTGAATCAGCAGCCGTTTACGCTCGTGCATATCTTTTACCAGTATTAGTTCTGTAAGATTCTTGTGTCCCCATTCCACCTTCTCCATAAAGCGGGGTAGGATTCCAATCACCTTTCCACCATGGGCAAGCGCTGTGTCGGCAAGGCAGCCCATTAATCCCTGTGAACCACCACCGTAAACAACGGTTATGTTTCGTTTCGCAAGATCCTCGGCTAAAATTCTTGTGGCATCAAAGTATTTACCATCAACTTTTGAGCTCGATGCACAATACACACAGATTTTCATGTATCTAAGTTTTTAGAAAAAACTAAGGTCGGGCTATTCCATAACCCGACCAGAGTGTATGGATATTTCAACTAAAGTAGGGCTTCCAGTTTTGCAACTAGAGCACTCTTGGGAACAGCTCCAACCTGTTTGTCAACCATTTGCCCGTTTTTAAAGAAGAGTACAGTTGGAATGTTACGGATGCCGTATCGTGCTGCAATGCCAGGGTTGCTGTCAACATCAACCTTAGCTATCACTGCTTTGTCCTTATACTCTTCGGCCATTTGCTCCACGTAGGGGGCAATCATTCGGCATGGGCCACACCATTCAGCCCAGAAATCTACCATTGCGGGTTTCCCCGAGTTGAGTACGAGCTCGTCAAAATTTGCATCGGTTACTGCTAATGCCATACTTGTGTATTATTTAGTTGTTAGAGTTACAAATTACCGTAATGCAAAATTAAACCAAAAAAACCATTTAATGTTTAATCTACCGTCACTTTATAGCTAATCTCGTTATCGTTTAGGAACGTCACAAACTCTTTGGTGATGTTCACGCGGTAAGCCCTTGAGAACATGTCGACGGAAATCTGGTGTTCCGGGTCGTACACCTTAAACCTAAGGGTAATTCGAGCTTTATCACGTTGGGCGTATTTTAGAATATCATCAACCAGAATATCATTCACATCGCTGAGGGGGATATTCAGGGTGATGCTCTTAATCATCTTTTCCCTAACTTCATAGAGCATGTTGATTGATTTGATATGTAGCTCCAGCTCATCGGGTTTGTAGGATTTGGGCTGAACTCTGCCTCGTACCATGATGTAGTAGCCGTTATAGCAGAAGTTTCGGTAGGTTTCAAAATCTTTTCCGAAGAGCATGATGTCCATGGAGTCGGTATAGTCTTCAAGGGTTATTCGTCCGTACTGTTTGCCGTTTTTACCGGTATCTATTTTTGAACCTATCACCATACCGGCAATGCACACATCGCGTTCCCTGTACTGTTCCATGTTGGCTTTGAGGTCGGCGATGTTCACATTGCAGAGGTTTTCAATTTCAAACCGAAACTCATCGAGCGGATGAGCCGAAAGGTAGATTCCGATAACCTCCTTTTCTTTATTCAGCTTTTCAATGGTTGGCCAGGCATCCACCTTTGGTGGAATGGGTTTAGGAACCTCGAAACCGGCAGCCGCCCCAAAAAGCGATTGCTGACTGCTGTTTTTTTCCGATTGCACTCTTGTTCCGTATCTCATCAGCATCTCAAGGTACGATGCCCCTTTGGTATCGGTTGAAAAGAATATACTCCTATCGAACTGAATTAGGCTGTCGAATGCACCTGCAACGGCTAGTACCTCAAGGTTCTTCTTGTTTACGGTTTGCAGGTTCACCCTTTCGAAAAAGTCGTAGATATCTTTAAACTTGCCGCTACGGTTTCGGGTTTCAATAATGTTTTGGGCGGCATTCTCGCCCATACCCTTTATGGCACCCAGGCCAAAACGAATATCGCCATTGGCCATAACGGCGAACTTAATCTGGCTCTCGTTCACATCGGGTCCGAGTACCTGAATGCCCATACGCCGGCATTCATCCATGAAGGTGGTAATCTTTTTGATGTCGGAAAGGTTCCGGCTCAGCACGGCAGCCATAAACTGGCTGGGGTAATGGGCTTTGAGGTAAGCGGTTTGGTAGGCCACATAGGCGTAGCATGTGGAGTGCGACTTGTTGAAGGCATACTCGGCGAACGACTCCCAGTCCGTCCATATCTTTTCAACCTTTTTGATGTCGTAGCCCTTGCTTTTGCATCCTTCAATGAACTTCTCCTTGAGCTCATCCATTACCTTTTTGAGCTTTTTACCCATGGCTTTGCGCAGCGCGTCGGCTTGCCCCTTGGTAAATCCGGCCAGCTTCTGGGATAGGAGCATCACCTGCTCCTGGTAAACGGTAATACCGTAGGTGTCTTTCAGTACTTCCTCCATCTCGGGGATGTCGTAAATTATGGGTTCTTTTCCATGCTTGCGGTTCACAAAGCTGGGAATGTAATCCATGGGACCCGGACGGTACAGAGCGTTCATGGCAATGAGGTCTTCGAAACGGTTGGGTTGAAGTGCTCTTAGGTATTTTTTCATACCGGGCGACTCGAACTGGAAAATGGCGGTGGTTTCACCTTTTGAGAAGAGCTCAAAGGTTTTGCGGTCGTCGAGCGGGATGTTATCTATGTCAACCCATTTTCCGGTCGATTCCTTTATCAGCAATAGGGTATCCTTAATAATGGAAAGGGTCTTTAACCCCAGAAAGTCCATTTTGAGTAACCCGATGTCCTCTACATGTGTCCCTTCATACTGGGTAACAAAGAGTTTAGCCTCGGAGTTGGTACATAAGGGGATGTACTCTTCAAGGTCGTCGCGGCCAATGATAATACCGCAGGCATGCACGCTGGTTTGGCGCACTGTTCCCTCAAGCACCTGTGCGTGGCTTAAGGTGGTTCTGATAAGCGGGTTATCGGACTTTTTCTCCTTTTCCAGCTCAGGCACCTCTTCAAAGGCTTTTTCGAGGGTGATACCTGACCGCTCGGGTACCATCTTGGCTAGCCGTTCGGCTGAGGGTAGGTCCAGGTCGATGGTGCGGGCCACATCTTTGATGGACGATTTGGCGGCCATCGTGCCGAATGTTACGATGTGAGCCACTCGCTTTGCCCCATACTTGTTCACCACGTATTGAAGCACTTCCTCACGACCGTCCTCGTCAAAGTCGATGTCGATATCGGGCATCGATACTCGCTCGGGGTTCAGGAAGCGCTCAAACAGCAGGTCGTACTTTATTGGATCGATATCGGTGATGCGTAAGCAGTATGCAACTGCAGAGCCGGCAGCCGAGCCACGTCCAGGGCCTACTGATACACCAAGCTCGCGCGCCGCTTTGATGAAGTCCCAAACTATCAGAAAGTAGCTGGGATAACCCATTCGTGCAATTACACCCAGCTCAAACTCCAGTCGCTCCTTCACCTGCTCGCTCAGATTATCACCCCATCGCTGTTTGGCACCCTCATAGGTGAGGTAGCGTAAGTAGTCATTATCATCGGTAAATCCATCGGGTAGGGGGAAGTAGGGCATTATAGGCTTGCTGGAAATATCGTAAAATTCAACCTTGTTGAATACTTCCATGGTGTTGCTTACTGCCTCAGGGCAATCGGGGAAAAGGGCGAGCATCTCCTCTTCACTTTTCAGGTATTCCTGAAAGGTGTAGCGCATCCGGTTTGTTTCGTTTAGCTTCTTACCGGTATTCAGGCAGATAAGTATGTCGTGAGCCGATGCATCGTCGGCCATCACAAAGTGCACATCGTTGGTGGCAATGCATTTCACTCCGGTTTTTTTCGATAGCTCTAGTAGGGCCTTGTTAACCTTAAGCTGATTTTCGTAAACATCAAAGTCAATTCTGGGTTCACCCGACTTGTGCAGCATCAGCTCAAGGTAGAAGTCATCGCCAAAGATTTCCTTGTACTCGTTTACCAAACGTTCGGCTTCTTCCAAATCTCCGTTTAGAATGGCCTGAGGAATTTCACCACCTAGGCAGGCGCTCGAGGCGATGAGCCCCTTGCCGTACTTTCGCAGTAGTTCCTTGTCTATACGGGGCTTGTAGTAAAACCCCTCGGTGTAGCCATAGCTCACCAGCTTCATCAGGTTATGATAGCCCTCCTTATTCTTGGCAAGCAAAATCAGGTGAAAGTTATGCCTATCCTCCTTATCGGTACGGTCAAAACGGCTTTTCTTGGCCACGTAGGTTTCACAACCTACAATGGGCTTGAACAGATTTGCCTCGGCTTCCTGAAGCTTTTTTTGAAGCTCAACGAGCTTCTCCTTTACGTCGGCTCCCCTTTCAGACTCACCCTGAAGGGTTTCCATATCGCACCTGATCTGTTTGATTTCATCTGAAACCTTACTGTTGGTTTTTCCCACTTTGGATAGGAACTCCTTGATTCCAAACATGTTTCCATGGTCGGTCAAAGCTATGCCGGGCATTCCCAGCTCTTTAGCTCTTGATATTAGCCGATCGATGCTCGAAGCCCCATCCAGAATGGAGTAATGGCTGTGCACGTGCAGATGAACAAACTGACCCATTAGTGTAATGATTATGCTATTTGCCTGATATTATGTAACTTTACAAGTAAGACGCTACTGCGAAGTTAACCAATTAACCCGTCAGCTTTGATGCGTTCCAAATCAAAATACATACTTATTTATCAACAGTTAAGCTTGCTTTCGCCCATATTTCTCACAATCAGTAAAAAGCATTCAGCATTTCTAAAAATATTCGGACACTTAGTGCGATAGTAAGTTATATTGTGGTAATATTGAAGTTGTCCTTTGTGCTTCATTTAGTTGAGATTGCTAACGCCAATACTAATTACCCATGAAAAAAGTATTGTTACTCTTAGTTCTTTTGGCTCCTTTCTCCTTGTCGTTACAAGCAAGTTCAAAGGATACATTGCCTGCTTTTGTAGGGATATGGTATGTTCCTAAGCTTAGCTGGTTTGTGCGTTACACCCAACACTCGGCAATTGGAAAACCCCTTACTGTGGATTTTAAAACTTCATCGATGATGAGCGTGGAGGGCAACTTTGCCATTCGGCGTATTGGGCTTCGGTTGGGGTTAGGCGCTCAGTTCGAGAACAACATTATCAGCAAGGCATACCGGTGGGGCGGGTATCTTGGTTTTAAAGGGTACTGGCTAAAGATTCAAGGCTCAAATATTGCAGGAACATTGCACTGGAGCGGCGAGCTACCTCCCGGCAGTTACTACAATCAGCTTGATTTCAGTAATTCCTATTTCAATATCGATCTGCTTAAGAATTTCAAAAAGAAGAGGTATGTTGATGGGGAATGGAAGTCAGATGCAGTTGAAGAGAATATGGGTTTTTACTGGGGATTTGGTTACACGTCAATGGGTTTTCCGGTGGAGATAGCCACGCTAACCACCGAAGGGAATCCTGCAGAAGATATGAAGTTCGGAAAACCCGTTTACGATCCGCTTTATAAAATTAAATCTTATAATTTAAGCGGAGGGTTCGATATGCTTAGATATCTGTGCCAAACCGGGGCAAAACATGGAGTAATACCGGGTATGCCTCCCATGAAGTTGGCCCTATATGCTGCCACAGAGGATAGGATAGGTTTCGGTTCCGGAAAGCTAACGTCGTACAGTATAAATATGGCCGAAGCGCTGAATCCGGGCCGTGAGGTTACTTCGCCCAATTCTTTTAATGTTAACGTTCATTACTTCCTATCAGTAGGGCTGCGCTACTACGTGAAAACCGGACCATCGTTGATGGTTTTTGCGGTTGGTTATGACCTTGAGGGTACCGCCTTCTTTCCATTTGGGTACAATGCTAATAATAGCGATGATTTAGGTCTTGATTTTACTGGAGTACTATTTAACCACGGGGTTTCATTCAAACTCTACCTGGCGTTCGACAGGAGCTGGAGGTAGTTTGCCAAAGAAAGAAAGCCAGCTTTTGCCGGCTTTCTTTTTAATACTAGCTTCTAGGGCCTACTTCAGCGTATTGGTTTTAACAATCTCGTTGGAGCGGAGCAGGATATCAACGTACTGGGCGCGACGGTATGCAAAGGGGTCGTGCAGGTTCTTCTTGGCCAGCTTACCCCTAAAATCGTCCAGGGATTTATACCCTTTCTTATTCATCCAGCTTTCAATTTGGGCAAGCATCTCAGTGATATGGTCAATGCCATTCTTGTATAGGGTGCTCACCACCTGGAACGCATTTGCGCCGGCAAGTATCATTTTAACGGCATCGTGGCCGTTCATAATGCCGGTTGCAGCACAAATATCGGCTGCGATGTGCCCGTAGAGCAGACCCGTGAAGCGGAGTGGCAAGCGGTGGTCGCTGGCATCGCTTAGGATGATGGTTTGAACCAATTCCTCTTTATCAATGTCAATATCGGGTTGGAACAACCTATTAAACAGTACAAAGCCGTCCACATCGGTTTCATCGAACCGTCGGATTACATCCAGCGGGTTAGTGTAGAACGGGCTTAGCTTAACGCTGATGGGAATCTTTACCTTCTCCTTTACGCTAATCAGCGTTTCAACCTGCGATTGAATAATAGTTTTACCCTCCACCTCAAAATCTTTCGGGGTGGTGTAAAAGTTCAGCTCAAGGGCATCTACGCCGGTATCGGCAATAGCCTGAGCGTACTCACTCCATGTGTCGGGGTGCATGGCGTTTAGGCTTCCGATAATGGGTATGCCAAGAGTTTCCTTCGCTTTCTTGAGCTTGGCAAGATGGTCGGCCGGGCCGGCATGCTTAAGCGTTGGGAAAAGCTTTACCATTTCGGCATGGCGCTCGTTGTACTCCTCAAGCTCATTTTCCATTTCCAGTTCCTCGAGCTGTATCTGTTCCTCGAATAGCGATTTAAAAACAACGGCGCCTGCACCGGCCTTCTCAATAGCTTTCAGGGTGTCGATGTTTGAGGTGAGCGATGAGGCTCCTACTATTAGCGGATTCCTCAGCTCTATTCCCATGTAGTTAGTTGTTAGCTTTGTCATGGCTTTAGGTATTAGGGGTTAATTAATTTCAGATAGCGTTTGCAATGGTTCTTGCAATTTCAATTACTGGTTTAGGCCAGTGGTAGTCGGAAAAGTTCTGCGAGTTGATGGCAATCACCAGCTCTTTTTCGGGAACAATGAACACGTACTGATCGCCGTAGCCAGCAGCATAGAACATCAGGGGGGAGTTAGGTTGATGCTCAACCCACCAGTGTAATCCATAGCCGGTATTTCCTTCAAAAACGGATTGTACGCTCAACGTATTTTTAACCCATTCAGCCGATACAACCTGGTGGTTTTTATATTTCCCATTGTTAAGCATTAAAAGTCCGATTTTGGCCATGTCGGGGGTAGAAAGCGAAATGCCTCCCCATGCAGGAGAGGGATTATTGGGGTACTCATCCCAGGTAAAGCTATCAATGTGAAGGGGGTTAAAGATGTTTTCTATAACAAACTGTTTGAATGGTATGCCGCTTACCCTACTTACAATCTCGGCAATAACCTGAGATGATAGGCTGTTGTAGCTGAACTTTACGCCCGGAGTGGTGTCTCTCGGTAAATTGAAAAACTTTTCAATCCGGTTTTCCTTAGTTTCCAGAAGTGCAATAAGGCTGTTTGAAGCGTAGTTGTATGGGAAAAACCATTCATCCCATTTTAATCCGGTAGTTTGATTAAGTAAATGTTTTATGGTGATAGCTTTCTTAAATGGTTGTTTACCGAATTGGTCAGAGTATTCCGGGAAGTACTTCCATATTGGTTCATCAATGCTCGCAATTAATCCTCGATCAATACAAATGCCCAGGGCAATTGAGGTTATGCTTTTGGTAACAGAGCTTATTGGGTTTAGGCTGTATCGGCTTGAAAAGCCATAGTACTGCTCGTATAAACTTTTACCCTTGTTATTTAGTACTACAATTCCTGACACTTTTCCGAACTGCTCCTGTTTGATTTGGCTGTTCAGCTCGGTTATTCTCGACGATATATCAGGAATATCAGTATTAGCCGGAATACATAAACCCGGTTGTGTTAGGAGTGCAGTAAAGAGTAGCAAGACGATACGCATGGTAAAAATTTTTCTACTATAAATATAGCCAAAAAAAGGGAAAAAGGCAACAGCATCTGATTCATTAAACCATTGTGGATGAGGTTTGGTTCAATGGCAGATGAAAAATTATTGTAGTTGGACAGTCTGTTTATGCTAAGTATTTTGAAATTGATGCGAGACGTTGAATTGCATCGTCAATGGTATGCCTGGGGCACGCTATGTTTATCCGTTGAAAACCACTTCCTTCTGCACCATACTCCGTTCCGGGACTAAAGCCTAAACCGGCTTGGTGCACCAGTAAGCTATTGAGGTTCGCGTCTGAAAGGTTTGTTTGTCTGAAGTCGGCCCATACCAGGTAGGTTGCTTCGGGCTGAACCAGTTTAAGCTTGTTGTACTTTGAAACCCCTTGGCTCATAACCTGCCAGTTCGAATTGATGTGAAGCATCAACTTTTCCATCCATTCTGCACCCTTTGGAGTATAGGCTGCTTTCAGCGCTTCAATGCCAAAAATATTGCCCATACCGGCTCCGCTGGCTTCCAGTTCCTTGGCGTATTTAGCCTTAAGTTCGGCGTTGGGGATTATAACAAACCCACTGGCAAGTCCGGCCAGGTTAAAGGTTTTACTCATCGATGAGAATGTAACCGTTATGTTTGCCAGTTTCTGGTTGAGCGTTGCAATGGAGCAGTGTTTTTTACCGGGATATATGAGGTCGGAATGGATTTCGTCCGAAGCGATGATAATGTTATGGCGTAGGCAAATCTCGCCTAACTTCAGAAGTTCTTCGCTACCCCATAGCTTGCCTATCGGATTATGCGGGTTGGAGAGAATAAGCATTTTAGCTCCCTGCGAGGCTAATTCTTCGAGCTGCTCAAGGTTCATGGTATAATTTCCTTCGACCTCAAGGAGAGGGTTGAGCAATAGGTTACGGGAGTTGTTGGTAACCGTTGTGAAAAACGGCCGGTAAACCGGAGGTTGAATGATGATGTGATCGCCGGGGCTGGTAAAAGCCCTGATGGCATGGCTTAAACCTGAAACCACGCCCGGGCAAAAATCAATCCATTCGCCTTTAATATCCCAGATGTGCCGATTGCTATACCACCATTTAATAGCATTGATATATTCGTTATCCCTGAAAGTGTAGCCAAACACAGGATGCTTTAGCCGTTCGCGTATAGCTTCGATGATAAAGCCGGGTGTTGCAATGTCCATATCGGCAACCCACATGGGTAGCACATCGGGTTTGCCAAATATGGTTTGTCTTAAATCGAACTTTACACACGCCGTGTTTTCGCGGTTAATGAGCTGATTAAAATCGTAACTCATAGTTGGTGGGTTAGAATATGATTTGTAATCCTACCCGAATACCAAAAGGTTGAATATTCGGGTTATCCAGGTGGGTTAAACGCCAAAGGGCATCAACTCTAATCACCTTAAAGATGTTTTCTACACCGGCGCTAACCTCCATGTAGGGTTTAGAAACCTCGCCTAATCCAACAGGGAACTGCAGAACCTGCTTGTTCTCGTTACTTATACTTCCTATCAGGTACTTTGCAGTTGCCACCTCGCGCCACTTAAGCCTACGTAACAAAGGGAATCTGTTTAGGAAAAAGCCCTGGAAGTGATGTTCTAGATAGAGGCTCAAATATTGGTCGGAGGCAAATTCGTAGTAATTCATCATGTTGAAGGCATACCTGTCGAATGCGTAGGTTTCGTTTCCCTCGTGAAGCTGCAGAAGCGGATAGGGTACCTTGCCGAATATCTTTCCGGCATCAACTATAAAGCGGGAGTAGCCAATCGGGTTTACGTTAAACTTGTGGTAGTAGTTCAGGTGAACTTTCCAGAAATCGAAATCGGAGCCGGCAAATCCTTTGAACGACTTGGTAATATTCAGGTTAATTTCGGGCCAGTCGCTGCCAAGGCTTACCTTTTCAAACTCGCCCGATACGTACCGCTCATCCTTAATCCACCGGGTGTTAAGCGTAACAGTGGAGGTGGTTATACTTTTTAGTTCACCGGAACCATTAATCGGTATAAAAGGGATAAAATCGGTTGGGTATATAATTCGGTGACTGAAAGTGAGTTTGTTCGATAAACCGACAAACCATTCTTTTTCGTAGTAAGCCGTGAAATCTTTAACCAGGGTGAGCTTGTTATTCGGGTTGCGACGGAGGAACGAGGTTAGGATGTTATCCTCGGTAAGGGCATAAGGACTTTGCCCCAGCTGTTCAATATCGCTTTTGTAGTTGATGCTTACCGCTTCTCTGGGGTTTTTGTTAATCATGTACAACGACCCAACCCCCCATTTAAAGCGTTCATCTTTGTCGCCGTAGGCCAGGAACCCGTTGAACATCACCTTTCGGCTAAACTTGTTGCTGGTTCGGCCCGACACCTTAAACCGGTTTCCCTCTATCTCGTTAAAGCTATACGTTTGGTAGTATGGCCCAAACTCCCAGTAGCCAACTGTGTAGTAGTAGTTTACAAACATGTCGATGATGTCGATAAAAGTTTTATACATGGGAACCTGCTGAATGGAGTCAACCATCTGGTATATGCCTGCTTCCTTTGGTGTTAGCTCAAAGGGGCGTGCTTCTGACCAAAACTCTTCACGCTGGTTTAGCGCTCCTTCTTCTACTTTCAGGTTGGTGGGCATATTTACAATTTCCGTTGGGAAACCAGCATTTAGCCTAACATCGCTGTACGAGATGGTTTTATGGCCAAAGAAACCGGTAGTTTTATCGGTCAGGTTAAAGTCAACAAAAAGGGTCATTTGCTTGGGAAACCATAGCGTATCGTTCAGGGGGGTAAACTCAGCGGTGGCCACCATGTCGTTAACAAAGTTCAGGTTAACCATTTCTGCCAGCCTTACCTGAACTTTCACTATAGCCCAGGTGCTGTCGTTTACCCAAAGATCACCGGTAAAGGTGGGTTCCATTTTCCTTCGGGGTTTAAAGGAGATTTGGTAACACCATCGGTTCCCGATGTACGCGCTATCGAGCAAGATGTACTTGTAGTATAGCAGTCCCACGTTGGCAATCGGGCTTACCAGCCCCTGGTCGAATATGTTGATGTAGTTATCGTAGATGTTTACACTCTGGTAGATTTTTCCTGTAAATTGCGCTACGCTTTCGTTGTTTACCCCCGACATCTTGGTTGCCCTGATTACTTCTTTTTCCATTTTTGGGCTAGCGCTGTAGTAGTAATCCGATATCGACTCAGTTATAAAAATAGGAAGGTAGGTTTTTCCTGTAATAGCGTTCGTGTCAACGTAATCCCAAATAAACTGGAACTGATTGAAAACTTTACGTTTCTTTATATCCTCATCTATATTGTTTATATCAACCTGAATTTTATTGTAGCTCTTGCAGCTATATGTGTAGTTTGCAGGGTTATTCCGGTCTTTATTCTTAATGATGTTTCGGATAATTCGGTTTGCCTGACTCTCGCCAGGTTTTACGATAACAGCTGCGATTTCAATTGCCTCGGGTTCAAGTTTTACGTTTAGTTCCTGGTAAACACCCTTCTTTATGGCAATCCTTTTGGGTTGATACCCAACAAATGAGACAACCAGCGTATCGCTGGCTGTGCGCGATTCCAGGAAAAATTCACCACTTTCGGAGGTGATGGTGCCAATGGTTAGTCCTTTGAATGAAACGTTTACATAGGGTAGGGGTTCATTGGTTTGAGAGTCATATACTTTTCCCCTAATCTTTGTAATCTGCCCTTGTCCAAAAAGAAGATCTGAACAAATTAAAAGTGAAAAAAAACAAAAAAAAATCCTTTTCATAGGTAACAGGCTTAATGGGCAATCTTTTTTCTTGTTAGCAGTAGCGTAAATTCGTAAAGCAACCATAGCGAAAGGGCTACAACTATCATACTAAACACATCGGGTGGTGTTATAATGGCAGATGTTGTCAAAAGTAAAACTACAGCTATAGGCCAATTTTTACTAAGCCCTTCAGGTTTAAAAACCTGCCATTTAGTCAGGTACTGTATTATAAGGGGTGGCTCAAATCCAATTCCCAAGGCTAAAACTGTTTGGCTTACGGAACTAGTAAACGACTGGATGGTAATTTGGTTCACTATCTGAGGTGGGAGGGCGTAGTTTACCGCAGAATGCACAAATATTGGGGCAATGATAAAGTATCCGAATAGTAAACCCAATACAATAAGGCTGATTACTAATGTGGTAAATTTCCTGGAGCCGATTCGTTCCTTAGCTTTTAGTGCTGGTTTAATGAAGTTAAAGAGTACTTCAAGGGTATAGGGTAACGATAGAACAACACCGCCAATTAATACAAGGTTAAGGTGAAGCATAAGCTGACCGGGCAACTCAATATTGGTGAATGCAAGCAATACTTGATTTATCAAGAGTTTGGGTGAGTTCACCTCAGCGGCAAGATTACAAAGTAACCTGTTGGTAATAAAGTCCGGAGGCGAAACATAAACTATCAGGTTGAGAATCCTATCGCCCACGATAAAAGCTATAACACATGCAGCAGCTACACCAAAAACAACTTTAAGCAGAGCCCGCTGTAGCTCTTTTAGGTGTTCCAGAAAGGTCATTTCCGACCGTCCATTCATATCGATGGGTTTGTTAAACAATCCCCTCCCTGAGGATATCGTGTATGTGGATTACGCCCAGGTACTTTCCGTTTTCAATTACCAGCAGCTGGGTAATTTTGTGTTGTTCCATCAGATGAAAAGCATTGATGGCCAGCTCATCGGGAGCAATTGTTTTGGGGGTTGTTGACATGATATCCTTGGCGGTAAGACCTTCAATGTTCATATTCTTCTGAAGCATACGGCGCAGGTCGCCATCGGTAATAATACCAACAACTCTGTTGTTATCTTCGATAACGGCCGTTGCACCCAGTCGTTTTGAGGATATTTCGATGATTACCGAAGGGATGGGATCATTGGGGTGCACGCGTGGAACATTGTTTTCCGTAAAGATATCCGATACCCGCATGTAAAGCTTCTTTCCTAAAGAACCACCTGGGTGAAACCGAGCAAAATCGGCAGGAGTAAAACCCCTAAGCTTAAGCAAGCAAACTGCTAGTGCATCGCCAATTACGAGCTGGGCGGTGGTACTGGAGGTAGGGGCAAGGTTATTCGGGCAAGCTTCGCGTTCAACGGTGGCTCGCAACACGTAGTCAGCCTTCTGGGCAAGGTATGAGTCGGTGTTGGAAACAATGGCCACCAGCCGGTTGCCCAGGTTGCGGATAAGGGGTACCAGAACCTTGATCTCCGGAGTGTTTCCGCTCTTTGATAGGCAAATAATGATGTCATCGGTCTGAATAATCCCCAAATCGCCATGTATGGCATCGGCAGCATGCATGAAAATAGCCGGTGTGCCCGTAGAGTTCAGGGTTGCAACAATCTTACTGGCTATAATGGCGCTCTTGCCAATGCCTGTTACTATTACACGTCCTTTACTATTGTATATTTCGGTAACGGTGTTTATGAAGTTGTCGTCTATGTAATCGGCAAGCTTCTCAATGGCAGTAGCTTCGGCCTTGATGGTTTCAACTGCAAGTGTTTTTATCTGGTTGTTCATTGTATGATCTTTTTTATTAACTTTGACACCCTTTTGTTAAAAGACACTAATTGCGAACCTTTTTTTTGGGAAAATTTGTATCTTTACTTAAAGCAAAAGTATTGCTTTTTTTATTTTAGTGTTTTGACAGGTTATTAACAAAAGCTAAATACAAGTCAGGGGAATCTAACAAAATGAAAGTGAACGCATCGGAAGTGTCGCTAAAGGAGTACTTGAATAAGTATTTCGGATTTACAACGTTTAAGGGAAATCAGGAAGCCATAATTCACAATGTTCTGGCGGGTAACGATACTTTTGTCCTTATGCCCACCGGTGGTGGTAAATCGTTGTGCTACCAGCTGCCTGCTCTAATCCTCGATGGCACCGCTATAATCATATCTCCACTCATAGCCCTCATGAAGAATCAGGTTGATAATATGCGAAGCTTTGTGGTGGAGGATGGTGTGGCTCACTTCCTGAACTCGTCACTCAATAAAAGTCAGATTCAAAAGGTTAAGGATGATGTCATGTCGGGCATCACCAAGATGCTCTACGTGGCACCGGAATCACTTACCAAGGAGGAGAATATTCAGTTTCTTCGTCAGGTTAAAATCTCCTTTTATGCCATCGACGAGGCTCACTGTATCTCGGAGTGGGGGCACGATTTCAGACCCGAGTATCGTCGTATCCGTCCAATAATCAATGAGATAGGAAGTGCCCCGTTAATTGCCCTTACCGCTACAGCAACCCCTAAGGTTCAGCACGACATTCAGAAAAACCTGGGCATGCTGAATGCAACGGTGTTCAAATCATCGTTCAACAGGCCAAACCTGTACTACGAGGTACGTCCAAAGCAGAATGCAGTTAAGGAAATCATTAAGTACATCAAAAGCAACCCCGGGAAATCGGGTATCATATACTGCCTGAGCCGTAAGAAGGTTGAGGAGATGGCCGAGATTCTCAAGGTCAATGGTATTAAAGCATTGCCTTACCATGCCGGTATGGACGCCAATACCCGCTCCGAGAACCAAGATAAGTTCCTGATGGAGGAGGTTGATGTAATTGTGGCCACCATTGCCTTTGGAATGGGAATCGACAAACCCGATGTTCGGTTCGTAATACACTACGATATACCCAAGAGCCTTGAAGGCTACTACCAGGAAACCGGCCGTGCCGGTCGTGATGGTGGCGAAGGGCAGTGCATCACCTTTTACAGCTACAAGGATATACAGAAGCTTGAGAAGTTTATGCAAGGTAAACCCGTATCGGAGCAAGAAATCGGTAAGCAGTTGCTGCTGGAAACCGTTTCCTACGCCGAGTCTTCAATTTGCCGCCGCAAAACCCTGCTCAACTACTTTGGCGAGGAGTACACCGAGGAGAACTGCAACTCCTGCGACAACTGCCTGAACCCCAAAACCCAGTTCGATGGTCAGGAAGAGCTGCAGATGGTTCTGGAGACCATAGTGGCAGTTAATCAGAAATTTAAAGCCGATCATGTTGTAAACATTCTGACCGGTAACGTTACCGCTACGGTTAAATCATACAAGCATAACCAGCTCGATACTTTTGGCGAGGGCTCTGATAAGGAGCCCATGTTCTGGAACTCAATCATTCGCCAGGCTTTAGTGATGAAGTACATCGATAAGGATATCGAGAACTACGGGTTGCTACTTATCACCCAGAAGGGTAAGGAATTCCTTGAAAATCCGCACGAGGTACTCTTTACCCTTGACCAGCGTTACGAGGAGGGTGATGACGATGAGGCAATAGGATTATCGCCCGATAAAGCAGGCGTTGGTGCAGCCGACGATGAGCTGCTGAACATGCTCAAGGAGCTTCGTAAAAAGGTGGCTAAAAAGATGAATCTGCCGCCATTTGTTATCTTCCAGGATCCCTCGTTGGAGGACATGGCCATTCAGTACCCCATTACCATCGATGAGCTTCAAAACATTTCCGGTGTGGGTGCCGGTAAAGCCAAGCGTTTTGGTAAGGAGTTCGTGGAGCTTATCAAGGCCTACGTGGAGGAAAAGGAGATTATCCGCCCACAGGATATGGTGGTGAAGTCGGTGGCCAACAAGTCGCTCCTGAAGGTTTTCATCATTCAAAGCATCGACCGTAAGCTCGATTTAGAGGATATTGCTGAGGCCAAGAACCTCGACATGGATGAGCTCCTTACAGAGATTGAAGCCATTGTCAACTCTGGCACCCGCATCAACCTTGACTACTACATCAATAAGGTGATTGATGAGGATAAACAGGACGAAATTTTTGATTACTTCCGTAACGAGGCTCAAACCGAGAGTATCGAGGAGGCAATGGCAGCCCTGGGCGATGAAGATATTACTGAGGAAGAAGTTCGCCTGATGCGCATCAAGTTCATGTCAGAACTAGGCAACTAATCAATTTGAACCTGATGTCATTGGTACTTTCCATAAATCGGATCGGTAAACGTTATGGCTCTACTTTGGCCCTTGATGGAGTATCGCTGAGCGTTGAAAAGGGTAGCGTAGTTGGAATACTTGGCCCAAATGGGAGCGGTAAAACAACTCTACTTTCAGTAATTCTTGGCCTCCGAAGCCAAAACAGCGGAAGCTTTTCGTGGTTCTCCCACCCAAACGGTGTTATCCCCAGGCAGAAGATCGGGGCACTGGTGGAGGTTCCCAATTACTACCCTTATTTAAGCCTGGAGGATAATTTACGTTTGAGCACCCTGGCCAAGGGCATCGACCAGTCAGCCATTTATCCTGTGGTTGATAGGTTAGGGCTGACTGTAAACCTGAAAACTAAGGTCTCCGCATTTTCACTTGGCATGAAACAGCGCTTGGCTCTCGCACAGGCTATCCTTGGAAATCCCGAAGTTGTTGTGCTCGATGAGCCAACCAATGGGTTAGATCCTGTTGGCATTGTGGCGGTTAGAGACCTGATTCGTGAGCTTGGGCTGGCAGGCAAAACCATTATTCTGGCTAGCCATAATCTTGATGAGGTTCAACGTACCTGTACCCATGTGGCCATACTTAAGGCCGGTCAGCTGATAGCCTCGGGTTCCGTGCCTGAACTGCTTACCGCGGAAAAGGTTGCCATTCTTGAGGTTGAGAACCCTGATGTGATGAAAGGCTTTATTACGGCTAACCCCTCGTTTGAGCTGCTAAACCAGCAAAACCATCAGGTCTCTCTGCTGTTTGCAGAGAACCTGCAATCTTCAGATTTTATGAACCTGCTGGTTAGTGCTGGTGTTCGGGTAAATAGACTAGAAATTCGTAATCTAACCCTCGAAGAGTTTTTTGTAAGGCTGGTTAAAGCAAAAGGGAAGTAAAATGGTCAGAATATTCAAGGCTGAGATCATAAAAGTTTTCGGTTACGCAACATCGTGGGTTCTTTTAACCCTTCATGGGTTACTTTATTTCCTTGTACTTGTAGTGGCCAACAAAGCCACGTTGAGCTTTAATGGTGTTGAATCGAACATTTTGCTCTCACAGCCTTACGCGTGGGGTACGGTAGCTTGGCTTGCGAGCTGGTTTAACCTTATCCTTTCCCTTTTATTCATCATACTGATAGGAAACGATTATCTTTTTGGCACCTACCGCCGGCAGCTACTCGATGGGTTTACCCGTAACCAAATGTTTGCAGCCAAGCTGATTCTATCGCTACTTATCGCATTTTATGTTGTAATTTTGGTTACCGTGCTAGCTTTTCTGGCCACTCCCGTATTGACATTCGGCGAAGCGATGTTCACGGGTTACCAGTATGTACTGATTCTTTTCGTTCAAATCCTGGGATACCTGTCGCTTGCGCTCCTATTCATTACTCTGATCCGCAACATCGCACTTTCTATTGTGCTATACTTGCTATACTTTGGGCTAATTGAGCCCATTATCCGTTTATCCCTATCCGACTCAGTAGCCAACCATCTGCCTGTGAAAATCATCTCGAACCTAACCCCCATGCCCGATTTTCTTGGAATTATGGCTACGATGCTTTCTGCCAATTCGCAGTTCTCACCCGATACCCTGAATTCGCTCGAAAGCCTTGAAAGCGTAGTCTCAATTCCTGAAAAAGTAGCATTTGCTATTGGCTACATATTAATTTTCACGTCGGTTTCATTCTTCCTGATGCGGAAACGTGATTTGTAGCCATAAATTATTTTTTTCAATAAGCCTTTTTCAAACCGTTTTATCCCATATATTTTTCCCTTAACCATTCTGGCTCATAAACTGTTCATCGTCCCATTTACTTGCTGGTATCATCACATACCCCTTGATTTTCCATATCCGATACCCTATATTTGTTAAGAAACAAAAAAATGGTAAGATTATGAAAAAACTTATACTCTCAACTTTAATCGTGGGTAGTACCTTTTCATTGATGGCTCAGGTGACCCTAACCCAGGAAACGCATGGTTTCTTTGCCGACCAGCAGAATCCAATGGTGCTCACTAATTATGTTGAACCCGGGGTTTCCGGTAAGGATGTGGTTTGGGATTTCAGCAAGCTGGAGGTAAAGAGCCCCTTCATGGGTACCATTGATAGCTACCACACCTCAAAGTGCTGCGATAAATTCTCAAAAGGAAACGTCGTGCTTGAGGAGTTTGGCAATTTCTTTGTTTTTGAGTCGTCCCAATCAAGCCTTGAGCAGGTGGGCTTCATGACTTCGAATGGCGTTACACGTTTTGAATACAGTAAACCCTTTGTGAAAATGCGCTATCCCTTCACCTATCGAAGCAGTTACAAAGGAAGCTATGAGGGCGATTACATTGTTAACGATAAAGTGATTGGTAAGATATCGGGCAATTACGAGGTTGATGGCGATGGTTATGGTAAACTGATTCTTCCGAGCGGACGAACACTCGACGATGTACTTAGGGTTAAGGAGGTGCGAACTACCAAGCAGGTATTCAGTAACGGTTCAGCATTAATAACCGATGTTACCTATCGTTGGTATGTAGCTCAGCATCGTTTCCCCGTTCTGGTGCTCATCCGTAGTGAGGTTAAGGGTGAAAATTCCGAACCGGTTGTCAGCACCCGTGCAGCTTACAACAGCAATGTGATGAACACCACCACGGCCGCTCCGCTTAATCCGGCATCAAGCATGAACCTGAGTGTTTATCCCAACCCCTATGCCGGCAAGGTTAACATTGAGTTTAACACCCTGGCTCGTGAAAATGTTAACTTGAGCATCTTCGATTTGAGCGGTAAGCTCGTTAAGGAAATTGTAAACTCAACCCTCGAGGCCGGGCCCAAGCGCTACCAGTTCTCTGCTAAGGAGTTGGGTTTACCTGCCGGCACTTATATACTTAGGCTAAAAAGTGGAAACTCCGAGGATACCCGTAAACTTCTGGAAATGTAAATGCCAATCATATGTAGAAAACTACAAAGCCGGGATTACCCGGCTTTTTTGTTGGGTATAATATTTTTTACTAATTTTATCTTAAACTCGGTAACGTAATGTTCAGCAGGGTAAACTTTAACAAACATAGGGTGAGGGAGATACATGGTGGTGAGGTTAGGCCCCGTGGCCCAGTAATCTACTGGATGTCGCGCGATCAACGTGTTTCCGACAACTGGGCGCTGATATATGCCAAGCTTAAGGCTAACGAGCTGAATGTGCCACTTAGGGTGGTTTTTACGCTTGCCCCTGCATTTCCGGGAGCAAATCTCCGCCATTACGATTTCATGCTAAAGGGGTTAGCTGAGGTTGAGAGGAGTCTTGTTGATGATGGAATCCCTTTTAACCTCCTCAGAGGAGAGCCAGCCGAGCAGATCTGGGAGTTTTCCGAAAGGGTTGAGGCATCGCTCATTGTGAGCGATTTTGACCCGCTATGGGTGAAACGTGACTGGAAATCGCAGCTCAACCAACGCACTTCCATTCCGCACCATGAGGTTGATGCCCATAATGTTGTACCTTGCTGGTACGCTTCGCCTAAACTTGAGTTTGGGGCATATACCCTTCGCCCTAAGATTAAAAAGGTTCTTTCATCATTTCTTACCGATTACCCTGAGGTCACTCTACGAAACAAGTCCGAGTCCAATCCCCACCATACCCGCTGGCACGATGCCTTGGTTTGGCTCAATGCTTCTGACGAGGTGAAACCTGTTAAAGATTTTGAACCGGGTGAAAAGGCTGCTCGTAAAGCACTTGACGATTTTATTACCAATAGGTTAAGGGGGTATGCCGAAAAGCGAAACGACCCTACACTTGACGGACAATCGAACCTCTCACCATTCTTGCATTTTGGCCAGCTATCGGCGCAGCGTGTGGCCATTGAGGTGCTTAAAGCACCAGCCCCAGAGGCCGACAAGGAGGCATTGCTGGAGGAGCTTATTGTTCGCCGTGAGCTCGCCGATAATTTTTGCTACTACAACCCCGGCTACTCGCGCTTTGCCGGATTTCCCGATTGGGCTAAGGAAACCCATCGCATTCACCGCTTCGATGTGAGGGAATACCTTTACACCCTTAATGAGTTTGAAATTGCCCATACCCATGACCCCCTGTGGAATGCAGCACAGCTGCAAATGGTTAACACCGGTAAAATGCACGGGTATATGCGGATGTACTGGGCCAAGAAAATTCTGGAGTGGACAACCTGTCCGGAAGAGGCCATGCGGTTTGCCATTTACCTCAATGATAAGTACAGCCTCGATGGTCGCGACCCTAACGGTTATACCGGAATTGCATGGTCAATTGGTGGCGTTCATGACAGAGCTTGGCCCGAACGACCAATTTTTGGCAAAATACGATACATGAACTTTGAGGGCTGCAGGCGCAAGTTCGATGTAGAGAAGTACATTAAAATGAACCTGGGTTAAACCATTACCACTTTGGGTTGTTAAAATATAAACGACATCTACCTTTATGAGAAAACTTGTTATTACCGCATTTCTACTTGTTTTTGGAGCGTTTACCCTTGCCCCAGCTTCATTGTATGCACAGGTCAACTCCGCTCCCGACACCTATGTTCTGCTAATCTCGCTCGATGGCTTTAGGTGGGATTACCCCAACATATACCGCACACCCAACATCGATGAGTTTGGAAAAACGGGGGTAAGAGCGCAGTCGCTCATAAGTTGCTACCCTTCCAAAACCTTTCCTAACCATTACAGCATCGCTACGGGTTTACACCCCGATCATCATGGAATTGTAAACAATTCCTTCTACGACGAGCAGCTGGGTTACTATAGGCTGGGCGATAGGAAAAGCGTTGAAAATGGCAACTTCTATGAGGGTGAACCCATTTGGGTAACTGCCGAAAAGCAGGGGGTTAGAACAGCCTCGTTTTTCTGGGTTGGTTCTGAGGCTCCTATAAAGGGCATACAGCCAACCTACTGGAAACGTTATGACCAAAAAGTTCCCTTCTCCCAGCGTGTTGATACGGTTATGAAATGGCTCTCATTGCCAATCAATCAGCGTCCCCGGCTGGTAACCTTTTACTACCACCAACCCGATTGGGTTAGCCATGACTATGGTCCCGTGTCGCCTCAGACCCAAAGGGTTGTAGAGCAGCTCGATAGCTTAATCGGATATTTTCTGGGTAGATTGTCGGAACTCCCGATTGCAAACCAGCTGAATGTGATCATTCTATCCGATCATGGTATGGCTGAGATATCCAAGGATAAAGTGGTTAACCTTTCGGAGTACATGGATAAGAATATGTTCAAGTATATATCGGGTGGGAACCCGGTCTATACGCTTCAACCCTTACCTGAGCATGCAAACGAGGTGCTGAACAAACTCCAAACCATACCGCACCTAAAGGTATGGGAGCGCAACAGCATTCCAAAGCGTTACGTTTACGGCGATAATCCCCGTGTAAATGATATTCTGGTTGAAGCTCATTTGGGGTGGAGCGTAACCTGGGCACACGATAGGGAAAGCTACAGTGGAGGAACACATGGCTATGATAATATGATTCCCGAGATGCAGGGCATCTTTTATGCCCGTGGTCCCGCTTTCAAAAGCGGGTATGTTCACCCTTCCTTCCTCAACGTGAACGTTTACCCAATAATTGCCAACATCTTGGGTCTGCAACCCGCCAAAACCGACGGAAGTTTGGATGAGGTGAGGGGGATGATGAAATAAAGGTAAATAAGCAACCTTGACCTCTATTTCACCGGCAAGTACGCCGCTTTGTTAATATCTTCAATTGATCTTATCGGCTTGGGCGGATTCAGGTACTGAGCCAGGAACTTGTAAATTTTAACCCTGATCTGCCTTGCGGCCTTCGTATCGATACGGTCAAATGAATGACCGCCGGGCATATCCTGGAATATCTCGTATTCAAACTTTTTCCCTTCGGCTTTCAGCGATTTGATTAACGATTCCACCTCAATCACGAATACATCATCGTCGTTGGTGTTGGTGTGGATAAGCAGAGGAGTTTTTAGCTTATGGGCCTGCCAGGCTGGTGAGCGGCGGCGGTACTCGTTGATATCCTCACGGGGAGTTTTCCCGATGTGGTAGTCGGCATCGTACAGCTCGCGGTAGCCCTCGGTTGCGTAACCGTACCGCATGATCATATCCGAAACCGGAACTCCGGCAAATGCGCAGGCGTAGCTGTCGGGGTGATCAAAGATGTTGTGCAGGGCAATCATACCGCCATGGCTCCAGCCCACAATACCAACCCTGTTCCCATCTACAAAGTCATAGTTTTCAACCATGTAGTTTCGGCTGGCAAAAACATCCTCATTCTCCAACCCGCCATAGTCGATTTGTCGCCAGAATGCTTCACCATACCCGGTGCTACCACGGTACTCAGGGGCAACCACAATGTAGCCTTGGGCTATCATTTCCCTTACAATGTGGGTGTGGTAGGTGGTGAAATCGGCGTGTACGCCACCATGGGGTAAAACGATGAGCGGGTATTTCTTGGATGGGTCAATGTTTCGGGGAATAAATATGTATGTCCAGAACTTTAAGGGGTTTCTAGCTCCCATGGCTGTGGGATTCTTGACTTTTGAGGGTGGTGGCCCATAGATGAAAACCTTATCGATGAATGCCACATCGCCCAAGCGGTTAAACCATAGCACATCGTCAATCTGTTTCTCGAGTACATCTATGCGATGATTTAAACTTTCGTTTTGCTTAATAAGCTCATCAACCTTGCTTTGTAGGTTCAATTCGGTTTGTGCCGATACGGTGTAAACCAGTAGTGCAAGTACAAGAGTTGCCAATCTATTCATAGGGCTGTTTTTTAATATCCGATTTTACACAAAGTTAAAGGTTTAATGGATGCAAATGCAATTTAGGGATAATTCGATGTCAGAATGGCAATACAATATCACACCCCCTTACAGAACGTTGGTGTATGGTTAATACCTGCTATAGCTTACTCACTGCTTGTTTCACCACCGGGTACTTTCGGCTGAACGTCAGGGCTGCAGCCAGGCAAAGGAATCCGGTTAGGGTCAGGGTGATTTGTACACCTATTGCCGGGCTAACAGAACCCAGCACCAAGCTTCCCAGAGGTGTAATACCCATAAATGACATGCCGTAGAGCGCCACCACCCTGCCACGTTTGTCCTCGTCAACTATATGCTGAAGCAGCGTATTTGTGGCTGCAAACTGAACAATCATCCCAAAACCGGTAAAAAATATCAGCCCCATCGATAAAAGGGGTAGGGTCGATTGCGAGAAAGCCATTAATCCGGCACCAAATAGCATGGATGTGAACAGTATGATTTTTGGCAATCTTTTTATTCCTTTTTGCGATGCCAGAAAGAATGCGCCAAGCAATGCACCTGCACCCATTGAACCAGTAAGGAACCCCAGCATTTGCGAGTCGCCATGTAGTATGTCGCGGGCGAATACCGGTAGAAAAACCTGAAAGGGTAATCCGATGAATCCCACGGCTGAAACCAGCAGCAAAAGGTAACGGATGGGTTTGAAGCGGTAGGAGTATTTTAACCCCTCAGCTAAATCGTTCAGCACTGAACCCGAATGGTGGTGCCTGTTGAGAGGGACAACCCGCATGGCTAGCAGCGAGCCAATTACAGCCATAAAGCTGAACCCATTAATCAGGAAGCACCAACCCTCACCCAGCCAGGCAATCAGAAAACCGCCTACAGTTGGACCAATGAACCGGGCAGAGTTGATAAGCGTTGAGTTTAGCGCAATGGCGTTCTGGAGTAAATCCTTATCACCAACCATTTCCAGTAAAAAAGCGTGCCTAAATGGGGTATCAAACGCCAGGGCAACTCCGTTAACTACGGCTATGGCTAGGATATGCCAAATTTTAACGGTATCGGTAAAGTATAGTAAGGCTAGTGTAAATGCCATGATCATGGATAACGCCTGGGTGGCAGCTAAAACATTTCGGCGGTTAACCCGGTCGGCATAAACCCCGGCTATGGGGGTTAGGAATAACGAGGGTATTTGACCGGCAAAGCCAACTGCGCCCAACAGAAAAGGAGAATTGGTTAACCGGTAAACCAGCCATCCCAACGCCAGGTTCTGAATGAATGTTCCCATGAGCGAAACAATCTGCCCATAGAAGAACATCCGGAAGTTTGGGCTTTGCAGAGCTCTAAATGCAAAACCTACTCGGGTAAAATAGGAACGTATGTCGATATACCTGAACATCTCAGAACCTCATACTTAAGGTAAGTCCCTGGCTGTTGCGGTTAAAATAGGGTAAAATAAAAGCCACCGTTTGACTTCGCCTTTGCGATCTTAGTTTAATCCGCTCATATGCAAAGTAGCTGATTTTGGTGCTTAGTATGCCAATTCCCGCACCCGCAAAAACATCGCTAATCCAGTGTTTATTGTTAATTACCCTTGCAAATCCGATGGTACCCGCAATCGCATAACCTGCTATGCCAATCCATATGGAGTGATTTTTATACTCCTGCCACAAAAATTCAGCACCAGAGAAAGCAAGCGTCGTATGACCCGATGGGAACGAATTAGCCGCACTGCTATCGGGTCGCATAACGCTGGTGGTGTACTTAAGGGTTTGTACCACTGTGGTTTGCAGGAAGAAAGAGCCGGCTAGTATTGCCGTTCTACCCCAAAACGAGTGCTTAGCCCGCAACCCTGCATCGTCAAGTATATAAACTGCCAAACCCGGTACATACTGAAAGTAATCGTCGGCTCTATACTTCGTGTTAATGTGTTCCAGTACTTCGCTGCGAATTCCGGTATTCCAACGCTTTAGATTGGGATTGTCGAGCCCAATTACACCATAAGCAATTAACGATACTGGTACAATGGAGTTCTTTAAAGTAAGCCTATACTCCCTATTTGGCTTCATGCCTATACTATCGAGCTGCGCCAGCTTTTGAGAAAAACAGGTTTGGCTTATTAAAGTGAGCAAAACAAAGAATATTCTTTTTAGGATTTTCATTTTTGTTGCAAAGATAAATATCTAACTATAACAATGATAGCATTTGTAAATGTAATTTAACCCTATAAATAGGCAACTATAATCCGAAATACCTATATTTGCTTAGATTAAAAATGAGAAATTGTGAATAAGTACAAAACAATTGCCCTTGTTGCCCACGATAACCGCAAGCGCGACCTGGTGGAATGGGTGGAATGGAACTGGGAAAAGCTGTTGAAACACAAGTTAATTTGTACCGGTACAACCGGCCGGTTGGTTGAGGAAGCCTTGACCAAAATGAAGAAGGATGCCGACGATCACCTGCAGCTTACCCGGCTCAAGTCTGGTCCTCTTGGCGGCGATCAACAGCTTGGAGCACTTATTGCCGAAGGTAAAATCGATATTCTCATCTTCTTCTGGGATCCCATGCAGGCTCAACCCCACGATGTGGATGTTAAGGCGCTGCTGCGTATAGCCACAGTCTATAACATACCTACCGCTACCAACCGTTCCACAGCCGATTTCCTGATTAGCTCACCATTGATTGAGCAGGAATATACCCCCAAGCTAAAGGATTACAGCCAGTACATCAATAGGGATGTTTACTAAATCTTAAACTGATACTATTATGGAACGCAACGAGTATCGTGAGAATGTAAAAAAAGCGATAGATGAAATCTTCGACCAGATTGAAGCCTTAAGGGGTAAAGCCGATAAGGCCTCGGATAAAGTTCGGCAGGAGTATAACGAACGGATTAAGGAGCTGGAATCGCTTCGTAACCAAATGGAAAGCAAGCTTGATGAGATAGCTGATGCTGCCGATAGCAAGTGGGACGAGGTTAAGGAAACGGTTAACTCCAGCCTTGCGTCGTTTAAGGAGGGATTCAAAAAGTTGGGCTCACTTTTCGATTAATCTAAAAACTAAAAATGGAACTATCAAACCTATTCCTTTTTGCCGGAATAGCCCTGCTTACTGTTGCATGGCTAATTGTTTTTGTTGACATTCTCCGCAATAGGTTTCCCGACAGAACAATGTGGATAATATTTTCTCTAACCACCCCGCCCCTAACGGTATTGGTTTACCCTTTAATCAGAAATAAACTCATTAAATACAGCAAAAAGAAATAGGTTGTAAGCCAATATTAGTTCTCAAGTCTAAATCGGATTCGTACTACCCCATCGGCGAAGTCGGTTGATATGATTTTAAACTTGCCAATTTCCTTGGTGTTGGTTACATGAGGGCCAATACATGCGCAGGCATCGTAATCGCCAACCCTGATAACCCTTATGGTATCGGGTGCATCGGCAGGCAGCTTGCTTAAATCAAGAAACCATGCTGCATCGGCTTTGCTGATATAATCCTCAGTAACGCTGAGGTGTTGATCGATTATTTGGTTTACGGTATATTCAATTCTTTCGACCTCTTCCTGGGTCAGGGCATGGGCGATTCGGTAGTCGCACTTGGATTTTTTCTTTTCCACATGGCTGCTAAATGCCCTGCCACATCCATAAAGCCTCACCATGGTTTGGTTCAGTATGTGCTCAGCCGTATGCATTCGCGGATCGTAACTCTTTTCGCTCATATTTCTTTAAATTACTTATTTTGGTTTAGCTTGTCACCTGCAAATATCTGAAAAGTTTTAGGATAAAAAGGTTGGCGGTAAAAAAGAGTTACCTTTGCAGGGTTTATTCGTAGTTCTGATGTTCGATTTATCAAAAAAACGTTGGCAGTGGGCTGCCATGCTGTTCATGGCATTTGTTTGGGGTGCTTCCTTCATACTCATGAAGCGTGGCCTCGATGCGCTCAGCTATGCTCAGGTGGCTGCCTTTAGAATATTTTTCAGCTTCCTGATTCTCCTGCCTATCTCGCTCAAAAACCTTAAATTGATAAATCGCACCAACTTTTGGCCTTTGCTGGGGTGTGGATTGCTAGGTAACTTTTTCCCGGCTTTCCTGTTCACATTATCTGAAACACAAATTTCCAGCTCTTTAGCAGGCATCTTGAACGGGCTTACACCGTTCTTTACGGTTATCGCAGGACTGATGTTGTTCAGGCACAAGCCTAATGTTTTCCAAAGCGTTGGAGTTGTAATTGGTTTTGTAGGAGCTTCGGTTCTAATCACAAATGGTAATTTTTCGTCGTTTGGGCATGTTAACCTTTATGCGTTGCTGGTAGTTTTGGCAACCATGATGTATGGGGTTAACTCTAACATCATACGTTTCAGGCTTTCGGGATTGACCGGGGTTCAAATTACTTCGCTGATATTCTTTCTGATCGGAATTCCGGCAGGTGTTATACTGATGCTTACCGATATCAGTTCAGCGGTGCACCATCCTGCATTTGCAACAAGTCTGTTGGCAACCATGGTACTGGCAGTTTTTGGCTCGGTTATCACGCTATTTGTATTTAACAACCTGATTCATCACACCAACGCAATTTTTGCATCGTCAGTTACCTATATCATTCCCTTCTTTGCGTTGCTCTGGGGGGTGCTCGATGGTGAGCACATCGGAATGCTTCACGTGGTTTCACTTCTTATCATTCTGTTTGGAGTTTATCTTTCAAGCTTAAGGCGTAAACCGAAACTGCTCTAGATTTTTTCAAAGCAACTTATGTTTACAGGCGGTTTTGGACTGAACCTGTATGATTTTTCCTTTCTGCTCAATTGAAAGTTGATGTTGTTTTGCTGTGTATAACTGAGCCAATTAATTGACTTGGTTCTTTTTTTACCTTATATTTACCTGAAAGCAAATCTGTTAGTCATGGCAAAAGAGAAAAAGGAAAAAGAGAAAGGCAAGAAGAAAAAAGAACCAGATAAACCCAAAAAGAATAAAACGGCACTACCCGATTTAGGTGGCAGCCACTACGAGGCGGTAGAAGCCCATGTGGACAGGATGGATAAGAAAACCTTTGAGCATGAGATTGAAAAACTTCATGTGGAGCTGGTAAAGTTGCTGGAATGGATAAAACATCAAAAACTAAAGGTAGTTGTGATTTTTGAGGGCCGCGATGCTGCCGGCAAGGGTGGGGTAATTAAAACCATAGCCGAGCGCCTGAATCCCCGTTACTGTAGGATTGTGGCTCTGGGCGTTCCTACTGAAAAGGAAAAAACTCAGTGGTACTTTCAGCGGTATGTTCCTCACTTGCCCGCCGCTGGTGAGATGGTGCTTTTTGATCGTAGTTGGTATAACAGGGCAGGCGTTGAAAAAGTAATGGGCTTTTGCACGGAGGAGGAGTACACCGAGTTTCTGCGTTCGTGTCCGGAGTTTGAGCGCATGCTGGTGCGTTCGGGTATCATTCTGGTTAAGTACTGGTTCTCGGTTAGCGATAAGGAACAGGAACGCCGCTTTCAGGAAAGAATTGCTGACCCTACCAAGCGCTGGAAGCTTAGCCCCATGGATGTGGAGTCACGTAACCGTTGGGTGGAGTACTCAAAGGCCAAGGATGTGATGTTTGCCCACACCGATATAAAGCAAGCCCCATGGTGGGTAGTTCGTGCCGACGATAAACGGCGGGCACGCCTCAACTGTATCCACCACCTGCTCAGCCTTATACCCTACGAAGACCTTACACCGCCACCCATTAAGCTGGAGCCACGCCGAATTGATGAGAGCTACGTGCGTCCTCCCATTACCGACCAGAACTTTGTCCCTGAAGTGTATTGAAATATGTAAGGGCTACCTCAGCAGGTAGCCCTTTAATTCTTTTGTAACATCTCTATTCTGACTGCATTCGTCTTATACTCTAAACCTTTTTACGCTTAACTCCAAGTGTGTAGGGTTGATTTCCAAAATAAATCCTTAGCTCAACATTGTTTGCACCTTTTAATTTTTGAATCACCTGATCGGGTAATTTAGTAACAAACATTTCGTAAAACCTGTTTTGGGTTGATATGCTTGTGGAAGCAGAATTATTGCGGGTTGAGTTGTTTAGTAAAATGGAATTGTCCTGTGTTTCCGTTGTAACCGGCCTGTCTGTTTGATGGCTTGATTCTTTAATTCAAAGGCTTTGCCATTAATTTTGATATACGAAATGTGGGTGAGCGGGAGTTGGGGTTCCGTGCTGATAATTTTCCGGAAAATTATTGTGCTATCGGTACTATTGCTGCGATTACGCTCAAAAAGGATATCGGCAATGTTTTCACCGTGAATTCATTCCTTCGGGTTGGCAATAAACCGATAGGTGGTTCGCTCAGTTTTCCGGTAATCATCGTACACCCTCTCGTCTGGAAGGATAACAAGAGTTGAACATGAAATAGAAAGAATAAGAATAAGAAATAATCAAAGTATACTTGTGTTTTTCATAGTTAGAGTTTTTAACTTTTACATACAAACATCAAACCAGTTTTCATAGCTTTAAAATAACTTAAAACACGGTTATAGTTCTGCTAATATACCGTAAGTAGTTTTGTAAAAAAAGCAGAAATCATGGAATTTCTATTGTTATGGGAAAAGCTTTTCAAGTTTGGAATAGTGGGAGTCTCAGGCATAGGTGTTGATTTTGGGATTACGTACCTTTCAAAGGATAGGTTACTATTTAATAAATATTTGGCAAACTCAGTGGGTTTCATTGCTGCTGCCACAACAAACTATCTTCTAAACCGCTACTGGACATTTGAGAGCAGTTCGGTAAAAGTGCTGATGCAGTACATCTCTTTCATGGTGATAGCCGTTTGTGGCCTTATCATTAATAATTTTATCATTTACCTGTCGCACCAGCGAAAGGGGTGGTTGAAATTTTATATGGCTAAGATTTTTGCTACAGGTGTGGTGTTTCTCTGGAATTTTACACTCAACTACCTGGTAACATTTTCTATTTAATACTGGGTTAACATTGCACCGTTAATTTATAATTTTTAAAGATTCCCGTAAAGTTTAGGTTAAGACAGAGGCGTAATCTTGTTAATAAAATTAAGGATTATGCGCTCTATAGTTATTACAAGTCGGAAAGTTTATCTTTCTTTACTGTTTATTCTTCTGACTTTTTCGTTACTGCTATCGTTTCAATACTATGCAACCGTCATATACAGTAAACCTGTATCTAAACCCTTCGAAGGGAAATATTTTTACAACCCTTACGAAAGCTATAATCCTAAAACTTTAAAAGCAAACTTCCATGCCCATTCGGTTGCGCATTACGGTTTAACTAACGGCAGCAACACTGTTGAACAGGTTCAATCGTTCTACAAGGAAAAAGGGTACGATATTGCAACCTTGTCAAACTACCAAAAAATTACTGTAGATAGAAATAACCTGAACTACATTCCCGTGTATGAACACGGTTACAACATTAAAAAGGTGCATCAGCTGGTAATAAATGCTCAGCACGTTAGTTACTTCGATTTTGCCGCGCTGCAGGGAAAGAATCACAAGCAGGAGGTCATTTCCCTCCTTCAGCATCCAAGTAGTATAGTTGCCATTGCACATCCGAAATTTATGAACGGATATTCGGCCAAGGACTTAGTATGTCTTAGGGGGTACAAGTTGATGGAGGTTTTTACCCGTTACCGACCTACAACTTCGCTTTGGGATTCCGTTTTAACTGCTGGCTTGCCGGTTTGGCTCCTGGCAAACGATGATACGCATGATATTAATCGCAAAGGCGATGCCGGCAGGCGTTGGACAAGGATATCGTCAAATGGAACCAGTGCCGACTCCGTGGTAGCTGCATTACGGAGGGGCTGCCATTACGGTGTAAGCAACGATGCCTTATCGCACGACCTGAACTCGTTAATTTCGTTGAAAGTGATTGGTAATAACATTTTCCTAAAAATGGCTGGAAAAGCCGATGTAATAAGGTTTATTGGCGATGGTGGCGTGGCCATCGACGAGGTGTACCTTACCGATTCGGCACACTTTAAAATCCCGGAGCATTTGACCTACGTTAGAGTTGAGGTGAAAACCGCTTCGGAAACGATCATCCTAAACCCTGTAATACGCTATGATGGCAAATCGTTGCCCGATGTTGAGCGAATTCCTGCAATAAAATATGTAGAAACAACTTTAACAAGATTGCTATACGCTCTAGTTAGTTCGATTAACCTCTTTCTCCTCCTGCTTTACAGCAGCAGTTTCAAAAGATGGCTCAGGCAACGGGTTGCACTTCCCAAAATTCAATGGCCAGGCCTAAATGTATAGAGTTTGTGCAATCAGCATTACCTGCATCCTGTAAGCTCTGTTATCTCAAATGTTTTTGCACACCTACCGGAACGGTATATTTGAATGGTATCAGCACCCTGTACTTTGGTAAAGTGTTGAAGTGTAAGGTAGGAGGGTGCCTGACGGTTTTGACTTGTGGTGATGTGGAAAAACCGTGTATGATTGCAAATAGGCCCTCTGTACTGGTTTATCCACCAGTATTTATGTATTTGCTCAATGCTTCCCAGCGCATACAAATTAATCCCTCTGGGATGGGCATAGTAGTAATCTATATGCGCCGCCGGAAACCATTTGCTGCAAACTATTGCAATTTTATCGGTTTTAAGGTCAATCCCTTTTGATATGAGTAAACTGTCAAGTTTCGGGGCAAACTTTCGCCAGCCGTACATATCCAGCGTAACATCATTTTCAACCGATTTGCCCTTTGCTAATGGCATTCCTCGGTTCACCAGAACCGGACCAAGCAGCAGGGCAAGCAATACCATAACATTAGCCAGGGCTAAAGTAGCCCTTCGCTTTTCAGGTTTTATTTTTTCGGTTGATAAAATTTTTGCCGTCACGATGATTAGTCCGATGAAACCCGGACCACTCCAGTGGGGTAGCGAAAACCTGAAAATTGAAATAGATGTAAATACTATGATGTAAGGCAATGATATGAACAAAAGCAGCTTCGTTTTATCATCCTTTAAATCTCTGCACCTTAGGCTATGGTAAACAGCCCAAGCAATGGCTATAAAAACTATTGGGTTTTGGTAAAGGATTTGTCCTACGTTAAACCGGATAAAGGCAATCGGGTTTAACCGCAGGCCATTAGTGGTAACTCTGTCGCCATGGAATGCAAAGCTGATGAAGTCATTTTGAATGTTCCAGAAGAGTACGGGAAGCATAGCAATTAGTGTGATAATACCTGCTGCGTATAAACTAGGCCTTGAGAACCACTTCCTGTTGTAAATAGCAATGTAAAGCAGCACCCCAACCCAGGTTATTAGTGAGTGGTACTTTGCAAGGAAGGCTAACCCAATTAGCAGCCCTGCCAGCAGAAGTTTAACATCTTCCTTTATTGATGGTTCTTTAGTGGTGACAGTGGTGATTAAAATACAAGTTGCCCCAATTAGCAGAGGAACCTGCGGAGTATCGGGCATAATCATTAAACCGCTGATAATGTTGAGGTACGGCGATGCGCTGTAGAGTAGGGCTGCTATTATCCCGGTTTTAGCCGAGCCAACTTCTAACCCGATTTTATAGGTGAGCCATATTCCTAAACTTGAAAGCAGCAGTGAACCTAGCCTGATAAAGAATTCGTGCGACAGCAGCAGTTTAAACGTAGTGGCTTGTATGAGCCAGCCAACCATTGGGGGGTGGTCAAAGTGGCTGAGGTCAGGGTAAAGGGCGTAGGTCCAGTAGTAAACTTCGTCGTTGCCCAGTTCAAGCACACTGGCTACAACAGCCTTAGTCAGAAAATTTAATGCTATTATTAGTAGTACCCACTTGGTTTCTCTACTTGCAGGTTGCATAACAAATTTTTACCCAAAAGTATCTACTAATGATCTGCCTAAGGTGTTTTTAAGGTAAACCAAGGGTTAAAAAATTGTTAACGGAACGCTGCAGGGTAGAATTTTATCAGAAACTTTCAAATCCGGGGATGCTGTCAATTTTGATGGGACGGCCATTTTTAAGTCCAACACCAATTACCCTCGCTTTAATGGCAGTTTTCCCATCGGGTATCTTAACTATTTCCTGCTCAAACACCATACGCAGGTGACCCTCCTTGTGGGTGTTTAGTTTTACAACGAACTTGTCGCCGCTGGTTAATGAGTATTTATAGTCAATTTCAATTCGCGAGACTACCAGGTCGATTCCTTCGTTATGAAGCTTGGCAAAATCGATTCCACGGCTGAGCAGAAACTTATGCCGGGTATGCTCCAGGTAGTTCAGGTAAACGGCATTGTTTACAATGCCTTGCAGGTCGCACTCGTAGTCCCTGACTTCTAACTCTAACTCAAATGTGTTCATCATGTTCTTTAAGCTATTTCCAACTTCTAAGTTTATATCCTTTTACGGCATAGTACAGAATGATCAGGTAAGAGGGGATAAGTATAGTATAAGCCACCTGGGGTGAGTAAACATCCGATAGTTTTCCCCACATTAGCGGAAGTATGGCACCCCCGGCTATTGCCATGATGAGCACTGCTGAACCGGTTTTGATAAACTTTCCAAGGTCATGAATGGCCAGTGGCCACACGGCAGGCCAAACCAATGCATTGGCTAAACCAAGCAGCGCAAGGGCAAGTATCGATATGGTTGGTGTTGCCCAAATTACTCCAATGCTTAAAACTATGCCCAGTAATGTTGATGCAATGAGCGCTGTACGTTGCGAAATGAATTTAGGAATGAGAACAATGCCTGCCAGGTAGCCAACTATCATGGCAAAAAGGGTGTATGTGGTGAAGGCTTTGGCCGTTTCTATCCTAAAGCCTTGTGAAATTCCGTAGCGGATTATGGTATCGCCGGCTATCACTTCGGCTCCAACGTAAAAGAACAGCGCTATAGCTCCAAGAATTAACTGCGGGAATTGAAAAATGCTTGCTTTGCCATTCGTTTCGGTAAGCGTTGCGTCGGCTTCATCTTCGGTTTCCACATCAGGAAGGGGTGCATACCGGACAGCTACGCCCAACAGCGCAAGGATGGTGGTCATGACCAGGTAAGGATTAATAACCCTATGGGCCAGGTTGTCAAGAGCAGCAGCGCGGGCTACGCTATCTAACCCTTCAAGAGATTTTACATATGCGTCGCCATCGTTAAGGATGTAGTAGGCTAGAATAAGTGGAGCAATGGCACCTGCCAGCTTGTTGCAAATGCCCATTATGCTGATGCGTTTAGCAGCACTTTCGCGTGGTCCTATGATGGTGATGTAAGGGTTAGCAGCTGTTTGGAGTACGGCTAACCCTGCACCCATAACAAACAGTCCGGTCAGGAACATCCAGTATGCCCTGTATAGCGCAGCCGGGACAAATAGTAGGGTGCCTAAAGCCATAACCTGCAATCCTACGGTCATCCCTTTATGAAATCCCGTCTTTTTAAGTATCCACGATGCGGGTAGGGCCATTACCGTGTAGGAGATGTAGAATGCAAACGCCACAAGTGTTGCCTCAAAGTCGGTAAGTTCACACGATATTTTGAAGTATGGGATTAGAATTCCGTTAAGCCAGGTAACAAATCCAAAAATGAAGAATAGTGCTCCAATGATTATCATGGGCACAATATAGCCCTTGTTTGATGTAGAGTTCATAGTGTATTAGGTTTGGGTTCTCCAAAAATAGAAAAATATTGGCAGCTGTTTGTCTGCATTCAAAAATAAAGGACAGTTTACACCTTAACAGTTATTATATCGTCCCAACGGGTGGTGTACATGGGCGAAATACGTTCTTGCCGAAGTTTCCACTTACGCCCGGTTCCCTGCGCGGCAACTCTTACCATGTGGCGGCCATACTTATCGTTAAGCTTATCTATGGTTACCATCAGCCGGTTGTGTTTTCCCCTGTCGATGTTATCAAAAAGTGATGTCTGGATGTGCTGATTGGTTGATATACCGCTTACTATTACACCTGCTTTTTTATATCGGAATCCGGGTTTGTATATGGCACGCAACGCGATAAGCGCGTAATGAACGAGTTCAATAGTGCTGTTGGAGGGTACCGGTAATGCGATGGTTTTACTGGCTGAATACTGAGGTAAATCGTTGCGGAAGTAATTGGTATGAGCAAAAACCATTACAATTTGGGCTACCGATTGTTGTTTGCGAAGTTTATGAGCACAGCTCGCGGCAAATGAGGCAACAGCCTCGCTCAGGTAACCCAGGTCGGTTTGCATTTCGCCAAACGAGCGGGTGGTGGCAATTGCCTTTTTAGGGGGAGCAGCATGTTCTAAATCGATACACGGAATACCCAGCAGTTCCTTTTGTGTACGTAAGCCAACCACCGACATGTGACGTTTTATCCATCCTGCGGGCATCTTTGTAAAGTCGTAGGCTGTGTTCACTCCGTATCGAGCCAGAAACTTGCTGTACTGCCTGCCAATACCCCAAACCTCTCCAATCTCAAAGCTTTTAAGAGTTTCAATTCGCTGCTGCTCGGTAGCAATCATGTACACCCCCTGGTACTGGGCTTGTTTCTTGGCAATATGATTTGCCACCTTGGCAAGGGTTTTTGTTGGCGCTAAGCCTAAACTAATCGGAATCCCGGTATTCCGCATGGTTGTCTTTCGGATCTGTCGGGCATACTCAACTAAATCCATATGGCTGAAGCCGTGAAAGCCAAGGAATGCTTCGTCGATGGAGTAGATCTCGATATCCGGTGTGAACCCGGCCAGGGTGTTCATCACTCGTTGGCTCATATCGCCATACAGCGTATAGTTCGAAGAGAAAACGGCAACGTTATGCTGCTCTATCAGCTCTTTAATTTTGAAGGCTGGCTCTCCCATTTTTATGCCCAAAGCTTTGGCCTCGTTGCTTCGGGCAATAACACAGCCATCATTGTTGGAGAGAACAATAACGGGTTTGCCCATAAGCGATGGGTCAAAAACCCGCTCACACGATGCGTAGAAGTTGTTGCAATCAGCCAGCGCAAACATGGCTAGAACTTGTGAATAACGTAGGTTACAATGCCCCACACCACAAAGTCGTTTTCTTCGGTAACCCTAATGGGTTTGTAGTCGGGGTTTGCCGGCATCAGGTAGATGCCGTCCTTTCTAATCCGAATGGTTTTGAGGGTGAACTCACCATCGATGTAGCAAACGGCTTTCCGGCCATCGGCCGGTGGTAACGACTTGTCGATAACCAGTATATCTCCATCGTTAATTCCTTCATCCATCATTGAGTTACCACGTACCCTTCCGTAAAAGGTTGAGCTGGGGTTTTTAACCAGCTCCTTGTTGAGGTCAAAAGCCAAATCGATGTAATCCTGTGCAGGCGAGGGGAACCCTGCCTTTATACCTTCGGCCAAAGGTAGTGGAAGGTCGGTGGTTGTGTCGGCTGAGTAGAAATCAATCTTTGGTGTGGTTTTAATAAGCCTCATCGATCATGCGTTAATGCCTGAGTAGAGCTGTTTAATTGTTTTCAGCACGTATTCAATTCTTGAGTGATTCCTGGTTGTTTTAGGAAAAAGAACCAGCAAAGCAAAAAAGTATCCGGTTGTAACACCCTTTAGCCAGCCAAGGGTGTGTTCATCGGCCAAACTGCCAAGCATCAATACCCCGAAGGCAAGCAAGCAAAAGAAAACGGTAAGTATCAATCCCATGGATTGTTTTCGTGCCATACGCCGGTGGTACTCAATTCTGGAGTTTATGTATATTTCATCGTACCCTTCGGCAAGTTTGCTTTTCTCATCGGCCGATAAGCCTTTCTCGTTTTCAATTAGGAGCTTAATAGTTTCGTCACGATTCATGGTGAAAGTTTCTTTTTTACAAATTTACTATTTGAAACCGGAACTACAAGTGATAAAAAAAGAGGCCTAAGCTTCTATTTTTCAGAAATGATAATTTTTAGGTTTTACTTGCAAACTGTTTGATTGGTATTCTGCTTGTTAGGATAGTAAAGTTTAGCCCGATAGTAGAACGAGATGTAGTTGTTCTCGCCCATGGGAATATCAACCCTTAGGTCTTGGTACTTAGTAAGATCAGGCCTTTTAAAGTAAACCAGGCCCCGCACCGATTCGTTTTTGGAAAGCGTAGTTTTGCGTAATGAGTAGTTTATCCAGGCATTGGTTGATGAGTAAATCAGATCGCTACGGATGTTATTCATTTCCTGCGAGAAATCCATCATATCCAGCGTGGTTCCCGCTGCTGCAGCAGCAGCCTCGGTTCTTGTTATTGCACGCTGATGCGTATCGTGCGCATCGGCTGAGGCGGTGGCAACCAAAACCGGCAGGGTTATCGCTGCCGCGGCTATTGAGGCTGTGGCCAGATTTTTCTGGCTGGCTTCGAGCTGCGATTGGGCTAACTCATTCTTCAGAATTTCCTCCTCGGGGTCAGCGGCATAAATGGGGAAGGTGCTGTAAACAATCTGGTTTATTAACGGGTCCCATTTCCCGCTATCGGTGTACATTACCATCTTTTCAGGACACGCCAAAAGATTTTCATCGGTGGTGTTGATGATCTCAACGTCAAAAATGATATACTTCTCATTAGTGCCTTGATATGCGCAGTGGGCAACAATACCATCCTTATAGTAGCTGGTAAACTCCTTGCCGTTTTCCCAAGTGGTTTTGGTTTCTTTAGGGGTTAGCCTTACCACCGGATTAGGAGTAGCACAGGATGCAAGCAGTCCAAAATAAATAAGAAGGTGAGATAGCGATGTCCTTTTATTGTTCATGATGATGTATGGTTTGTTTAGCTCAACTTTTACAAATACTATGCCTCTATTGGTTCGTTAGCTGAAAATTGTTTGCCTGTTAATTCTTTGTTAATACTAATTTTTTAAAAAGTTTGGGGTATAAGCTGATATGTATTAGTTTTGCACAAACATAAAGGGATGTTCTACCTGTTACTTTGCATACTATCTTCTACCGTTGTTCTTGTTACATTCAAATACCTTCAACGATATTCCATTAACACCTTCAGCGCAATTATTGTAAATTACCTGGCAGCCAGCATTGCTGGTTTTTTTTTGGCCAAGGGTAACGTCTCGGCACTCGGGAGTTTAGGCTTTTATCCTGTTTTGCTCATTTTTGGCATGGGTGCCCTTTTCATCCTGATGTTTCAACTTTTAGGGAAAAGCACCCAAACCGCAGGTGTGGCCATTACTTCGGTAGCTGCAAAGATGTCGGTGATTATTCCCATCCTGGTATCGGTGCTGATTGACCCAAACGATGGGCTTAACCCGCTCCGGGCAATGGGGATTCTCCTGGCCTTAGTGGCGGTGGCTTTACTTGTTTTTCCCAGGAAAGGTGAAAAAGTTCAGCTCGGGAAAACCTATTTACCACTTATAATCTTTGTGGGGATTGGGTTGGTTGATGCATCGGTAAAGGTTGCCCAGCAGTACTTTGTAACAAACGAGCTAAACCCAATATTTAATGCGGCGGTCTTTGCTATGGCAGGCATGGTTGGCATTATCATTTTGCCATTTAAAGCAGATGCGGCAAGCGGACTCAGAAACGTTAGAACCTGGTTATTAGGGACATTACTCGGGCTTGCCAACTTTGGCTCAATGTACTTCATGGTAGCTGCATTGAATTATATTGGTCAAAACGGTAAGGCCATGGAGGGTTCAGTGCTTTTTGGAATAAACAACCTTAGCGTGGTGCTGGCTGGTACCCTTATCGGATTACTGCTATTTGGTGAACGACCATCGAAGACCAATCTAACGGGTATAGCACTATCGGTACTGGCAATCGTAATACTCATGCAAAGCTAAATGGTAGAGATAACCGATACGTATCAAACTATCGAATCCGCATCCGAAGGGATTTACAAGGAGAAGGGGAGCAAGTTCATTGCTAAAGCTTTCCCCGTAAGAACCGAGGAGCAGGTGAAAGAGATTTTGGATAGGTTGCGAGAAGAGTACTACGATGCCCGCCACCATTGCTATGCCTACATCATAGGGCCGAATGCCAATAAATCGAGAGCCAACGACGACGGTGAACCCTCGGGTACTGCCGGCAAACCCATTCACGGACAGCTGCTCAGCTTTAACCTTACCAACGTTTTGGTGGTGGTTATCCGGTATTTTGGTGGTACTAAGCTTGGCGTATCGGGGTTGATAAATGCTTATAAATCAGCCACATTCGATGCGCTATCGCATGCAAGAATTGTTACCCGAACAGTTGATGCCATTTACAAGTTAACTTTTGGGTATGCCATGATGAATGAGGTGATGCGTTTGGTTAAAGATTTAAACCTTCAGTTTCTGGAGCAACAGTTCGACAATACCTGCTACGTTAAGGTGAGGGTGAGGCGTTCGTTAGAAGCCGAGTTCCTATCGCGATGCTCAAAAATTGAAGGACTCATGGCCGTTTTTGAATTCGAAGATTGAACTATTAGCCCCGTTTATCGGGGCTTTTTTTTGAAATAAACTGTGTAAACCCAAAATAAAGCTTATGAAAAACAGAAGTTTGGTATCAATCAATGACCTGAGCAAGGATGAGATCATGAAAGTGCTTGACCTTGCCGAGGAGTTTGAGAAAAACCCCATCCAACGAATCATGGAAGGGAAAGTGGTGGCAACCCTGTTCTTTGAGCCATCTACCCGTACCCGGTTGAGCTTTGAGAGCGCCGTAAACAAGCTGGGAGGCAGGGTGATCGGATTTTCTGAAGCCTCAACCAGCAGCGTATCAAAAGGCGAAAGCCTTAAGGACACCATTCTTACCGTGGCTAACTACTCCGATCTTATTGTGATGCGCCACCCGGTTGAGGGAAGCGCACGCTATGCCAGCGAAGTTTCGCCTGTACCTGTTGTTAATGCCGGTGATGGAGCCAACCAGCACCCCACACAAACTCTGCTCGACCTTTACTCCATTCGTAAAACTCAGGGTAAGCTCGAAAACCTTAAGATTGTCATGGTGGGCGATTTAAAGTACGGACGTACCGTACACTCGCTACTGATGGCCATGAGCCAGTTTGACGCTTCTTTTACCTTCATCTCGCCCGCCGAACTCCGTATGCCCCAGGAGTACAAAATGTATCTCGATGAACTCGGCCTAATGTACAACGAACATGCCGATTTGGCTGAGAATATCAAGGATGCCGACATCGTTTACATGACCCGTGTGCAACGCGAGCGTTTCTCTGACCCCATGGAATACGAAAAGGTTAAGAATGCCTACATTCTTCGCAACCATATGCTCGAGGGAACTAAACAGAACATGAGAGTTCTGCATCCGCTCCCCAGGGTTAACGAAATTAACACTGATGTGGACGATTCGCCAAAGGCTTACTATTTTACACAGGCTTTAAACGGCGTTTACACCCGCATGGCTATCATGGCTCTCATTCTTGGTTTAAAATAGTTTAAAACAACATTGATATGAAGGATAAAAAGCATCTTAGCGTTAGCGCCATTGAGAGCGGTACCGTAATCGACCATATCCCGGCGCAAAACCTTTTCAAGGTCATAACCATCTTAGGCCTTGATAAAATTTCAAACCAAATAACGTTTGGCACCAACCTCGAAAGCCATCAGCTTGGCCGAAAGGCTATTGTGAAAGTGGCAGGTAAATTTTTCGAGCGCGATGAGATCAATCGC
>CALBBQ010000025.1 GCA_937926785.1 uncultured Bacteroidales bacterium | reverse complement strand
GTTACAGGACAAATAAAAGCTACACGTATAGAAGAACCCACAAAGTAATCTTGCAGAGAAGCCGGCAAATGCCGGCTTTTTTATTCCACCACCACCTCATCGGCAAACAGCCATGTGGGTGAACCCGAAGCCGGATGCCATGATGGACATGGTCCGGGGTTGTGCGCAACAAATCGTATGTACCGCCCTCTAATATCGTTCACAAGAATTGCGTTATACCTGTAAAGCAGGACTCCTTCCTCTTTTAAATTTTTTGGTTTTTCCAGCTGTGCAATCTGAGTAAATGTTACGTTATCGGACGAGATAAAAACATCCAGCCTGGCGGGCAAAAAGATCCATGAGGGTATATTCTGAAGAAATCCAATGCTGAAGCTACCTATTGGCTGGTCGATGCCTAAATCAATGGTTGCCACTAAATCGGTGCCCTGCACGGCCTGCCATATACCATCGTTATACTTTGGGGTACCCAAGCGACCATCGACCAAGGCCTGAAGGCCACCACCCATGTACTTTTCGGAGGGCTTAAAGCCGAGCTCAATAGGTTTACCTATACTTTTTGAAATGGTAAAACTCCTTTCGAAAACCTCCCCAACTTTCACCCCATTACTAAATGCTGCAGCTCTTACAGTGCTTGTTTGGGTTAAGGTTATTGGTTTACGGTACAATAAACTTTTAGCCGTTGGCTCGTCGCCGTTTGTGGTATACCGTATCTCCAGGTTATCCTGACCTTTAATCAACTCAATAACAATTGCTTTACTATCGTTGCAGATGGTTGATTTAAACTCCACTGCCGATTGCTCAAATCCAAAGGTTACACCTAATGCGTTGAGTCGGGAGTAATGGTAGCGAACCCGGTTAAGAAACTCCTCGTAATTGCGGTCTTTTGGAAAGGTCCACAAAACTTCGGCTATTGCAAGCATACGTGGGAATACCTTAGAATCAACTGTTTCCTGTGGTGCATGCTCCGTCCACATGTTGCACTCACCCCCCAGCACCAGGCATAATTTAGCCGAATCGGTACTTTCAGGAATCGGGTTGAAGGAGTAAACCTTTTCAAGGTTGATAACCTCAACCGGGTAATCGAAGTAGCAATGGCTGGTTGGTGATACGATAACCGGTGCATTGGCACTAAGCGCCTCAGCAGCCCTATCCATCCCACGCCATGCTTGTATTATTGCGTTATGCGGCCGACCACCTTCCAGAATTTCGTCCCAGCCTATAATGGTTTTTCCTTTGGTTTCAAGGAACTTGGCTACACGGCTAACAAAGTATCGCTGTAGTTCCTCGTAGTTGCTGAGCTTTTCCTTTCGCAACCTTGCCTTGCATTTGGGGCAGTTCTCCCATCGGTACTTTGGTGCCTCATCGCCACCAAGGTGGATGTAGGGAGAAGGAAAAAGCTCAACCACCTCCGATAGCACATCCTGCAGGAACAGGAAGGTGGAATCGTTTCCGGCACAGTAGATATCTTTAAAAACCCCCCAGTTGGTTTCAACGGCCAAAGGTTTTCCGGTGCAGGAGAGGTGGGGGTAAGCCGCTAAAGCGGCTACCGAGTGACCGGGCATTTCAATCTCCGGAACCACCATCACATGCCGTTTAGAAGCATAGGCAACCACCTCTCGAATATCATCTTGTGTGTAAAAACCACCATAAACCGTACCATCGGCGTTGGTTCGCCATGCGCCAACTTCGGTAAGCTTGGGATACTTCTTAATCTCAATGCGCCATCCCTGATCTTCGGTAAGGTGCCAGTGTAGTACGTTCATCTTGTGATAGGCTAACAAATCTATATAACGCTTCACAAAGTCCTTGGTCATGAAATGACGGCAACAGTCGAGGTTTAGCCCCCTCCATGCAAAGCGGGGTTTATCAACTATTTTTAGGCATGGGATGGAAACCGAGTTTGCCTTAAAGTCAGCTTTTTCAAAATCGGGCGGCATGAGCTGCCTGATTGTTTGAGCGGCATAAAAGAAACCCGCCGATTGGTTTGCCTTAATGGTAACCCTATTGGGCTCCACGTTTATCAGGTAACCTTCAGTGCCTAAACTATCGGGGCAATTGGTTCGGGTAAAAAGAATGGCATTAACAGAAGGGTTCCCTTCTACAGAGCTTTTCAGCTCACAACCTATGCCCTTTTGGTTAAGTAACGTTACCAAATATGAAGCACTCTCATACAAAGAGCTGTCAGCTCTATCGGCATAAATAATGGCGTTACGATCAATCTTAAATTCTCCATTTACATGCTCAATACTGACCGGCTTAGGGATAAGCCGCACCTCTTGGGTTCGGCTACAGGACCAGAACCCGAAGAGTAGTATTGGGGCAAATAAAACATTTCTCATGGCTTGTCACTTTACTTAATAATGATCTCATCGATAAACAACCAGGAGGGTTCGCCGGCACTCTCGTGCCATTTGGGAAGAGTTCCGAACGATTTGGCATAAACCTTTACGTAGCGAGCTATGGTGTCAACATTCACACTAAACTCCTTAATGGTGGGTTCCATCTGGGTTTCGGGAATATCGCTTTTGACAGTTCCAGCTAAATTGAAGTTTAGCCCATCAGCGGATAGGGCAAAGCTAACCTCACGAGGCATCATAATCCAAGGACTAGCATCCTGTAGAAAGCCAGCGGCTATGTATTTTATAGATTTCACTTCTCCCAAATCAACAACTGCCTCAAAATCTTGCCCCTGATATCCCTGCCAACCACCAATCCGAAAGTTCTTGCTTCCCCTCACCCCGTCGACCAGGCCAAGCTTACCTCCGGCAGTATAAAGTGAGCTGTATTGCGATTTCAGCTGAACATCTGCAACGCTCTTCACCTTCCTGAAAATTCCCTCAGTAATGGCACTGGTTTGCCCATTGGGCAGAATGGCAAATGAACGCACCTTGCTGCTTTCGTTCAGCTTCACCCTATCGCCTTGTATCCATCTGGGTTGACTTACAGGGTAATCCAAAGGCTCTGCAGAACAGAAAAGTTGAGCCTCAGGCTGTATGGAACGAATGGTAACAGTAAGCGTGTCGGCAAAGGTTTGCGAGGAATAATTCAAAAATGGGGCAACGGTAATGGGTAATTCGGTAATTTCAGTGCTGGGCAAATCGTTGAGAGATGTTCCCCACTGTAGATTAGGAACGCTACCCATTACAAATCTGAGTTCGCCACCAGAAGCTATTTCGCTGTGGTCTATCCAGCTACGATTGATGGGCACGCCATTTAGCGTTGCATTTTGGATGTAGATGTTCTGGCCGGTAAGGTTTTCGGCAATCACAATAAATTTTTTACCATTTTCAAGGTTTATGCTGATTTTTGGGAATAAAGGTGTACCTATGGCATACTGCGTTGAACCCGGACAAACGGGGTAGAATCCCATGGCACTCAGGATATACCACGCACTCATTTGACCACAATCCTCATTTCCGCAAATACCATCGGGCTGATGTGTGTACATCTCATCCATAATTTGTCTGACCAGTTTCTGAGTTTTCCACGGTTTCCCCACGTAGTTGTAGAGGTAAGCCATATGATGGCTAGGTTCATTACCATGGGCATACTGGCCAATGAGACCGGTAATATCAACCTGGTTTCGACCAGCAAGCCTTGATGGTGCGTTAAAAAGTTCATCGAGTTTCGCCTCAAACCTATCCATGCCTCCATGTAGGGTAATCAACCCGTTTATATCCTGTGGAACATAAAAGCTGTACTGCCAGCTGTTGGCCTCGGTAAAATGCTGGTCAACCTCAGCGGGATTGAAATTTTCTTTAAATCCGCCATTTAGCCTCGGCCTCATCAGTCGGGTTTCCGGGTCGAAAAGGTTTTTATACGATTGCGCGCGCCTGGTAAAGGTGCGGTAATCGTCATTCATACCCAATCCTTTTGCCAGCTGCGCAATACACCAGTCGTCGTAGGCGTACTCTAGAGTTTTCGAAACCGATTCATGCTCCATATCGCCAGGTATAAACCCATAATGCTTGTACTCCTTTAACCCGAAGTGGTTCAGGTTAGCACTATGTTTCATGGCTTCCAATGCGTACTCTGCATCAAAGCCACGAATGCCTTTAACCCAGGCATCGGTGATAACCGAAACGGAATGGTACCCAATCATGCAGTCGGTTTCGTTGGCAGCCAGTTCCCAAACCGGCAACCGGCCTCCGTAACGGTAATGCGACAGAAAGGTGTTTATATAATCGGTTGTGCGTTTCGTATCTATAATTGTCATTAACGGATGCCATGCCCGGTAGGTATCCCATAAGGAAAAAACGGTGTATGGAGTAAAACCCATGGCGCTTCGAACATTACTATCCATGGAACGATACATGCCATCCACATCGGAAAAGATATTGGGCACAACCATGGCATGGTACAAGGCCGTGTAGAATGTTGTGAGCTGCTCAGGAGTCCCACCTTCAACCTGAATTCTGGAAAGTTCTACATTCCATAGATTGTGCGCAGACTCAACTACTCCATCGAAATCCCAACCTGGCACTTCAGCCTCAAGGTTTTTGAGCGCACCCTCCTCGCTCACAAACGAAATGCCCACCTTAACCAGTAACTGCTTATTCTTCAGCTTGGGGAACTGAACCCAGACTTTAAGGTTAGTGCCATGTACCTCAAGTGTACCGTCATCATTGCTAACTGTAGTCATTTCACCACTATCGTCAGTGAACTTAGGGCCAACAACAAAAGGCTCAGAGAACCTAGCCACAAAGTAAACCCTTTGGTCTTTCGCCCAAAGCGAAGAGCGACGGTAACCACGCAGCTCATTTTTTCCTGCAACCTTTATCCAGGCTTCAAGAACTTTATCGCGGTGAGCCAGGTCGATAACCATGGCGGGTTCATTGGCTTTGGTATAGGTGTACCTGTGGAACCCAACCCTTGCGGTTGCTGTGAGCTCTGCTTTCACCTTATACTTATCAAGAAAAACGGAATAGTACCCGGCTATTGCCTGTTCATTCTTCTTACTGAATGCGGATGAGAACTTACTGTTATCGAATACCGGATTTTTACCGGTTACCGGAGCAAACAGTATATCACCATAATCCGATGCCCCGGTTCCGCTTAGGTGTGTATGTGAAAAACCATAAATCACCTTATCAGAAAAATGGTAGCCCGAACATCCGTCCCATCCTGTAAGGCGGGTATCGGGGCTCAGCTGCACCATTCCATAGGGAACTGTGGCTCCCGGGTAGGTGTGACCGTGAAAATCGGTACCTATAAAGGGGTTCACATAGTCGGCAGGGCCTTTCTGTGCCCATAGGCTAAAAGCCTGTAGCAACATGGTTGCTAATACCAGTTTTTTCATTGTTTCAGTTGTTAGCTTGTATCTATTCATTGCTAATTTTTCTGATTCGCTGCACCATACCTCCCATGTCCAAAATCGCACTATGGGGTGTTTTGGTAAAATAGTAAACGCTTTCAAAGCGCGATTCATTTTCTGCTTCTACATTAATTTTCAGGTAGATGTCGTTTCGGCTAAGAAGTTTCTGGTTAAGTATCAGCCTGCCTACTTCTACAGCATGGTTAGGGTGAAAAGTCAGCTTCTGGATCAGCTTATGGATAATCGTACCGTTGATATCTATGATATTAGCCGAGATGGTTGCTTGAATGGGTTGAACCTGATCCGATACAGCCCTAATCACAGCAATGGAATCGGTAAGGAATGCACCGGCCATAACAGGTTTATATAGATTTTGCACATAGTGCTGAACCCTTTTCCAGTTTCCCAAATAGTCGATGCCCGACCACGACACTACCGGCCAACAATCGTTCAGTTGCCAGTATAGTGTTCCCATGCAGTAAGGCGCTGCTAACCTGTGCGATTCAATGGCATGGGCGTAAGCCTGAGCTTGTACCAGCTGGCTGAATGCAGTCCATTCCGTAAGATTCTTAGGCTGAAAGCCCTCACTGTCTATAAACTCATTTATGGTTTCGTAACCCACCGGATGCTTCTGGTGACATTTAAGCTGAAGCGAGTCGGGTAGGCTAATGCCATCGTTGAACATTTTTAGCACCTGTTCCGATGGGGCACCCTGAAAACCATACTCGCTCATAAAACGCGGTACCTTTTGAGCATAGCGCTCGAAAGGTTCCCTGCCCCACCACACACCCCAGTAGTGCGAATCGCCATGGGTCATGCTTTGTGGCCAGCCCCAGCCATGCATCGGAGATGAGGGCCAGTAGCTCCGCATGGGGTCGTAGCGCTGAACCACCGCGGGTAACAAACCACTAAAAAGGTTCAGATAGCCATTCCAAACCGAATCGGCTAATGCCGGATATGCAGCAAGCTGCGATTGCCATCCCCAGTTGTGCCAACCCTCATCTACCTCGTTATTGCCACACCAAAGTGCCAGGCTGCTATGCCGGCGCAAGCGCTTCACCTGTTGAATGGCTTCGGCCTCAACATTAGCAAGGTAAGCTGTATCGGATGGGTACATGGAACATGCAAACATGAAATCGTGCCAAACCATAATGCCCAGACGAGTACACTCTTCCATAAACGCATCAGGAGCATATACCCCGCCACCCCATACGCGAATCATGTTAAAGTTAGACTGGGCAGCCTGCCTGGCCAAGCTAATCCAACACGAATCAGTGATTCGGTGTACAAAAAAATCGGGGGGGATAAGATTTGCTCCCTTCGCAAATACAGGTTTGCCATTCACCTCAAAGTAAAACGACTGGCCAATGCTATCGGGTTCCGATACCAACCTGGCCGTTCTGATTCCCACCTCATGTACTTTATCGTAAACTAAATTTTTCCCATCAAAAACCTTCACTCTAAATCGATAAAGGGTCTGTTCGCCCATGCCATTGGGCCACCATAACTTTGGATGACTGACAGAAAACTTTTCGGTTACTTCCGAGCGAGTTGGTTTCAAGTGAACGTTATGGTAAACGTTACCCCCCTCAGCATTGCTGATGACTAAATTTAAATGGCTTTTCACATTTCCAACCAAATCGAAATCCACTGCCAAGGTTGCTGTTTCGGCATTTGCAGCAATCGTACTAATGGCAAAATTTTCGATGTAAACTTTAGGCCTCACTCTCAGATGTACCTGTTGCCATATACCACAGGTAACAAATCGCGGTCCCCAGTCCCATCCAAAGTGGTATGCTGCTTTGCGGGTATATGCCCAATCGCCACCCGGCAACCTGTAAGGTTTTAAGCGTGCGATGCTATCGCTTAACCTTGCTGCGGAGCGGAATACAATCCTTAACTCATTCTGTCCCTTTTGCAAATGCTTAGTGCAGTTTACACTGTACTTCCGAAACATGTTATCGGCTTTTAGGATTAGGGTACCGTTCAGGTAAACATCTGCATAGGTATCGAGCCCATCAAAGTTCAACTCATAAACCTCATGCCTACTAAAGTTCTGAAGGTTGAATGATTTCAGGTACTCCCAATCGGCGCTATCGACCCAAGCCAAATTCAGATTACTGCAGCCAAGGTAGGGATCAGCAATTAAACCGTTTGAATGTAAATCGGTATGTACAGAACCGGGTACACTGGCCCTCATCCACTTATCCTGTGTACCTGCCTTGCGAAACAGCCAATCACCATTGAGCGATAGCTCTTGCTGGGTGTACGCTGTGACCGACACAAGAACGAATAACACTATCGGTACTGTTTTTCTCACCTGATTGACCATCTATTAACGCGTGCTACCAAATTTAACCACCAACTTGTCATGCTGATCTTGCCGAAGCATTTCTTTTACTTCCATCTGCTACCGCGAGTTAGATTCCTCGCAACGCTCGGGAGGATAAAACAATATGGGAGCTACTTATCAATCGAGCAAAGTGCATACACATAGGCTCCCACTGCTACGGCATGGCTTGTTCCAAGCCTCGAAAGGCCAATGCCTATTCGTTTCATAGGATCATAATCAACCATACGATTGGAATGGGGTACTTGTATCTGTTTCTGCCGCCCCGACAGGAATTGGCCACGCTGTGCTGCATCCTCTAAATCAAATACCTTAACCTCAAGCCTATCCACCCTGGTTCCATCCACTCGGGCAATGGTTCCGTTTAACTGGCTAATCATAGCGGGTGCAAAGTGCTTCCAGGCATTAGCTAAACCACCACCAACCACAACAAGCGAATCGGTTAGGGTTACAGCATTAGCAATGGCATCGCCCACCACCACGCCAAGTGTTTGAAAGGCAAGCCGAGCAGCAACCATATCGCCTATTTGCCTTCCTTCGAGTATCTCGAAAACATCCTTGGGTGTTAAAGGTTTTTCGTGATGATGCTTACAATATGTATGGTAAACCCGCTGAACCGCTCTGATGCTTGCGCCCTCCTCGGCAAAGCAATCGGGGTCAATGGTATTACGAATAAGCCATATCTCGGCTCCGGCGGAGTTATCGCCAATAAAAAGATTACCATCTATTACCAATCCGGCTCCAAAACCGGTACCGAGCGTAATTCCCAGTAAATGGCGATAACGTTTTTGACTTCCGGCCTGGGCCAGCATAAGGTTCACGTGTGGAAGAAACCCGGCAATGGCCTCGCCATAGGCAAACAAATCACCATCGTTATTGATAAACACAGGTAGCTTAAACCTATCCTCCAGCATCGGGCCAAGCGCCACTCCTCCCCGAAATGCAGGAAGGTTACCCAAATCGCCAATTATCCCGTTGGGATAATCGGCCGGTCCGGGAAAGGCAAAGCTTATAGCAACAGGTTTTTCGGGTAGCCCATGAATCAACCTTTCAAAACCCTCTACGATACCTGTAAGACATTTAGCAAGGTTATCGCCATTGCTCGGAAGGGTTATTTGCTCGCCTACACACTCCATGCCACGAATAGCACTGAACACAAAGTTTGTTCCACCGGCATCGAGCGTTAGCACAATGCGTCTATCGTTACGGTAATCCATCAGGCATGAGTTTTAGGTTTTATTATCGTAAGCATAGCAATAAATCCCATCCCGATTAGCGGAACTATGAAACCCATCCTTACACTGGTTGCATCGGCCAACAGCCCCATGAGCGGGGGTACTATGGCACCACCGGCAATGGCAGTTACCATTAGCCCCGATATCTCGTTGGCCCGCTCGGGCATTGAATCGACAGTAATTGAAAAAATTAGCGGGAAAATATTGGCAAAGCCAAGCCCGGCGATGAAAACACCTGCTAGAGTAACATACGGGTTATCCACAAATATGAGCAAAAGTCCAATTATAGATAGGGTGACTGAAAAACGGAAAAATCCATGTGGCTTCATCCAGGAAAGTGCAACGGAACCTAAAAATCTACCCGAAAGAATGGCAATAAAAAAGAAGGCGTTGCCCAGCAACCCCCAGGTTTTAAGATCGATGCCGTAATGCGAGCTGAGCAACAGGGGAACTCCGGAACTCAAACAAATTTCTATTCCTACGTAAATGAATATGCCCAACACCATGAGTAGGATGAATGGGTTCGACAGCAGCAGAAAGCAGCTTTGCAGTGTAGCAGGTTCTCTGTCGGTTTTTTCCTCTTTTATCTTTGTAGCAGCAATAATAATCAGGGTGATAAGTAATGAGGCCACGTATATGGGGAAAAGGATCTTCCAATCCATTCCCATCCATTTTGCGGCAGCAAACGGGATCAATGACCCCGAAAGTGAACCAATAGCCTTGATGAACTGACCGAAACTGAGGTTTCGCGAATACTTACCGGGTTCGGACACATCGCGCATGATAGGGTTACCCGCCACCTGTAGTATAGCAGCACCGGCTCCAAGCAGTAGAATGGTGAGCAGGAAGAGTGCATAGCTGCTTAATCCAAATAACGGTAGTATTAGTCCGGCAAGAGCTATTGCCAGCCCAAGCAAAAGCACAAACTTTTTGCCGGTTCTATCCTGCACAATACCCATTGGCACTGAAAGAATGCCAAACATGATAAATCCCACAAAGGCAATAAGCTGAGCCTCAAAGTTCGATAGAGCAAACTGCTCCTTGGCTAGCCCCACAAAAGGGCCTACTGCATCGCCAAAACCCATGCAGAGGAAGGCTAGCAGAATGGCAAAAGTTTTACGATTCATACGGTTTGGTTTTAGTTTGATATTAGCTGAATTTCTTTAATGATGACTCTCGTATGTTAAGCTTTACCGGTATCTCATAAATACTCACATTGGAACGATCAATGTTCCCTGAAATTTGCTGGTGAAGTAGTTCGAACGCTTTCCTGCACATCTGGGAAATGGGTTGTTCCACGGCAGTGATGCCGGGGTTAATAATTGAAAAGTATGGCAAATCGTCGAAACAAACCAGTCCAAGTTGAATGGGAACACGAATACCACGGGCTGATATGGATTGCAGTGCAGCTGTGGCTACGTTGTTGTTCACCGCAAAAATGCAGTCAGGCTTAACAGGCAGGGCTTTCAGGTTTGCAAATAGAGCATCTACATCGGACTGTAGCGAGTTGAAACCCACTGCGTGGATTACACATGTAACCCCGTGTTTCTTAAATTCGTCAACAAAACCATCTATTCGCTCTGCCACCGACGAGATAAGACTTGTTGATAGTCCCAGTACCAGAGGATGCCTATAACCCTGTTCCTTTAAATGACGGGCAAGCAACGCACCTCCGGTGCGGTTAGCCGCCACTACGGCTGCTAGCACATTGTCGCCCAAATGCCTATCGATAAGTACTATCGGAGTGTCATACTTGTTAATGGACAATAACCAGCTAACCTCACGCTGTGATGTGGACACCACCAGCCCATCCACCTGCCTATTACGCAGAACCGTAATAAGTCGCTGTTCCTTTTCCGCATCCTCATCGGTGCTGCAGATAATTACGCTATGGCCCTGAGCCGCGGCCAGATCCTCGAATATTCGGGCCATCTGAGCATAAAATGCGTTTGAGATATCCGAAACTACCAAGCCGATGGTTCCGGTTTTACCGGTGCGCAGGCTTCGGGCCGTTTGGTTTGGTCGGTAGTTTAGCTCCTTAACCACCTGAAAAACCCTCTCGCAGGTTTTCCTGGAAATGCCAAACTGCTCAGCCTTCCCATTCAGCACCAGCGAGACCAAAGTTTTTGACACCCCCACCTTTCGGGCTATATCGTCGAGAGTTACACGGTTAGCCATAGTAATTCGTTAAGTTGAGGTAAAGATAGCAAAAATCTAAATCGATTTAGTATTATTGTTTACAAAAAAGTAAATTCCTTTGCTAGAATAAGAATTCATTGTAATGATATTAAAAAAAATAGCTGTAACTTGTGATTGTAATAAACGAATACCTAAGTCAGTATGACTTGATATTTTAAAAGCCCAACTGAATATGATTGGCGATGCCCCTGAAAAATGTTTTAGGGGAGACAATTTTCAGGTTGAAATTAACAATCCTTTAAACCAATAATTTCATCTGTACATGACTGCACAAATTATCACAATTGCTATTGGCTCTTTTTTAATTGCTTTGGGTTTTCTGGTGAAGTCATATCCCAACCTAATTGCCGGTTATAATACTTTGCCCGAAGAGCAAAAAAAGAATGTTGATATTGAAAGCTTATCAACCCTCATTCGAAATGGGTTAATTCTGATAGGAGCTTCAGTCATTGGGGGGTACTTCCTCTTAAGCCTGATGGGTTTTACCCACATCGCAAATTCCATTGTAATTGTTGGCATTCTTGTAGGTGTTGGCACAATGGCTGTAAAGGCTCAACGATACAATGTTAGCAGCCGTAAGCAAAACTGGTTGATTTATCTGCTTCTTGGCATTACATTTTTAATTGTTCTAGGCATAATCGGGTATGGCTTCATCCCGTCAAAAGTGGTTTATTCACCAAGCTCCGTAAAGTTTACAGGGATGTATGGAACGGAAATTAAATCTGATGATATACTAAAAGTAGAGTTGGTTAGCAATATACCCGATATTAAACTTAGGGTAAACGGATTTAGCTTTGGAGGAGTGAGTAAGGGCATTTTCATGGTTGAGGAATGGGGCAAAACCCGCTTGCTAGTTCATCAATTTTCTGCTCCATTCATTGTAATTACCAGGCATAATGGTGAAAAATTGATCATCAATTTTTCAGATAAGGCTAATACTGAACAAGTTTATTCGGATATCTCAAAAATTGTTCATCGATAAGGCTAATCACCCCAGATGGTATGGATTCTAAAAAATCCGCCCCCTTTCAGGGGCGGGCTAACCTTTTTTAAGTAGATTTTAGTTTGGTTTTGGTTAATAACTAAAAGGGTTGGTTTGATTTTAAATGTATTTTACATGTTAAGGCACTCGATTTTAAGAAAACAATTCTCGTGCCAGAACTAATTTTTCGACTAAGAAATATTATTACAATTCCCTTTACAAACGTTTTCGGAAAAAGTTTGGTAATCCGAAACCGTTTTTTAACTTAGTTGGCTGTTAACCAACCCATACACCCCAACCAAAATGGCTAAAAAACAGACACCGGTAAAGCATTTCGACCCACACAAGAATTACCTGGAAACCATGAAGGCTATTGGCTACGTAAGTCGTGCCGAAGCCACTCGCAAGGATTACGAACGCATTGGGTTTAAATCGGGGCTCGAAGTGCACCAGCAGCTTAAAACCAAGCAAAAACTTTTCTGCCGGTGTCCGGCAGGGGTTTACCACAACGATACCGATTACCATGCCGAGATAATCCGGCACATGCGGCCAACACTTAGTGAGATGGGTGAATACGACGGAACAGCCCTTATGGAGTTCAAAACCCGCAAGGAAATTGTTTACCGCATCAACAATAAAACCACCTGCACCTACGAAATTGATGATACTCCACCATTCCCCATCAACCGCGAGGCCTTGGAGATAGCACTGGAAATCTCGCTCTTATGCAAGCTTAACATCGTGGGTGAGGTGCATATAACCCGAAAGCAGTATTTGGATGGTTCTATTCCAACAGGATTTCAGCGAACGGCAATTCTTGGTGTTGAAGGCGAAATCCAGCTGAAAAACAAGAAGATTGGCCTAATCCAGCTGAGCATTGAAGAGGATGCCTGCCGTGAAATATCAGATGTTGGGCACCGACGAATATATAAAACCGACAGGTTGGGAATGCCGCTCATTGAAACCGTTACCCACCCCCATTGCCTTACACCCGATGAGCTTCGCGAGGCTGCCGATTACATCCGATTCCTAAACCGAAGTACAGGCAAGGTGCGAACAGGTATTGGCGCTGCGCGCCAGGATACCAACGTGAGCTGCGAGGGCGGTACCCGGGTTGAGATAAAAGGGGTATCGCATAACAAATGGCTGCCTGAACTGTCGCACAACGAGGGTTTCAGGCAATGGGCATTACTTCATATCCGAAAAATTCTACTTGAACGGGTATCCTCACCCGAAAAGTGGGCGATGCGTCACGTATCGATTGACCCCTACGCACAAGGCATTGAGCATGTGGATGCTCTAAAATTTGCCGATATGGGGTACCAAATCATTGCCATTGCGCTTCCTGCATTCAAAGGGATATTGTCGCATTTTACACAACCCGGCAAATGTTTTACCAACGAGCTAGCCGATAGGCTAAAGGTGATAGCCTGCATTGAGCGGCCTAACATCACCAGTAACGAGGATTTGGTTATGCCCCTCAGTGAAAACGATACCACCAGGGTGGCATCGCTGCTAAAGGCATCGCCCGATGATGCCATTGTCCTGATTTGGGGGCCAGCCGATGATATTCCAACTGCAATAGAAACAATTGAAGAACGATGCCGTATGGCTTTCGAGGGGGTTCCGCGCGAAACCCGACGACCCCTACCCGATGGAACAACCATATTTGAGCGTGTACTACCCGGTGCCGACCGCATGTACCCCGATACCGATTCTGCCCCAATACCCTTAGACGAAGCCTATATCGAAAAGCTTCGCGAACGTCTGCCTGTTGATATCTGGCATCGGTTTGAACAGCTTGCCCAGATGCAGATTCCAGAGGATGCCCATGCATTCCTGTTAAGACGAAACCTGGTGCCCATAATTGAAGAGATTACAGCTATGGGTTTCCCCTCGCGATACGTTGGAACACTCCTAGGCCATAAGCTGAAGCGAATTGAAGGAAAATATCCGAAGCATAAAGATTTTTCCTACACCCGCATTGTGGATTTGTTCCGTTTCATAAAAGAAAACAAATTGCATCACTCTCTGGCAAAACTCATGCTACCCGTTGTTTACCAGTACCCTAACATGGACTTCAACTCTGTGCTAACCAGCATCAGCTTTAAGCGAAAAACCGAGGAGGAACTCCTGGCTCCGGTTGATTACCTGGTTGAGAAATTCAAAGAGATTAAAACTGCCAAAAAGGATAGACCCGAAAACGTGGTGAACTGGGTGATGGGACAGCTCCACAAACAAGCATTAGGAAATATTGATCCTGCTTTGCTTTACTCAAAAATCAATCAGCGAGTTAGATAATAGTTGGAACACTCACATCGTATAATGATATGGAAGATATTTTTCAAGGATATAAAGGACGCTCCCTAGAGGTGCTCAAAAAGTTCAACGTGAGGGTTTGGGGTAAGGCTGTAATTGAAACCACTCGTGGTGAGTTTCAGGGAACCGTACTCCCCCGTGCCGAGAACGATGACGATACCCATATTGTACTTAAGATCGCCACAGGCTACAACATTGGTATCGACATATTTACCATCAAGTCGATGAAAGAGGTTGGTTACTACAAGGCTACCTACAAGATTCCCGAAAAGGAGTTCCCGTACACGCCCAACCTACCCAAGGTGAAGCTGCTGGGAACGGGTGGCACCATAGCCTCACGGCTCGATTACCGCACGGGGGCAGTTATTCCGGCGTTCTCACCCGGCGAACTTTATGGAGCTGTGCCCGAGCTGGCCAACATTTGTAACCTCACCACCGAAAAGCTTTTTGCCGTATTCAGCGAGAATATGGGACCCGAGCAGTACAAGGCGCTTGCCATAGCCATAGGGAAAGAGATAGAAAATGGGATTGACGGCATAATCATTGGTCACGGAACCGACACTCTAAGCCACACCGCAGCGGCGCTAACCTTTATGGTTCAGAACCCGCCCATCCCAATAGTTTTAGTAGGCTCGCAACGCAGCTCCGACCGTCCCAGCAGCGATGCTGCCCTTAACCTTATGCACGCCACCTACACCGCAGGGCATTCCGACATTGCCGAGGTTATGGTTTGTATGTTTGGCCCAACCTCCGATGAGTATGGGTTCCTGCACCGCGGAACAAGAGTGCGTAAGATGCATAGCTCCTACCGGAGCACTTTCCGAACCATTGGCGATACCCCCTTGGCTACCGTGAGCTTAAAGGATGGCGTGCGGCCAATAAAGGATACCTACAACCACCGCCGAAAGGACCGAAAGGTGAAGATACTACCCTATTTTGAGGAAAAAGTCTCGATTGTTTACTACTACCCCAACATGAAACCCGATATTATCGATTCCTTGGTCGATAATGGGTATCGGGGTATCATCATTGCAGGAACGGGGCTTGGCCACGTTAACAAACCTTTATATCCCGCAATTGAACGAGCCAAGAAGAAAGGTGTTCACATGTTCATGACCGTACAAACCCTTTGGGGCTATGCTCACATGTATGTTTACGATACAGGTCGTGACCTAATGGCCAAGGGCATTATCCCAGCCGAGAACATGCTTCCCGAAACGGCTTACATCAAATTGGGATGGGTTCTTGGTCAGACCGACGACCCCGAAGAAGTAAAACGCCTTATGCTTACCCCAATAAACGATGAGATAACTCCACGCGAACCCTACAATGGCTACCTCATCTACCAAGGCGGTGTTCCTGAGGTAGAGGAGTTTATCAGGAAGTTCAGGAAGTAAGCTTAGAAAAATTATTCACCTGATCCATTTCTCAAAGCAAAAAAACATTTCCAGAGGATTTAGAGAAATAAAACAATAATAAATAGAGGGGGGCGTTGAGCAATCAACGCTTTTTCTTCATTGATACCAGTACAAAAACAGCATGGTTCTTATCGGTAGAAATAACTTTTTTTCGTTCAACCCTCACATCCCGAAGTTCAGCATTAACCACTTCAGAAGTAATTTTTTCTCCATCACGGCTAACGTATCTAACCTGACCAACTTGACGCGCCAGCTGCGATTTCGCATCCATCATAGCTTTTTTTTCAGCAACATCAAGCGATGGAGCTGTAGCCGTTCCGGCTGCATAGAATTTACGCGACGAGGTGGGTGGCTTATCGTACCATTCGGGTATTGCGCTTACCTCAACCTGCGCTTTTACCCCAAAAACTATAATTACAAAGACAAGGGATAGCAACTTTTTCATGGAATTTACATTTTTCATCATGCAAAACAATAACATAAATCATGCCATACCCCCATAAACAGATGCTTAAACATTTAGATGTCTGGTTGATGAAAAAATGCTATTTTTGCGGTTCGATTTAGCACACAACACGATATATGGATAACACAAAGGAACTTTCGGCTAAGTACAACCCGGCTGAGGTTGAAGATAAGTGGTACAAGTACTGGATGGACAAAGGTTTCTTCCGCTCTACCCCCGATGAGCGTGAACCCTACTGCATTGTAATTCCGCCACCCAACGTAACCGGCGTACTGCATATGGGACACATGCTCAACAACACACTCCAAGATGTTTTGGTTCGTAGGGCCCGCATGAAGGGGAAAAACGCATGCTGGGTACCCGGAACCGACCATGCTTCTATTGCAACAGAGGCCAAGGTTGTAGCCAAACTGAAAGCCGAAGGCATTGAAAAATCGCAGCTAACCCGTGAGGAGTTCCTGAAACATGCATGGGAATGGAAAGAAAAGCACGGTGGAATAATCCTTGAGCAGCTAAAAAAGCTGGGCGCATCGTGCGATTGGGAACGCACCTGTTTCACCATGGATCCAACCCTATCGGACAGTGTTATCCATGTTTTTGTTGATTTGTACAGGAAAGGTTACATTTACCGTGGTGTACGTATGGTCAATTGGGATCCGCAGGCCAAAACAGCCGTTTCGGATGAAGAGGTGATATACCGCGAGGTAAACGGAAAGCTATACTACCTGAGCTACAAGATTGATGGCGAAGATGGCTATGTGACCATAGCCACTACCCGACCGGAAACTATTCTTGGCGATACTGCTGTATGTGTGAACCCGAACGACCCCCGCTATTCTCATCTCAAAGGAAAACGCCTTTTAGTACCTCTCATCAATCGGAGCGTTCCGGTTATTTTTGATGAGTACGTGGATATGGAGTTTGGTACTGGGGCCCTCAAGGTTACACCGGCACACGATATCAACGACTACATGCTGGGTGAAAAGTACAATCTTGAGGTGATTGATATCTTCAACGACGATGGGACATTGAACCAATCGGCCCAGCTGTATATTGGCATGGACAGGTTTGAGGTGCGCAAGCAGATAGTTGTTGACCTTGAAAAGGCAGGGCATCTGGCTAAAGTAGAAGATTACGTTAATAAGGTGGGGTTCAGTGAGCGCACCGATGCCGTTATTGAACCAAAGCTATCCATGCAGTGGTTCCTGAAAATGAAGGAGATATCAAAACCAGCCCTTGATGCTGTGGTAAACGGCGATATCAAGCTGCACCCGCCTAAGTTTGTCAACACCTACCGCCACTGGATGGAGAATGTGAAGGATTGGTGCTTATCGCGTCAGCTGTGGTGGGGGCATCGCATCCCGGCCTGGTACCTGCCACATGGTGGTTACGTGGTTGCTCACAATGAGACAGAAGCGCTTGAAATAGCCCGCAAGGAAAGCGGTAATCCGAATCTCCAGCTTGCTGACCTTCGTCAGGACGAAGATGTACTCGACACCTGGTTCAGCTCCTGGCTATGGCCAATATCCGTTTTCAACGGCATACTCGACCCTGAAAATCCCGATATTAAGTACTACTACCCCACTCACGATCTGATAACAGCACCGGAAATTCTGTTCTTCTGGGTTGCACGTATGATTATTGCCGGATATGAATACATGGGCGATAAACCTTTCCGAAACGTTTACCTTACCGGTATTGTACGCGACCACCTGCGCCGCAAGATGAGTAAACAGCTTGGCAACTCGCCCGATCCTTTGCACCTCATGGCTAAGTACGGAGCCGATGGGGTGAGGGTGGGTATGCTGCTATGCTCACCCGCCGGAAACGATCTGCTTTTCGACGAAAGCTTAACCGAACAGGGTCGTAATTTCTGTAACAAGGTTTGGAATGCGTTCCGCCTGGTAAAAGGCTGGCAGGTTGATAGCAGAGCTCAACAGCCTGATTCTGCTAAAGCAGCCGTGGAGTGGTTCAACAATGTGCTGAACAAAGCCATTGAGCAGTGCGATGATGACTTTGAAAAGTACAGGATCTCGGAAGCGCTGATGAACCTTTACAAACTGTTTTGGGATGAATTTTCATCGTGGTATCTGGAGGCAATCAAACCGGCATACGGTCATCCCATAGATGCTGCAACCTACAATGCCACCCTCGATATCTTTGAGAAGATGCTTGCCTTGCTACACCCGTTCATGCCCTTTATCACCGAGGAGCTTTGGCAGCACTTACGTAACCGCGCTGATGGCGAAAGCATTATGATTAGTCAAATGCCAAAATCCAGCGGTATTAACGAAGAGCTGATAAAAACCTTTGAGCGGGTTAAGGAAACCATTGCCGGAATCCGAAACATACGTCAGGAAAAGAATATCTCACCTAAAAATCTCCTTAAAGCCTCAATTCGTACAGCCAATAAGCTAAGTAACGGGTGCGAGGAAATCATCATGAAACTTGCCGGCCTGGAACGGCTTGACTACACCAGTGGTAAGATTGACGGTGCCGCTTCGTTTATGGTTGGAGTTGATGAGGTTTACGTTCCTCTTCTGGGCTTAGTTGATGTTGACGAAGAGCGCCAAAAGCTCCTTGCTGAACTGGAGTATACCCGAGGCTTTCTGGACAGCGTTTTGAAAAAGCTCAGTAATGAACGATTTGTAAATAACGCTCCGGCTAACGTGGTTGAGCTTGAGCGTAAAAAGCAGAGCGATGCTGAAGCGAAAATCAAGACCCTGGAAGAAAGGCTTAAAGAGCTGAAGTAGAGTTCTGTAAAGCGCATTATAAACTAACGCTGGTAACACTGTTTTTGGTAACATATTTCAGAAATAGGTGTTATCAGCGTTTTAGTTTTTGGTTCTACAGCCAATGAAAACGCACACCAAAGCTAGGCATTGTGTACATGAATTCCGAATCAACAGATTTATTCAGCTTTCCATCCACAAAAACAGTGATATTAACAGCAGAACTAGTTGAAAGCTTAATACCGGCAAGTTTTTGCTCAAAACCAATGCGAGCTACGAAATCGGTGGAAAACTCGTTTTGCTCAGCCAAACTCCTTTTTCCACTTTCGATGCCTACGCCAATGTATGGATTAAGGGCAATAGGAAAGTAAAATTTAACATCCATTCCATAACGTATTCCGCCCGATTTCCAATCAACGCCGTTCTGCCTCTCGACCAGAGTTCCCAGAAGCACACCTTCCTTCCCAGCCCATACTCCGATGGCTACCTTCTTTGTGATAGAAAACGTTTGTGTACAAATCTGACTAAGGCGGTAGAACTGTATGTCGAACCCTGTGGGTTCGGCAACATCGGCTCCAATGCCAACCCGCCAACGTCCGGTATGCTGATTCTTCTCCTGAAGCCAATTTGTTCGATTTTGCTGGGCAAACGACTGTGCTACGAACAGCAATCCAATTATAGAAATTATTACGCGATAGATTTTTTGGGAAACCATAGGCAATCTTAATTAGAACACATCTGAACACAAGCATAACTCTTTACTGGTGCAATATAAACAAAATGCAATTGATTAGTTGGCCAGATTTTTAATTGAAAATTTATGTTGTACACCAGTAGCATTTATTTTTATTATTGCTGAAAGGACAGAATAATTTTCTATCGCATCTCATTATATTCAAATATTTTTCCACGAGCCAAAACAATGCTATAAAATAATGTTGATAAACATACCTGCAAACGATTACAATGTTGTTTGATTTTGTAGCTTTGGCAAAATTTAAAAATTAGGGACTCATGAACGATTCTGAAATCCTGATGAACCCCAATGAGCTGGTTCGTTTTTTGAAAAAGCCTGCATCGGAGTTTACCAAGAACGATATTATTCGCTTCTGCGAGGAAAACAAAATTGAAATGGTTAACTTCCGGTATGTGGCTGAGGACGGAAAGCTAAAAACTCTGAATTTCGTTATTTCATCGAAAGAACACCTCGATTCAATCCTTTCAGCAGGAGAAAGGGTTGATGGAAGCAGCTTGTTCTCGTTCATTGAGGCAGGGAGTAGCGACCTATATGTTATTCCTCGCTACCGCACATCGTTTGTAAATCCCTTTGCCGATGTGCCCACCATCGATATACTCTGCTCATTCTACGATAGCACAGGCAAACCATTGGAGAGCGCTCCGGAAAACGTATTGCGGAAGGCTCATGACCTTTTCAGAAAAGAAACCGGCATGATCTTTAAGGCACTTGCTGAGCTTGAGTACTACGTGATCAGCGAACGTGAGGATTTTTACCCGGGTGTTGACCAGAAAGGGTATCATGCTTCGGAACCCTTTGCAAAATGGGAAAATCTGAGACGCGAGGCGCTTATTTACATTGCTCGTGCAGGCGGAAAAGTTAAGTATGGCCATTCAGAGGTAGGCTGTTTTATGACTGATGATCAGCTCTTTGAACAGCACGAAATTGAGTTCCTACCCATGCCTGCCGAAGAAGCTGTTGAGCAGCTTATAATTGCCAAATGGATAGTTCGTATGTTGGGTTATCGGTATGGCGTAGATATCAGCTTTGCACCAAAGATTACCGTTGGCAAAGCCGGCAGCGGCTTACACTTCCACATGATGGTGGAAAAGGATGGAAAAAACCTGATGGTTGAGAACGGAAAGCTAAGCGATACTGCCAAGAAAATGGTAGCCGGCATACTAGATGCTGCCGATGCACTTACTGCATTTGGCAATACCATTCCTGTTTCGTACCTGCGTTTGGTGCCACACCAGGAAGCACCAACAAATATCTGCTGGGGGGAACGAAACCGTTCAGTAGTTATTCGTGTTCCCCTTGGCTGGATTGGTGCAGAGCACATAGTACATCATGCCAACCCAGCAGATTGCAGCCAGTTTAACATTCAGGAAAGTAAACAGACTGTTGAGTTCAGGGTAGCTGACGGCTCAGCCGATCCATACCTTACTGTTGCCGGTTTGATCGTTTCGGCACTTGATGGGTTACGCAGAAACGACTCCCTTGAGCTGGCTGAGAAACTTTACGTTGATGTAAACATATTTAGCCCTGAGTTTAAGGACAGGTTAGCTTCGCTAAAGCAACTTCCTGCATCGTGCTGGGAATCGGCAGAGGCACTCGAAGCTAAACGGCAGAAGTTTGAGAAGGATGGGATTTTTCCAAAAGGAATGATTGACTCCCGAATTAAAAAGTTGAAAGCTTTTAACGATAAGGGCCTAAGCGAAAAGCTATACGGAAATAACGAAGAAATTGCGAAGCTGGTTGCCCAGTTCCTGCATATCGCATAACAAATAACGAAAGAAGTACAGAATGCCGACCATTAACGGTCGGCATTTACTATTTCAAAACCAAACCCCGAGTCCAAAGTTGATATGGGCTGCTATGTTCGTAAACCTTGCGTAGCCGCTGCTAACCGGCACCTTTGCAACCGACACCGTGGTCTTTGCACCTACAATAAAGAAAATCGCCTTTGTTAAGGTAAAGAATCGGTCGGCACTTGCTGAGAAAACAGGCCCGGTGAGGTAATACCCCATGTCCCAGTCATCGGTGGAATTTCCAAATTCCAAATCCCGAATCTTAGATTCAGGATGAGCTATCACACCCCCTAGGCCAAACCTTAGGCGAAAATGATTGTATATGAATCCGTAGTTAACCAATAGTATGTTAAACCCATGCGACACGTTAAACTTTTGTACCCAGGCGTTTGGGTTATCGAGGTAAAGCTTGTGGTGAATCAGCTCCGCCTCAAACAGTCTGCTTCCCTTAGCTATACCTAAACGAATATCCCAATAAACGGGCAAGGTGAAAGGTTCGGTCCGAAAGCGAGCCTGCATTTTGATGGCAGGTTCTCCATCTTGATAAACGCTAAGATTGGTAGGTATGTTGTACACCATACCACTACAAGCATCAACATACCACTGAGCACTTAACCTGTGGTGAAAAGATCCGATAATCAAACAGGTTAAACACAAAACCCTAAAGCCATTGCCTAAACTTCTCTGCAATAATCTCAGATGCATTCCCAGTCCCGTAAAGATCGATGTCGAAGTTTGATTTTTTGCTTACCATCTCAAGGTAAGAATCGTAAATTGTATGTGCATTGGCACCGGCTAAACGATTAAAACCATGTTCAACCAGTTCTACCCACTCGGTTTGCTGGCGCAAAGTAATGCAGTGTTTCTGGAAAAAAAATGCCTCCTTTTGTAATCCTCCGCTATCGGTCATCACCAATTTGCAGTTGCTGATAAGCATCAGCATATCGAAGTAACCTACAGGATCGATAACCGTGAATTCGGGCTTTAAACCATTAGATTCTAAAATTTTACGGGTGCGTGGGTGTAAGGGAACTACCACACTAACTTCGCGGTTAACCCTGTTTAGGCCCTCAATTATCTGCTTAAGGTTAACAGGATCATCGGTGTTCTCCTGCCTGTGAATGGTTGCCAAAACATAATCGGCATGAAGTTGGAGCTTATCCAGAACGGTTGAAGCAGATTTAGCTTTATTCAGGTAGAAATATGCAGCATCCTGCATCACATCGCCGCACTTTACTATCTGGGTTTCAAAATGCTCAAAGCCTTCGGCTTTGAGGTTGGCAACAGCGGCATCGGTAGGGCAAAACAAAAGGTTTGAGACACGATCGGTAAGAATACGGTTTACCTCTTCGGGCATCGCCATGTTGAACGAGCGCAACCCGGCCTCAACATGAGCAACCCTAACGTGCAGCTTTACTGCTGCCAGTGCTCCCGCCAAAGTTGAGTTGGTATCGCCGTACACCATAACAGCCGCTGGTTTTACTTTTAGTATGATCTCCTCAACCTGCTCGAGCATTCGACCGGTCATGGCACCATGATTCAGGCTGTGAACGTTCAGGTTGTAGGCCGGCGATGGGATCTCCATCTCCCTGAAAAATACATCGGACATGTTATCGTCGAAGTGTTGACCGGTATGAACTATGACTTCGGGAATGCCAAATCTCAGCAGCTGGCGGCTCACCGCTGCTGCCTTAATAAACTGTGGCCGGGCTCCTAAAACGGTTAGTATGGCTTTACCTTCCATTGGATATCTCGTTAAGAATTTTGGCCAACTGTCCTGTCAGCTCTTTTCTTGAATACTTTTCAATGCCTTTGGATTCAGGGTTAAGTTTGCCTTCATTGAAAAGATTAAAGTATTTGGTAAGCAAATTCATGGCTTTGTCTACATCATTGAAATCTACCACATCGCCGGCACCCGTATCTGCCATGATTTCAGCCAAATCGCCATCGGTAGGGCCAATGGCTAATATCCGCCTGCCCGCTGCCAGGTATTCGAAAAATTTACCAGTAACAATGCCCTTTGCATTGGGCGTGTTATTTACTACCAGCAAAAGAACCTGCGAGCTCCTTTGTAACTCCAGAGCCTGGCTATGCGCAACTACACCCAAATACTCAAAATTATCATCTAGCCGGTAGGATGTAATTGCATCTGTTACAGAAGAATCGACCTGTCCTGCCACAAATATTTTAAGTTTACGAGCGAATTCAGGATTCTCGGTGCATAATCTACTTAAAGCTTCCCATAAGACCCATGGGTTTCGGGCTGCGTTCATGGTGCCCACATGGCAAATGACAAAGCTTTTGATATCCTGGCTTTCCATGGTTTGGAAATCGCCCGTATCGTACCCATTGGTTATAACAAAAACCTTTTTGCTACCTAAGCTCTCAAGTTCGCGCTTCATTTGCTGAGATACTACCAGAACCGCATCAGCTGAATTTACGACTTTGCGCTCAAGGCGATGATGGTACCAATCGGCAAACCATGTTAGCTTTAGCTCATGATAGAAATCGATGTTGGTCCATGGATCGCGAAAATCGACAAGCCAGGGCAACCCGCACTTCCTTTTAAGTTTTAGCCCAATTAGATGCATGGAATGCGGTGGCCCGGTGGTAACAAAAGCATCGATAGGGTTACGCTTGATGTATTGATGTAAAAACCTTACAGATGGGCGAACCCAAAATATCCTGGGATCGGGAATCAGAAGATTGCCCCGAAACCAAACCATTAATCGGTACAAAAAACCAATACTACTCTTATCCTCCTGGGCAAAACCCAAGCCTAACTTTTTGCCTTTGCGCCCTGTGAGCAGCTTGTAAATGTTGTAGGGTTCCCAAATTGGTTTTTTAATAACTTCAATGCCATCAGGTATATCCTTAAAAAGAGAGGGGTCATCGTAGAAGGTTTCAGGGTTTTCGGGGGTAAAAACCACAGGCTCCCAGCCATATACGCGTAAGTACTTGATAAACTTTAGCCAACGCTGCACCGCAACACCACCTGCCGGAGGCCAATAGTACGATACAATCAGAACCCGCTTGCGTAAGGTTTGGTTCATAAATAAATTTTGGTTAAAGATAGATACATTCAGCAATTCAACCAAGTGAAATGCAAGGATAGATTAGTACTTGGAATGGTGGGCCCCATCATTCATGATTGGAAAATTCAAGGGTCAACCCGCTTCAATTAAAAAAAAGAGGTAATAAATTTAAAGAGATAGCCAGCTTTCAGCTGGCCATTTTGGGGTTTCTAAAGCACGATATTACCATGTTTACGCGGTGGATTCTGCTGGCTTTTTGTACGGGTCATTTCCAGAGCTTGAATCAGTTTAGCACGGGTTTGCCGGGGATAAATCACCTCATCGATATAGCCTAACTCTGCAGCGCGATATGGATTGGCAAAGGTATCGCGGTACTCATCGATGAGGTGCTGGCGGGTTTCTTCGCTATCAATCTTACTTCTGTAGAGTATGTTTACGGCGCCCTCGGGTCCCATAACCGCGATTTCGGCCATGGGGTAGGCAAAATTCACATCGGCACCCACCTGCTTGCTCGACATTACGCAGTAAGCGCCACCATAAGCCTTACGGGTGATAACTGCGATTTTAGGAACTGTGGCCTCGGAGTAGGCGTAAAGCAGCTTTGCTCCGTGCCTGATAATCCCATTCGATTCCTGGTTTACGCCCGGCAAAAACCCCGGAACATCGACAAAAGTAACCAACGGGATATTGAACGAATCACAGAACCTGATGAAGCGGGCAGCCTTTACCGAGGCATCAATATCCAAGACACCAGCCAAATGGGCTGGCTGATTGGCAACAACACCCACGGTGTGACCAGCCATTCGGGCAAAACCAACTACAATGTTCTTTGCGTAAAGTGGTTGAACCTCAAGGAAATTCCTGTCGTCGACCACGGTTAGGATTAGCTCCTTGATATCGTAGGGCTTATTAGGATCGGCGGGGATGAGAACTTGAAGGCTTTCCTCTTCACGAAGTGGATCATCGGTGGTGGGGACAACCGGCGGTTCATCCATGTTATTAACGGGTAGAAAACTCATCAGCTCCCGGATAAGCATAAGGGCCTGCTCGTCGTTTTCGGCAATAAAGTGGGCTACTCCGCTTTTAGCGTTATGAGTAACAGCACCACCAAGCTCATCTTTGGTAACCTCCTCGTGGGTAACCGCTTTAATAACATCGGGGCCGGTAACAAACATGTAGCTGGAATCCTTAACCATGATTATGAAGTCGGTAAGTGCTGGGGAATACACAGCGCCACCGGCGCAAGGACCCATGATGCAGGTAATTTGAGGGATAACACCGGAGCTGCGAACGTTATTGTAGAATATCTCGGCATAGCCGGCCAAACTCTGAACCCCTTCCTGAATGCGGGCACCCCCCGAATCGTTTAGACCTATGATTGGCGCACCCATTCGGATTGCAAGTTGTTGTAGTTTAATGATTTTATCGGCATTTGCACGGCTTAACGTACCGCCAAAAACCGTAAAATCATAAGCATACACATACACCAGTCGCCCATCTATTTTACCGTACCCGGTAACCACCCCATCGCCGGGAATTCGGTTCTTATCCATTCCAAAATCGGTGTTTCTGTGGGTAACAAACTTATCGAACTCATTGAAGGTGTTGGGATCAAGCAACTCAATAATGCGTTCGCGAGCAGTTTTTTTGCCTCCCTCGTGTTGCTTAGCAATCCGATCGGGGCCTCCAGCTAGTTCAGCCTGGGCATTCCGTAGTTCTAACTCCCGATATAGATCATCAAGTGTTTTCATTTGGAAAAAGTTTACTGATAAAAAGTTAAGGTATACAGATTGATGATTGAGGTACTGAGAGGTTTACTCAATTTCAACTAAGGGTTGGTTAGCATTGATGTTATCGCCCTCATTTACGAAGATCTTTTTCACTACCCCATCAACCGGAGTTTTATACTCGCTTTCCATTTTCATGGCTGAGATTACGATAACCGTTGTTCCTTTAGTAACCGGATATCCTTCGTTTACGGGTATCTTTACAACCCTGCCGGGCATGGGGGTTGAAATTACCTTTTCAGCGGCGTGGTCGTCCAGCGCTTTGCGGCTTCGCTGGTATCGGCTTTGGGCATCAATAACTTCAACTTCGTGTGAGTTATAGAACGTGTTCACGTAGTAGTTTTTTGGCCCATCACCCGGGATTATCTCAATGTTGAATGACTTACCGTTATGGATGATGGAGTAAACGCCATTCTCAACCTGGGCAATATCTACCTCGTACTCAACCCCATCCACCTCAAAAACTGCAACATTCTCATCGCGACGCACCAGCTTAACATCAGCAATACGGTCGCCAATTCGTACTTCAAAACCCATGGCAAATCTGTTTTTAATATGGCAGCAAGCTTCGCTTTAATCCGTATGTTTTCCAGTTGTCGGTATGGCTTACCGTGAAATCGCTCATGGCCACCTTCTCCATCTTGGTGATGTAATCGAAGTAGGCAGCAATTATGGCCATATCTTCATACACCTTACTGCCCCGTGGTTTAATATCCATGAGCTCATCCATGTGTTCCTGGATGAAGTGGGTGTTATAGTTACCCAACCTGAAATCGCGATTATCCATTATCCTTTCCAGGAAACGAATGGATGTTTTCACACCAGTGATCTTGTATTCAAAAAGGGCGCGTTTCATACGGTTGATGGCTTCGGTGCGGTCGCGTCCCCAAGTAATAAGCTTACTAATCATGGGGTCGTAGTATATTGGTATTTCGTAACCCTCACAGGCGTATCCATCGGTTCGAACACCAAGCCCATTAGGCTCGCTGATATGCCTGATTAAACCGGGGGAAGGCATGAAGTTGTTGAAAGGATCTTCGGCAAGTATCCGGCACTCGATGGCATGACCGTGTTGCATAACCTCATCCTGGCGGAATGAAATTGGAAGGCCCGAAGCAATCCGGATCTGTTCTTTTACAAGGTCGATGCCGGTTACCCGTTCGGTGATGGGATGCTCCACCTGCAAGCGGGTGTTCATTTCCAGGAAGTAAAAGTTACGGTTAGCATCCACAAGGAACTCGATGGTTCCGGCACCCACGTAGTTTACAGCCTTTGCTGCTGCAATAGCAGCTTGCCCCATCTGCTCACGTAGCTCAGGTGTCAGGAATGGCGATGGGGTTTCCTCAACCACCTTTTGGTGCCGGCGTTGTATGGAGCACTCACGTTCAAACAGGTGTACAGTATTGCCATGCCTGTCGGCAAGAATTTGAAACTCTATATGATGTGGCGATTCCACATACTTTTCGATGTAAACCGTATCGTTGCCAAAAGCCGATAGGGCTTCGGACTGAGCCATTTTCAGAGCTGAAACAAGCTCCTCGGCTTTCCGAACCAGCCTCATTCCTTTACCACCACCACCGGCCGATGCCTTTATGATAACGGGGAAACCGATCTCATCTGCAATCCGGCGAACGGTTTCCATATCGGACACCTTCTGTTGGGTTCCGGGAACAACCGGTACTCCTGCCTCAATCATGGTTTGGCGTGCGGTGATCTTATCGCCCATCTGGTTGATGGCGTGAGGATCGGGACCAATAAAGGTTATTCGGGCCTCGGCACATTTTCGGGCAAATTCGGCGTTCTCCGACAGGAAGCCGTATCCCGGATGGATGGCATCGGCACCTGCTTTTAGGGCAACCTCTATTATCTTGTCGGCATTCAGGTAGCTATCACGCGAAGGTGATGGGCCGATATGGTATGCCTCGTCGGCATAACGAACGTGCAGGGCTCGACGATCGGCATCGGAGTAAACTGCTACCGATGCAATTCCCATCTCACGACAGGAACGAATAATCCGGACAGCAATCTCGCCCCGGTTAGCAATTAATACTTTTTTTACCATAAGTCCCAGATATGAATCCGGGACAAAGGTATGGAAAAAAATATTTTTTGTGCAAGCATTTTTATACAAATATGTTTTACGACATCGTTTTAGAACATATCTGTTATCTCCGAAAACGTTTTAAATCAACACTTATACTAAAACGTTCGTTTGATTATTTTTAATTGTTCTAAGGTAGCTGAACCAGGTTGCCGGAACCCTGCCTGTTTAGCTCAATAATCGGATTGCCCGATAGATAAACATTTCCGCTTGAGTTCAGGTTAATGGTAATACGCTGAGTAACCCAAACGCTCAAATCGGAAATGGAGCTCTGGTTCACGGTACAAAAACGAACCTGCATTTGCTGGAAATTTAACAGGGCTGCCCCATTGGCATTTAAAAGTCCAAATTCTGCCCTGCCGGCAACCCTATAGCTACCGAAGCTTTCACCAGAAACATCTATTCGGACTAAATCAACATCAACCTTTGCGTCACAATCCAGGTAGTTACCCCAGTCGACCATGTAAAACTGGTGACTTTTAAAAGTTTGGGGAATGGAGAGCTTGCAAGGCTGGCGTATCTCTATCATGGGCAATGCTGCCAAGTGCAGCACAACCTCTACAATGGGGTAATCCTTTGCCCACCGGTAGCGTACATTTTCACGGATAAAAAGCACATCATCCTTAGCTTCCAGCGCCACATCGCTTTGAACATGTTCAGGGCATCGGATTAAAGCGTAACCAACGGTATCGGGGATAATTATCAAATGAAACGAGCCCTTAACATCCATCCTATCGAAAGTAGGGGGCAATTCAACCCTAAGCTCCGTCATATCGCCGGCGATAAAATCAGAAATCCAACGGCATGATGGCAATGCCGCAATGAGTAAAATGGATATGAGATGGCTTTTACTTTTCATTTCTGTTAAATGAATATTTTAGACCGACCTCAATAAAATCGGCCTGGGCAAGCCAATGTGCTTTAATCGCTGCAGAAATGGCAACTCCACGCCGTACGTTATACCTGATGCCAAGCTTGTTGGAGATGGCGCCAAATCCATAGTAGCTGTTTTTCAGGTAAACGCCTGGTTGAAAGGCTAAACTTAGCTTTCCAAATCCCATAAGATAGTTAGGATTTAACGTAACCGCAAGCTTCTGGTAGCAAACCTGATTTGACCGGTTCATGTTATACTTTATCAATATATCAGGAATTGAACTATCAGTATAAGCGCTTAGCTCAACGCCTAACATTGCCAAAGGTGCAATGCGGCAAAGCTTTTCAGCGGTAAACCCAAAAATACCGTACTGTTTCTGGCTGAATGCATTAATGGCCTTCACACTTCCAAATACACCAAAACTCCATGTAGCATAAGGTGTTTTGTCATCCTTAGGTTCAGATGTTTTCTTTTCCTTCGTGCTAAACAGGTAGGAATACCCCCCTGATATTGTACAGATATTGAAACCCAGGTTAGGCTCCCTGACACTTCCATTCGATGCATGAGCAACACCAATGCTCACCAATAGTTTATGATTGCTAAAAACAATGTAGCTTGCCGCAAGATCATACTGAAGGAAAACATTTACAGGTGTTCCCAAAACCATATTTTCGCGGTTTGCTTGCCGATCATGCCATTTTGATGCAATGCCAATGCCAACCGATAGGGAATGACCAACATTGAAACGCTTGTCGTGATGTAAAAATTCTCTGTCTATAAAGAAGTATAATCCGGTTAGTGAACCATAAAGCGTATCGTTCCCCAATCCAGAGTAGTGTACACCCAAACCGACAGTTGGAAAATTATAGGCCGTGTGCCAAAACTTGCTCCCGTTGGTTTTAATGCCGTAGTTAACTTGAATGGCCTGCACGTTTTCAGTGATAAAGTAGGCCATATAACCATGATGGGGAATAATGAAGCCTGAGCGTAGCTTAATGTCTAGAGAACTGGTTGCCAGCTGAGCTGAACAAGTGCAGCTGAGGAAAAGCAAAGCAAAAAAAAGAGAGTGACGATATCTGCAGCTTAAAAGCATTACTGAATACGATAAATGGCCAGAAACTCGATTACACGGTTTCTTTGGCCTGTGTTCATCCGATACGTGATATTATCCTTGTAGGGGCGAATGGGTAACAGGGAATAGCTAAATACTAAACCAAACCTCCATTTCTGGCTGTAGCTGTACTCCATACCACCGAATGCTGAAAAATCGAATTTGTGGAATGCAGAAACTTCCTGATCGGGGAAAGCACCCAGAGCATTCTCTTCGGATGCCTTGCTTAAATACCCCACCGATAGGCCAGAAATTACGTTAAACCCATTTACAAACCGATACCCTGCTGATACGGGCAGTTCAAAGTAGTTGAGCTTCATACGGTAGAAGTCAGGCACATCGGATTGCTTATCCTTTGCATAGCTGCCCTTCTGAATGTACCGGAAATTTATTCGCCAGAACCAATTTACTGAGAAGCCACGCTCAACCCAGATTCCAAGAATAGGTCCGGCTTTATGGTACCCACCGTAAGTGTCGCCATCCACCTGTGTTGCAGCCACTCCTGCAAGCAAACCACCCTTAAAACCCTGAGAGTACAATGCAGAGGGGATGCACAGAATAATTGGGAAAAGCAAAGAAATGAATCTACGCATGCTTTATCATTTCAAGCATTTTGGGTACTCCAACCGAAGCTTTTTCCTTAATAACAGTAACATCGCGGCGCCAAAGATTAATCTCATTGGGGTCAACCACATAAATGGGGCATCCCTTGGGGGCATAATCGAGCAGGCCGGCAGCGGGATAAACGTTTAACGATGTGCCAATAACGGCAAAAATCTCTGCAGTTTGAACCAGTTTAACTGCCTCGTTTAGCATAGGAACTTCCTCACCAAACCAAACGATATGGGGCCTAAGCTGAAAACCATCGAGTGTGTCGCCCCAGTTAATATCCTTGTAGCCAATGTCTATAACCTTACTAGGGCAACCAGCTGGACGCGCTTTAGTTAGCTCACCATGTAGATGTAAAACATTGGAACTACCTGCTCGTTCGTGGAGGTTATCAACGTTCTGAGTGACTACATAAACATTGAAATCCTTTTCAGCCTCAGCTAATAACTTGTGCGCAATGTTTGGATGAACAGTCTCCAGCTGCCTGCGCCGCTGGTTGTAGAACTCCAGCACCAGCTGGGGATTCTTTTTCCACCCGTCAATGCTGGCAACCTCCATCACATCGTAGTCCTCCCATAGTCCACCCATATCGCGGAAGGTTCTTATGCCACTCTCGGCACTTATGCCAGCCCCGGTAAGCACTACCAGTCTTTTACGCATCACCATAAGTCAAAATGGGTTTTATAGAACTGTTGCACATCCCTGTTTAGTTCAAGGTAGAAGTTAGCAGCCTCGGTGGGGCTGAACTCAAACCTCCTCCACCTATCAACTAGCAGTTTTGTGCGACCAATAATTTCGCGGTCAAAAATGGTTGTTAGCTGAATAAGTCCGGTTTGATCCTTGTTCATGAGTTTGCTTAACAAGATGTAATTCTCGCCTTCGGCCCATGAGTCAAGGGGAAAGCACTGCCTTTTCAGTTTGAGCGTAAAATCACAAAGCTTAGCATTCTGCTGCTCGGGCGCAGTGATCAGTTCCGGCAAAACACCACCGGCACCCACCCAAAGCGGAATAGCCACCGAGGCTGGCTGAAAACCCAGCTTAACCCACATGGTGGCAAAATCCGTGGGCTCCTTGGGCAACACTCCCTGAACTACAATGGTTGATGAGGAGTAATAACGTACTATGTAATCGCGAAAAGGATAAATCTTATCGGTTTTAACAGCCTCCTTCGCTAAATCGGTTCCGGTAATGTCGTGCCTTAAGCTTAGAGAGGCTTTGGTAAGCAGGAATTCGGGGGTTAGCAGCCCGGCAGCTTTAGCTTCGCGGAACAGGTTTGTGGCGGTATTGTAACGTATGTAGCCGGCCCCTTTATTTGTTTCACCAGAAATTGAGAAATTCGTCCGTATCAGGTAGCCTTCGGGAGCATCGTTGGTATTATTGACATCGAAAAAACGGTAAGTGTAGTTGTTTACTTCAAAGAATCCGGCGCCGCCTTTGGCATCAATAATTCCGAAATTAGCTGAAACACCCCAAGGCTTGGGTAAAGTATCGAGCATCTGGGCAAAATCAGAAATGGTGGCACATCGCCCTAAAGCCAGCTTCATTATTAACCCTTCTAAATCCTCCACTCTGGCTGAATCGGATTTGGGCTTGATGTTATATGAAGCCGAGTTCATTATTGCAAAGCCAGCACTGTTTGTGCCTGCCCATGCATGATGTTCGGGGTCGTTAGAGTTAATAAGAGCCAGATACCTGAAACGAGGGCCTACCTCGTACACCACTTTATTGTTAAACTGATCGGAATCGCGGTGCTTCCAAAGCAGAGGTCGCCCGTCGGGAGTTACCTTTCCGCTGATGATAGCTGTTGTACAAGCAAAAACCTCACCTGCTGTAAGCAGAACAAGCAAAACCAGAATTCTCATCATGGCTAAACCTTTTGAACACGTTAATTTACTAAAATGTTTTATATTGCAAGATATGAAAATAAAAGGACAAAGTAAATTAATGAGCCATGAGAAAAGTAGTGCTTGTGGTCAGCATACTTGCTGCTGGGGTAACAGGTTGTAAGCAGAGCAATCAGGTGAATACATCGTTGCAAGGCTTCGATGAAGGACATGTTAAGCTAGCCGGTGCAGTCAAAAAACTCCGGGGGCAAACCCTATACCTTCCGGTTTACTCAAGCATTCCATACGCCGAGGGAAAATCGTTTTACGGGTTGAGCGCTTTTGTTGCTGTACACAACACCGATCTCAGATTCCCAATTCGTGTGGTAAGCGTTTACTACCTTGACAATGACGGCCGGTTGGTTAAAGATTTTCTGGACTCCAGGGTCGACACCATAGGACCACTCCAAACGGTGAACTATTTCGTTCCCGAAAGCGATAAAAGCGGTGTGGGATCGAACTTCATACTAGAATGGATGTCGGACTCGCTGGTCAATGAGCCTCTGGTTGAATCGATTATGGTTAGCCTAACCAGCGGACAAGGAGTATCGTTCCTGAGCGAAGGCAAAGTGATAAACGAAATCAGGTAAGAGCCAATGAACTTTACCACGGAAAACTTTCTACTCATTGGATCGCTATTGCTATTCATAAGTCTCTTGGCTGGCAAAACCTCGTTCCGGCTGGGTGTGCCAACCCTTATCTTTTTTCTTGTTGTGGGTATGGTTGCCGGCACCTCATTCTCCGGATTGATTGTTTTCAGCGACGCCATTACTACCCAGTTTATAGGCATAGTTGCACTGAACTTTATTCTTTTTGCCGGCGGTTTCGAAACCAACTGGATTAGCATAAAACCGGTGGTATGGCATGGTGTTGCCCTGTCAACCCTTGGGGTTGCCCTTACTACCCTATTCGCCGGAACTATCACTTGGCTGGTAAGCGATTTTAACGTGGTGGAAAGTTTCCTGATTGGGGCCATCATATCATCAACCGATGCGGCAGCAGTTTTCTCAATACTCCGTTCAAAAAACCTCGCGCTTAAGGGAAATCTGCGTCCCACCCTTGAGCTTGAAAGCGGTAGCAACGATCCCATGGCCTATTTGTTAACCATAATCTTTTTGGGGTTGGCTACAAGTCCGGCACTTACCTTTTGGGAGGTAGTTAGGTTATTCCTCAGCCAAATAGTTATTGGAGTTGGACTGGGATTAGGCTTTGGATATGCAAGCCGGTACATTATAAACAACCTTAAACTTGAATACGAAGGGCTTTACCCGGTTCTGGCCATCACCCTAATGCTTCTGACCTTTTCGTTGACCGACTTCATCGGTGGTAACGGTTTTTTAGCGGTATACCTCTCTGCAGTGCTTCTCGGTAACAGCCATTTAATCCATAAGAAAACCATTCTCAAAATGTTTGATGGCCTGGCATGGCTCATGCAGATTGTTTTGTTTATAACTCTTGGCTTACTGGTCAATGCTAAAGATATTATACCCCACATGGGTACGGGTTTTCTAATTGCCTTTGGTTTGATGCTTGTAGCCCGTCCGCTCAGCGTATTCATTAGCCTAGCCCCTTTTAAAATGAAAAATAGGGAACGTTGGTACATAGCCTGGGTGGGGTTACGTGGAGCAGTTCCAATTGTACTGGCTACCTACCCAATGATTGCAGGAATGCAAAAAGCTCAAGAGATATTCAACATCGTATTTTTTATCACAATCACATCGGTGCTCATTCAGGGTACTACTTTAATTAGAGTTGCCCGTTGGTTTAGGGTTCTGCTACCTCAACGGGTAAAACAGATTACCCCTGTGGATGTAATGCTTAGAGAGAACATCAGCTCCGAAATGGTTGAAGTGGAAATCCCGGAAGACAGCTGTGTAGTGGGGCAACGAATAGTTGACCTCAACTTTCCGGAAAAATCACTAATTGTACTTATCCAGCGTAACGAGAGGTATATCTCGCCAACGGGTTCTACAATAATAGAACCTAACGACAAGCTGATAATTGTTGCCGAAGACAAAGCCTCGTTAAAGGAGAGCTTCAACTGTCTTAGCGTTGATGCTTCGGCATACCAACGCTAGTTCTTTGGAGTAGTGCAAGCGTTTCCACGTGGTGGGTTTGAGGGAAAAAGTCGAACGGAATGCAGCGCTGCAACCTATACCCATTCCTGCAAAGGAAATCGATATCTTTGGATAGCGTTCCCGGACTGCACGACAGGTAAGCCATCCGCAGGGGTAAACCCTCATTAACAATCCAATCCAACACTTCCGACTCAAGCCCGGTACGTGGGGGATTGACATACAGCAATACCTTTCGTCCTGAATTTTTACTTACATTAGACCATTCCGTAAGTTGCGGAACCCTTTGCCTGCATGCACCGCGAAGCACAAGTGCTTCTGGAACATTAATTTTGGCGCACTCTACAGCCTCCCCACCAAGCTCCACCCCAAGCACAGTGGCTCCACACTTTACCCAGCGACGCATGGAGTTGCCGGTTCCACAGTACAAATCTATAACTGTGCTATTGCTGTCGGGCTGTAGGAAGCATTCAGCCTCGTCCAACGACTGGTTATAGAGTTCAGGTATCAGCTGCTGAAAAGCAGCAGGACCGTAGAGTAGCCCATTATAGTCCACAGAGCGGGGCTTACCCCATACCAAGCGCCATCCGGTTTTCTCAAAAATTCTTCGGCCGGTAGAAGGGTTCATGTGGTACCATAGGCCTTCAACCTTGAGCCCTTTCAATTCGCCAGTAACACTAGGGCTTAACCAATCATCTCCGGGATCCTTCTTCGACTTTATCACCAGCACCACCTGGGCTCCTGAAACAACAACATATTTCAACCCAAAAACCGGGGTAGCTGGAATTGAATTGACTAGTATTTTTAATATCTCGTTTAGCCCCTGATGATGAACCGGACAATTTGGAATGGGAATAATAGTATCGCGCCGCCACATGCCCAGCTCCCAGCCTGTTCCAGAATAATTTGCTGTGAGTGTTGTTTTGGAGCGGTACCCCCAGCGCCTTTCATCGGAAACCGAGCGTACCGGTTCTACTGTATCAGCCCAGTTCAACAGTTTTTTTTTCAAAAACTCGCATTTCTGCCCAATACTTTTCTCCAGTGGCCACTCCCTATGGCTACAACCTCTGCATTCCGGATTACATCCCTGTGGTATCATTCTGCAAAGTTTACAAAATTTCGATAAATAGCATAGCGGCTTGGTTAAACTGATTCTCATTATTAACCGTAGAATCTACAACCTGTTTTACTATATTTACCCAAAATTGAGTAGCATGCGTTCGCTTAAAACTTTTCTTGTAATTATCCTTGTTGTACCGGTTGTTGTTAGATCACAACCAGCCATTGACATCTACTTATCATCGAGGGCTCCCGAATCGAAAGGTCTTGCATTCAGGGCTGTTGAGGAGATTCACGAACTGCTTATACCCCGTAGCGGGCTTCCCACTTACTTCCGGGTAGTAAAGCAGTATAACTCAAACGGATTGATAGTGCACGAAAAACGGTTTAACAAGGCTGGCGGAATTATTGGCGAAAGCAGCTGGGAGTACAACTCAAAAGGGGAGCTAACCAAAAAGGTTTACCGCCAATTCATGAACTTCAAGGGCTGGATCACCGAGCAGGTACTTCTTACCTATAACGATAGCACCGGCGTGCTGGAAGAGATCACTACACTTTTTGAAAACCAGGTAAAACAAAGGGCTCAGATCACTGCCGATAATACCCGAAAAATTACCGAGGTTACAATATTCAACGAAAAAGGGGTTCATACCGGCACCGAACGAATAATCTACCTACCCCAAAACAACACCATCAGGGTGCTCAGCTATAAGGCTAACGACCAGTTCATAGGAGCCACTACCTATCCCCTCGATCCCAAAATGCCTGAGTCAGCCTCATCAATTAAAAGAGAATTTAATCGCTACGGCGATGTTACCCTTGAAGCCTTACCCAATAGCAAACTTGAGCAGGGCTACTACTACGAATACACCTACGACAGCTACGGCAACTGGATTGAAAAACTTACTTACCAATGCAAGGTTAATAAGAGCAACAGGGTAAGGGATAAGAAATTAGAGTATAAAATTACACGAAAGATTACCTACTAGAGGCCCTCCTACTTTTCATGCCTTCAAGTTCTTTCATTTACGCCTTTGCCATAGATTTTTATCAGATTACCCCAGTGTTTGGTGCCCATTCATTTTCACTTGAGTGACGGAAAAGAATCGGGAAAAAAACGTTTCGCATTTTTACGAAATGCAAAATATTTTTATTTTTGCAATGGAATTCTTTGAACTATGAAAAAGGCAAGCAAATACACCGAAGAACAAATCAAGTTGGCACGCTATGCCAGGGCTTTAGGCCATCCGGCCAGAGTTCAAATCATTCAAACTCTTGCAAAACAAAGCTGCTGCTACAGTGGCGATATTGTAAGCGATTTACCCATCGCCCGGAGTACTCTATCGCAACATCTGACAGAACTCCGCGAAGCTGGCCTTATTCAGGGTGAATTTAATCCTCCCAGAATTAAGTATTGTATCAATAAAGAAAGCAGGGACGAGGTTCAACGGCTTTTTCTAAACCTATTCGATATGAACTACTTAGATAGTTTTAAGCTAAACGAGCCTGATTCGTGCAAAACAAAAACAAGTTCAAAATAAAGTCAAACCATTAAAACAATTCTACCATGGAAATTAAGATTTTAGGAACAGGTTGCCCTAAGTGCAAGGCATTAGAGCAAACCACACAGAATGCCGTAAACGAATTAGGCATCCAGGCCAATATCTCAAAAGTTGAAGATATTGTTGATATTATGAATTACGGGGTGATGCGTACCCCTGCCCTGGTAATCAACGAAAAGGTTGTTCTATCGGGGCGCGTTCCCAATGTTCACGAGGTTAAGGAAACAATTACTAAAATTCAGCAGTAACCATGAAAATAATAAAATACACCCTATTGATACTTACCACCCTCTACCTTGGAGGGTGCGCGGGTAAATCAGGCGAAAGCACGAATACAATAAGTGCCGACACCAATAACGATTTGGTAACCGTTTACTACTTTCACGGTGAACACCGCTGTCCGACATGCATTGCCATTGAAAACGAAACCCGCGCTGCATTTGAGCTCAACCTAAAAGATGAAGCGGAAAGAGGGAAGGTGGAGCTGCAAGTTTTAAATGCCGATGAGGGTAGGAACAGGCAAATATGCGAAAAGTATGGCGTTTATGGTTCTACCCTTTTAGTGGTTAAAGGGAATAAGAATGTGAACCTTACCAACATGGCTTTCAGCGTTATTCATAGCAGCTCCGACAAATTCCGCGAGGAACTGGCAAAGGAGGTAATAAAACTAATTAACGATTAGCCATGGAGTTTATTCAGGGTTTAATTCAAGGTTCTGATATTCCTATTTTAACTGCATTTCTGCTAGGGCTTGCTACTTCCATCAGCCCTTGCCCGCTGGCAACTAATATCACTGCGATTGCCTACATCGGGAAGGATATTGAAAACCAGAGACGAGTGTTCTATAGCGGATTAATTTACACCTTAGGACGGGCAATTACCTACACCGCCATTGGGCTGGTATTCTTTTTTGGCGCAAGCCAGTTTAAAATTGCCGGATTTCTTAACAAGTACGGTGAACGCATCATAGGACCAGCACTCATCCTCATTGGTCTTTTCATGCTCGATGTGATAAGAATAAAGTTTGGAAACACAGGAAAACTATCGGAGCGTATTGGAGAAAAGGCCAAAAGTGGTAATTTCCTTAGCGTACTTTTAATGGGTGTTTTATTTGCCCTTGCGTTTTGTCCCTATAGCGGAGTGCTTTACTTTGGAATGCTTATTCCCATGACCATATCGAGCGTTAAAGGGCTTTATCTACCTATAATTTATGCCTTTGGAACAGGCTTGCCCGTAATTATTTTTGCCTACTTCATTGCCTTTACCGTTGGAGGTATTGGCTCGCTTTACAATAAGGTAAAGACTTTCGAACTATGGTTCAGGCGTGTGGTTGCCTTTGTTTTTATTGGTGTTGGCATTTACTACATGAGTATTTTTCTATTTTAAAACAAACTAAACGAGTTCTTCTATGGAAACCAAAAAGGAGCTTCAGATACTTTTCTGGATTGTATTTTTCTTTGCCTTAGCATTCTTCATGCCGGTCGATAGCGCTACTTTCCGGACGGCAGTGGATGCTACGCTCGATTTAACCCGATGGTATGCTCGCGAACACGTTGTGTTATGCCTTCTTCCGGCCTTTTTTATTGCGGGGGTTATCTCGGTTTTTGTAAGTCAGGGCTCTGTTCTGCGCTACTTTGGAGCTAATGCCAAGAAATGGCTTGCTTATACGGTAGCTGCCGTTTCGGGCACAATTCTGGCTGTTTGCAGCTGCACAATTTTACCGTTATTCTCAAGTATTCACAAGCGTGGTGCAGGATTAGGCCCTGCAATAGCATTCCTTTACTCCGGCCCTGCCATTAACATTCTGGCAATAATACTAACCGCACGCATTTTAGGAATTGAAATGGGTATTGCCCGAACTATTGGGGCAGTTGCATTTAGTATAATTATTGGAGTCGCAATGTCGATTATTTACCGCAAGGAGGAAAAAGCAAAGCGCGAGGGTCAAATGAACATCGTACTGCCACCAGAGAAGCGTCCCATGTGGCAAACCTCATTTCACTTTTTCACCCTGGTTCTTATTCTTGTATTTGCCAATTGGGGTAAACCTGCCGCCGATGACACATCGAGCGCATGGTACTACCTATTCACCTATAAATGGTATATTACAGGATTCTTTGGCTTACTACTTGCCTACTCGTTAATTTACATTTTAAAAATAAAATGGCAGTGGGTAGCAGGAGCAGTAGTAGCTACATTGCTTTCGGTTTTGCTGGCAAACACTTTGGTTTCCGACCCCAAAATTCTTCCACTTGTTCCTATGCTTGTTGCAATAGTGTCGCTGGCTGTTATCACCCTCAAGGATAAAAACGATGAGGAAAACAAGGAATGGACAATTGCTTCATGGGGATTTGCCAAGCAAATCATGCCACTGCTGGCAGTAGGCGTTGTAACTGCCGGGTTTCTGTTGGGCTCAACGCACGATGGGCAAACCATTGCAGGCGTAATCCCTAACGATTGGATTGCCTACCTTGTGGGCGGGAACTCCATTTTTGCCAATTTTTTTGCATCGATTGTTGGAGCATTCATGTACTTTGCTACTCTAACCGAAGTTCCCATACTTCAGGGGTTACTTGCATCGGGTATGGGGAAAGGCCCTGCACTGGCCCTACTTCTGGCAGGCCCATCGCTATCGCTACCCAATATGTTGGTGATTCGAGGAGTTATAGGAACCAGAAAAACCATAGCTTACGTTTCGCTTGTTGTAGTTATGACTACCATTAGCGGTTTAATCTATGGAGCGCTATTTTAAATCATCACTTTTACCAGGTCGAACTTCCTGTTTTAGGCAACCCCTAAAACAGGAGTATGCCCGGGTAAGATTTTAGAAAAGTACTGATTTTTTGTTTATCAATCCATTTTTTGTCTTGAAAAGATGGGCAAAACACATTACAATTTACTCATTTTCTTACTGTTAGGAGTGAGGGTCTATTCGCAGAACCCAACACTACAAGCTCCAGACAGTTCGTTCAAGCCAAGCGGCAAACCGATTATTCAGGTTTTTGGTAATTTCGATTATAACGCAACACGCAATGCTCAAAAAACCTACGGTTTTTGGTTTGGGCGGGCACACTTTGGCTACCAGTACCACTTCAGCAAGCATCTATTGGGTAAAGTTATTATTGATGCGGGGCGCCCCACAACAGTAGGAACCTTAACGGTTACAAATGCCTTTGGCGATACTCTTAATGTTACCAGCACCTCAAAGGAAGGGAGCTACTACACCATGACCCTAAAATTTGCATCGTTGGAATGGGAGATAACCGATGCCATTACCCTACAAGCAAGTGCTATCCTACAAAATCACTACATTACTCAGGAAAAGTTCTGGGGTTACCGCTATCTGGCCGAAACGTTTCAGGATCGTTACTACCATATTCCCAGTGCCGACCTGGGATTTATTGCCTGCTTTAAGCCTGCCAACACCATATCATTCGACATTGCTCTAACCAATGGAGAGGGTTTTCGCTACAATCAGGATGACTATGGCGATGTTAAGCTAGCCGGAGGAGTTGACTTTAACCCCATAAAAGGGTTGCAAACCCGTTTTTACACCGATTACAACAAATCCGATAACCCCTCAAAACCAGGAGTGCAACAACTTTTCTCATTTTTACAGGCTATAAGTCCGATGGCAAGTTCAGAGTTGGAGCAGAATTTAACTACCGCAAAGATCACCTGAATATCAAAAATCATAATCTTTACGGATTTTCAGTTTTTGGCAGCGTTACCACTCATACAAACGTGGAGCTATTTGTGCGTTTCGACCAGCTTCGGGCTAATATCCTTAGTGGCGATTCCCAAAGCTGGTATTACAACGGCATAGGAGATGCCTACATAACCGGCGTACATTACAATCCAGCGAAAGGGATAAATGTATCGCTAAACTATCAAGGCTGGAAACCATTCGATACGGAACAAAGCTTCCAGCACCATATTCTTCTTAGCTTTGAATATAAACTTTAAACAAATCGCGCAACATCCCCACTAAATCGATCCAACCCGATGATTACCTTCATAAATAGGGGCCCAAAAACTCAAAAAGAATCACCTTTTTCCAAAGGACTTAGAATTGGTATTACCGTAACGTTCATTGCTGGCTTAACCATTACAGCAAAGGCAATTTTTGTTAACGATTCCAGCAAGCTGCATTCCGATATTACCCTTCGCGAACGGGTCGAGCTATGGGACGGGATGAATGCCAAAAACTACGGAAACCCAGATGGGGTTGGCTCTCTTCACGATAAAATACTATTCCAGCGGGTTGTGGCAGGGTTCACCTTTAAGCCCAGCAGCAAAATAGATATTGCTGCCCATATCCAGGATTCAAGGGCTTTTGGCTGGTCGCTCCGAAACTCAGAGTATCCCGAGCTGTTCAGGGTGAAAAAAAAGAATACGATAGAGCCCTACTACACCATGAACCCAAACGAAGAGTTTTTTGAAATTTACGACCTGTACATTCAGGTGAATGGGATTTTTAAGAATATTTCGCTGAAGGTTGGACGGCAAAAAATCGCCTTTGGCGACAACCGATTATTTGGCCCCGGAGAGTGGGGAAATACCGGACGTTGGACTTGGGACGCTGTTCGGGTTTCATATAAAAAGGGCAATAATACGATTGATGCGTTTGGAGGGGGCACTAAAATTCATGACCCCAGTATGGTATCGGTACCATTTACCCAAACAGAGCACTGGGGCGGAGGAGCCTACGCCCATATAAGTTTACTCGCTTCACTGGTAATTGAACCTTTCTACGCCTTCAAAACCCAAGGTTCAGCCGATTATATCAGAACCTTAAATTTTACCAGGCATTGGGTAGGAACAAGAGTTTTTAGTTCAGACCAAAATTACTTTGTGTATGACTTTACTTTTACCAAGGAATTTGGCCGCGATAACGGGAGAACCATTAATGCCTTTGGCGCTATTGGCTTGCTGGGGTATAAATTGCATAGCCTTCCTGCAAAACCTACGCTTTGTATAAGGGAAACCTATGCCAGCGGCGGTTCCAGCAGCGATACGCAAGTGCATACTTTCGATCCGGCTTTTGGCGCCAAGGACAGCTATTATGGACGAATGAATATCACATCATGGTCAAACCTCGACGACAGGGAACTGGTTCTTTACCTTTCCCCGTTTAAGGAAGTGAAATTGGAGTTAAACTATCACCGGTTCTATGTTCCAGAGCCCACCGATGCCATTTGGCTTAATACCCTTAAGCTACAACCCGGAAAACACCATTTAGGCGACGAGTTTAACATTTACGCCAGTTACTCCCCAGGAAAACACCTTCAAATGGTTGGCGTTTTTGGCTATTTCCGGGCAGGCGATGTTGAGCCTATCAATGGCATTCCTGCTAAAAACTCAAGCTGGTTAGCCATTCAAGTTCTTTACCGTTTTGAAGGAATGTTAATTGGGAAATGCAGAAATATCAACTAAATTTATTCAGTAATAGTAAGGCATGTAATCACCAAAAAAAGAAAAATATGAAGATAAAGTTTACCCAAAACGATGAATGGCACTGGTTACTGGGAGGAATAGTAGTTTCACTCCTATCAATAGCCACTTACGTGCTCTTCGAAAAATTAGCCTATAAGGATTACCCCTTTGGCATTACAGCAGGTATTGCCTACATTGCCGCAAATGCGAAGTTCCTGTTTCCGTCGCTTGCCGAAAATCCTGTAGTTCAGAAAAATCTCACCAGCCCTGCTGCGTTTGTCGAATTTATTATGCTGTTCGGCATCGTTATTGGAGCCTACTGGGGCGCAAAACGAAGTAAAAACTACTCGCCCGAAGTTATTCCTTCTGTTTGGGTTAAATATCATGGCTCAAACGTATGGAAACGCTTTGCCGTGGTTCTGGCTGGTGGGTTTTGTCTTGGACTGGGCACCATGCTTGCAGTAGGATGCACCACAGGAAATATCTTGCAAGGGTGGGCACATCTGTCGTTAGGAAGTATGGTAGCAGGTGCCTGTTTCTTCGTGGCAGGAATTATTGTAGCAAAATTACTTTACCCAAAAACAGGAGGGCATTAATCATGGCACTACAAGCAATAATCGGATTAATCATTGGGCTGATTTTTGGCTACGCGCTCCAACGCACAGGAATAACCAAGTATCCCCGCGTAACCGGAATGTTGCTTCTTAAGGATTTTAAAATCCTCAAGTTTATGCTTACCGCCGTAACATTCTCTATGATTGGCTTCTATACACTAGGCAGCCTAGGCATTATTGAGCTACACCCAAAACCCTTGGACTGGGGAAAAGTGGTTGGCGGACTAATTTTTGGAGCTGGCATGGGGTTACTTGGCTACTGCCCGGGAACTATGATTGCCCGAATTGGCGAAGCAAAAAAAGATGCCTGGATTGGTCTTCTGGGAATGGTGCTGGGGGTGCTGTTCTTTGCTGTAAACGTAAAATTCTTTAAAACCTACCTGATGACCCAAAATATCCCCGGTAGCCTACCCACAATTCTGGGAATCAACACATGGATAGCAATACCCATTGCCGCTTTAATATTCATTGGTATTATCTTACTGGCTAACAGGGTTAACGATTTTAAGAAAAACTTTTAGCATGATTTTCATTGAACGATTACAAAATTTTGAGCCATGTTTAAACATGCAATAATCGGAACCGATCTTTCAAAAGCATCAGCTAAGCTAATTGAATCGTCGGTAGAGTTCAGCAAAATTGGAATCGAAAAAATTACACTGGTACACGTGTTGGACCTGCGCAACACACAACTACTTGCCTCACACATGCTTGAAGACGTAGAGGATTCACTTGCCAAGCAAAAAAGCATCCTGGTAGGTAATGGATTTGATGTTAGTGCCCAAGTAATTTATGGCATACCCAGCGTGGAAATTGAAAGACTACGCAAAGCTGTAGCTGCCGATTTAATCATTGTGGGTTCCAATGGTACCAACTGGGGAGGAACAGCACTTGGCGAAACGGCCTCAGAAATCCTCCACAACATTAAATCGCCTTTACTACTAATGGTATTCCGGCAAACTAAAACGTTCGATGATATAGTTTTCCAAAAAAACTTTTATGAGTATGAAAAAATAATCAAGCAATCGCAAAACTTTGAGCCCGACTGGGAACTTTGCACTGATAACATTACCGATAGTATTTTACTTCCAACCGATTTCTCAGACTTCTCTGAACACGCCTATCAATGCCTGGCCGAACAGAATGTAAACATAAGGCGCTTAATCCTAATGCATGTTCAGGACGAAGTTAAAATAGCGCCCCATCTGGAAAACCGTCTCGAAGAATTCAATAAGATTGACACCGAAAGACTTAACCGCTTAAACCAAGCATTCAAGCAGAAACATCCTGAAACCGAAATAGAAATAAAGCTCGTTTACGGAAAGCCTAAAAACGAAATTATTAAAACCATTCAAAACGAAAAAATTACCCTAACAGTGCTTGGAAGCCAAGGGCGAGGATCACTTTCCGACATTTTTTTAGGAAGCGTTAGCCACCATGTGGCGCGCCATGCCAACTCACACGTTTTGCTCATCCCATTAACCTGTTAATAAAATGAAAACACTGAATAAACAAGCCATCCAAATCCAGGAGATTTTAACCATGACCAGTAAGCTGGTAGGTGTGAAGTTCATACATAATTCCGATACCCTACCAGCAACTGGTAAAACTCTCAATAACCATCGCTTCTGCCAGGCTTTGATGAAAGCTCGCCATGGCGAGCACGTGATACTCAACGCCGAGGGAATTGCTTGTCCGGCTGCAGCAGCCGCTTTTGGTTTTAAGAAACTCCCCGAAGGGCTAAGCTCAGGCAAGGGGCTGGTTGGGTTTGGAATAGTTACAGACGAAAATACGGGGCAAGCCATGTTCAAGGGAATGGAAACACTTCCCCTGGGAGAACTCAAAGCTTTATACCTATTCCCTATCGAATCGGCAACCCTAAAACCCGATATTATTGTGGCCGAAGACGAAACCGAGAAGTTGATGTGGATTGCCCTCGCGTACCTCAACGTAAAGGGTGGAAAGCGAATCGAAAGCTCAACAGCTATCCTTCAGGCCACCTGTGTCGACGCAACAATCATTCCCTTTGTTCAGCAACGGTTAAATATGAGCATGGGTTGCTATGGCTGCCGCGACGCCACCGATATTGGCCACAACGAAACGGTTCTGGGCTTCCCCTACACTGATTTTGAAGGCATTTTTGAAACTCTTGAATACCTTAACCAAAAGGCTATTCCCAACTCTCGAGGCAAAAATGCTTTGGCTATGCTCAAACAGAAAGAAGCTGAAATTATAGAGCAACACGACCCTTTTCAGGAACAAAATGAATAGCTATGGACGCAAGAGAAATTCTCAAAACTAAAAAGCGATACGCCATTATTGGCGTTTCGCAGGATGTGACAAAGTACAGCTACGAAGTATTCCATCTAATGAATGAACACCAATACACTGTTTATCCTGTCAACCCCAGATACAGTGATGTAAATGGTCATAAGTGCTACCCAACCGTGGAGGCCATTCCAGAAAAGCCTGAAGTTATTCTGGTAATAATGGCACCCCAAAACACCGAGAAAGTACTTGGCAACCTGCTGCAAAAAACGGATACCATTCTATGGTTTCCCCCCGAGTGTTTTTCCGAATCCATAGTAGAGCAGGTTACACAAAAGGGGATTCCTGCGGTTTACGACATTTGCCCTATTGGCTTACTCAAAGGATTATTTAACTAGTACTGATATGCCAGACTTAAATTACAGAATTGGATTTGTGGGTGCAGGCCGAATATGTAAGATATTCCTTGAAGCATGGCGAAAAGCCAACCTATCAAACCTCTTTATTACCCTTTTTGATGCCGACCCAAATAAGACTGCTGAGTTAGCCAAAGCCTACAGAAATTGCAGGGCTGCCAGTGGAGTGGATGAACTTGTCAATAGCTGCTCAATCCTTTTCCTGGCAATACATCCACCAGCCTTTCAGCATGTAATGCCTGAAATAAAAAGATGTTCCGGTAAACCTGAACTCATTATCTCGCTATCACCCAAAATCACCATAAAACAGATTCAGGAAGGCACCGGGGTTCATCATACTATCCGCTCAATTCCCAATGCTCCGTCGGTTATTGGCAAAGGTTATAATGTTTATGCTGCAGAGCCAACAGTTTCTTTCCAAAAAATTAAAGAGATTAATGATTTGTTCAGCCCTCTGGGTGAATTTGTAAGGGTGGATGAAGAGCTGCTTGAATCGTATGCAGCCATCACCGGTATGGGTCCAACCTACCTTTGGTTCCTATTCAACCACCTTCATGCCCTGGCCATTAAGTTCGGTTTATCGGAACAGGATGCAGCAGATGCTGTTCATGCGATGTTGATCGGGGCATCGGAAACTCTATTTAAGTCGGGACTAAACAAAGAACAAGTTCTTGACCTTATTCCCGCTTACCCGCTAAAACCCAAAGAAAACGAAATTACCCAGGTTTATAGCGAAGTAATTGAATCGTTGTACAGCAAGTTAAAGCCCTAACAACCATGCTGGAGTATGAAGTAATTGCCATATCACAGGCTGGCGGCAAAGCCGAAGCCAACGCAAACAAAACAATTATATCGTTCGATGCCACCTCGGGGCGGCACGAACAGCTTCCCAATCCTGCAGAACTGCTGCTCACCTCTTTGTCTGCCTGTATTCTCAAAAACGTTGAGCGATATTCTGAAATCCTAAATATACCCTACCGAAAGGCTCGTATTAAAATTAAAGGCATAAGAACCGACAACCCGCCGGTAATGTCAGAAATTGAGTATTTGTTAGAAATCGACACCGATGCCGATGAGCGAAAGCTTGAAACCTGGCATAAAAACATTCTGAAATTTGGCACTATCACCAATACACTGATGCGCTCCTGCGAAGTATCTGGAAAAATTACTAAAAGCAATTTATTCTAAGTTCCTAAAAACACATTTTTAACGTAAACCTAACATTCAATCACCATGGCATGGTTAGCGGACTACCCAAGAGAAAAGGTCATTTGGCATCCAACGGTTGACCTGAGCAAATGTACCCAGTGCGGTATGTGCATGAACTGCGGAAAACAAGTTTTTACATGGACAGCAACGGGCCCTGAGGTTACCAACCCTACTGCATGTACCATTGGTTGCACCACCTGTGCTAACCTTTGCGAGGGCAACGCCATTATGTTCCCCAGTAAAGCGGATTTAAGAGAACTATACGAAAAGGAACATCTCTGGACAAAGGTTACCAAACAGATGAAAAGAGATGGTTTACTGGAATTTAAAGAAGTTTAATAACATCTAAACTTTACTACTATGGCATGGCTTACTGGATACCCCAGAGAAAAAGTTAAATGGCATCCAACCGTTGACATGGAAAAATGTGTTATGTGTGGGATTTGTATGAACTGCGGTAAACAGGTATACACCTGGACACGAAAAGGTCCTATAGTAACCAATCCGAATAGTTGCGTTATAGGATGTACCTCGTGTGCCACACTTTGCAAGGGGAATGCAATAACCTTCCCCGATATCAATGAGCTCAGAGCCCTATATAAACGCGAAAATATATGGGCCAAAGTAAAGGAACAGTTGAAGAACGAAGGAAAATTATAACCTTAAAAATAACCTTTTTAAATTAAAGCATTATGGGTAAAAAATTTCAAATACCGGAATGGGCTTTCGAATTCCATGGACACGAATGCCCTTTTATGCCCATTGGTTACCGAATGGGTATTCTGGCCCTACAAAAACTAGAAGTAGAGCGTTGCAAGGATCATGAATTGCACGTCTTTTCGGAAATGGGAATTGGCCACCCACAGGGATGTATGCAAGACGGCATAATGGCTGCAACAGGTGCTACTTTTGGGAAGGGGATGATTGATAAACTATTCTACGGAAAAGTAGCAGCCACATTTTGGTATCCGGGCAAGAAAGGGGCATACCGCATTTTCCTACGCAACGAATTTCAGGATAAATTAGCCCCCCATGAATTTTTCAGCTACCGGAAAAAAGGGATTGAACCTTCGCTTATCCCGGTAGAGGTTCGTCGAGATATTGTTGATATTGTGCTTAATGCCTCCGATGATGAGCTATTCTCAGTTACCTTTCTTCCCGATTTTGAATACCAACCGGCAAAAGGTTCTTTTGCAAAGGCTAAATGCGAAGCATGCGGTGAGTATGTATTTGAGCGCTATCTGAGGGTAAAAAATGGCAAAATAGTTTGTTTAACCTGTTCAGGCCACCAACCCGATGAAAAGGTATTCTATTATCCAGTGATTCTATCATAGAATTCAATAATCACTTAAAATTTGACTTTATGGAAACATCAAAAAATTTTCAAATTGTAAGCTGTAGCGG
>CALBBQ010000024.1 GCA_937926785.1 uncultured Bacteroidales bacterium | reverse complement strand
AAGGAACTTGATAAGAAAGAATATGCTGCTACATATAAATTATAACTATCCTTATAAAATAAACCAAATAATAATATAATCATACTAGCCAATAAAGAAGAATGTGATATTGGCTTAGTTTTTTTAGCACATTGAAAAATGACTCCGAAGAAATATGCTAAAGATATAAATAAATAACTCAAAGATAGTATTGGAATATAATTAACTACTTCACTGAATTTGTTATCAATTAAAAATGGCACGAAAAAATGTTGAAATGATATGATTAAAATCAATATTAAAAATAATGCAAAAACATAAATATCAAGAACTCTTTTAAAGAAAACATTTCTATCACTTTGATTATATCTGATAAATGCTTCTTCCTGCCACGCTAAGTAGAAAATTGAATTAAAAACTTGAATAATTGATGAAAATTTTAAAGCAACAGCAAATATTCCATTTGCATCATAACCATTAACCATTAAAATTAAATATTTAACCGAATAAGAAAAAAACCATATACTTAATGCATTTACAACTAAAGGTAAAGAATATGAAAGAATTTGCTTAATCAGTGTGTAATCAACTTTAATGAATTTAATAAATCTAAATACTTTTAATTTAAAAAAAATAAATATTTCAATAATAATTAATGACAATATATTTGATATAAGTAGACCCTTAACTCCTATATTTAACATTGCAATTGAAATAATCGCACCGATTAAAAAAAGAAGAGTATATAAAAATTCAACTATTACATAAAGTTTTGCTAAACCTAAACTTCTTAATAATTGCTTAAAAAAAGGATAAATAAAGAATAAAACAAAATAAAAGTAAATAAACAAAACATTATTTAAAGAATAAATATAATTATAAATAAAAAATATTGCAGAAAAAAATAAAACAGATAAAAAGATTAAAAGAATGCTATTCTGAATAAAATGTGATTGTTTTTCTATACTTTTCTCATTTATTAACCATCTTAAAAGAGCAACCTCAACCTGCAGTGTAACAATAGGTACTATAAGATTAGCGGTTGTAACAATAATATCATAGTATCCTAACTCTGCCTGTGAGAAATCAAATGTATAAAAAGGAACTAATAAAAAATTTATCAGTATAACACTAAAGTTCCCTAACGAGTAAATAATAATTTTTTTAATAAAAGAATTCAAAAATTTATTGTTTACTTTTAATGTTAAATATACCTGCAATTATAAGAATTATAATCCCTATACCACTCCACAAACCTCCTCACCCCTACCCTGATATCGGTGTTGGGGTGGTAGCCCAGGTCGTGCTCAAGATCGGACACATCGGCCCAGGTGGCGGGAACATCGCCGGGCTGCAGGGGTAAGAAGTTTTTGATGGCCCTACGGCCCAGGGCCTCCTCAATGGCCTCAATAAAATCGATCAGCTTAACCGGTTTGCTGTTGCCAATGTTGTACACCTTATACGGAGCCACCGAGGTTCCCGGGTCGGGTGCCTTCCCGCTCCAGCGGGGGTTACCGGTGGGTGGATTATCAAGCACACGAACAATTCCCTCAACGATATCGTCGATATAGGTGAAATCGCGCTGCATGTTGCCGTTGTTGTACACATCAATGGGCTTGCCTTCCAGAATAGCCTTGGTGAACAGGAAAAGGGCCATGTCGGGGCGTCCCCAGGGACCGTAAACGGTAAAGAACCTTAATCCGGTGGTGGGTATGCCATACAGGTAGCTGTAGGTATGCGCCATGAGCTCATTGCTCTTCTTGCTGGCCGCGTATAGGCTTATGGGGTGGTCAACATTATGGTGAACCGAGAAGGGCATCTGCTCGTTCAGCCCGTACACGCTGGAGCTGCTGGCGTATGCCAGATGCTTAACCCCGTTGTGCCGGCACCCCTCCAGGATGTTCAGGAATCCGTTTATGTTGCTATCGATGTAGGTAAAGGGGTTTTGGAGGCTATACCTAACCCCGGCCTGTGCGGCCAGGTTGCAGACCTTATCGAACTTTTCCTGTTCAAACAGCTTAAGAATGGCTTCCCTATCCTCAAGCTTCAGCTGTATAAATCTATAATTATTGAATTTAGAACTTTGAACAAAAGTCCCATATTCAATTTTATCCTTATCAATCCCTGTTACATTGAGTCTGGCATATTTCAGATTGATATCATAATAATCGTTTATGCAATCCAATCCTACAACCTCATCGCCCCTTTCAAGTAACCTTTGAGCAAGATGAAATCCAATAAAACCGGCAGTTCCAGTGAGGAGAAGTTTCATGATTCAAGATTCAAAATTCAAGATTCAAGATTCAAAATTCAAGATTCAAGATTCAAGATTTAAAATTCAAGATTCAAGATTCAAGATTTAAAATTCAAGATTCAAAATTCAAGATTTAAAATTCAAAATTCAAGATTCAAGATTCAAGATTTAAAATTCAAGATTCAAGATTCAAGATTCAAAATTCAAGATTCAAGATTTAAAATTCAAGATTCAAAATTCAAAATTCAAGATTTAAGATTCAAAATTTACAAATTATTGGTATTGTTTAATTAAACTATGAAAATCACTTAAACTCTCCGAGATACATTACTTGTATTTAATACCTTTTAGTTCTGATTTTTTTAGATAAGAAATAAAACCGGATAACTTTTTGCTTATAGTCATCAATAGTTCAATAACGCGTTCACTTTCTTCAATAGTTATATATCCAAAATCTAAAGCTCTATATACTTGTGATCTGGCTTCACCGCATGACCCCTTTGCAATGAACAAAAATTGAATTAATTCCTTATTTCCACCACGTTCATATCCCTCAGCAATATTATCCATGATTGAACCACTGGATGATAGCAGCTGATTCCGTAAGGTAAAATCTTTTGAAAATAAATCGTTGTTGCATAAATCCTTTATAACATTACAAAGTTCTCTTGCATCCTGCCAAATATCTAACTCTTCAAAACGTTCTATTTTCATTCAGTTACCCTAATCCTAAGTGAATAATTTGGAATCTGAAATCTGGAATCCGGAATCTGAAATCTGGAATCCGGAATCTGAAATCTGGAATCTGAAATCTGAAATCTGGAATCTGAAATCTGGAATCTGAAATCTGGAATCTGGAATCTGGAATCTGAAATCTGAAATCTGGAATCTGAAATCTGAAATCTGAAATCTGGAATCTGAAATCTGAAATCTGGAATCTGGAATCTGGAATCTGGAATCTGAAATCTGGAATCAATAACTTTTCCCAACCGCCTTAACCTTAAACCCAATCTCCATTAACTTTTTGTGATCGAGTATGTTGCGCCCATCGAAGATGAATGCGGGTCTCATCATGCCATCATAAATCCTTTTCCAGTCGTAGGTTTTAAACTCGTCCCACTCGGTAATGATAGCAATAGCATGTGCCCCCCTGCAGGCCTCGTAGGGGTCGGCGGTTACGGTAAGGTGTTTACGGTTGTCCTCAGGAGAGCGGGTTCCAAGGTAATCCAAATCGGCATACATGCTTTTGGCGGGAACCTTTGGATCGTAAACCCAGATATTGGCCATATCGTTTAGCAGATGATCGGCCACGTAAATGGCAGCGCTCTCGCGGGTATCGTTGGTATCCTTCTTAAAGGCCCAGCCCAGCATGGCTATCTTTTTACCGCTAACGGTGTTAAACAGCGTGTGGATGATATTCTGGGCAAAGCGCCTTTTCTGGTAGTCGTTGAGTGCAATCACCTGCTCCCAGTAGCGGGCCACCTCGGGTAAACCAAAGTACTCGCACAGGTAAACCAGGTTCAGAATATCCTTTTGGAAGCAGGAACCACCAAACCCAACCGATGCTTTAAGAAATTTAGGCCCAATACGGGAATCGGTGCCAATGGCGTATGCTACCTCGTCCACATCGGCTCCGGTAACCTCGCAAAGAGCCGAAATGCTGTTGATAGATGAGATTCGCTGTGCCAGAAAGGCATTGGCAGTGAGCTTTGAAAGTTCCGATGACCACAGACGTGTTTGGATAATACGTTCACGGGGCACCCAGCTGGCGTAAACCTGGGTAAGAGCCTCAATGGCAGCCAACCCCTCCGGGGTTTGGTCGCCGCCAATGAGAACACGGTCGGGTTCAAGCAAGTCTTTTATTGCGGTTCCCTCGGCAAGGAATTCAGGATTCGAGAGTACCTGAAAGCGGGCCTTACTGCCGGTTTCGGAAAGTATGGTCTTAATGGCCTGAGCTGTGCGAACGGGTAGTGTCGATTTCTCAACCACAATCTTATCGGTAGTGGCCACTTCTGCAATCTGGCGGGCGCAAAGTTCCACGTAGCGCAGATCGGCAGCACGCCCCTTACCTAAACCAAAGGTTTTAGTAGGGGTGTTCACGCTGATAAAGATCATATCGGCCTCGCGAATGCCCTTTTCGATGTCGGTATCGAAAAAAAGGTTGCGTCCGCGTGCCTGCTTTACCACTTCGAGCAAACCGGGTTCATACACCGGTAGGTCATCGGTATTCCAGGCAGCAATGCGCTCAGCATTGATATCGACAACGTTTACCTTAATGTTCGGATTTTTAAGGGCTATCACGGCCATCGTGGGACCTCCCACATATCCGGCACCAATACAGCAGATGTTCTTTATCATGGTTAAAGATTCAAGATTCGAGATTCAAGATTCAAGATTCAAAATTCAAGATTCAAGATTCAAGATTCAAAATTCAAGATTCAAGATTCAAAATTCAAGATTCAAGATTCAAGATTCAAGATTCAAAATTCAAAATTCAAGATTCAAGATTCAAGATTCAAAATTCAAGATTTAAGATTCAAGACTTGTCGGGCTTTGCTGGATTCTAGGATAAAGGTTAAAAGATAAAAGTAAAATGTACCAAATATGATTGCTTCAACCTAAGTTTTTACAATCCACTTTTAGCTATTAACATTTCTCTTTTCACGGCTCACGTTTCAAGTTCCTACAGCTTCGCCCTGTCAGTCACACCATGATGGGATGACCTACCAGGGAAATACTTGACGAAAATAATACTATTTGAGTAAATATTCGAGAAAATTGGTTGGTTAATCAGTAAAAAAGCCCCGGACAGGGGCTTAAAGTGATGAATTTCAGCTTAAAATTTTACAGGCTCCAGTAGGTTAGCTTACTAATTTTGCCGCGATAGAAGCCCTTTACATCAACAAAAACACAACCCGGATTGGCAAGATTGGCAAACCAGTCCTCAGTAAGGTTGACGAACTGGTGATGGCTTACAGCCACAATAATGGCATCGTATTTTCCGTTAGGGGCAGAAGCCGTGTCAAAGCCATACTCCTCCTTTACCTCGTGGCTATCGGCGTAGGGATCGATAACGTCGATATTTTGAATTCCAAACGATTTGAGTTCATTGTAGATATCAACCACTTTGGAATTACGAATATCGCTCACATTCTCCTTAAAGGTTACACCCATGATAAGCACGCGCGACTCCTTAGGGTTTTTATCGGCAGCTATGATCTTCTTAACGGTTTGCTTGGCCACGTAACCACCCATGGAGTCGTTGATAAAACGCCCGGCAGTAATGATTTGGGGGTGATAGCCCAGCTCCTTAGCCTTGTAAACCAGGTAGTAGGGGTCAACGCCAATGCAATGGCCACCCACCAGCCCGGGGTAGAATTTAAGGAAGTTCCACTTGGTACCGGCAGCCTCGAGCACCTCGTAGGTATTAATACCCATACGGTTGAAGATGATGGATAGCTCATTCATGAATGCGATATTGATATCGCGCTGAGTGTTCTCAATGATCTTTGCAGCCTCGGCCACCTTGATGGAGCTGGCCCGATGAATGCCAGCCTTAATAATCAGCTCGTAGGTTTTAGCAATCTCCTCGGCCGATTGGGCATCGCAACCCGAGGTAATCTTTTTGATGGTGGTAAGGGTATGCTCCTTGTCGCCGGGGTTAATCCGTTCGGGCGAGAAACCTACCTTAAAATCCTGCACATACTTTAAGCCCGAGAGCTCCTCAAGCAAAGGAACACAATCCTCCTCGGTGCAACCGGGGTAAACGGTTGATTCGTAAACCACATAGTCGCCCTTTTTAAGGACCTGACCAACGGTTCGGGTTGCTGCCAGCAATGGTTTTAGGTCGGGCAGGTTGTGCTCGTCGATGGGGGTTGGTACGGCCACCACATAAAACTTTGCCTTGCGAAGGTCTTCAATATTTGAGGTGAACTCAATATCGCACCCTTTAAAAGCTTCGGGCTCAAGCTCACGGCTTGGGTCAATACCTTTTTTCATGAGTTCAACCCTTTCGGGTTTGATATCAAAACCAATGACTGATAGCTTGCGTGCAAATTCAAGGGCTATGGGCAGCCCAACATATCCAAGGCCTATTACGGCCAGTTTCTCCTTTTTAGCTAAAAGTTCGTTATACATGGTTAAAGATTTAGGAATTTGCAGTATGGATGAAAATCACCGGTTAAACCGACGGGAGCCATATTTCGGATGGTATAAACCGTTTCAATGGAAACGCGGGCATCCTCAAGTCCAAAGCAGTTACCGGAAAGAATCTCGCGGTAGCTTGCAGTATGTAAATCGGTAAACCCCTCGCTGAACTCCAGCTCCTTGTGGCCAATACGAATGGAACGGTAGGTGCGTTGACCCTTTTCCTTAATCTCTTTGGGAATATCGTTGTAATCGACACTTAGGAACCAACGCACGCGGGCCTTTTCCAACTCCATGTAGCCGGCAGCCTTATCGGGGCGCGATACGTGCACTATACTCGATTTAACGTTACCAAAAATCCACGAAAGCATGTCGAAGAAATGAACTCCAATGTTGGTTGCTACCCCACCCGACTTCTGCACATCACCTTTCCATGAGATGAAGTACCACCGCCCCCGGCTGGTAATGTAGGTTAAATCGATATCATAAACCTTCCCTGCAGGGGCAGCATCAATCTGTTTTTTGAGCTCTATGATTGTGGGGTGTAGCCTTAGCTGCAAAATGGTGCTGATACGTTTTCCGGTTTCCTTCTCAATCTCAGCAAGCGCATCAATATTCCATGGATTCAAAACTATTGGTTTTTCGCAAATGGCATTGGCACCCTGTCTAAGGGCAAATCGGATATGGGAATCGTGCAAGTAGTTTGGAGTACAGATGCTGACATAATCTACCTTAATCCCTTGCCTTTTCAGCTTATCAATATGCCTGTCGAACCTTTCATACTCCACAAAAAAGTCGGCTTCGGGAAAGTAGCTATCCATTATACCAACACAGTCGTGCTTATCGAGTGCTGCCAACAGGTTATTTCCGGTTTCTTTAATCGCTTTTAGGTGACGAGGCGCTATAAAGCCTGCAGCTCCAATAAGTGCAAAATTCTTCATTTCTTATTCAATTCGAAATACCTGATTATTTTCCAACCTATACTTTTGGCCGCTCTCAGGACAAATAGCAATACCCTCGCCATTGAACTCCAGGCGGTGGCCGAACTCGCTCATCCAGCCTATTTGGCGTGCAGGGTTTCCTACTACCAAAGCATAGGGTTTAACATCCTTTGTTACCACAGCGCCTGCACCCACAAACGAGAACTCACCAAGCGTGACACCACACACAATGGTTGCATTTGCACCAATGGTAGCGCTCCGTTTGACTAATGTGGTCATGTACTCATTTTTTCGGTTTATGGCACTGCGTGGGTTGATAACGTTGGTGAAAACCATTGATGGCCCTAAGAAAACATCATTCTCGCAAATCACCCCGGTGTAAATGGAAACATTATTCTGAACCTTAACATTCCTACCGAGCTTAACCCCGGGTGAAACAACCACATTTTGCCCAATGTTGCAGTTTTCACCAATTTCGCAGCCGGTCATGATATGGCTGAAGTGCCAGATTTTGGTTCCCGCACCAATCTTGCAGCCTTCATCAATTACTGCAGTTTCGTGGGCAAAGTAGCAGGTTTCCATATCGAAAAAATGTAATCAAAGTTAATCCTTTATAGATTGAATAACGCTGTTAGCGATGAATTTTACAATTTCGTCAGTTAGCTCAGTATGCATGGGCAAAGATAAGACAGAGGAAGCCAGCATATCGGAAACCTTGAACGAACGGCCTAAGTTGCTTTCACGGTAGGGCTCAAAAGCTTTCTGTTTGTGAAGCGGTATGGGGTAGTACACCATGGTGGGAATACCTTGCTCTGCAAGTTTTTTTTGGAGCTTATCCCGGTCGGCATTTACCAACTTTAAGGTGTACTGATGAAAGATATGGTTGCCCCACTTGACACGAGCCGGGGTTACAACGCTGGGGCAGCTGTTAAATAAGCAATCATAGGCATTGGCAGCCTCAATGCGGGCTTCATTATAGGAATCGAGGTACTTGAGCTTTACCCTAAGTATGGCAGCCTGAATGGTATCGAGGCGCGAATTTACACCAATCCTATCGTGATGATAACGAACTTTCATGCCGTGATTGGCTATTGAGCGAATCTCGGCAGCTAAAGCATCGTCATTGGTAAAAAGTGCTCCCCCATCGCCGTAACACCCCAGATTCTTTGAAGGGAAAAATGAAGTTGTACCAATGGTTCCAATGGTACCCGCCTTTGAAGTTCGTCCATCGGCGTGGTAGTAGTCAGCGCCCAGGGCCTGGGCGGTGTCCTCAATCACATATAAGTTGTGTTTCTTGGCTACCCTCATTATCTCGTCCATGTTGGCGCACTGGCCAAATAGATGAACGGGAATAATGGCTTTAGTTTTAGGAGTAATCGCCTCCTCCAGCTTTTGAATGTCAATGGTAAAGTTTGAAGGGTCAACATCAACAAGTATTGGAGTCATTCCCAAAAGGGCAACCACCTCAACCGTTGCAATAAAAGTGAAATCGGGAGTTATTACTTCGTCTCCCGGTTTTAGATCCAGAGCCATTAGCGCAATCTGCAGGGCATCGGTACCATTTGCACAACCTATAACATGTTTTACACCAAGGTAAGAGGCCAGCTCATCCTGAAACTGATCAACCTCCTTACCTTTTATGAAAGCTGTGCTGTCAATTACATCCTGAATTGCGGTATTTATCTCCTCTTTAATTTTTAAATACTGCCCCTTTAGGTCGCACATCTGGATGTTCATGGATTCAAGATTCAGGATTCAAGATTCAAGATTCAAAATTCAAGATTCAAGATTCAAGATTCAAGATTCAAGATTCAAAATTCAAGATTCAAAATTCAAGATTCAAAATTCAAGATTCAAGATTCAAGACTTGTCCGGCTCTGCCGGATTCAGGGTTCAGAACTTGATTTGCATTCCTCATGTTCAACATTTACTTGGCATAGCTAATTGCACGGGTTTCGCGTATCACAGTGATTTTAACCTGACCCGGATAAGTCATCTCATCCTGAATCTTTTTAGCTATTTCAAATGATAGTTTGTTTGCTTCCTCATCCGAAACCTTTTCGCTACCCACTATTACACGCAACTCTCTACCTGCCTGAATAGCATAAGTTTTCAGAACACCCGGATAGGAAAGGGCTAAGTCTTCCATTTCCTTTAACCTTTTGATATACGATTCAACCACTTCACGACGAGCACCCGGGCGGGCTCCCGAAATGGCATCGCATACCTGTACTATGGGAGCAATGAGGGTTGTCATTTCCACCTCATCGTGGTGGGAGCCAATGGCGTTGCAAACCTCGGGCTTTTCCTTGTATTTTTCGGCCAGCTTCATGCCAAGGATAGCATGTGGTAGTTCGGGCTCATCGTCGGGCACCTTACCAATATCGTGAAGCAATCCTGCGCGTTTAGCCACTTTGGGGTTAAGCCCCAGCTCCGAAGCCATGATGGCGCAGAGGTTGGCCACCTCGCGCGAGTGCTGAAGCAGGTTTTGCCCATACGATGAACGGTACTTCATCTTACCAACCAAACGGATGAGCTCAGGATGTAGGCCATGAATACCCAAATCGATAGTGGTTCGCTTACCCACCTCAATGATTTCCTCCTCAACCTGCTTCTGAACTTTTTGAACCACCTCCTCGATACGAGCCGGGTGGATTCGTCCATCGGTTACAAGCTGGTGAAGGGCCAGGCGGGCAATCTCGCGACGAACAGGGTCAAAAGCCGAAAGGATGATGGCCTCAGGGGTATCGTCAACAATAATCTCAACCCCGGTTGCAGCCTCTAAAGCACGGATATTCCTACCCTCACGGCCAATGATACGTCCCTTAATCTCATCGGAATCGATATTGAACACGGTAACGGAGTTCTCGATGGCGGTTTCGGTAGCCACACGCTGAATGCTCTGTACCACAATTCGTTTAGCCTCCTTGGTGGCTGTCATCTTTGCCTCATCAACAATCTCGTTGATGTAGGACATGGCCTGTGTACGCGCTTCGGCTTTGAGCGACTCAATGAGCTGAGCTTTAGCCTCCTCGGCCGACAAGCCGGAAATTGACTCAAGCTTTTCAACCTGTGCTTTATGCATCTTGTCAAGCTCCTCGCTCCGCTTTTCAACCAGCTCCATCTGAGCCGAAAGGTTCTCACGGATCACCTCCACCTCCTTTTGTTTCCGCTGAAGCTCCTCCATCTTCTGCGCAAGCTGAAGCTCGCGTTGCTTTATTTTAGTTTCAGCCTGTGCTATCCGGTTGTTCTTTTCGGAGATAACCTTTTCGTGCTCAGTTTTAAGCTGAAGGAACTTTTCTTTGGCTTGAAGTATTTTTTCCTTGCGGATAACCTCGGCCTCAGCTTCGGCCTCCTGAACTATTTTACTACGCTTTCCGGCCAGCAGCTTGTTCCAAAGCAGGTACGATATCACTCCTCCAGCAAAAAAGGCCGAAATTGCAATGATCAGTGTTAATACCATAACTAGTTAATTTTATGTGGTTTATATATATAAAAAACCCGCATTATGCCTTAAATTTATGTAGAAACCCCAGTTTAACATGGGTGGAGTGGCCATCCGGGTCAGACTTCCAGCGTCCCTATTCAGGAATCCCGAGCAAGCGGTCAACAGGCCTGCCTTGTACGGATCAAGTCCTACTCCAATTGTTTTTGTGTTGAGTTTCGCAAAAACGTTAAGGCGATAATGCGGGCAATGCTATTTTAAAGAACTCGTGCCTTGCTTACGAATAAAAGAACCCATCCATTCATCCAGCTCCTTCAACTCGCTCATTAACTCTGAGGTGTCACTCTTATCCTCACACTCAATGAGCTTAATCACAAACTGCAGTGCTGCCATGGCTAAGTAATCCTGTACATCCTTATCGTTGTAACGCATTTTGTACTGTTGTACCTTTTCGTTTATCAATCTGGCTGCCTTGCGTATCTTTTCCTCATCGTTCCTGTCGATCTTCAGAGGATAGTACCTTTCGGCAACGTTAACGTTAATTGATAACTTATCGTCCATTATGCAGCACTAGGTTCCTATTTATTCAGCAATGCAATACACCTGTCAATTTCCCGCACAATCCGGTTAACCTTAATTTTTGCCTCGTGCACATCGGCATCATTAGCTTTCAGTGCCTTAGCAATCTTTAACCGGGAGTAACGCTCCTCAAGCTCATTGTAGGCAAGTTCTTTAGCCTTAAGCTTGGCTTCAAGCTGCTTAATCTGAGCCTGAAGCAGTTCATTCTCCTGGTTTATACGTTCATACATAAAAACAAGAGTTTGAACTTTTTGTTTAATGCTATCGCTTATATGGCTTGAGCTATCGTTCATATCCCAGATAAAGTTTTACAAAGTTAAGTAAAGCATTCGCAAAAAACAAATCCGTTAAACGAATTTTAACGCCAAACACATACTGTATGAACTCAGGTGGAGATGTGAAAATTACTAGGTAAATGATGGAAATCTTTTCAAAAATTACTACTGTTCGATAGCTATAAATACAAACCATGTCTATCTTTGAGCCTAATTTTGGAGTATTTTGATGAAAGAGGTATTTGCATTTATACTTTTATTACTTGTAGCTCAGTGGGTAAAGCCACAAAGTGGGAAATTCATTCCCCCCATGACTATTGCACCGGCCTTTTCCGGCACATTCGGCGATCTGAGAACCGATCACTTTCATTCCGGTGTCGATCTTCGTACCAATGGACAAACAGGATTTGAAGTGGTTGCAGTTGAAAAAGGCTTTGTTTCCAGAATTAAGGTTAGCCCCTACGGCTTTGGAAAAGCCATCTACATTGACCACCCTAACGGAAAAACCACTGTATATGCACACCTCGAAAGGTATGCCGGGAAGATTGCTGAATATGTTGAAAATGCCCAGTACCAGAAAAAATCGTTTGAGCTTGAACTTTTCCCAACCCCCACAGAACTCCCTGTTCAGCAAGGCGATATCATAGCGTATTCAGGCAATAGCGGGAGTTCTGGTGGTCCGCACCTCCACTTTGAGGTAAGAGAAACCGCCACGCAACGAATCCTTGACCCATTTGAGTTCTACACCGAATGGAAAAATCAGGATAAAACTCCACCTACCATTAACCGGTTATTAATTTACGAAATTGATAGCATCAACTACCTTACCGATAGCCTTCAGTACAGAGTTGTAAACCCTACCAGGAAAGAAAACACTTTTACTGTTCCTAACCACCTAAAAGCATCTGGGAGCGTTGGAATAGCCATTGAGGTATCCGACCAGATAAACCCCATTAGCCTGAAAACCGGAGTCAAAAAAATTGAGATGGCCGTTAATGGTGAAAAATTTTATAGTATCTACTTCAGTAAGTTCAGCTTTGATGAAACCCGTTATGCCAATGGGTTCGATGGTACTGTGGATTCTAATTGGAATGGACGCAAGGTATTCAGGTTATGGGTTGACCCTAACAACCGATTTTCAGGGCTTCAACTGGCCAAAAATAGTGGGATCATAACCGTTGAACCCGATAGCTTCTATCTGATTCAGGTCACAATTTCCGATTTTGCCGGAAATACCGGCAAACTATCCTTTTCGCTGTTTGGCGAAAAAGAAAAGCAAGGCAAAAAGGCTCAGCCAATCGGGTTGCCGGCCAGATGGAACACCGAAAATACCTTTAAAACTGAAAATTACCAGATTACTATCCCAAAAGATGCCCTATTCCACGATATACTTTTCCGGGTAAACGAAAGCCGAACAGAGAAGTTCCCCTATCCAACAGTAACTGTGCATAATACAAGGACCAAACTCTTTAAACGGTTCAGCCTGGAGTTCAATGCAGACCTGATTGAAAAAAAGTTACAGGATAAAGCCTACATTGCCCTGATAAATGGTAAAGGTGCGGAATACGTGGGTAGCGATTTAAGAAACAATAGGTTGATGGCTCTTTGCAACAGATTTGGAACCTACACCGTGATGGTTGACACAGTAAATCCCCAAATAATTCCACAGAACCTTTTTAACAATGCCAACGTGAAAGGACTTCAGGAAATCCGTTTTAAGCTAATAGACGATACCGGGATCAAAAGCTACGAAGCATATATTGATGACCAATGGACTATGTTTGAATGGGATCCCAAAACGGGCATTCTATCGCACCGGCTGAAGCCCCAAAGGGTAAAACAAAACCAAAGCCACACCATACGGGTTGTTGTTACTGACAAATTAAATAATTCATCCACATACCAAGCCAAGTTCTACTGGTAATTATTAATTTTGAACGCTAAACTGCTGAAGCATTGATTACAGCATTTTACTTTATACTATTTCTCATTTCGATTATTATCATCGGCATACTTCCATGGTGGCTTCTATACCGCTATAGCGATTTAATGGCCATTCTTCTCTATAAAATCATTAAATACCGGGTAAAGGTTACGCGTAGCAACCTTAAACTGGCTTTCCCTGAAAAAAGCGAGGAGGAGTTGAAACAAATTGAAGAAAAATCGTACCAGAATCTAGCCGATATATCGGTTGAAGCCCTGAAAGGGTTTACCATACGAAATTCCGTTGTGCGCCGCCGACATCGTATTCTAAACCCCGAGATGTTAGAGGAGTACTTCAACAGAAACCAAAGCGTTATTGGGGTTGCAGGGCACCTAAACAACTGGGAATGGGGGGCGATTTCAGCCGGGATTCAGCTTAAGCATCACCCTATTGCTGTATATAAGCCATTAAGTAACAAGTTGATCGATTGGTTTTTGAAATGGAACAGGTCCCTAAGGGGCACCGAACTGATTCCAACCAACAAAACTTTTGAGACATTTCAGGCAAATAAAAACAAAGCTTGCATTTATTTTTTGGTTGCTGACCAAAGTCCTTCAAATATTTCAAAGGCCTACTGGATTAACTTTCTTAACCAGGAAACCGCATGCATTCACGGGCCTGAAAAATACGCACGATTATACAATTACCCGGTACTCTACATCGATATAGTTAGAGAAAGCAGAGGATTTTACACCGTTGAACTCAGCGTGCTGTGCGAAAACCCTGCCAGCCTACCCGAAGGGGAGATAACTACCCTATACATGAGGCGACTAGAGGAAAGTATCAGACGTAACCCTGAAAGCTGGCTTTGGACACACCGCCGATGGAAACGTAAAAAGCCGCCAAATAGTGTTAACTCATAGCCAAATGGTTCATTTTTTGTTTGGGAAATGATAACTATTACTATATTTGAGAAATTAAACAGGTAAACGCTATGAAAATAACTAAGCACTTCATCCTGATTACACTTGTTCTAAGCGTGATGCTGCAGAGCGGTTACCAGGCATTGGCTCAAAAATACCGAAAAAAGGAGGTAGCCCTTATTTCGTTTAAGCTATACATTGATCCGGGTTACGCAGCAAAATTTAGCGAGTACGCTCATCTGTTCCGCGAACCCGTTAAGCCAGGAGTTAATAGGGTTGAAAGCCACCTGACATCGGATATCTGGGATATGCTTAAGCAGAAGCTTTCCGATGATGTTGGCATGATAATCATCCCCATTGATGCCTATGGCAACAAGTTCAGCTACGATCAGTACGGTTTTCCGGATGTTTCCATCAACCGCGCTTTACAAAGAGGAAACTCCAAATACTACATAAAGGTAGATGTGGAGATAACCCCGGAATTCTCATCAAAGTACGTTACCAAAACCAGCTCTGATAGCTCACCCCAGATTATACACCTGGCAAGTAATGAGATTAAGCCCAAAATTCTATTTAAGATGAGCATTTTTAATGACAAGGGCATTATTCCCGTTGCCAACTGCAAGGGTGAGGCAATCGCTCAGAAAATCATCACCGTAAACGAAAAATTTTTTGATGGATTTATAAATCCAATGGTTGGTTCACAGCAGGAAACCCTTTACAAACTGGTTGATCAAGCGTTGAAGGACTTAATCATCAGCGTATACTCCAACAAGTAAGCGCTTTGCAGAAGCAGCTCTCAACGTATAGGATGATAGGAGTTATGTCAGGCACATCGCTCGATGGCCTGGATATATGTTACTGTACATTCGGGAAGAATGGCAATGAATGGGTTTATGCTATTGAACAAGCCGAAACAATCAGATACCCAGGTACAATTGCCCAGAATCTCAAGAATGCCCCAAGTTACAATGCCGAACAGATTACCGAGTTAGACTATTCATATGGCAGATACATAGGCAAAGAGGTTAAAAGATTCATCCAGCAGAACAAGCTAAATGTTGACTTCATTGCCTCGCATGGCCACACCATTTTCCATAACCCTGCAAAGGGTTACACCCTACAAATCGGGAAGGGTTCGGCTATAGCCGCCGAAACTGGTTGTGCATGCATATCGGATTTCCGAGCTGGCGACGTAAGCCGTGGAGGCCAGGGTGCACCCCTTGTTCCCATTGGCGATAAGCTTCTGTTTCACCAATACGATATCTGCCTAAATCTTGGAGGCATAGCAAACATCAGCTACGATGATGAGAAAGGGAACAGACTGGCCTACGATATAGGCCCCTGTAATATGCTTTTAAACCACCTGGCAAGCAAGGCTGGTTTAGAATACGATTCTGAGGGGAGTCTTGGCAGAAAGGGGGAATTAATCCCCGAAATGCTGAGGGCGCTGGAACGGCTACCCTACTACCTGTTGCCACCCCCAAAATCAATTGGTAGGGAATGGTTTACTGAGAATATCATGCCAATTCTGGAAGAATTTTCCGATTATCCTTTGACAAATCTGCTACGAACTGCCTACGAACATATTGCAACAAGAATTTCATCGGACTGCAATAAGTTAGGAAAAACCAGCTTACTGGCAACTGGAGGTGGAGCAAAAAATCAGTTCTTAATGGATTTGCTATGCGAAAAAACAAAACCAGCAGTCAGTATCCCCGATAAAAAAACGGTTGATTTCAAAGAGGCATTGATATTTGCATTTCTGGGAGTGCTATACCTGCGTGGGGAAGCAGGAGCTCTGGCATCAGTAACCGGTTCTATGTCCGATTCCATAACAGGCTGCCTTTACTACTAGGGTTCGGGCGATTAAACCATTCAACCCTGTAATAATCAAAAAAAATATTAGGTTTGTAACCATTAATTAAACCACATGATTATGAGAAGACTCACAATCCAGTTTTTTGCTGCTATTGCATTACTTATTAATGCCAATACCGGCAATGCGTGCACCAACTACCTGGTAACCAAAGGTGCTTCGGTTGACGGCTCAACCATGATTACCTATGCCGCCGACTCACATTACCTGTTTGGCGAGCTTTACTTTAGGCCTGCAGCAATTTACCCTGCAGGTACGATGATGAAAATTTACGAATGGGATACCGGAAAGTTCTTGGGTGAAATACCGCAAGCCCTCCAAACCTACAGCGTGGTTGGAAACATGAACGAATTTCAGGTAGCCATAGGCGAAACCACCTATGGTGGTCGCGACGAGCTACAGGACAGTACCGGACTAATCGACTACGGCTCGTTGATGTATATAGCGCTTCAGCGCTCCCGAAGCGCCCGCGAGGCCATTAAGGTTATGGCTGAGCTGGTTGAAAAGTATGGCTACTACAGCTCAGGAGAGTCATTCTCCGTGGCCGACAAAAATGAGGTTTGGATTTTCGAGATGATTGGAAAGGGAACCGACATAAAGGTTGATAAGAAGACCAAAAATACCTTTAATGCCAACAAGGGAGCAGTTTGGGTAGCCATCCGCATACCCGACGGCTACGTTTCGGGTCATGCCAATCATGCGCGAATCACCACTTTCCCCCTTGAAAACATGAAAACCTCCATCAGCTCAAAGAATCTCGATAAGATATTTGACCCCAACATCGAGGTGGTTTACGCTCACGATGTGATCAGCTTTGCCCGTCAAAAAGGCTACTTTAACGGCAAGGACGAAGAGTTCAGCTTCTCGGATGTTTATGCACCATTGGATTTTGGCGCAGCCCGCTTCTGTGAGATGAGGGTATGGTCATTTTTCAAGGAGGTGAACAAGGATATGTGGAACTACTTTGACTACGCAAAGGGTCATGACCTAAAAAATCGCATGCCATTGTACATCAAACCAGAACGTAAGCTATCGGTTCGCGATATGATGAACTTCATGCGCGACCACCTGGAGGGCACCGAGCTCGATATGAGCAAGGATCCCGGAGCCGGACCTCATGGTTTACCCTACCGTTGGCGTCCTCTTACCTGGAAGTACGAAGGTGAGACCTATTTTAACGAGCGCGCCACCGCTACGCAGCAAACCGGCTTCTCATTTGTGGCACAAATGAGAAGCTGGCTGCCCGATGCAGTGGGAGGAATTTTCTGGTTCAGCGTTGACGATGCTGCATCTACCGTTTACTTCCCTGTTTACTGCAGCGTGACCTCAGTACCCGAGGCTTACGCCGAAGGGAAAGGTGATATGCTCACCTACTGCAACGATTGCGCTTTCTGGGTATTCAACAAGGTTTCAAACTTTGCCTACCTTCGCTACGACCTTATGATCCAAGATATTAAAAAGGTTCAGGAAGAGCTGGAAACCCGTTTCATCTCTCAAACCCCGCTGGTTGACCAAACCGCTCTTTCACTTTTGGAAACAAACAAAGACGAGGCCGTCAAATATTTGACCGATTACACAGTGAACACCGGAAACTATGTTGTATCGCGTTGGGAAAAGCTGTTCCAGTTTCTGCTCATGAAGTACATGGATGGCAATGTGAAGCAAGAAGATGGTAAGGGTGGATTAAAATACAACAAGTACGATTACTGCCCGGCCCCGGTAAAGAATCCACAATACCCCGACTGGTGGAAGAAGAATGTTATAGATGCTACCGGCGATAAGCTTAAGCAGCCTAAAGGCTCTGAAAGTCATTAAGATACCATTTCAGATGTAAGTAGAGCAATCCTCCGATTGCTCTACTTTTTTTGATTATTTTTATAATCTGATTGATATTTTACTAAAAATTAATATCTTTGCGGCCGATTTGGTGTGTAATCTCTTATCAGGACGTAGGAGCCGGTAATATTCCACACCCGAATGTTAATCAGTAAAACAAAATTAAAATGGATCTCATTAAGATTGCCGAACAAGCATTTGTTGAGAAGAAAAACCACCCCGACTTTAAAAGTGGCGACACCATTGTTGTTCACTACAAAATCAAGGAAGGAAACAAGGAGCGTATTCAGAACTTCAAGGGCGTGGTAATTCAACGAAAGGGTACCGGAGCGACTGAAACCTTCACCGTTCGTAAAATATCAGGTGGAGTTGGAGTTGAGAGGATTTTTCCGTTACATTCACCTTTTATTGAGCAAATTGAACTTCTGAAGGAAGGACGTGTACGCAGAGCTCGTATTTACTACTTGCGTAACCTTACCGGTAAGAAAGCCCGCATCAAAGAAAAGAAACGCAGTATCGACACCACAGAAGAATAAAAAAATCCCCCGAATGGGGATTTTTTTTTATCCTACACTTGTATGAAATGAAATTTTAGCTACCTTTGCACACGCAAAACGAACGACTCCGTAGCTCAACTGAATAGAGCATCTGACTACGGATCAGAAGGTTGGGGGTTTGAATCCCTCCGGGGTCACTTGAAAGGCTAATCGGTTATCGGTTAGCCTTTGTTCGTTTGATGCTTTATCCGAACACTCGGCTGCGCCCGGAGGGATCATGGAGCGCAGCGGAACTAATCCCTCCGGGGTCACTTGAAAGGCTAATCGGTTATCGGTTAGCCTTTGCTCGTTTGATGCTTTATCCGAACACTCGGCTGCGCCCGGAGGGATCATGGAGCGCAGCGGAACTAATCCCTCCGGGGTCACGCGAGAAGGTTTAAAAGCCTGAGGTGAATATGAAAAGGAAAAAATATCGGATTCTGATTGGTTAGATATGCATACTCATTAGTTAAAAAGGACCGTTACAAAACACGCTAATACAAGGCATCCTTGCTCAGAACGTCATACTATCAACTATCAACCATCAACTCTAATAAATCTCGCGCTTGGAGAAGAAGAAGCTCCACTCGCGCTCGGCATTCTCATAGCTGTCGGCTGCATGAACTGCATTATGAGTGGTATCGGTTCCAAACTTCCGACGTATGGTCCCCTCGGCTGCTTGTGCCGGATCGGTTTTCCCAATCAGTGCTCTGAGGGATTCCACTGCATCGGGACGTTCCAATACCATGGCCATTACCGGGCCAGAGCTCATGAAGCTGGTTAGGCGGTCGAAAAAATCTTTGCCCTGATGAATATCATAGAACTGCTCTGCTTTCCCTTTGGTAAGCATGGTGATCTTAATCCCCCTAATCTTGAACCCGGCCTTTAAAATTTCCAGAAGGATATCGCTTACCGAATCATTTTTGAAAGCATCGGGTTTTATCATGCAAAAGGTAAATCTGGTATTCATTGATGCTGTTAATTTATTTTTCTAAAATAGTAAATATAAAGTAAAATGCAAAACATATCTTTGTAAACGAATACTGAAAAAACGATAAGCGGATGCTGCAGCTTGACCAAAATCTTTTGCAGGAGCTCAAATCATCAATACTTGGGTCAAAAAACATTATAATAACCACCCACCACAATCCCGATGGCGATGCCATAGGCTCAGTACTTGGATTATACCATGCGCTATGGGAGATGGGAATAGGTTCGACTATGGTTACACCCAATGGCTTTCCCGATTTTTTGACCTGGCTGCCGGAATCGGACAAGGTAATTCACTTTTCAAAGGAAAAGAAAAGAGCTCAAGCTCTGTTAGAACAGGCTGATTTGTTGTTCTGCCTGGACTTTAATGGCTTCGGAAGAGTGGAAGATATGTCGCAGACATTGGAAAAATCGCCCGCCAAGAAAGTGCTGATCGACCATCACCCCGACCCGGAAAGTCCTTTTCAGCTGATCATATCCTATACCGAAGTGAGCTCAACCGCGGAGCTGGTTTACGAAGTGGTGGAACAGCTGTTTGGCCCTAAAGCCATAAATACTGATAGCGCGGTTTGTCTTTTCACAGGGATTATGACTGATACCGGATCGTTCAGCTATGCCTGCTCCCGGGAACGAACTTTTCAGATTGCCGGCAAACTTATTGAGAAAGGGGTGCGTGTTGAGCAGGTTCAGGGGTTGGTTTACAACAACTTTTCCGAAAACCGAATGCGACTGTTGGGATTCTCCCTAGCCGAAAGGATGAAAGTGATCCCGGAGCACAAAACAGCCTATATCTGGTTAACCAGAGCGGATTTAAATCAGTTCAAGCATCAGGTTGGCGATACTGAAGGATTCGTAAACTATCCGTTATCCATCAAAGGCATAGTATTCTCGGTGCTCTTCACCGAGAATGACGGGTTTGTTAAGGTCTCCCTAAGGTCGCGTGGCGATTTTGCCGTAAACCGATTTTCACAACTTTACTACCAGGGGGGAGGCCATAAAAACGCCGCAGGCGGAAAATCGTTTAAGAGCATGGGCGAAACCATTGAAGAGTTTGAAGAGCTACTGGCAAAGCATTCACAAGAACTAAACGCATAGCTTATGAACTCCAAAACTTTTATGGGTTGCTTAGTTCTTCTTACCATAATTTCGTGCTCAACTAAAGAGAATTCTGTTTTACCTCAAAAGAATAAATCTTCTGGCAAAGACCTACTAATGCGTGTAAATTACCATCTAGCTGAAAAAGATAAGGATCTGATAGCTGCATACGTTAAACGCCACGAGCTAAAAATGAACGAAAGCCCCAGCGGGCTGTTCTATTACATTTATGGTAAACCCATAGGAATTTCACCCAAAAAAGGGGATTTAGTTACCTACCACTACCGCATCACCCTACTCGATGGAACGGAATGCTACAAATCTGAACCCTCCAAACCAAAAAACTTTGTAGTTGGACACGGAGGCGTAGAATCGGGTTTAGAAGAGGGGATACTGCTAATGCGAAAAGGGCAAAAAGCCCTTTTGATAATGCCTCCTCACCTGGCGCATGGGTTAATTGGAGACCTTGACCAGATCCCACCCAGGGCTTCAATCGTTTACCAAATTGAACTACTCGACGTTCAGCATTAGAATATTTGCTATTTTTACATTAAACATTATGTAAAAAAAAAGAACATGAACCTCAACCCTAATGCAAACATGCTAAAAAAATATTTTGCAATCCCTGCGCTAGTTGGCTTCATCATTCTGGCATCGTGCTCAAACCGTTCCAGACTTTTCCCAGGCTATAGCGTAACTAAAAGCGGAATTCATTTTCAGCTAATTACCATTGGCGATAGTTCAAAGCCAGCCGAAGTTGGGAATTATGTAACCGCCATTATTGCCTATAGAACCATCACCGATTCCCTTTTCTTCATAGGAGTAAGGCAGTTCCAGCTAACCGAACCCCAATACGAGGGCTCCATTGACGAATGCTTTCTTTTGCTCACCACCGGTGATAGCGCATCGTTTTACATCCTAGCGGAGCCATTTTTCACTAAAACATTAGAAACATCACTTCCTAGGTTCATCAAACCCGGTGATTTCATGAGGGTTGACATTAAAATATTGGAAATTAAATCAGAAGAAGACTTTCAGAAAGAAATGGAAGCCTTTATGAGCTGGATCAACGACTTTGGCGATTATGAGAAAGTGATTCTTAAGCAGTACCTCGAAGGTCAAAAAATTGACGTGCAACCAACCGAAAGTGGGCTTTACATTATTCATCAAATCAAAACCCAGCGCCCCGAAATTGCTGTTGGCGACACGGTGACCATTCACTACGAAGGACGTTTCCTGAACGGTAAGCTATTTGATTCTACCCGAAAGAGAAAAGAACCATTCCAGTTCGTGTACGGACAGAAGTGGCAGGTGATACCCGGTTTGGAGGAAGCTATAGGAAAAATGCGAGAAGGCGAAAAGGCCATGCTGATTGTACCATCGCATTTAGCTTTTGGAAAGCAAGGCAACTCAAACGGAATGATACCAGCATTCACATCGGTTATCTTTGAACTGGAAATATTAGAAGTTAAGAAAGGCTTACGGCAATGATAATGAAGAAGAAACACTTTTTGCTTTACGTTTTTACCATTTCTCTGATTTTTTACTCGTGCGATAATTCCCTTGAAGACGATAAGCGATTTGCCGAGGAAAAAAGCATAGAAAGCTATATCAAAAGTAAAAATTGGACCTACACCAAAAACAATGGGATTTACCATATTGTACAAAACAAATCGTTTGGGTACGAGGTTAATCTTAACGATACAGTTTGGCTGTGGTACAAGGGCTATACCATAGGCACCCCATCAATAGTGTTTGATACAAATATCAAGGATGAAGCCATCAAAGCCAAGCTCGACACCTTAGTTAGAAAATTTGAACCCCTTAAGGCGGTAATCGGTAAAACATCGCTTTTACAGGGATTAATTAATGGAATTCAACTTTGCAGGGAGGGTCAAAAGGCAACCATCATTTTTACATCGAACCTGGGATATAAAGATAATACGGTTGGCACTATTGCACCATGGACTCCTTTGGCATTCGATATCGAAATAATTCATTTGAACGGAACCAAAAAAATTGAAGAGCAAAGGGTAATTGCCGCCCTAAACACTTCCGACTATATGAAACATACCAGCGGGCTATACTACAAGTATCTGGTTGATACAAACAATGTAAGGCCTAACGAAAGCAGTAAGGTGTACGGTAGCTGTACCGTAAAACTACTGAATGGTGAAACCGTTGAAAGTTTTACTACCCAAAATGGTATTCCCTTTGACTTATCTGCTGCCAAACTGGAAGCAACAAGAATTGGTTTTACATTAACCTCGGTGGGCGGAGCTGTGCAAATCATATCACCCTCACCCCTTGCATACGGCAAAAAGGGCTCCGAGAAGGTTCCCCCTTACACTCCGGTTGAAATAACCATTAACCTGGATAGTATTAAAAACAATTAGCTTTGAATTGATTGCTTTAATAGTATATTTGCAGGAAATTGACTTTAAACCATGAACCGATCATTAGCCTTACTGATTTTAGGATTTTCAGTTTTGTTCCTTTCGTGCGACAGAGATTTCAGTGACCCGGGTGGTGATGAAATGGCCCGCTTTAACGCTTGGATTCAGGTGAACAACATTCCTGCCGATACTAAAAAAAGCAGTGGTTTGTACTTTGTAACGCAAACACCCGGAACAGGCATTAGCCCTCAAACAGGCGATTGGGTACTATACTCATACACTGAGAAAACTCTGGATGGACTGGTATGGTTATCAGACAATAGCAGCATTGTTAGGCAATATGACAGATTTGACAAGAATTACCACTATACCCCGGTTTTTACTAAATACTATGTAAAAAGCTATCCGGCAACAATTAGCGGTTACAGCCGTGAGATGCTGAAAGGTGTTTTCGAAGGATTGGGTTATATGAAAGAAGGAGAAAAAGCCACCCTCTACATTCCTTTTACCCTAGCCTATGGATCGAGAAGTGCATCGAATGGTTTAGGTTACCAATCGCTAATCTATGAGCTGGAGCTGCTAAAAGTTATCAAGGATCCCAGGGCATACGAGCAAAGTTTGATTGATAGCTACATCGCCCAAAACTACCCCGGACTGCAACCAATCAACGATAGCATTTACTACGTTCAGCTTGCACCACCTACGGCCGATACCGTTACCCTAGCTAAAGATTCCATTGCTTACGTTTACTACAAAGGCATGTTCCTCGATGGTTTTGTTTTTGATACTAATATCGATAGCGTGGCCAAAAGGCTTGGCCGGCAGTTCAGCTCTAATGATTCGCTGAAAGTAACCATTGGCGGAAGAGAAACCATTAAAGGATTTAGCCAAGCACTCATTAACATGAAAAAAGGCGAATGGGGAAGAGCTATCATACCCTCGTTCTGTGGATACGACTCCATAGGAACCAACAATATCCCTCCATTTACTCCTTTAATTTTCGATATCTACTTTAGCAGCAAAGGGAAGGTCACCTCTAAGCCTAAGTAAGTAATAGGAATACCGTATTCTTTTTATTAATATCAGGGGGTGGAAGCAGTTTCCACTCCCTTACTGTTTTGGTGATAAACTGTTCATTAATTGAGGTAACCTCAACAGCAATGGTTAACAGGGTTTGCTCCGAACAAACCTGAAGCAGATCCTTGAAAAGTTGCAGGTTTCGGTATGGGGCTTCAATAAAAATCTGGGTTTGGCCCTCAGTACGCGAACGTTGCTCGAGCTGGCGAATACGCCTCCGGCGTTCATCGGGTTTTACGGGCAAATAGCCTACAAATGCAAAGTTTTGTCCGTTTAGTCCACTGGCCATCAGACCTAAGAGGATAGAGCTTGGGCCGACCATGGGTATAACCGGAATACCCTTACGATGCGCAGCAATCACCAGCAATGAACCTGGATCGGCTACGGCTGGAACACCCGCTTCGGACATCAATCCCACATCGTTACCGCCCAACAAAGGAGCAAGCATGGTCTCAATTCCCTGTTCTGAGGTATGCTCATTGAGAACAAAAAAGGTTAAGTCATCAATTGGCTTACCGACCTTAATTAACGAGAGGTAACGCCTGGCAGTTCGCAACTCCTCAACCACAAAGTAATTCAATGCTCTGGTCAGCTGAATCACACCTGTGGGCATTACCATATCAATACTACTCTTGCTAATGGGAGTGGGTAAAAGGTATAGTTTTCCGCTCACAACTGAAAATATTTAAAACGTTCTGTCTATATTTACTGAAAATTTTCACGAATTTACTAGGAAATGTTCAGATATCTAAAACTTTTAGTTTTAAACAGGAATGCCATTCTAGTTTTTGCGGTAATTGCAGGCGTAGCCGTTGGTGAACATGCAGGGTCGCTTAAATTTCTTACATTCCCGGCACTGGCTCTTACCATGACCTTTTCCATGACAGGTATGAGGTTCAGCCAGATCATGAACATGAAACATATCTACATACCGGTGAGTACAGGAGTTTTATTAAACTACATAGTATTTTCCTTAGTACTATTACCCCTTGCCTACTGGTTGATGCCAACAAAAGAACTTTTTTACGGATTTGTGGTGATTGCAGCAACCCCACCTGGAGTGGCAATCATTCCGTTTGCTTTCATTCTCCGAGGAAACGTGGTATATGCAATCGTATCGGTAATTGGGGCTTTTCTTAGCTCAATTCTGCTGGCTCCTTTAATGGTCAGGCTTTTCGCTTCGTCATCTGGGATAAATCCGGTTGACCTATTCTGGATGATGATTCAGCTGGTGCTAGCCCCGCTCCTTATCTCACGCTTATTACTATGGAAACCAATTACGCCATACGTTGAAAAGGTCAGGGGTAAGGTTGTGGATTGGGGATTTGCTTTCCTTATTTTTGTTGCCGTTGGGCTTAACCGCCAGGTATTCTTTTCATCACCGCTGCTACTGCTGAAAGTTAGCGGAGTACTGGTGATAACCATATTTGGGTTAGGGCATTTGGTAAACCTGCTCACCAAACAGATGAACATGCCCTATGAAAAAAGAATTGTGAATGTGATGATGGTTGGAATAAAAAGTTCGGGTTTTTCAGTTTTTACGGCACTATCGCTTTTTGGTAAGGAGGCAGCAATTCCATCGGCGGTTTTAGCTGTGGTAGTTCTCATCTACCTCATATTTTTATCGTTAAAATCAAAGGTGTTATAGGTGAAAATAACTTTTTTAGGAACAGGAACATCGCAAGGGGTACCGGTAATAGCCTGCAGCTGCCCGGTATGCCAGTCGTCCGACTCCAGAGATTGGAGGTTACGAACCGCTGCTCTTGTAGAGCATCAGGGTGTAAGCATTGCCATTGATGCAGGGCCTGATTTTAGGCAGCAAATGCTAAGGGCGAAGGTGAAGAACCTGAATGCCGTGCTCTTAACCCATGAGCACCGCGATCATATTTCGGGATTAGACGACGTACGGGCATTCAACTGGATACACAAGCGTCCCATGGATATTTGGGCTGAAAACAGGGTTCTGAACGAGCTGCAACGTGAGTACTCATACGTATTTGCAGAACATAAGTACCCGGGAATACCGGAATTTGCTCTTCATCCAATAGATGGGCACCCGTTTGAAATCATGGGGCTGACTATCGTTCCGATCAGGTTATACCACTACAAACTACCGATATATGGGTTTAGAATTGGTGATCTGACCTACATCACCGACGCAAACTTCATCCCTGAGGAGGAGAAGGAAAAAATAATTGGAACCAAATACCTGGTGATTAATGCTCTAAGAATGCAAAAGCATATTTCCCACTACTCGTTACCCGAAGCGCTTGATGTAATTGCGCAGCTGAGCCCCAGAAAAGCTTTTATCACGCATATCAGCCATCAGATGGGATTCTATGCCGATATAGCCAAAACGCTTCCCGAGAATGTGAGTCTGGCATACGACGGAATGGAGATTGAATTCTAGCTACGTCTTTCCACTTTTACGAGCAAATAAAGTAATACGGCAGTTACTAATATAAAAATTGTTCCTGCCAAAATGAGCGCATGCGTCAGGCTCCACCTATCGGTAACCCATCCGTAGAAAGGCCCCCAAGCGGAGAAAATGATACGTATGAGAAAGTTTCTGACCGAAAGGATGGTGGCGCGCATGTGAGCAGGGGCAATGCGATTAATGCTGTCCTTAAGCATGGGTGTTGCAATACCCCGTGCAAGATAGAAAATAACAATAAATGACAGAGCCCAGTAATGAGTAAAAATGGCAGAACCCACAAAACCAAGAAATAAAAAGAGGATTATCCCTAAAATGGTGTTAAACCTTCCCAGCCTTAACTCAATACGATATGCATACAAGGCGGCTACACCAACCAGCAGATTCAGGATGGTCCAGATTGTACCAAAAAGCTCTACCGGGGTTTGTGCTCTAATTAACCAAGGTTGAACAAACCAGGCCATGGTAAGAGTTGAAGCCCCAACCACTGATGATATTAAAATGTTCCATCGCAGCCTGATATTGTGTAGTAGAGAGAACTTAACAACATCAATAATCTGCTTCCAGCCAAGTTCCATGCGGTGAAGGTCAGTTTTGGGTTCAACCAGCGTAATAGCAGCAGGAATAGCAGCAAAGGCAATCAGCGTTTGCCCGTAGTAAGGGTATCGCAGGCTTAAAGCGGCCAGAAGTCCTCCCAGCACCCCCGCCAGTGCTTCGGCAAAGTTGCCGGCTGATGTCATTCGCCCCTCATGCTTAATATACTTGTCCTGCTGGTTGGCATCAACCAGAGAGTCGTATAACAAAGCGGAGTCGGCTCCGGAGATCATGCTTTGCCCAAAGCCCAGGATAACTTCAGCAACCAGGAAGCCCCAGAATCCATAGCTTAAGGAATAGATAGAGAATCCCAGAAAGCCGAGTATTGCACCCGCCACGATGGTGTTTTTCCTGCCCAGCACATCGGCAAAATATCCTGACGGGATCTCCAGCAGAACGATGGAAAGGGAGTAAATGCTCTGGAGAATGAAAAGCTGGCTTACATTTAATCCATTTGCCTGGTAAAATAGCACCACAATAGGCATCACCAACATGAACCAGTGCGATACCTTCAAAACATAGAGCCTTAGCAGGTTATGCTTTAAATTCCTATCCATTTAATCGAGGGAACAAATTTCACAAAATTTTCGCAACCAAAATTTTAGGGTGTGTTTCCTTTGTAAGTAATTGAATGTAAAAAAGTAATCAAGATGATCATTTAAAATATTTTGATTTTCGATACAATTCATCAAGTTTAGACGAAATTGTTGCAGGATTGGTTATGGGCAATCCATTTTTTCCCACTTCATAACTAAGGAGTTTGGCTTTTTTCTGCTTTTCAAACTGGGGAAGTTTAGTACGGTTTGTAGTTTCAATATAGTTACCGGCTTCATCAACTAATATAACTTTAGGTACAAAAACACCCTTTCGTCTAATAAATCTTTGCATAATACCCATAGCCTCCTTGTACTCAGCAGGAGTAGCCCTACCAAGGGCTTCATAATTCACGATCTCTTTATCGTCCCATGTATACACTTTTGCCCAACTCTCTGAAATTTTATCATCTACCTTAACATTAACATTTAGGTTATCGTAGTTCAGAGGCATAAGCAGAACTTTTCCACCCCCACCCTCAATATTGACTGCATAAGTGGGTCTCACAATTCCTGAAAGCCACCCTTGCATGTGTTTAATGTATATCTGCCCCACCTGAACAGGCGAAATAAAATGGACTATCCCTTTCTCCTTATGGCATTGAAGCAGATAGTATGGGTGCACGCCAACCCAAAGCATACGCCTAAAAGTATGGGCTAGAGTTAGGTAGTAATCGTTAACATGGTTAAGGAATACTGTTTGGTTTCGTACTGTAAATCCATGATTACTGATCCGCTTTATGGCTTCTGCAAAATCAGATGTTATCTCTTTGTAATGGTTGACATGGGTCATAAAATAAACGTACTTCTCGGTACAACGGTTAAAGCGGTTAGCAGAATCTTTTATCAAAGAAAGCAAATCATCTGTTACAGCCATGGGTAATACTACCGGTACTCGGGTTGCAATACGAATCGCCCTTACATGTTCTATTCGACTTAACTCTTCAAGAACATAACGAAGGCGAGTTCGGCTAATCCTCAGAGCATCGCCTCCAGTAACAAGAACTTCATCGATATTCTTATTAAAACTAATGTAAAATAGACCCTTGTTTACATCTTCAAGGTTAACATCAGTTTGGGCATCTAACGATTTAGCCCTTTGACAATGAACACAATAAGAGGCGCAACTAGTATTTTGAGATACGAACAATGCAACTCTGTTAGGATATCGTTGGTAAGCAGCACCATAGCTTCGTGTTCCCTCACTCATGGCAGCCTCTTTCCCTGTATTTGGAAATAGTAAGTTGGCAGGTGTTGGTACACTTTGCCAGAAAATTGGGTCAAGCCTCTTCTCGCCCTTCTCCTCTGAAGGTATATCTGGATGAAACGGATCCTCAGACATTAATGAAGCGTAGTAGGGCGTAATGCGCAACGAATCTTTTCCTTGATTTTTAAGCTCTGACACTACACGCCGAATCTCCTGCTCCTGATGCGAATTTAAAGAGATTACCCTTTTAAGTTGGTCAACATTTCTTATGGAATTTTTTAGCTGCCAATTGGGATCATACCATTCCTTGTCTGACACATTACGCCAAAGTTCAATCTTATCAAACTCTCGTGGCTTATAAATTACACCATTATCCATAAATTATCTAATTGATTATATATATATGCTTACATATAAAGAAATGTTAAAAGGAGGTTACTAAACCTTCCTAATTTTTAAGCGGTTTAACCACTTTACCGCTTTTTATCACCCTGGTAATCGAACTAAAATCAACGCTGGTTTCGATGCCGGCCTGATGATTGATAACCACTAAGTCGGCATCAAAACCGGGCGCAATTCTTCCCTTTTTGGCCTCAATGCCAAACGCCAAAGCAGAATTGAAGGAAGATACATTAGCTATATCGCTTAAAGAGAGACCGGCCTCGGCCAGTACCTGCAGCTCTTTTGCAACTGATGCACCCTCGGAAAAACCATTGGAACCAAGGCGCAGCTTTACGCCATTCAGATGAAGTGAGTGAACAAAGGCTAGCATTTGCGTGTAGCCATACCGCAAGCGCTGTTTGATATGTGGTGCAGATGATATACCGTACAATGCAAACCCCGAATCGACAAAACGTTTAACCTTTAACAAACCTGTAGAAACGGATGCTTCTGATGCTCCTAAGCGGTTAGTAGCGGCCTCAATTTCTGCGGGATTATTTTCGGATAGATATTTTACTCCTTCCAGAGCAAGAAGTTCATCGGGTATGGAGTCGGTTATACCATAAACATTGGAAATTTGTCTGATAACCTCAGTGTACGCTTTAGGGTGGTTTTTAAGTAAAGATAAAATGATTCCGGAAACTCCTTCAATCCTAGTAGAGCTATAGATATCACTATTATTTTGGAGTGAAATGGTAAAAATCCGAATTCTATCCTGTTTTTCGAGTTCATTCAGAACATCATCGGAAAGATTATACCCCTCAATAAACAGGTATTTTGAGGGGAAAGTAATAGAATTACTAAAATAATCGGGCTTATACCTAAGCAGGTATGCCGGAATAACTTCGGTAAACTTTGGGTTGGGTTTCCATTTCAGAATCTGTTTAACCCACGAAGAGTCCGACTCAACATCAACAATTGTTGTAATGCCATACGGCAGAAAATGTTTGGACATCATGCTACGGTAAAAAGTGGTTAGATTTTTGGGATGGCTATCGAAAGCCTTACCCTTGGACACAAAGGTATTTGCGAGATAGGCATGACTATCAATAAATCCGGGCATAACGATACTTCCATCGGCATCAACCACCCTCCTGGTGCGAACAGGTTCTCCGGCACCGATTATTCCGGCAATGGTATCGGCGTTAATCAGTATGGTCTGGGGTTCAGAACAGATACCATCAGCATCAACAATTATGGCATTTTCAACAATTAAATCGTACCGATGAGGCTTTTTACAACCATCAAGAAAAAGTATAATGCTTAGCGCATAAAAGAAGAAAGTGAAATTTTTCATGATGAAACTGCTTTAAGCCCTAAATATAGCCAAAAAATGCTTCTTTAAAAAAAAGAAAGGGTTGCTTAACCCGCAACCCTTTCATTTAATGCTACTTAAGACCTCTATTTTTCAGAAGTGGTTCTATTGAGGGAGCCTTTCCTCTGAATTTCAGGTATTGAACCATACCATCGTCGTTACCGCCCTCGGAAAGAATGTGTTTGCGGAACTTTTCGGCTACCTCCCTGTTGAATATGTTACCCGTTTCAACGAATGCGTTGAAGGCATCGGAATCGAGCACCTCAGCCCAAAGGTACACGTAATACCCCGCAGCATATCCACCCACAATGTGGTTGAAGTAGGGTGTCCGGTATCGGGGGTAAATTTCAGGCATAAGGTTAATACGCTGCATGGATTCGTTTTCAAACTGCATAACATCCACCTGCCTGGGTTCGGTAAAGCTATGCCAGTCCAAATCGAGTATAGAAGCTGCAATGTACTCTACAGTGGCAAATCCCTGGTTAAAGGTTTGGCTAAGCTGAAGCTTTTCGACCAGTGCATCGGGAATAACCTCACCGGTCTGGTAGTGCTTAGCGTAAACCTTTAACACCTGAGGCTGCCTTGACCAGTGCTCCATGATCTGCGATGGGAGTTCAACCATATCGCGGGGTACGCTACCTGCAATACGGTCGTAGGGACCATCGGTAAACAGGCCATGAAGGGCATGCCCAAACTCATGGAAAAGGGTTTCAACCTCATCCCAGGTAAGCAGGGCAGGAGTAGTAGCAGTTGGGCGTGTGAAGTTGGTTACAATGGTTACAATGGGTGTTATTTTTTTACCATTTTCGTAGGTTTGCTGACGGAAACGGCCACACCATGCACCAACCCGTTTACCCGGACGCGGATGGTAATCGAGGTAAAGCAGTCCAACATGCTTCCCTTTGGAATCCTTCACCTCAAACACTTCAACCTCAGGATGGTAAATAGGCAGATCGGTACGTTTGGTAAAGGTGATGCCATAAAGCTGGGTTGCGACGTAGAACATGCCGTCGCGGACATTATCGAGCATGAAGTAGGGTTTCAGCTCGGACTCATCCAGGTCGTACTTTTCTTTCCTAAGCTTCTCGGCATAGTACCACCAATCCCACGCAGCAAGTTTAAAGTTCCCCCCCTCACGATCGATGATGGCTTGCATGGCATCGCGGTCGTGCTCGGCTGCTTTAAGTGCAGGTTCAAGTACCTCGTTCAGGAAATTATAAACTGCCTCGGGCGTTTTGGCCATGTTATTGCTGATCACATACTCGGCAAAGGTGTTGTACCCAAGCAGCTTGGCCTTTTGCGCCCGAAGGTTGGCTATTTCAAGGATAATCGCTTTATTGTCGAACTTGTCGTTGTTGTTACCCCGCATCAGGTAACCCATGTAAAGTTTCTCGCGCAACTCGCGTTTTTTGGAGTACTGCAGAAAAGGTATCATGCTGGGTTTTTGAAGGGTGAATACCCATTTCCCATCATGACCAAACTGTTTGGCGGTAATGGCAGCAGCATCAATAATATCCTGCGATAAACCGTCTAAATCATCAGGATTTTCAATAACCAGGATGAAATTTTTATTAGTTTCATCGAGCAGATTTTCGCCAAACTTCAGCCCCAGCTGAGATAATTTCTGGTTTATCTCCCTGAGCTTTTCCTTATCGCTCTCACTCAAGTTAGCACCATTACGAACAAAATCGTCGTAGTACCTTTCTACGGTTCTTTTTTGCAAAGCGTTCAGCTTCATCTTATCACGGTTCTCGTAAACCGATTTAATCCTCTGGAAGAGCTTTTCGTTTAAGCTGATATTGTCGCGATGCGCTGTAACCTTAGGGGCAATCTCCCGGGCTATCTTTTGCATTTCAGGAGAAGTTTCAGCACCATTAAGGCTGTAGAAAACAGCACTTACCTTTGTGAGTAGTCTCCCTGATTTGTCCAGTGCCAATATGGTATTCTCAAAGGTTGGGGCTTTAGGGTTATTGATGATGGCATCAACCTCTTTTTTCTGCTCCTCAATCCCTTTTTCAAAAGCTGGAATGTAATGTTCAAGCTTGATTAAGTGGAACGGGGGTACTTTGAATGGAGTGGTGTACTCGCTTAGGAATGGATTCGTTTCCTGGTTCGACTGGGCAAAACCAGTAGCACCCAGCCCAAACATGATTGCAAACATAAACAGTTTTCTCATAGAGCTTTGACAATTAGGTTACATAGTATTGATGTAAAACCCGGCTCAGGGTTTAACCAGCAACTTGATGTTAGCAAAGCTACTTTTTAAGGTATTCGTTAAAAACCTTTTCGAACTTTTCAAGCTTAGGGGTAATTACCATGCGGCAGTAGGGCTGATTCCGGTTCCCTTCATAGTAGTTTTGGTGATAATCTTCAGCCTTGTAGAAGTTAATAAAGGGCTCTACCGCCGTAACAATGGGATTACTCCAGATACCAGAGACCTCGAGCTGAGAGATAATTTCCTGTGCTGTAACTTTTTGTTCCTCGGTGTGGTAGAAAATAACCGAACGGTACTGCGTTCCGATATCGGCACCCTGTCGGTTTAAGGTTGTGGGATCATGGGTCTTGAAATAAATTTCAAGAATCTTAGTAAAAGGTACAACATCGGGGTTAAAGGTAACCTGAACCACCTCGGCATGGCCAGTTGTACCGGTACACACTTCCTGATAGGAGGGGTTCTTCACATGCCCCCCGGCATAGCCCGATTCAACCTTAATTACACCATTTACCCGGCTAAAAATAGCTTCAACACACCAAAAGCAACCGGCTCCTAAAGTAACTGTTTCGGTTCTTGAACTCATAACTTCAATTTTTTTTGATGCCTTGCAAGCGCCTAGCAGCACTCCAGCTAAAGCATATACGGTTAATAGTTTTACTGGACCTCTCATAATGCCATGCATGAATATTTGCAATGACCAATATACATAAACGAATTGGAACCTTAGTTGTTCAAACCAAAAAGCCGATGTGGTTCATCGGCTTTTTCACACAACTAGTGAAACCTTTAGTTAAAACGATAGGATAGCTTAACCAGAAAAATATTGTGTGGATGCGAATCCCATAAATTATCAATATCATGGTTAACTGACCGGCTGTAAATAGATTCGTAAGTTTCTTTACCGTGTGTCCACACAAAATATACCGTTGACCCAGGACGATACTCCCAACGAACAATCAGGTTTGACTGCAGGTTAAGGTAGTTAAAGTTGCGGTTAGAGAACGAGTAGTCGGTTGCCCCATCGGTATTCTCATCAACCAGATACTCCTCGTTAGCCGAGTCATAGCTCAGCTGATTACTGGCGAAATGTGAAAACCTGTCTGCATACTTTTTCGCTTTGGAATCAGTAATGAACTTAAAGTCGGAGTACTTTCCGCTGGTCAGGTAAGGACGACCATAGTACTGAATTGAAAGGTCAGGGTTAATACTGTACTCCAACCTTAACGACATAGCCCATGTTTGCCTGCTGAGATGTCCACGAATGTATCGGGTATCATTGGCGGTGTTCACGTTGGTAACATAAGCCAGCTCATTTTTACTATATGAATATGATGGGCTAACCCTAAGCAGTAAGCTTTTAATGGGCTTATAGGTAAGCGAAAGCGACATACTCCGGCTTGTGGAGCTGTTACTGAAACCATTATATTCACTAGTATTAACGCCGAGAATTAGGTTCTTACGTCCATCTGTTCTAATGCTAAGCCAATAGTTCCATCCGCCGGGCAACCTCAATGCAGGACCGCCACGCAACTCGGAGGCGCTTAAATTTTCTCCATTCCAGTTTACTCCTCCCCCAAAAAACCAGTAGTTTGGGAACTGTAGATTTAAGTTTACATTGGCTCCTTTATAGGTTGATTCACCGCCAAAATTCCAACCAGTCCACTGGTTTACGTTTATATTTACTGAGCGATATAGCTGTGTTGGCTCCCAGTAACGAAACCCAACCCAAACCACCTGAAAAATATCATCTACATTTTGTACATAGCCAATGTCATTAATCTCAAGTTGAGGCGAACGCCATGCAACGGCAGTCATGTATCTCAGATGCCCCTCTCCTACCTTTCCAAACTGTAGTAAACCCCCGCTTCCGTTTAGTGATGTTCTAGATGAGTCAAGCTTTACATGGGTGATATCGGGTCGTTGGAAGTAGCGTGCCGGGCTGGTTTGGGTGCCCAAAATGGCTTCCCTTGTGCCATTAACATGGCTGCCAAACAGTTTCGCTTCAAACAGGTACTTTTTGTTCGACCACAGGTGCATAATATCAATACCTCCTGAGAAAGCGTTTCGATGATACTCCGGCTTTAACAGACTGTTTAAAGAACGATTGGTTGAGGTGAGCATGCCTGAGAGGATGGTATTCCCCCCATGGGCTTCCTGCATAGCAGAAATAACGGTATAGTTTGTTAATGGTTCCACAAGTTCATGGTATCGTCGTCCTGAAGAATCAACCCGAGCATAGGCATCTCCTGTTATGCTTTCAAGCAAACCGACCGATAAACCATTGCTGGTTCGCCCGGTAAGTTTAGCAGCACCAAGAATAGTGGTATTCAGGGGTACACGGGCATACTCATTATCATCTAACGCAGGGTTGCGTTGGGGAGCACGCCCTATTCGCCTTGAGTAAAAAAGGTTATTGGTTGCCAAATCGCCATCGCCAAACATGAGCGGAAAGCTTAGCAGATTGCTCCCCTCGATAAAGAAAGGGCGTTTTTCCTCAAAATAGGTTTCGAACTCGGTTAGGTTAACCTCAGCCGGATCGGCTTCAACCTGTCCAAAATCGGGATTTACGGTGAGGTCGAGGGTGAAATTGTTTGTCAAGCCAATTTTAGCATCAACACCTGCATTCAGTCCGTTTCGCCGACCAGTCATGAACGGGTTACCGGCCTCAGGCTTGAAACTTTCCGTTTTAGTAACGAGATAGGGGGCAACTTCCACCTGACGCTTAGGAGTTAGACCTTTTAACCCGTGAAGCTCGCCAAATAGATGAACAAATCCGGGAGCATCTTTTGGAACATGCTGCCAAAAATCGGTTTCCTGGTTTCGGTAGATATGTCGGCCAACCTGGATACCCCAAACTTGCTCATCGGCGGCAGAAAAACGAAACTGGTTAAGGGGTATCTTCATCTCAGCGGTCCAGCCCAGCTCATCCCTGTGGGCTTTTGCCCACCATATAGGGTCCCAATTCTTATCCTCTCTATCGCCATTCTCGGTCATCACCATATCCATTTTTGTGCCCGATGCCGACACACAAAAAATGAAAGCCGTCCGCTTGTCGAAGTAGGAATCAAATCCAATAGCTACGTAATCGCCCTCAATGTCGTCGCGGCGGGTAACCCTAGCAACAATCTTATCGGGTTCAGTATCGTAAAGGCGGAAGGCTGCATAAATAAATTCATTATCGTAGGTAACTCTAAACTCCGTTTTTTGGTTAGGTTTTGCACCATTATTAGGTTCGTGCTGGGTAAAATCGCTACACCAGGAACCAAGCTGCCATACCTCATCGTTTAATATACCATCTATTTGGGGTGTTTTGGGATTTACCCTTTCGGCAACACAGGCCTGCTTTACATTGGGTTGTGCAAATAAACCTGGATAAACGCAAACTATAGCGATTAGCAAAAAAGTTAGAGTAAGTTTGTTGAGCATAATTAACTTGTTTGAGAATTCAACCTTAACGACGATAATTTGATGCTTATCGCTGCAATAAGGTTAACTTCTAAGTGTTAATGTGTGCTAAAACCCAGGAATCCCTAACTCACAACCAACCTTTGCTAATCTTAATTCAAATACGATTTACAGGAGTAGGCAAAAAGGAAGTATTTTACATAAACGCCTCTGTACCAGGATAGCCAAACTTCGATTTGGCAACATCAAGCGGAAAGATAAAATAGCTGATGTTTCCGGTGGTGCACACCAAACCCTCGCCATCAAAAACCTCAACATACACGGTAACCAAACGCTTCTGCTTGCTTAAAATTTTCCCCCTGACAACAATTTGACCCTTTTCAATCAACAGTGGTTTTTTGTAAGAAATTTCCATACCTTGCGTAACACCTGCAGTGCCCTCAAGCAAGTAGATACTCCAGCTGGCTACCTCGTCCATAATGGTAGCCTGTATTCCACCGTGAAGTACACCATGATACCCCTGGTAGTGGGCATCGGGTAGCCAACGGGTTTCAACGGTTTTGCCGACCTCATCGTACCAAAAATCGAGTTTTAGGCCAATGGGATTCTTCCTGGAGCAGCAGAAACATCCATGTTCAGGCAGTTGCTCGTAAGGATTTTTTAGTTTTTTCATATCCGAAGCAAATTGATGAACTTGGCAATTTTAAAACTATTTTAAAAAACTCGAAACTGAAACATATGTTTATTTTAAACAGATTTTAATAATTTTGAAAAAACGATGAATAGTATGGATACCAAACACGGAAGTGCAACCCGCTTAAAGTTGATGGAAACAGCAAGGGAACTATTTATTGCAAAAGGGGTAGATAGAGTTGGCGTTCGCGAAATAGCATCCAAGGCCGGCGTTAACCTTTCGCTGATGAACTACTACTTCCAAAGTAAAGAAAACCTACTGGAGGAGATTTTTGAACAATCGATTAAAGACAATGGACAAAAAATCCGGCAAATCCTAAATGCCGACCTGCCGCTAAGCGAAAAAATAAAGCTATACATTAACACTTACATCGACGTGCTAACCGAAGACCCACTTCTGGTTCCCTTCGTGCTTTCTATCATTCATCGAAATGCAGAGCAGGCGCCGAGGCTTAAGTCCGTTCACTCATTGTATAACACGGAGGCCTTCTCAAAACAGCTGAAACACGAGGCTGAGCTGGGCCACATCCGAAACATTGACCCCGAGCAATTCTTCATCAGCATGATATCACTCATCCTTTTCCCATTTGCCATAAAGCCCTTGATATCATACCGAATGAGCCTGACCAAAGAGCAAATGGCTACGTTTTTAGAGGATAGAAGGGAGCATATCTACGACATGCTGATGGCATCGCTTAAACCTATCAAGGGGTAGGAAATTGAGGGTTGAATCAGATACGAAACTCAGTTTCTTGTTAAATCTATACCAATAAAACGAATGGTTACCAGATATAAAGTTGAATCCCACCTTTCAGGTGGGATTTTCTATTTCAGCCTGATTTCCTTTACCAGCTCCGTTTTATAAAACTCATTAATATGGCTGATGAGCGCTTGCCGGCGCATGTGCAGTTCCTGTCGTAGGGCAGCAGAGTTTAACGCAATGGTAAGCGTTCCATCCTTAAAACGGATATCGGTGGTACGCATGGCAATATCACGGCCAACTATCTTCTCCCAGTCGGTAATAAGCGAGGCCTGGTTAATATTGTCGTTCCATTTCATGGCATCAATGAAAGCCTTAATGGCCTCGCCCAGCGATTTTATGTTGTGGTCCCCCATGGTTACCTCGATGCTACCAGTTCAAACTCAGAATTATCAACTCTAAAAAACTTATACCCCGACGAAACCCGTTGCAGCACCTCCTCAAGTCTGTGCTTGTTGGTATCGGTAATAAAAATCTGGCCAAACCCATCGTGAGCCACCAGCTCAATGAGCTGATGTACCCGGTTAAGGTCAAGCTTATCAAAAATATCATCGAGCAGCAGTAAAGGTTTTAAGCCCGAAACCTTGGAGAGGAAATCGAACTGTGCCAGCTTAAGGGCGATGAGGTAGGTTTTCTGCTGGCCCTGAGACCCCTCCCTGCGAATGGGGTACCCATCGAGGGTTAGAGTAAGGTCATCGCGGTGAATGCCCACCGATGTGAACTGTAACGCCCTGTCCTTTTCAATGTTTTCACGAAAAAGTGAGTCGGCTGGGGTTTCATTAAGGTGCGAGCGATAGGAGATTGATACCCTCTCCTGCCCGCCCGATACCCTTTGGTAGTATTCCTGAAAAATGGGAATGAGCTGCTCAACAAAAGCCTTGCGCTTGGAGTGGATAACCGATGCATACTCGGCAAGCTGAATATCAATGGCTTCGAGCAAATCGTAGGAGAAATGGCTTCGGGAATGGGACTTTAACAAGCTATTGCGCTGTGCCAACAGTTTGTTGTACCGCATCACCTCATCGAGGTAAATTCTATCTATTTGCGAGATAACTCCGTTTATGTAGCGCCTCCTTTCCTCACCGCTACCATCAACAAGCTCGTTATCGGTGGGTGAAACCATAACCACGGGCAAAAACCCGATGTGATCGGCAAGCCGTTCGTATGCCTTCCCATTGCGCTTAAAAACTTTGCCCTCGCCCTGTTTCAAACCGCAATGAATGTGCTCATCCACACCATTTCGCTGGTAAAAGCCCTGAAGAACGAATAAGTCCTGACCGTGGCGGATAACCTGGCTATCGTTTACGGTAAGTGAGCTTTTGCACATGGAAAGGTAGTATATGGCATCGAGCAGATTGGTTTTACCCTGTCCGTTATTGCCCACAAAACAGTTTATCTTGATATCAAACTCGATATCAACCTGAGAAATCGACTTAAAGTTGATGGCAGTGAGCCTCTTAAGGTACATATCAGCTTCTTCAGATCCATTACAAAGGTAATTAAACCGAAAATGTTTGCCTAAAATTTCCAGATTTTACAAAAACCATTACTTTTGCGATTGCTTTGAATTCAATAAACAATCACCGACTATGGCAAATAACAAGAAACAGGAAGTTAACGATACCGTTGAATCAATTGACAATGCTTTAACCAGAACCGAGCAGTTCATTGAGCAAAACCAGAAAAGCCTTACCATTATTGTAGCAGCCATTCTGGCAATTGTGGCCATCTACTTTGGTTATAAACGCTTATACCTTGCTCCCAAGGAGGATGAGGCCCGCTCACAAATATTCCAGGCGCAGTACTACTTTGAACGCGACTCGTTCCGCCTGGCCCTTAACGGAAACGAGAACGATTTGGGATTCCTTCAAATTGCCAACAAGTATGGCATGACCAAAACCGGAAACCTGGCTAACTACTATGCCGGTATTTGCTACCGCGAACTAGGCGAGTACCAGAAAGCCATTGATTACCTTAAAAAGTTTGATGCCGGCGACCAAATGGTTACTCCCGTATCGTACGGGGCCCTTGGCGACTGCTATGTTGAGCTAAACCAGCTCAAAGAAGCAGCAAAATTTTACCTTAAAGCTGCTAAATACGACAAGAATGATTTCACATCGCCTATCTTTTACAAAAAGGCAGGCATGGTTTACGAGGAGCTGAAGCAGTACGATAAAGCCCTGAAAATTTACCAGACCATAAAGGACGAGTTCGCCAAAAGCGTTGAGGCTCGCGATATCGACAAGGATATTGCCCGCCTGAACGCACTGATGAACCGCTAATTTTAAGATATCGACAACCAAAAAAGGGGTGCAATTTTGCCACCCCTTATTTTTTGGTTAATTTTACGAAACCGATGTAAACATCCAAACGACTATGGCTACAAGTCTTAAAAACCTATCGAATTATGACCCCAACAGGGTTCCAAGTGCCAAGAATATGAAGTTCGGAATTGTGGTTTCCGACTGGAACGATACGGTAACCCATAAGCTGCTGGAAGGAGCCTACAGCACTCTGCTGGAGCATGGGGCAAGCGAGGAGAACATTCTGGTTAAACATGTTCCCGGGGCCTTTGAGCTAACCCTGGGTGGGCAATTCATGGCCGAGTATGCCGACCTGGATGCAGTAATCTGCCTGGGCTGTGTGATTCAAGGGGAAACCCGCCACTTCGATTTCATATGCCAGGGTGTAACCCATGGTATCACCGAGCTGAACATGAACTACAACATCCCGTTCATTTTTGGGGTGCTTACCACCGACAACCTGGAGCAAGCCATTGACCGTGCCGGAGGTAAGCATGGGAACAAAGGCGTTGAGGCCGCTGTTACCGCCATCAAAATGGCAGCCCTGCAAAAAGAGATGGAGGAGCAGGAGGGGTAAATATATTGAGGATGGATATGAAATCAAAAGTTGATTGAGCGGCTTTGCAACAATGATCATTAAAATGGTTTGATTATCGCATGTAACTCCATGATTTGGTTAAAATATTCCATATGTTAAAATGGTTGTTAACCCGGCCAATTAACGTTTATAAATGGATAGAAAAATAAAAACTTTTACAAGAATTTCATTTGATAATCAATACGTTTTACTTAATAACGTTTATTTTTTCCACCCCACACCTCTCAATCCCTTGCAGTATTTGGCAAAAGTATTACTTTTGCAGCGCGTTTAATGAAGCGAATTGGGGAGATACCAAAGTGGCCAACTGGGGCAGACTGTAAATCTGCTGGCTTATGCCTTCGTAGGTTCGAATCCTGCTCTCCCCACCCAACTGCCGATGTAGCTCAGAGGTAGAGCACTTCCTTGGTAAGGAAGGGGTCACGAGTTCAATTCTCGTCATCGGCTCAAAAAAAGGCTCCTTCCTGGAGCCTTTTTTGTTCATGAAGATTTGTATAACCTTTACGACCAAATCTAAAGTTACCCATGAACTTTTAGTTTGGGATTGTACTCAATTATCCGGAAAACCGGTACCGGATAGTAACCCCTTCCCCACTGCGGTACCAGATATCGATCCCAGTAGTTCCAGAACATCAAACCATCGTCGGACTGTGGCTCAAGCAGGTATGCTGCAAGCCGCCCCAAGGGTTGCGAGGTTTTAATCAGGGCAAAACCCGAATCAAATTGCTTGTCAACCCTAACATACTTACCGTACAGGGTATTATTGTAATGTCCTTGGTTAAGCCGTGTAACCGGCTTAAGTGAATCGATGTTGAACTGTTCCACGCTTAGGGTAATGGTATCGGCAAGATAATCAAACTGAATGCCATGCTTTTTTAGCAGGTTTATCACCTCAGCATCATTTTTAATCAGGTACCCCCATGGGTAGGGAATGGTAGAGGTAGGATAGTAATCGGCTATGTAGGGAATGGTTACGGTTCGCTTGCGGTCGGTTTTACGGAAACGTTCGCGCCCCTGCTCATCGGTATACACCTCGGCCTCGTAGGTAAGAATGGTAACTGCCTGCGGTGTTGGCCTTCCACTATAGGTGATTGCAAACCCGGGCCTTGGCATTGCCTCGCCAAGCCCATTCGACTCATCGTCGGCTTTGCGCAACATTTCTCTGACTTCATGCGAAAACTCAGCAGCAAAATCGCAAACCGAGGCAATAAGGTTGTAACAGCCCAATACTCGCTCATCAAATGGGGCATACACATAGTTTTCGTTCAGGATACTAAGCCTGTTCCGCAATCCAACGTAGTTTGAAAAGTACCGGGGTTCCGAAGCGTAGGATATCCACCCCTTTTCGTAGTCCTTCTGATCAATGAACTCGCCGTAAAAACAGTTTAACGTTTTGTACTTAACCGAGAGCTGGTTCGATACCCAAGGCATCATCCTGTCGCGCATGTAGTTTATCAGTTCACGGCTGCCATTGGGATTCATCATCCAGGTGAAGGTAACAGGCTCCTGATGGTACGAACCATTGGTAGTGTGGCAATCCATCACAATCGCCGGGTCCCACCGGTTCAGCACATTAGCAACAACTCCTGCCATCTCGGGGCTTTCCAGCTTCATCGCATCGCGGTTTAGGTCCAGCATCTGGGCGTTATGCCTAACCCCCACTCCATTAACCGGACCATTCTGGTTTGTGCGATTTTTTGTACTGATGAGCTCATTACCATCGGCATTCAGAATTGGGCAAACCAGCAGCACAATGTTTTTAAGCAATGGGTGATTAGGCGTTTTTAGCAAATCGCGCACAAACATCAGCGAGGCCTCCTTCCCCTCAACCTCACCGGCATGAATGTTTGCCTGGATGTAAACCACCACACGGTTTCCCACCTCGCGAGGCGACTTAGGAAGAGGATTTGCAACTACAAGAAGGGGTATGCTGCGCCCCTCCACACTGGTAGCAATGGTTTCAACCCTTATCAGTTTAGATGCTTTCTCCAGCATCCTGATAAATCCTATCACATCGTTATATGTTGATGTGGATTGGTAGCTGCTGGCCTCGGCAATGGTAACGGGAAAGTATTGCGAAAACCCAAAAGTTGAATATATTGCAGCTAAAAAAAGGAATATGAAATGCTTCATTGGATTGTTCGTTTATTGATTTGATTACGCAAATATTTGCCGGTTTAATTAAGCTTAAAACGCAACATTCAATCAAAGTTATTAAACAAATCTAACCATAATGCTACCGTCATGAGAAAATTTAGCTATCTGATTTCGGCACTAATACTATGCTATTCTGTAGCAATGGGTCAGCAAACAGCGGTTACCAAAGCCAACTACGAGCTGCCTGCACGTTTCTCTCCCAAAAAGCTGGAAAAAATGGTGTTCAGCACCAGTGTGGATGCCCACTGGCTCAAAAACAGCACCCGATTTTGGTACAGCTTCGAAACGCCATCGGGCAAAAACTACTACCTTGTTGACCCCGCAAAGCGCAGCAAAACGCTCCTGTTCGATAATGTGGACATGGCTGCACAGCTATCCCGACTAACCAAAGAGCCTTTCGATGCCCAGCATCTACCCATTCAGAAAATTAAATTTATTAAAGATGAAAAGATCATCCAGTTTGAGGTAAAGAGCACGCTGGTTGATGAGGATAAGACCGACGATGAAGAAACCGATATGACAAAGAAGAAGGATAAAAAAACGAAAGAAAAGGTTGATAAAAAAACCTACTACTTTGAGTATGACCTTACTACCCGAAAGCTAAACCTGATGGACGATTACAAGAAACCCAAGGAGAACCCGGAGTGGGCAAATATCTCCCCTAATGGTCAAATTGTAGTTTTCAGCAAGAACCACAACCTCTACTGGATGGACAAAGAGAACTATGAAAAAGCCAAGAAAAACGAAAAGGATTCAACCATAGTGGAGCACCAGCTAACAACCGATGGTGAGAAGTACTACAGCTACGGCTATACAAGCCGCGAAGAGGATAATGTGGATGAGGAAAAGAACAAGAACAACCGAAAACCGGCCTACATCACCTGGTCGCACGATAGCCGCTACTTTGCCATGGTCCGCACCGACCAACGTAAGGTCAAGGAACTGTGGGTAATCAAGACCCTCAGCAACCCCAGACCAACCCTCGAAACCTACAAATACCACATGCCCGGCGAGAAAGATGCCCCACAAGATGAAATCCTTATCTTCGATATGAATAATAAAGATACTGTGATAAAACCAGACATTAGAGCGTTTAAGGATCAGGATGTATCCATACTTAACTTCCGCCGCCTGGCCAGCGAACGCGACGACGATTACGTTCCTACCCGATGGCTCTCCAGGTATAACGACAGACTATACTTCCAACGTACCTCGCGTGACCTGAAACGAATTGACGTATGCTATGTTGACATTAGGACCGGCGAGGTGAAAACGGTAATTGAAGAACGCCTCAACACCTATATCGATTTTACTGGGATTACATTGATTAACAATGAGAAAGAGATTATTCACTGGTCCGAACGCGATGGATGGGGGCATTTCTACCTGTACGACAACCAGGGCAATTACATTCGACAGATAACAAGCGGCCCATTCCACTGCGAACGAGTGGTTGGCTACAACGAGGCTACCAAAACCCTTTTCTTCCTGGCTAACGGTCGTGAGCCAAACGAGGATCCTTACTACTTGCATCTTTACAGGGTAAATATAGATGGAACGAATTTAAAGCTCCTAAACAAGGGAAACTTTGACCACTCCGTAAGTATGGACGATAACCAGCTTTACTTCGTGAACAACTACTCGCGTGTGAACACCACCCCTGAAGCCAAACTGATTGACAACCAGGGTAACGACATCCTTTTCCTGGAAAAGGCCGACCTTAGCCTCTTATTCCAGGCAGGTTATAAATTCCCTGAGCCCTTCACCGTTAAAGCAGCCGATGGCATTACCGACCTTTACGGGGTGATGTATAAGCCTTTCAATTTTGATTCAACCCAAAAGTATCCAATCATTCTGTACGTTTATCCTGGCCCACAAACCGAGGCTGTTAATAAATCGTTCTCGGCCCGAATGGACAGAACCGATAGGCTTGCTCAGTTTGGATTCATTGTCATAACCGTTGGTAACCGTGGTGGACATCCGGCTCGCTCCAAGTGGTACCATAACTACGGGTACGGGAATCTCCGTAACTATGGCTTGGCCGACAAGAAAGCCGCCACGGAACAGCTGGCCTACCGCCACAAGTTTATCGACATCAACAGAGTGGGTATTCATGGCCATTCAGGTGGTGGCTTCATGACAGCTGCCGCACTGCTCACCTACCCCGATTTCTTTAAAGTGGGCGTGTCCAATGCCGGAAACCACGAAAACAATATCTATAACCGTTGGTGGAGCGAGAAACACCACGGTGTGAAGGAAATAGCCGATACTGCCGGAAACGTATCATTTGAGTACAGTATTGATAAAAACTCCGAAATTGCTAAAAACCTGAAAGGGCACCTGTTGCTAACCACCGGAGAAATTGACAATAACGTTCATCCGGGAAACACCATCAGGTTAGCCAATGCTCTAATTAAGGCCAACAAACGTTTCGATTTCTTTATGTTCCCTGGCCAGCGCCATGGCTACGGCGATATGACCGAGTACTACTTCTGGTTAATGGGCGACTACTTCTGCAAGTACCTGCTTGGCGACTACGAGAGCAGTGTTGATATAACACAAATGAACAACGAGTTGGAAAAAAGATAAAAATTCAGGGGCTCAGCTGAGCCCCTTTTTTTTACCTAATAGCTAACCTAAACCTATGAAGCTAACAGAAATACTGCTGAAGTCCGTCGAGTAACCTTTTCCATCGCTGCTCCTCGGTCATGGAGTAGTATTTTTGCTTTTCCTCCTGAATCTTTCGCTGTTGCTCTTCTTCCTTCTCGCGCTTTATGGACTCATAATGGTTCACTACCTTATCGCGTAAATATTTCTCAGCAACAGTAGGGAAAAGCTCCAGCAGGAGTTCCTCCTTCTCGTTCATAGCCAAACGAACATCCTCACCGTACTCAGGGAACGATGGGTTTGGTTGCTTCTTGTAATTTGAAGTGTCGTAGGGGGTTTCCTCGGCTACGCCGGCTATCTTTAACCTAAACTGTGGATCGATTGGTAACGGCGTTTTACCGTATATCCCCTTAACCAGGTTTACAAACTGGATGGATTTATTGGTATAGAATGGCAACCCCTTGCTTTCGTCAATTGCACAGTTAACAGCTTGTGCACCAACAATCTGGCTGGTAGGTGTAACCAGTGGTGGGCATCCCGCATCCAGGCGAACGGTGGGTATAATCTCAAGAACCCTTGGAAGCAGGTTTTCCAACTTAAGCTGTTTGAGCTGAGCCAGCATGTTGGTGTACATACCTCCCGGTATTTCAGCATTTTTCACGTTCTCATCGGGTTCGGGGAAGTTAAAGTAACGCTCAATGGCCTGACAGGCATCGAGCAGGGCCTCGTACTTGCCCGACTGGGCAAATAGGATAGCCTGTTCAAAAAGGTTATCGATTCGTGCGGGTAAAGTGTAGCTGGTGATATCAAATTCGTTTGGCAGCTCATAGGTATCAAGCTCCTTGAGCTCTGCCCGAATATTCTTTAACTCCCGGTTAATGGCTGAAACCGCTTGGAGGTTAACCCCCGTATGGATCCCCATCTTATCGCAAAAGATTTGGATGAGCTCAAAGGCGGGAGCAGCAGGGCCACCGGCAAAATTCCAAATGGCAGTATCAACAATATCAACACCATTGACTATAGCGGTTAATGTAGAAGCCAAACCATAGCCGGGTGTACAGTGTGTATGAAAATCAACAGGCACCTTCACCTCACGCTTTAGAGCCGAAATAATATTAGCCGATTGTTCCGGGGTAACCAATCCAGCCATATCCTTCAGAGTTATCATATCGGCTCCCATGGCCTCGAGCTCCTTGGCTTTGGCTATATAGTATTTTTCGGTGAAAATTTTACGGGGCAGGGTTTTACCGCTTAGCATGGCTTTAATCCTGTCCTTTCTGGAAAACTTTGGATCAACGGTAAAGCAAACGGTACAGTCGGCCAGTCCACCGTTCTCCTTAACATACTTAACAGTGCTACGGATATTATCGGTATCGTTGAGCGCATCGAATATACGCATGATAGATATGCCGGATTTTACGGCATTTCTGTTAAAGCCCTCAATTACCTCTTCCGGGTAGGGATTGTACCCAAAAAGGTTACGTCCCCGCGACAGCGCGGTTAGCTTAGAGGCATCGCCAATTGCAGCCTTGATGCTCTCTAGCCTAAACCACGGGTCTTCATTCAGGTAACGCATCACCGAATCGGGAACAGCACCGCCCCAAACCTCCATGGCGTAAAATCCAGCCTCGCGATAGTATGGCAATACTCTTTCTACCTGCTGTTGGGTCATACGGGTGGCAAACAACGATTGTTGCCCATCCCTAAGGGTTACATCCCTAATTAGTAATTGCCTCTTCACCGTAAAATTTTTAATGGATTAATACCAAACCTTTCTAAACATGAATATTTACGGCGAAGTAACTAATATTGTTTTGATTTCAACCCGTGTTTTTAGTAGTTTGAAAACATGGTTTTAAAACACTGCTTAAGAACATGTTTTAATACCTCAACCGAGCATCGAGTTTATCGCCCTCAATAACGTAGCATGGACTTGAACAGGATGTCTTATCGTACTTGAGTTTTAGATTGGTGCCGTCAATCACAATTACTTCACGCCCTTTGCTACTATAAAAGGCTTTAATTGAGTAGTAGGTATCGGGGTCGAGCATAAGGACTTTTTCTTTAATGGTTGAATAACCAGTGTATAAAAGGGTTCCATTGTCAGGTAAACCGTTGTATATTTCAAAATAGACTTCCGGGTTTTGGGAATTAATAGTGAACTTAAGCAAGACGTCTATTTTTTCAGGTTTCAATTCGTAGCATTCATTACAATCGACAATGAAAGCACCCAGGTCCTCACATGAAAAGGGCAAGGTGATAATTGCAGCGGTTAATAATGCCTTAGCTATCTTACTGAACATGTTTTATGCTTTTGTTTATAACCCTTGGGCGTAAAGTGTTGAAATGGATTTTGGCTGAAATGGTAACCATGTATGGTAATACATCGAGCTGCTTGTAAAAGCTATAGCTGCACCCCACGGTGTACTCCATGATATTTCCTTTAGCGGACAATCCACCTGTAAGAGTAGGAACAAAAGTATTCTTGGGATCTAAAGGTGTAGCCTCAAAATTTCGGAAGGCAACACCTAAACTCAGATGGCCAGTTGCAAGCACTTTCCATTTTTGGTACTGATATAGTAGTTGAGAACGACTTATGTTTGCCTGTATAATCCTTCTTTTCTCCCAAAACTGTATGAGCTGACCATTCTGGTCGGTTAGTGTAGCTATGGGACTCGGTCTGTACCAGTATCCCAACGCAAGCTCAATCTTTGAGATTTGTTCTACAAATCCAAAAAAATAGCCTAGTAAAAACTCATGCCTCTCAAATTGGGTACCCATCCCAACGTACACTGAGGATAATGAGGGTTTTATTCTTGCCTTCAGCCCTTGGTTTGCAATGAGTTGCTGGGCTATCCTGTTGTTATGCTCCTTAGCAATTTGGTAGTAGCTTTTATTGAGTTTAAACTGCAACGCATCGTTCACACTTAAGCATTTAACCACATCGTTTGAATAATTGGCTATGGCATAACAGAGAGCATTAGCCCCTCTGCTATCGGTCAAGGAAATGTCAGCACCATAGCTTATGAGATACTTACAAATAATGGTATCGTTAAACTGGGCAGCCACCATTAGAGGCGAAACCTTATTCAGGTCAGTTAAATTGGGATTTGCTCCATTTTCAAGCAGCAACCGGACACTAAGCTTAGCTCCGGCATAAGCTGCTAACATTAGAGGGGTATTGCCCCTATAATCTTTTGCATTTACATTGGCACCATAGTAAATGAGAATGTCGGTTAGGTAAGGAAGTCCATGCCAAACTGCAAAATGGAGTGGTGTAAGACCTTTTACATTTTTTGCATTGACCTCGGCGCCATTTCTGATAAGCAGTTCAGCAATGCTGTCGTTAGCAGCCATAGTTGCTGCATGCAGTGCAGTATTCCCGTTTTGAGGGTAGGCATTAACATTAGCACCACTTTCAATTAGCAGTTCAACCAAATCAATATTCCCCGATTGTACAGCGAACATTAGAGGTGTTACACCACGTTCATCGCTTGTGTTTGGATCCGCTCCCAAAGCCAGCAAGTCTCTAACCTTGTGAATATTTCCGGAGTCGGCTTCAACCATCAGCAGGTAGTTATAGGTTGATGCAAGCCAGGTTGAGTCAACAATGGTTACTTCCTGTCCGGCTACCGAAAGGCATCCAAACTTTAATAATAGAAGAAGATGGAATAGAATAATTTTAGAGCGCAATCGCATACCTCTCAAATAATACTCAAAAATAAAAAAACGCCCTGATGTCAGGGCGTTTTAAAATAAAGATTGAGAAAAATTTATTTTCCGTACTTAATGCTTGCCTGTGCAGCAGCCAAGCGGGCAATGGGAACTCGGAATGGCGAGCAGCTCACATAGGTTAAACCGTTCTTGAAGCAGAACTCAACCGAAGCGGGATCGCCACCCTGCTCACCGCATATACCCACCTTAAGATCAGGACGGGTGTTGCGTCCTTTGGTAACAGCCATCTCTATGAGCTGGCCAACACCATCCTGGTCAATGGTCTGGAATGGGTCAGCAGCAAGCATCTTTTTATCGAGGTAATCGTGAAGGAATCCGCCAATATCATCGCGGCTGAAACCAAAAGTCATCTGGGTGAGGTCGTTGGTGCCGAATGAGAAGAACTCTGCGGTCTTAGCCATTCTATCGGCCAGCAAGCAGGCGCGTGGTATCTCAATCATAGTACCGTACTTATACTCAATGGCATTGATACTAAATTTCTTGCAAACCTCAGCGTAAACGCGGTCAACAATCTTCTTGGTAAAATCAAGTTCCGATACATCGCAGGTAACCGGAACCATAATTTCGGGACGCGGGGTCTTGCCTTCCTTCATCAGCTCAGCAGTAGCCTCGAAAATTGCGCGGATCTGCATTTCGGAGATTTCGGGATAGGTAACACCAAGACGCACACCGCGGTGTCCCATCATGGGATTAACCTCGTGCAGAGCCTCGCCACGTTTTACAATAGCTTCAACAGTAATTCCGAGGGCTTTGGCCAACTCAGCCTGTTTATCGGCGCTCTGGGGTACGAACTCATGTAGGGGTGGGTCGAGTAAGCGGAAGGTAACGGGTAGGGTATCCATGGCAAGCATGGTGTTCTTCACATCGCGTTTAACGAATACAAAGAGTTCGTCCAATGCTTTGCGGCGTTCTTCCTCGGTTGAGCTTAGAATCATCTTGCGAAGCAGGAATAATGGCTCCTCGGAACCCTTTCCGTAGAACATGTGCTCGGTACGGAATAAACCTATACCCTCAGCGCCAAAATCGCGGGCAACCTTGGCATCTTCGGGGGTATCGGCATTGGTGCGTACCCCCATCTTGCGGTACTTGTCAACTAGTTTCATGAACTCCTGGAAGCGAGGATTTTCGGTAGCTTCCATAAGTTTAAGTTCTGCATAGTAAACATGTCCTTTAGTACCATTCAGGGTTAGCACATCACCTTCCTTGATAACTACGTTAGAACCTTCAACCCTAGCGGTTTTGTCGGTTACATTCACCTTCAGTGCACCGGCTCCTACAATACAACATTTACCCCAACCACGGGCAACGAGCGCAGCGTGTGAGGTCATACCTCCACGAGCGGTAAGAATACCCATTGCGGCACGCATACCCTCAACGTCCTCGGGATTTGTTTCTTCGCGTAGCAGAATCACCTTTTCACCCTTACGGCTCCATGCCACAGCATCCTCGGCAGTGAATACTACCTTACCAACGGCAGCGCCAGGACCTGCTGGTAAACCTTTTACTAAAGGGGAAACCTTGGATTCTTCCTTGGGATCGCAAATGGGGTGAAGCAGCTCATCGAGCTGAACAGGATCAACGCGAAGTACAGCGGTTTTTTCATCAATTAATCCCTCATGCAGCATATCCATGGCCATGTTAAGCGCAGCGGTACCAGTACGCTTGCCCGCACGGCATTGTAGCATGTAAAGCTTTCCTTCCTGAATGGTGAACTCGATATCCTGCATATCCTTGAATGCTTTTTCCAGGGTGTTGCGGATCTCAACTAGCTCCTTGTAGGTGCCAGGCATGAGTTCCTCCATGCTAGGAAGATGCTTGTTTTGCTCGTTCTTGGTTTCCTTGTTCAATGGGTTTGGGGTGCGAATACCGGCAACCACATCTTCGCCCTGAGCATTAATTAACCATTCGCCGTAGAAAACATTTTCGCCATTTGCAGGGTTACGGGTGAATGCCACACCGGTTGCTGATGTATCGCCCATGTTACCAAACACCATGGTTTGTACGTTTACTGCTGTACCCCAATCGTCGGGAATGCCCTCGATGCGACGATACGATACGGCTTTCTTCCCGTTCCAGCTCTTAAACACAGCCTTGATACCACCAAGAAGTTGCTCCTTGGCATCATCGGGAAACTCTTTACCCAAAACAAGTTTAATCTGCTTCTTAAACTCTTCGGCCAGAAATTTAAGGTCGTCGGCTGTTAAATCGGTATCGCTCTTGTAACCCTTGCTGTGCTTGTATTCATCAAGAATATCATCGAGTCGTTTACGAATACCTTTACCATCGGTAGGCTCAATGCCTTCGGCCTTTTCCATCACCACATCGGCATACATCATGATCAGACGACGGTAGGAATCCCACACAAAGCGCGGATTATTTGTTTTCTTTATAAGTCCGGGAATGGTAGATGAGCAGAGTCCAATGTTCAAAACGGTATCCATCATACCGGGCATCGATTTGCGGGCTCCGGAACGGCAGCTAACCAAGAGCGGGTTTTCGGGATCGCCGTACTTCATTCCCATCATCTGTTCAACCTTAGCCATTGCATCCCATATTTCGGGGAGCAGTTCGGCAGGGAGCTCATGGTTATTTTTGTAGTACTCATTACAGGTATCGGTTGTAATGGTAAAACCTGCGGGTACAGGTAAGCCAAGTAAACACATCTCGGCCAGGTTAGCACCCTTTCCGCCAAGCAGATTCTTCATGTCTGCTTTTCCTTCTGCCGTCTTATTTCCAAAGACGTAAACTCTCTTAACTTTCGACATCTATTTTCGAGTTTTTAATTAAACTTTAGGGTTAACTATTACTTGTTTTTAACAAATTCTGCGTGAGCTTACAAAAGTATTAAAAAAAATGGAATGGGGGAACAAAAGTTTGGTTTTCACACCTTTTAACATCCGCAATCGATTTAGAATATTATGCTTTGATCGTTTTGAAGTCAAATTTTTATGCTTATTTTAGGGACATTGTTAAACATTTAAAGTGTTGCTAAATCAAACCAAAAATTCATAATATAAAACCATGAGAAAAGTAGTTATTTATTTGCTATCAGTTTTCCTTGTAGCCATGCAGCTTGCTATGGCTCAGGATGCAAAGCAGCACATTACCCTTGACGATTTGTTTAAAAAGGGAACCTTCCGTTCAAAAAGCATCTGGGGATTAACCCCCATGAACGATGACGAGTATTACTCAGCGTTCAACGATAAGGGTCAGATTGCCAGGTTTAAGCTCGCCACCGGCGATCAGACCGAAGTCCTTTTCGACCCTGCAACCTTTGATGAAGCAGACCTGAAAAGTTTCAGCAACTACCAGCTTTCGGCCGATGAAACCAAAATGATCATTGAAACCAGCGTACAACCCATATACAGGCATTCCTACACCGCCGAAAATTACATCTACTTCATTAAATCCAAAGAGCTAAAACGCCTGTCGCGCAAAGGCCCCCAAATGAATGCAACCTTTTCGCCCGATGGCAGCAAGGTGGCGTTTGTCCGCGATAACAATATCTATATTGTTGATTTACAAACATTCGACGAGATTCAGGTAACCAGCGACGGCTCATACAACAATATCATTAACGGGGCTGCCGACTGGGTTTATGAGGAAGAGTTCTCGTTGACTACCGGTTTGCAATGGTCGCCCGACTCCCGGAAACTGGCCTATTACCGTTTTGATGAGAGCCAGGTTAAGCTGTTCAACATGACAATGTTCGAGCGCAAGCTCTACCCCGAAAACTACACCTTTAAGTACCCGAAAGCCGGTGAGGAGAACTCGGTGGTTACCATACACGTGTACAACCTGAACAGCAAGGAAACGCATCAGATGGACGCAGGGCCCAACACTGATCAGTACATTCCCCGTATAAAATGGATGCCCGCATCGGATAAGCTTTGCCTGATACGCTTGAATAGACTGCAGAACCAGCTCGACATCCTGATCTCCGACATAACCTCCGGTAAGTCTGACATTGCTTACACCGAAACCAACAAGTACTACATTGAAGAGGTAGGCGACGACTACCTCACCATTACCCCCGATGGTAAACAATTTATCCTTACCTCTGAACGCGATGGATTCAAGCATATCTACCTATACGACCTGCAAAGTAAAACTAACCTGCAGCTTACTAAGGGGCAATACGAGGTAACATCGGTATATGGCTTTGAACCTAAAAGCAGAACCATATTCTACCAGGGATACGATCAAAGCCCCCTGCGCAAAGCAGTATTTTCTGTTGATATGAAAGGAAAAACGGCAAAGCTCTCTCCCCATAGCGGCTCAAATAACGCAGTGTTCACCAAGAATTTCAGGTACTTCATGATTTACAACTCATCCGTCACCAGCCCATTATCCGTAACGCTATACAAGCTGAACGGAAAACAGGTTAGAGTCATGGAAGATAACCAGAAGCTCAAAGAGCGTTTAACCCAGTACGATATACCCCAAAAAGAGTTTTTCACCTTTAAAACCAGCGAGGGAGTTGAACTCTACGGTTACATGGTTAAACCCCTGGGATTTGATGAAAGCAACAAGTACCCGGTGATGATGTACCAGTATAGTGGGCCGGGTTCGCAAACAGTAACGGATAACTTCCGCATTGGATGGGACGAGTACCTTGCCACGCAAGGATATATGGTTGTTTGCGTTGACGGCAGGGGCACAGGCGGCCGGGGTGAACAGTTTAAGAAGATGACCTACGGTCAGCTGGGCTACTACGAATCCATAGACCAGATTGAAACAGCTAAATACCTGCAAACACTACCCTATGTTGATGGAACCCGGATTGGCATCTGGGGCTGGAGCTACGGTGGCTACATGTCGAGCCTATGCCTTTTCAAGGGTGCCGATGTGTTCCGCATGGCCATTGCCGTTGCTCCAGTCACCAATTGGCGATACTACGACTCCATCTACACCGAAAGGTTCATGGGGTTGCCACAGGAAAATCCTTTGGGCTACGATAACAACTCCCCTATCAATCACGTAGATAAGTTAAAGGGGAAGTTCCTTCTAATCCATGGTACAGCCGACGATAATGTTCACTTCCAGAATGCCGTTGAGCTGATTGAGAAGCTGGTTCAAGCCGGTAAGCAGTTTGATGTTATGATATACCCCGACAAGAACCACGGGATAAGGGGTGGCAATACCACCATGCACCTCTACACCCTGATGTCAAACTATATCAAAGCAAACCTATAGCAAATAACAAAGCACATTAACAAAAAATCGACACCGGTAAATCAGGGTCGGTTTTTTTTTATTAAAAATTTTCCACTTGAAGTTGATGTAATAAATTTTCTTTGTAAATTTGCATCCGCAATAAAAACGGGTTCTTTTTGTGCTGCGATAATGATTGTAAATGCCCAGATGGCGGAACCGACGAAGGAGCTCCCGCCATACAAGGGTTGCAGAATAAGAAAACTGATTTGTAGTTCTTTTTTGTGCTGCGATAATGATTGTAAATGCCCAGATGGCGGAACCGACGAAGGAGCTCCCGCCATACAAGGGTTGCAGAATAAGAAAACTGATTTGTAGTTCTTTTTTGTGCTACGATAATGATTGTAAATGCCCAGATGGCGGAATTGGTAGACGCGCTAGTTTCAGGGACTAGTGTCAGCAATGATGTGCAGGTTCGAGTCCTGTTCTGGGCACAAAAAGTTTGGCAAAAAGGTTTTTTTACTAACTTTGTACTACTAAATAAGCCCAGGTGGTGGAATTGGTAGACACACCAGCTTGAGGGGCTGGCGCCGTCAAAAGCGTGCAAGTTCGAGTCTTGTCCTGGGCACCAAACCTTGTGAACTTCACAAGGTTTTTTTATTTTTGGGGAATTACCAAAGCCCAACGGCTATGAAAAAGCTTATCCTATCGTTAGCCTTAACCCTAACCATTGGCGGATTGAACGCCCAAAAATACGACGACTTCGTCACTACAACCGGCAAAAATCTCAGGATTACCTTCATCGGCCACGGAACGCTGATGTTCCAGTTCAATGGTAGAACTATTCACATCGACCCATGGTCAAACCTGGCAAACTACGATACGCTCCCAAAAGCCGATTATATCATACTTACCCACCACCACCGCGACCATTTGGATTCAATAGCTCTATCAAAAGTATTCACCCCATCCACAAAGCTATACTGGACCAAGCTTTGCGCTGAGCAAAGCAAGTTTAAGGCCGATGGTAAGGTGGTAGCAAATGGCGATACCATTCTTACACCCCATTTCCGATTTATAGCAGTACCTGCATACAATATCAAAAATAAACGGCCTAACGGTGAGCCTTTCCACCCAAAGGGTGAAGGAAACGGCTATGTAATCGAGTTTGAAAACCTCAGGGTTTATGTGGCTGGTGACACCGAAAACATTCCCGAAATGCAAAACTTAGGGCAAATTGACATAGCGTTCATGCCAGCCAATCTTCCCTACACCATGAACGCTGAGATGTTTAAGCTGGCAGCGCTTATGGTGAAACCCAAATTCATTTACCCTTACCACACGGGTAATACCAACTTGAACGAACTTTCCGACAGCTTGATTGGGATTGGTGGCGTTGAAGTCCGTTTGAGGAAACTTCAATAGGGTTATAGGCTTTATTATCCCCTAGAATTTAAACGATACCGTTCCCAATAGGTATCGGGGAATTAGGTTGTAGAAAGTAATCATCTTTTCATACTCAGCAATTTGTGGCATATAATAGATTTTCCGGTTAAAAAGGTTATACCCCGTCAGGGATATTGACCAGCCTGATTCCTTGAACTTATAGGTAAGCGTCGCATCTACAAAAAGGTAACTTTTACCATTTAAACTCAACTTGCTATTATAATTCCCATATAATTCCGATAAAATTTCGGCATTGACTCTTTGATTTGCTTTAATATACATATTAAAGAATACCCGCTGGTAGTTTATGTTTTTATTGTTTTTCCCGAAAATATAAGATTGACTGTATGAATACCCCAGGTGAAAGTTAAAAAACGACTGAAAAGCTGAACGTAACTCAATGCCATTTCGCATTGAGTTTGATTTTGTTCTATTAGCTTTTCCATTAAAAAATGATGTGTAACTTTGGTAAGAGCTATTATGCGTTAGTTTTATATTTGTTCTTAATGCTTTTACAAAGTAGTTGATTTCTGAGTTAACCATAATGTAACGATTATCTTCACCAAGCGTATCGGATTTACAAATCAAAAACTGATCTATCAACATATTTTGAGCAATACTTTTAGGTTGGAAGTAATATAGTAACATGCTGTTAAAAAATAAACGTGTGCTCCAGTTCCCAAGAGAATAATTAAGGGTAAATGTTTGTTTACCAATATAATCGAATTGGCCAAGCCCTTTAGTAATACTGTTATGGCTTGAAAGGTAGTAGTGATTTATGGTGTGATAGAATGGGATTGCTGAATTAGTAGAATTATACGAAAGTGAAACTTTATTTATTTTGTTGATACCCCACGAGAAGCGTGCTGTTGGCTGAATTACAGCTTTGCTGCTCCATATTCCTCTATAGGGTTCCCTATAATTCATTAAATTTCCGGTAATGCCAAACTTTAGCTTTATGCTATCAGAACCCAAGGTAAGGTCAATCTTTAGGAATGATCTGCCCAATTTATAGTTAGTATTCCCCGATAGGGCGTTTTCACCGTGAACTATATTACTGGAATCGGTGAGTTTGAATGTGGCGTTCAACTTCTCGGTAACAGCATTGGCACCTGTTTCCGTTTCAAATAGTACGAAATCGGATAAGCGGTATTTATAGGTAATCAGGCCCATTGCCATATTTGCAGTTCTTGAAAAATACTGGTACCCTCTGAGATAGTTCTTCCAGTCGGGAAACTGGATAGATTTAGGTATAGGACTAACACTAAAAAATTCTTTAAATGTACCGGTATATCCGTATCCAATTACCTGGACAACACTCCTATTACCAATTTTTTTCGTGAAAGCGAAATTTCCGTTAAAAAGAGCAGACCTGTCAGGTATTTTTTCCTGTATTTCATTGCCATTAAAGTTAGTATTGGCATTTTTAATGCCGTACACTCCCGAAAAGTTGGTATTTAATTGAATAAATGTATTTTGATTGGAAAAGTTTTCGAGTTTCGCTTTAACATAGATCCTCCTATCGCTCTTATCCAACTTATAATTATCTATGTTTGTGAACATAATGGTATCGTAGCTGTAATTTTGGCTCGTATTTCTGTTGAAATTCTCGTGAATCTGGTTAAATGCCGAGGTTATAGTTAGCTTTGATTTTGTTGATATGGTTATGGCCTCATTAAGTGAACCCATGTGATTTTCCTCTGTGCTTACTTTTTGCCTTTTGAATTGGGGTTTCTGCTCCTGAATATCTAGTATAAATTTTGGTAGGTCAATATCGTATTCGCTCAGTTTTTCCGATTCTGACAAGGATTGCATTAAGCCAAAGGGGTCGCCAATAGGCTTAAAACCTATACTGTTGGAATTACCTATAAATAAACTTCTGACAGTAGAACTAAAATTCATAAGGTTTGTATTTACATAGTGGTTGTTGATGGTATTATAGCCTAAATCGGCATTGCCATAAATTTTTGAATGAGCATTTTTGTTAAGCTTCAGGTTCAGGGCAACCTTTTCGCTATTTGCTATTTGTTTTAGCAAGGGGTTGTCGGAGTAGTTGCTTATGGCCTCAACCTTTTCAATGGCATTGGCGTGGACATTTTGAGTTAGCACTCTGTAGCCCTTCCCAAAAAAATCGTCGCCTTCTATCATTACCTTTTCAACCTCTTTCCCTTTGAAGTTAATTTTACCATCATCATCAACATTTATTCCGGGTAATTTTTTAAGAATATCTTCAACTACTTTTTCTGTCCCATTGGAAAATGCAAGCACATTGTAGGTTATAGTGTCCTTTTTTATGGAAATGGGCCTTTCGCCTTGTTTTATCACCTCATCAATTTCATATACTTTTGATTTAAGTCTTACATCAATTTTTATTACCGAGTCAGGAGCAGGATTCTTCGGTATCTCCAGAAATCTTGTTTCGGTTACATAGCCTAAACCATGGAATTCAATTTTATACTTGTCTGGATTATGGGTTTGCAGGCAATAGTGGCCGTTACTATCGGTAAATGAGTATGTCAGTATTTGGCCACTGGTTACACTGAAGAGAATAACCTGGGAATGTATTACAGGTCTTTGAACGGAATCGGTAACTGTCCCACAAACTCTTACCTGACTTACCACGTTAGCACAGAATCCTGTTGTAAAAAGTAATGGTAGAAGACGCTTAAACAACCACATGGTAAGAAGACCTAAAATTCGTATTCCAGCTGTAAACCCCTAAAGGAGAATCTCGCATTGGAAACCTCCATGCGGGAGTCCTCGGGCATGCGAGCTGATATACGCTGTTGATTCTCTTTTTGCTGTTTCAATTGCATGGCATTCCGGTGAGTGATAAAGTAAACATATTCCTTTAGCGGGTAAACAGGTAGCATACCACTTAGTTCCGGTACGTCGCATTCTGTTTTATTGCTAATTTTCACATCTTTTGCAGTAAACAAAACTTCCTGCTTTGAATCGTAAGCCTCAAGTATTAAACCCGGCAAGCCGTTGAGTTTCCATGGTCCATAGCTAACAGGTATCTCGGTGCTGAACCAGGCGGTATACTCTCTACCCCTAAACCGACAGGTTGCCTTTTGGCAACGAAACTTACCAACCTCGTAATACTCATTATGAAGCTGCCACTGAATGCTACCGGTTTGCTCTTCAAGGTAGAACTCAGCCGACCCTCTTTCCTCGGGCTTAAACCGCTCATCCTTTAACCTTTGGTAAAGCTTCTGACTGGTAAGGGTTGTAAGTATGTTAAAGGGGTCGTTTATGGTTTTGCAATACACCTCTGGCGAGCGGTGTTTATTCCTTTTAACTAATAATTCACCCCGTTGCCCTTGAATTATCTTGCTACCATTGCCCATATCCTGAACTACGTTCCCATTAGGCTCTTCTGAAGCATTCTCTGCTAACCCTGCAAATGGGCTGCTTGCTACGAAGTACGAACTGCTGGGGGTAAAGCAGAGTGTGCCCTCGGCTTTAAGAGGATACGAAACAGTCCAAAGGCAGTCATACACAACTTTGCCATTGATGTTTTGAGCGTTGGTGTTCAGGCAAATCGCCACAAGAAAACTAAATGATACTAAATACCTTCTCATAAATTAAAGCGTTTGAAAGGAAGCCAGGGTACCTGGCTTCCTTTGCGGGTTTAACAACTTATTTCGGATTCAATCTGTAAAACCAAATCATAAGCTGCCCACATTGCATCCCAATAAAAGCCGGTGTAACAGGTTCCATAAACAAAAATGTCAAAATGGTAAACTACTCCGTCGGGGCAATCGGTTTCAAATACGAATGATGCATAACACATTTCTTTATTGGCTGTGTTTGTTTGCATTGCCGGTTCATAGGCCTGGTCTTCAGTGTTAGTAAATGCAATTGGGGCAAAACTTACAGAGCTACCCTCGGCTTTGGGGGTTGAGGACTTACTCTCTGCAAAGGACCCTAATGAAATTAATGATAGCAAAAACAATGCTAAATACTTTCTCATGGCTTAAGATTTTTTAAATTTTCCTACTCTTTTGTTAGGTTTTTCGGTTACACCTACTATCTATCTGTTAGCTAACTATATAGTATAGTGATGCAAAAAAAAAAAAATATATCAGTCAAGTTTTTCATGAAAAATGTTTAAGTATTTTTTATCGTCAACGTAATATCTTAGAAACATTTATCATAAAAGTCTTTCTTTTGTATTGTAACACCAGCAATATATATAAAGTAAAGCAACATAAAATTAATGATTTGCTGAACATCCTAACCAGTGGATTAACGTTTATGTAGTTGATACTAATGGCATTGGGTATTAGAGGTTAGTGCTTCATTCCGAACAGGGACCAAAAGACACCCTGGAAGTAGTATTCAAAATGAAAATTCTGTAGAATAAAAAAAAGTTGTCCGGATTTTACTGTCTTTTGATCTGGGACTATTGGTGGATTCGATGCATGGCCGACAGTATGTGTGAGGACTCCGGACAACCTGGCTGCTGGTGGCAACAGCAATTTATCAATTTATGGTGTTTGGGACATTCTACATACTAACAAAATCGTGCCAAACCCTAAATAACGGTTAGGAAACTCAAATGAACCTATTTATATAAATGATAACCAACACTTTATGTTCTTTTTATTTTTTTAATAGGGCATAAAATGTTTTATGGTGTGGAAGAAATTCTACAACATGAGGAATTCTTTTGGTGTGTATATACTCATTTACTATCTTTTTTTTCAGTACGCTCAATAGCACGGTAAAAAATATCGTGTATGCGAGTTCGGTAGTTTAGGTTGGCCAGCTTGTTGTTTTCGGAGTCGGGGTGTACACGGTTTGAGAGGAAAATGAAAACAAGTCCGTTCCGGGGATCGGCCCAGACCAGGGTTCCGGTAAAACCGGTGTGGCCAAAACTTTCTGGCGAAGCCAGAGAACCAGCCGGGGAGGAACCACCGGGATTGGGTTTATCGAAACCATAAGCACGACGATTCCCATTACCGGTTTTTGGGTTAGCAAACTGATTTACCGTACCCGGAGTAAAATAACGCTCGCCGCCGTATTCACCATCGTTCAGGTAGAGCTGCATGAGCTTAGCCAGGTCGTTAGCGTTGGCAAAAAGGCCGGCATGGCCGGCAACTCCGCCAAGCATGGCAGCGGCAGGATCATGTACGTGTCCCCAAATAAGCTGCTTGCGGAAAACAGGATCGTGCTCGGTGGGTGCTATACGTTCGGTTTCAAAACGGTTTAGAGGATTGTAGCCGGTGTAGCTCATTCCCATCTTTCTATGCATGGGTTCAACAACTTCGTTTAAACTTTTATGCTCAACACCTTCAACTACCTTTTGCAGGTAAAGGAAACCTAAATCGCTGTAGCGATACTTCCCAGCCTCGGTTATGGGCGAAAGGTTTATCCATTGAAAAACGGAATCGGTAATGGAAAGGGTTGAATAGATAGAGGTTGCTACCCTGTTAGGAAACATGCAACTGGAGTCGGCTCGATAAAATTGCGGGCTTGGGTAAGCAAACCGACTTGCGAAGCGTTTCCCATTTACTTTATATGGATGGCTCAGACTAAAGCTATCGCTCCATAACGGAACGGATGGGTTTAGCGAAGATAAGGTGTTCAGGTAAAATGGAATCCACGCCTGCAAACCCGATTGGTGTCTGAGAATATCGCCAATGGTAAGCCTTGCCTTATCGGGGAACTTTTTCAGGTTGATGAATTGTTCCAGCCTGGACGAAAAACTAATGGTTCCCCTGTCATATAAACGCATTAGTGCAGGCAAAGTAGCCGCTATTTTAGTAACCGATGCTATGTCGTATAGCATTCGGATATCAACCGGGAAATCCGAAATGAAGGTTGGTTTGCCGAATGCCTTGTTGTAAAACACCACGCCATCCTTAGCTGCAAGAATTTGCATTCCGGGAGTTGCACCCTCCCGAATTGCTTCACGCGCAAGAGAATCGACCTCGGAAAGCAAAGCTGAGCTAATGCCCAGCTCCTCAGGAAGTGCATAACCAAGCCGGATCCTCAGAGTACTTTGGTAGCCTGAATTTTTTGCATAAATGCTACCTGAGTTTACGGTTAGCCTTCCCCCAAACGTTGAACCGCCAAAAATCATTTGGGCTGTAATGTTTTGGCTCTCTGTTGAGTTTTCGTACGATACCAGAATGGTTTGAAAGGCCAATGGGTTTGAGAAACGGGTTACGGAGTACGGGTTACCAAATAGCGAGAGAATCACCTTTTTGTTGAAGGACAGGTCGAATAAAAAGTTTGATGCCTGCTGGGTTATACCATAACCCTTGTTGGCCCGGCTATCAATAGAATGGTATCCAACAATTACCAGGTTAAAGGGTTTTAGCTGGGTGAGTAAGGTATCAAACTCTTCTTGCGGAGCATCAGCATCGATGCTAAAGGTGTGAACTGCGGTGTAAAGTTCAAGCTGTTCGCGAAAAGCATCGCCCTTGTTGGCGCCAACCTCAACATAGGCTATTTTTAGAGTATCTAAACGTTTCAGGGGAATCAAGTCGTTGTGGTTTTGGATAACCGTAATAGCCTGTGCAAGAATTTTTCGTTTTAGCACTATCGACTCCACCCGGTTAAGGTCAGCAAGCAAGTTCTTTGTTTCTACCGGAGAATAGTTATTCAACCCAACCGCATACTTAGCCATAAGCACCTTCCGGCATTTCAGGTTGATAATCTCCTCAGGAACTTGGCCCTTTTTAACCAGTTCCTCCACTTTTCGTATGGTTTTTTCTACTTCGGAGGGGAAAAGAAGAACATCGTTTCCTGCTAAAAGCGAGCGTATATTTGCATCCACCGGATCGAAATATGCCGATACGCCTTTCATGTTCAGAGCATCGGTAACTATTAAGCCTTTAAATCCCAGCTCTCCAATCAGCTTCTGGCTAATGATTTTAGCAGATAAGCTCGATGGCAACAACGTATCGGACTCCAGTGCTGGGATTCGCAGGTGAGCCACCATTATGCTGGCTACGCCGGCATCAATTAGTTTGCGGAATGGATACAGGTCAACGGAATCGATACGGGCTGAATCATTATAAACCGTGGGAAGGGTAAAGTGTGAATCCTCATTGGTATCGCCATGCCCCGGATAATGCTTTGCACATGCCAAAACCCCGTTTTGCTGTAACCCATGCATGTATGCTATTCCCAGGCGGCTAACGGTTTCCCTGTCCTCGCCAAAAGCCCTTGATCCTATTACGGGGTTAAGCGGATTGCTGTTGACATCGACAACGGGAGCAAAGTTAAGGTGAACACCTAACCGCTTAAGCTGTCGGGCAAGGTCAGCTGCCATTTGGTACATCAATAGGGTATCGCCAGCAGCACCAAAGGCCATTTGCCTGGGAAACGAGATGGTGCTATCCAGCCGCATTCCAATCCCCCACTCTGCATCCATACCTATAAGGAGCGGAACCTTTGCCAACGATTGGTAGTAGTTAGTCTGCAATGCTTGCCTTACCGGCCCTCCCTGAAAGAATATCAAACCGCCAATGCCTTGCCTGGTAATCAGCTGTGAGATGTCGCTCACATGTTTACCATTCTGGTTTGAGTAGGCTGCCACCATGAACAGCTGACCAATACGTTCGGAAAGCGAAAGCTTTGCCATAACCGAATCGACCCACAGCCTTTGTTTTAGCGAATCGACACCCTGCATTTGTAAACCCTTTGCTGGGTCTGAGAATGATAAATTTACCTGTACCAGTAAAAGGATGAATAAATCAAAAAAAAGATATGGCAATTTCGGCCTCATGGTGGTTAGAACTTTTAAAAACATTACAAAAATAACATTCCCTTACAGTTAGGCACAGCATAAATAGTGCATTTAACCAATAGTTGTAAACAGTACATCAAAAATTATCAACGAAAGCTGAATTTTTGTAACTTGAAACCTTCAAGAATTATGGCTCTTAAACTTTAGGATGCTAACACCATCTAAATAAAGAAATCTGATAAACTAAAACCTAAAATAACCGGTATGACAAGAAAAACTCTTTTGGTATGGTTGTCGCTAATGCTTGGCATAACAACCATGCATGCTCAGGAAGCAAGGTTAATGCGATTCCCAAGCGTACATGACAATCAGGTTGTATTCACCTATGCAGGTGATCTTTACACGGTGCCCCTCAGCGGTGGCATTGCCCGAAAACTCACCTCTCATGTTGGGTACGAAATGTTTGCGCGCTACTCCCCCGATGGAAGCAGCATCGCGTTTACCGGACAGTACGATGGCAACACTGAGGTATTCAGTATTTCGGCAAACGGCGGAGTGCCCAAACGTTTAACCTACACGGCCACACTAAAACGCGACGATGTATCGGACCGAATGGGGCCCAACAACATCGTGATGGCATGGACACCCGATGGAAAAAAGATTGTGTATCGCTCCCGTAAGCAAAGCTTCAACGACTTTGTCGGGGGGTTATTCATGGTACCGGCCGAAGGCGGGATATCAGAAGAAATTCCACTTTCGGGTGGTGGTTTCTGTTCATTCTCGGCTGATGGTAAACAGCTTGCTTTTAACCGGGTTTTCCGTGAGTTCCGTACCTGGAAATACTATAAAGGGGGAATGGCCGATGATATCTGGATCTTCAATTTTGATACAAAGCAAGTTAGCAACATTACCGAAAACCCCGCTCAGGACATCTTCCCCATGTGGATTGGCGACGAAATATTTTTCCTATCGGATCGTGACCGGACTATGAACCTCTTTGTTTATAACACCAAAACCAAGCAAACCGAAAAGGTTACCCAGTTCACCGATTACGATATCAAGTTTCCCTCATTCGACCAGAACACCATTGTGTTTGAGAAGGGTGGCTACCTGTTCGCTTTCGATGTTAAAATCCGATCCACACGTAAGATAAACGTAACCATTGCCGATGACCAGAACTACTCCCGAAACGCGTTGGTTGATGCTAGCAAGCGCATCAACCGGATTGATCTTTCGCCCAATGGCGAACGGGTAGTATTCAGCGCCCGAGGTGACATTTACACCCTTCCATCGGAAAAGGGTATTACCTACAACCTTACCTCAAGTTCCGATGCTCACGAACGTGAGGCAACCTGGTCGCCCGATGGAAAATGGATTGCCTACCTATCCGATAAAACTGGTGAGTACGAAGTTTACATTCAGAACCAGGATGGTAGCGCTCCTGCCACGCAGCTAACTTCCGGTATCAACAACTACATATACACCATAAAATGGTCGCCCGATAGCAAGAAGATTCTTTTCAGCGACCGGCTTGGAAGGCTTCAGTACATTGATATCGAGACCAAAAAGGTGACTGAAGTAGCCACAGGACGCTATGGTCTAATCTTCAACTACAGCTGGTCGCCCGATAGCAAGTGGATAACCTACGCCACAGCCGACGAAAATCGTTTTTCGGTGGTTTATGTTTATAACCTCGACAGCAAATCAGCAAAACCCGTATCCAGCGGCTGGTTCTCATCATATAGCCCTGTATTTTCGAACGATGGGAAGTATCTGCTATACGTTTCCGACCGGGAGTTCAGCCCCATATACAGCACCACGGAATGGAATCATGCCTACACCGATATGAGCAAGGTTTACATGGTAATGCTGGCTAAAGATACTCCCTCGCCCTTTGCGCCGGAAAACAACTTGGTAAAACCCGAAACCAAGCCGGAGCAACCCCAGCAGCCTGCAAAGGATGCTAAAAAAACTACCGCAAAAACCGAGGAAAAACCAAAAGTTGACGTTCAGCCCGTTAAGATTGATTTTGAGGGGATTGAGAATCGCACCGTCGAGCTGCCCGGCAAAGCCGGCAGGTATTCCAACATCTACTGCATTGATGGTAAGGTTTACTATAACTATTCCAGCTCGGCCGATCAGAAATCGGTTGCCATGATGTATGACCTGAAAAAGCAGAAGGAAACGGAACTCGGCGAATCCATCCGTTTTGTAATTTCTGCCAACGGCAAGAAAATGTTGGTTGCCAAGAACCGTTCATACGCAGTTATCGACCTACCGAATGCCAAAATCAACATGGAAAAAACCATAGACCTTAGCGACATGAAGGTATGGGTTGATTACCACAAGGAGTGGAAGCAAATATTCGATGAGAGCTGGCGTCAGATGCGCGATTTCTTCTATGTTGAAAACATGCATGGGGTTGACTGGAAAGCCATGCACGATAAGTACGCTGTTCTTGTACCCCATGTTAACCACCGCAACGACCTGACCTACATCATAGGCGAGATGATAGGCGAGCTGAACGTAGGCCACGCCTATGTGAACAGTGGCGATAAACCCGAACCGGAAAGGATAAACACCGGACTTTTAGGGGCCAAGCTGAGCAAGCATTCCAGCGGCTACTTCAGAATTGATAAAATCCTTGAGGGAGCCAACTGGAGCGATGCGCTCCGCTCACCCTTAAGAGAAATTGGGGTAAATGTTAAAGAAGGCGACTACATAATCGCCGTTGATGGGCTCGACCTGAAAAATACTGCAGATATTTACTCCACCCTACTGAATAAGGCTGACAAAACAGTGGAACTGACCGTAAATTCTGCACCTCAAACCTCTGGTAGCCGTAAAGTTTTGGTAAAACCCATTGCCAATGAGTCGGAGCTGTACTACTACACCTGGGTACAGAATAATATTCGGAAAGTGAACGAGGCCACCAATGGCGAAGTGGGTTACATCCATATACCCGACATGGGAGTAGCCGGGCTGAACGAGTTTGTCAAGCATTTCTATCCCCAGCTCACCAAGAAAGCGCTCATAATTGACGACCGCGGAAATGGCGGAGGAAACGTATCGCCCATGATACTTGAACGCTTAAGCCGTATTGTGTACAGGATGAACATGCGCCGTGGTTCCGATATCCCATCAACCATACCTGCACAAACCCACTACGGGCCAAAGGTTGTTTTGATTGACAGGTACTCAGCTTCCGACGGTGATCTGTTCCCCTACGGTTTCAAAAAGCTGGGGCTAGGTCCTCTCATTGGCGTTCGAACCTGGGGCGGAATTGTCGGAATTTCCGGATCGCTCCCCTTTGTTGATGGTGGCGACCTGCGCAAGCCGGAGTTCACCAGCTACAGCGTTGACACTGGTGAGTGGATTATTGAGGGACATGGTGTTGACCCCGATATAACCATCGACAACGACCCTTACCTTGAGTATATGGGACAAGACGACCAGCTGAATAAAGCTATCGAGGTGATAAAGGGTATGCTAAAGGATTACAAACCCCTTCCCGGAGTTCCCACAGCACCGGACAGGTCGAAGTAACAGGTAGTAAATGAAAAACGGGTTGAAATTTCAACCCGTTTTTCATTTCACTTTTTCACATCGTAAAAGCAGCGTTGAGGCGAGTGCAGCTTACCCTCGGCTACCAGCTTCTTAATGGCTTTATCCACCTCTTTTTTATCAATTCCAGCAGCATCTGCTATCTCACCTGCCTTCATCGGTTTACCCGCCAACTTCAGGGTCTGAATTACTTTCTCATTGGCATCCATAGCTTAAAAAATTAGGTTATCGATTTATTTATGAGGATGAAATTTAAGAATGGTATCGCGTAGGAACTTGCTATCCAAGTGCGTGTATATTTCGGTAGTTTGGATGGATTCATGTCCCAGCATCTCCTGTACGGCCCTTAAATCGGCTCCGCCTTCCACCAAATGCGTGGCAAATGAGTGCCTAAGGGTATGTGGGCTAATATTCTTTTTTATACCGGCCAGAGCAGCACATTTTTTAATGATTGTGAATACCATCTCCCTGGTAAGCTGCCGGCCAAAACGGTTAAGGAACAGAATATTCCTGTACTCCGGATCGATACGACTCCCCACATCGTTCCTTTGACTTAAGTAAACATTGATGTCGTTAATGGCTTTTGTTCCAATGGGCACCAATCGCTCCTTATCACCTTTACCGATTACCCTGATAAACCCATCGGAAAAGAAGAGATCAGTGAGCCTGAGCGAAATGAGTTCAGAAACCCGCAACCCGCAGCTATACAGGGTTTCAATAATAGCCTTGTTCCGGTGGCCATCGGGCTTGCTCAGGTCGATAGCAGCCTGCATGGCATCAATCTCAGCTACGCTGAGCACTTCGGGCAATTTCCTTCCTACCTTAGGAGAATCAACAAGTTCCGTGGGATCCTTATCAACCACCTCCTCAATTAGAAGGTACTTGTAGAACCCCCTCACTCCTGATAGGATGCGGGATTGAGAGCGTTTGTTCAGCCCCATGTCGTGAAGCTGAGCCAAGAAATCTTCCACGTGAACCCGATCAACTGATTCAGGTTCAACACCTTTTGCTTCGGCAAACTGGCGAAACTTTTCCATATCGGTTTGGTAGGCCGATATGGAATTCTCTGAAAGAGATTTCTCCAGCCTTAAAAAGTTGATGTAATCGTCTATGGCTCTGTCCCAACCCATGCAAAAAACATCAAAAGTTTGCTGCAAAATACCACCGTTCGCAAACATTTGCAATGTTTTCAGGGGTGATTTTTAACAACAAGGCCGAAAAAAGCTGTATTTTTGCGCAAAAGTTTATCCTATGCTCAAACGCACCAAAATAGTTGCCACCATTTCCGATAAACGTTGCGATGTTGACTTTATCCGTTCATTATACGAGGCCGGAATGAATGTAGCCCGGTTGAACACAGCTCACATGAGCCCCGAATCGGCCAAAACTCTTATTGAGAACATCCGAAAGGTTTCCGAAAATATTGCCATTCTGGTCGATACCAAAGGACCTGAGATACGCACCTCATCGAATGGCGAAGAGGTTAAGGTTGAGGCAGGGATGCGGGTAAAGCTAATCGGTAATCCGGATGGTAAATCGAGCGGAGATACTGTATATGTCAGCTACCCCAATATTGTAGCCGAGGTGCCAGTAGGAAACACAATACTAATTGACGATGGTGAAATAGAACTGAGAGTTTTGGAAAAGGATGACAACTACCTGCTTTGCGAAGTTACAAACTGTGGCACCATAAAGCTTCGCAAGAGTGTCAACATTCCGAATGTCCATATCAACCTACCCTCGCTCACCGAAAAGGACAAAGAGTTTGTCAGGTTTGCCATTGAAAATAATATCGACTTCATAGCCCACAGCTTTGTTCGCAACAAACACGATGTGCTTGAGATCAAAGAGATTCTGCATAAGCACAACAGCCCCATCAAGATCATTGCAAAAATAGAAAACCAGCAAGGCGTGGATAACATCGACGAAATACTCGACCATGCCTACGGCATTATGGTGGCACGCGGCGATTTGGGGATTGAAATTCCTGCAGAGAAATTACCCATCATCCAGCGCCGAATTGTGCGCAAGTGCATAGAGAGCAAAAAACCGGTAATCATTGCTACACAGATGCTCCACACCATGATTGAACATCCTCGTCCAACCCGTGCTGAAATCAGCGATATTGCCAACGCCATTTACCAGCGTACCGATGCCATCATGCTCAGCGGTGAAACCGCTTACGGGCAGTACCCCGTTGAGGCTGTAGAGGTTATGACCCGCGTAGCCCAGGAGGTTGAGGAGGTACAAGAATCGGACTTAACCCTTAACCTGGTAAGGGTGAACAATGAGGTTACCGCCACGCTGGCCAAAGCTGCTGTTAGAGCATGCTCCTCGCTACCCATAAAAGCCATAATAGTTGACACCCTAACAGGCCGAACCGGCCGGTACCTTGCTGCATTCCGTGGTCGAATCCCTATATATGCCATTTGCTACAAGGAACATGTGATGAGAGAGCTATCGCTCTCTTACGGGGTGGAAGCCGTGTACATGGAACCCCGAACTTCACGTGACCACTTCCTTACCGATGCCATAGGTGTTATGCTCGAACGCCGAAAAATTGCCTCGGAGGATATGGTACTGATAATCGGTGGTAGCTTTGGTCCCAGCAATGGCGCTTCGTTTATGGAAATTAGTAAGGTGAAAAACCTTATCAGTAGGTAACCGGATGCTTCGCTTCAATTCCGATAAAAGCGTAAAGTTTCATTCGAACCATTCAGTTCTCGTTTACACCCTGATATCAACCTTCTTTTTTCCATATTCACTCTCAGCCCAACAATTTCCTGAGGCATACTACCGGGCGCAAGCAGCGCTCTCACAAAACGATTACACCAGTGCAGTCCACTGGGCCGATTCGTGCCTTAAACTTAAACCCGTTCGCTACCAGTACCTTTTGTTAAAAGGGAAAGCGTTACTACACTCGAATCACCTGAACGATGCTATAACCTGTTTCAACCTTGCCGAAAGGCAACGTTATGGAGCTGCCTCTTTTTGGCTAGCCAAAACCTACTGCAGAAAAGGCGATACACTGGCTTGCATTGTGTGGGCTAAGAATAACCTGCAATCGGCATACAAAGAGCCGGAGAGTTGGTTTATGCTCGATGATGATTTTGAGAAGCTAAAAAATCATCCCGAATGGAAAAATCTCTGGGATAAGGACTGGTTCACACCCGCCGAACGGGACATTCAATACGCCCGCTACCTGATAGATGCAGGACATTACGACGATGCTATTGAACTGCTAAACAAGCGAATTAAAAGAGCCGCATCAAAAGCAACCTTTTACGAACTTCGTGGCCAAGCTCACCTGAATGCCGGAAACTACCAGCTCGCTCTTGATGATTTTGTAATGGCGCATCGAAAATACAAGAGAAACCATCAGTACCTGGCTTTACAGGCACAATGCTTATCACATCTAAATCAATATTCAAAAGCATTAATACGCATTGAACAGGCAATATCCAGTTCCGGGGGCGATCCGGAATACCTGTTGACCAAAGCGCAGATACTTTCCAACCTCAAGCTTTGGGACAAAGCATACGAAACTACTAAGAGATACCGCGAATTCTACCCAAACAACCTAACTGCAACCAAGCTATTAATAGATTGCGCCTATGAAGCCGGGTATTATACTGAGGCCCTACTAGCCATTGCAAAGCTCATCAGGATTTCTCCCAACAACCCGGAACTAATTTTCAAACGTGGAACGATATATCTAAAAACAAAAAACTTACAAGAATCCATTGCTGACTTTGAATTCAACATAAAACAAAACTTCAGAGTACCGGATGCTTACCTGGGTAAGGCCAAAGCGCTTCTGGCTCTGGGTGAAAAAAATGAAGCCTGCAAGAGTTTTTCGATTTCTGCAAACCTTGGTAACCTTGAGGCCCAGTCGTTACAATACAACCTTTGCAGGAATAACAGGTGAAGCCTATATGAACTATCCCAAGGTGATATCGGCTGGATTCAGAAAACCTTCCAGAATGGCATAAATTGTTAGCCCTGAAGCAGATTTAATACCTAGCTTTGATGTTATATTCTTGCGGTGTGTTATTACAGTATGAATGCTGATGTGAAGGAAATCGGCAATTTCTTTATTTGAAAGTCCTTTAGCCACGCATTTTAAAATATCAATCTCCCTGTCGGTCAATGAATTCTGATCCAATTTCGGTTTACTTTTGCTATTCAGCTCAAGTAATTCGGCAACCAGCTCCTTTACCTTCTGCTCACTTGTGTTGATGCTGATGTTGGCAATGCCATGTGTCATCTTCTGTCCATCAATGGCAATAGCCACACCATCCAGCTTAGTTCTGCAGAAAGTACGTTTTAATTCGTCAAAATCTTGTATAAGCGATAAATCGAATAGAATAAGATTTTTTCTGCAAAAATTAGTACAGACCGTTCCAAAGTCCCTATGAACAAGTACCTGTAAGCCCGGCAAATTATTCAGAACCGCTTGCAAACCCAAACGAATCACGTCGGATGGGTGGACTATCTGAACCAAAGCGTTCATAATCCGAGGTCTTTCTCAACCTGTTCAACTATGGGTGCCAGAATCAAATCTTCGATGCGGGCATGATCCTTTAAATCGTCTTCCAGGTTATGAAGAGCAATTAGAAACTCGTTGCAACGGTTGTCGTCATAGGTTGGTTGCAAATACTTGATGATGAGGTTGCGGAGGTCCGAGAGCTTTTCGTCGAGGTTAGTGTGGGTTTGCTCAAAGGTACGAGCAGCGTAGGTAGCATTTGGCTTACCTGAAACAATAGAACGGACATAAGGAAAAAAATTCTCCTCTTCGTCAGAGATATGAGCAAAAAACTCATGCCTGTACTCCCTGTAAAACTTGCGGATTAAAGCCATCCCTTCTCCCTGTCCACTATTTACCAATCCGTCCAATAAATAATCAATTCTGGGGATACTGTAGTTCAGGTAGTAGTCATGGGTTTTATGCAGGTAATCGACAATTAGCCCAGGACTAAATCCGATTAAACCCGAATGCGGGAGGTAGTTCGGATTCATGTAGGTATTTACAATTGCCAGGAAGAAACTCGTTTCAACGCCATTCTCCTCGCAAACCTGTTCAATGGTTTTGTCCTTAAAACCCAGCCTTATGCCAAACCTATTGATTACGGGTAATAAATTATATTCAGAGAATACAAGGCTGGCCATGGTTGAACTGCCATCAAATACTCTGCTCATTACAAAATAATATGTGTATTTAGAACGTCGAGATATCGCTAATGTTCAAAAAAGATTTTGAAAAGTTCAAAAGTTTGTTTAAAATTGTTAAAATAAATCGAAAAATCTATGGAAATCAAAGGTTCTGCTGTTAAAGCCACGCCCGATTATGTAAAAGTCAACTTTTTAAATCGATACCATGAGTGGCTAAAGTCATTACCTCCTGCATCACGAGACATTATTGAAAAACCTATTTATGCTACAACCTGGTACCCACTCATAGAATCAGTTATTATCCCTACTCAGAAAGTAGCGGACCTATTCTTCCAGGGCGATTACAATAAAGCCGCCCGCGAAGTTGGACGGTTTAGCGCAGATATCGCGTTGAAAGGGATATACAAGATTTTCGTCAGAATCAGCTCCCCCCAATTCGTGCTTAGCAGAGCCTCAAGCATATTCTCGACCTACTACCAACCAGCCGAAATTAAAGTGGTTGAAAGCACCGATAAAAAAGCCGTTCTTCAGCTCGAAAAGTTCCACATTGATGAAAAGCTAATTATGGAACGTATAGCAGGATGGATTGAACACACCCTCGAAATTACTTTGAAATCGCCTTTAAAAGTCGATGTTGAGAACATAATAAACGGGAAAAACCTCACGGCACGTATTACAGCCATGTGGCAGTAGTTTTCATTACCATTTGTTAAGTTTATAATGAGGTTAATTGCTATATTTACCAAAAAATAGCAGTAATGCTGGCACTAGCCTCAAAAAGTTTAGTACCCGTTCGGAAAGAACCAATTGAAACCACCGAAATGGTTAACCAGCTTCTGTTTGGTGAGCTGGTTAAAGTAGTTGAAGAGTTTAAACAGTGGTACCGCGTTGAGAGCATTCCCGATGGTTATCCGGGATGGGTCGATTCAAGGCTGGTTGAAACCATCGCTGAAACCGAAGCGAGAAAATTTTACGATAAGGATTTCAGGGTGATCGATAAGGTGGTTTTTGCCAAAAATATTGCTAGCGGCACATTCCACGCCCTAAGTCCCGGCGCTATTGTATATTCACCAGAAGGGAAACGTTTTTGGTTAAACCAATCGCAGTTCGAACTCGATGAATCGATGGATAGCCAACCCGCTGAGAAACCAGTTTTAAAGGTCACCCAAGCTGCAAACTATTTTATTAATGCGCCCTACCTATGGGGAGGGAAATCACCCTTTGGCATCGATTGTTCTGGGCTGGTTCAGGTATGTTATCGTACAGCCGGAATTTTCTTACCCCGCGATGCCTGGCAACAAGCTTTGCTGGGTGAAACCATTGAGTTTGCCAACCATGCCCAGCCCGGCGACCTGGCCTTCTTCGACAACCCTGAGGGTGCCATAACTCATGTAGGAATTCTTATCGGCCCCACGCAAATAATTCATAGCTCAGGATTTGTCAGACTCGATAGGTTCGACCATCAAGGGATATTCAACGAGGAGAAAAACATCTACACTCATAAGCTTCGAATCATAAAACGTTTGATATGACTTGACTTTAGCCAAACATTTAGCTAACTTGCCGTATCTGAATTGCTTAGAAATCATGTATAAACATCAGATTCTCATCATCTTTGTCATCATCATTTTTGCGGTTTGGATTTCGCTGAAAATGTGCGACCGACGGAAATCGAGACAAGATGACGACCCCACCCCGGAAGAATAGTTAGCCATGTATACATACCCCTATCCCCGAATGCTGGTTACCGTTGATGCGGTAGTGTTTCTGCTGGATTCAACGAACACCCCTACCCATATTCTGCTAGTTGAACGAGGACATGAGCCTTTTAAAGGAAGATTTGCTCTTCCCGGAGGGTTTCCTGAACTACACGAGCGTCTTGCCGATGCCGCTGCCCGAGAACTGTTTGAAGAAACCGGCATCAGAGGAATTAGCCTGCATCAAGTCGGAGCATTCGATGAGGTTGATCGCGACCCGCGCGACAGGAATATTTCTATCGCATTTTGGGGTACAACCCACGATTTATCATTAAAACCAGCTGCGGGCGATGATGCAGCCATGGCCAACTGGTTCCCCCTCGAAAAACTACCCCCACTGGCATTTGACCACACAAAAATAGTTGAGGCAGCCCTAGGCTGCCTCAGTAAATCACTATAGGATCATTCCGGCTCCTACCGTAACGTTTGTGCCCTCATCTATAAGAATCAAGCTGCCGGTTACCCGATTTTGGCGGTACGAATCGTAGAACAAGGATTTGGTGGTGCGTATGGAAATGCATGCAATATCGTTCATACCGATATTCTTATCGTCGTAATTCTTTTCCAGGGTATTGATATCCACCTTATACTTAACCTCCTTCACCATGCATCGTAAGTCATTGGTGGTATGTTTCAACGCGTATTTACCACCATTCACCATGGGCTTATCGCTGAGCCAACAAATCATCAGATCGATATCCTGTCCTTGCTTAATACCATTCTCCGCAGGAATAATCATGCAGCCCCTGGATACATCCAGGTCGTCTTCTAAAATAATGGTCCCCGACTGGGGCGCTGTAATCGTATCGAGATGATCAGTCCAAAAATCGATACCTTTAATGGTTGTGGTGAACCCCGAAGGTAAAACCTTAACCCTATCGCCTACCTTGAACGTTCCGCTGGCCATTCGGCCTGCATATCCACGGTAATCATGAAAATCCGTTGATTGGGGTCGAATGACATACTGTACCGGGAATCGGGCATCAAGCTGGTTGTAATCATTTGATATGTAGAGATTTTCAAGTAGATACATCAAAGTAGGCCCTTGGTACCAATCCATATTCCTGGAACGCTCCACCACATTATCGCCTAACAGGGCACTAATGGGAATAAAACGCACATCATGCAAATCGAGATGGGTTGAAAACTCCAGGAATCGGGTTTGAATTGCATCAAACACATCCTGTTTGAAATCTACCAGGTCCATCTTATTCACGCACACGATAACATGGGGTATGCGAAGTAACGAGGCTATATAAGCATGCCTTATGGTTTGCTCTATAACGCCGTGGCGGGCATCTACCAGTATCACAGCAGCATTAGCCGTAGAAGCGCCGGTAACCATGTTACGGGTGTACTGAATGTGTCCCGGGGTATCGGCAATGATGAACTTGCGTTTGGGTGTATGAAAGTAACGGTAAGCCACATCGATGGTAATACCCTGCTCACGCTCGGCGCGCAGCCCATCGGTGAGCAATGCCAGGTTTATGTACTCCTCCCCTTTCTTAATGCTGGCTCGTTCAATTGCCTCGAGCTGGTCCTGAAAAATGGCCTTGGAATCGTATAGCAAACGTCCGATAAGTGTGCTTTTGCCATCGTCAACGCTTCCGGCAGTGGTGAAACGCAAAAGCTCCATATCCAGATATGAACGTTCAATCGTTTTATCTTCCATTGTGATAAAATTAAAAAGACTAAAAGTAACCTTCGATTTTTCTGTCCTCCATGGCTGCCTCGGAACGCTTATCGTCGGCACGTCCACCACGCTCAGTAATTCGGGTGGCTGCTACCTCGCGTATTATGTCCTCAACCGACGAAGCTTTGGATTCAATGGCGCCGGTGCAAGTGGCATCGCCTATGGTTCGGAAACGAACAATTCGCTTTTGGGCAACCTCGGTGTCCTTCATTTTAAGAAATGGCGTTTTGGCATATAGCACCCCATCGCGCTCAAACACCTCGCGCTCGTGCGAAAAGTATAGCGAGGGTAGGGCAATGTTTTCGAGCAGGATATACTGCCAAACGTCCATCTCTGTCCAGTTGCTGATGGGGAAAACCCTGAAGTGTTCCCCTAAATTCTTACGCCCGTTGAACAGGTTCCAAAGCTCTGGCCGTTGGTTTTTGGGGTCCCATTGGCCAAACTCATCGCGATGCGAAAAGAAACGTTCCTTGGCACGTGCCTTTTCTTCATCCCTACGGCCACCACCCATGGCGCAGTCAATCTTGAGCTCCTCAATAGCATCGAGCAGGGTAACGGTTTGGAGCTTGTTTCGACTTGCATTGTAGCCGGTTTCCTCAACCACCCTACCCTTATCAATGGAATCCTGAACATACCGAACAATAAGCTGAACGCCGGTCTCCTGAACAAGCCAATCGCGGAAATCAAGTGTTTCCTGAAAATTATGACCGGTGTCGATATGCATCAACGGAAAAGGGACCTTGGCAGGGTAAAAGGCCTTACGGGCCAGATGGTACATCACAATTGAGTCCTTTCCTCCGCTGAACAACATTACAGGATTCTCAAACTGCGCCACCACTTCGCGAATAACGTAAACAGCCTCCGACTCAAGCTCGCGCAGATGGCTTATTGGTACTTTACTACTCATACATTTAAAATTTCCACACAATAATAGCACTATCGGTTATTTTCCACCCACTGCAGTACATTGATATATAACAAATCAAGAGACTTCTCGGCATCTAACTTAGCGGTATTAATACGTAAGTTGGGCTGGGAAGGGGGTTCGTAGGAATCGGATATCCCGGTAAAATTGCTTAGGGTGCCCTGAATCGCTTTTTGGTAATTTCCCTTCACATCGCGTTGCAGGCATATATCAAGGGGGGCATCAACATACACTTCAAAAAAACGGGTAGGGCCTATAATGTCCCTGGCCAGCTGACGCATAGTTTGCAAGGGGGACACAAAGCAGCAAACAGCAATAAACCCTTGATTGTTAAGCAGCTCTGCTACACTGGCAACCCTTCGGATATTTTCTGTTCTGTCACTATGACTAAATCCTAAATCGGAGCATAAAGTATTACGAACTGCATCGCCATCGAGCAGAACAACAGGTAAGCCTTGAGCTTGCAAGCGATGTTTAAGGCCTACGCCAAGCGTTGTTTTACCAGCTGCAGGAAGTCCGGTGAGCCAAACCGTAATGGGGTGAATGCAGTTCATTTCAAGACTACCGCATATCAATTACCTCGATACCCTTGTGTTTGCTTACATCAAAAGTAAAACGGTCGTCGCGTACCGGTATGTTGGATTTAAAATTTTTAATCTGGATGATATAGTTATTGCCATCCTTCCCCTGGTAGCGAATAAACACGGGTTCCAGGGTGGCTTTATCGAACTGCAGCTTAACCGAAGAGTATGGCAGGTTTAAATCGCGTGGGAAAAAATCAAGCTCATAGATTGTACGGTTCTTGCTTTTACTTTCGCCAATAAATTTATACTTGAAATTTTTGTCGTAGTCCTTGAAAAGCTTCATGGGGTCTTCCAGAAAACTACCCTCTTTTTGACTCTTTTTTGATATGGTTACCTCGTTAGCCTCCTTAATGAACTGCCACTTGGTTTGACCATCAAAAAACACCTCCATGCCCATGAGTTCGAGGTAAAACATATTGCCTTTTGCCAAAATTTTCCCCTGGTGGGTATCGGTTATTTTTTCCTGTAAGTTCTCCAGTGTAAAGTTGAAAGTTGCCGATAGGCTCTTGATAGTTTGCATCTTCTCACTGAACTCCTTCACAATATTCTCGGGGTTCACCTGCTGTGCAAAGGAGCCAGCCGAGAAAAACATTGCCAAAACAATCAAAATTAGTCTCATCTCATTATCTTTTAAACATGCAAATATATCAATATTTACTATTGGATGTTACTCCCCCGATAAGCTGTTCAAAATGCGTTCCAAAGACACCTCATCGACTATTAGAACCTGGCGGGTTTTACTACCCTCGCTGGGCCCAACAATTCCGGCTGCCTCAAGTTGGTCCATAATTCGGCCGGCCCGGTTGTAGCCTATAGAGAACTTACGTTGGATTAATGAGGTTGATCCCGATTGCGACTGAACCACCAGCCGGGCAGCCTCCTCAAACAGCTCATCGCGCTTCTTCAAGTCAACATCGGGTAGGTTATCCTGACCCTCGGGAACGTACTCAGGCAGCTCATAAGCGTATGGATATCCGGGTTGATTACCGATAAAATCGGTAATTCGCTCAATCTCGGGTATATCAATGAATGCACACTGTACGCGAACCATATCGCCTCCAGCCGAGACCAGCATGTCGCCACGGCCTATCAGGTGGTTTGCACCGGGTGTATCGAGAATAGTGCGGGAATCGACCATCGACGATACCCTGAACGCGATTCGGGCGGGGAAGTTGGCCTTAATGATGCCTGTAATGATGTTGGTAGAGGGTCGTTGCGTTGCAATAATCAGATGTATGCCAATAGCACGGGCAAGTTGCGCTAACCGTCCCAGGGGCATTTCCACCTCACGGCCCGCAGTCATTATTAAATCGGCAAACTCATCAATCACAAGAACAATGTAGGGCAGGTATCGATGCCCTTTGTTTGGGTTTAGCCGCCTGGCCACAAATTTCTGGTTGTACTCCTTGATGGTTCTTACCTGGGCAAGCTTTAACAACTCATAGCGCTTGTCCATCTCCACGCATAGTGAGTTGAGCGTGTATATCACTTTCTGTGTGTCGGTAATAATTGCCTCATCGGAATCGGGGAGCTTTGCCAGGAAATGACGCTCGAGCTTGCTATATAGCGTGAGCTCAACCTTTTTGGGGTCAACCAGTACAAACTTTATCTCTGACGGGTGCTTTTTGTAGAGCAGCGATGTAATAATGGCATTCAGCCCTACGGATTTACCCTGTCCGGTTGCTCCGGCAACCAAAAGGTGTGGCAGCTTTGCGAGGTCAAGAATAAAAATTTCATTTGAAATGGTCTTACCAAGCGCGATGGCCAAATCGTACTTGCACTCCTGAAACTTCTGCGACTTAATGATGGAGTGCATGGAAACCACTTCGGGGTTCTGATTGGGTACCTCGATACCTATCGTACCCTTTCCTGGAATAGGAGCAATGATTCGAATGCCCAATGCCGATAGGCTCAAAGCGATGTCGTCTTCAAGGCTCTTTATCTTGCTAATCCTGATTCCTGGAGCAGGAACAATCTCGTAGAGTGTGACGGTTGGCCCTATAGTAGCCTTAATCTTGTCAATCTGTATTTTGTAATGCGAGAGTGTTTCAACTATCTTATTCTTATTCTCTATAAGTACCTCATTGGTAACAGGCGAGTCGGTATTCTTGTAATCCTCCAGTAGCTCCAGCAAAGGTTTTTGATAGTGCGATAGCTCCAGAGTTGGGTCGTAAAGTTCTGCTTCGTTTATATCGGCCTCATCGAGTTCCTTTTCCTGCTTTCGTTCAATGGTAAAATCATCATTACCCTCAGGTTGAATAATGGTTTGGTTAACGGTTGCCTGCACCTCATTCCCGGTAATTTCAATATCTAGGTCAATCTCATCGGGTTCCTCGAGCATAGCTTGTTCAGGGTCATCATCCGGCATTACATCATCAATAGTAGCAGTAACTTTTTCGTCGGGATCTGATGAAGTGATCGCTGTACCCATCTGAGATGTATCGGTTTGAGCAGCTATCGGTTTCTCCTTTTTAGAGGATTTTAAAATACTCCTAAGCCCGTTAAAAAAATGATGCAATGCGCTCTGAAAAACGAAAAGCGATTTGGGCAAAACGTAGATGGTATATGATGTAACCAGAAGCAATACCAGAAAAGCCGCACCCAGCTTTCCAACTATCGAAGCCAGCCAGTCCGACACGAAAAGACCATGAGCACCCCCAGGTCCGCTACCCATAAATCCGCCCAGATCCTTAAACAGGAAACCAAGGGTGAGTGAACTTACCAGGATACCAAGTAGAGTTTTGAAAATGAATTTCAGAAGCCTGCGTCTTATTACTTTAAGCAGCTTTAACCCCAAAAGTACAAATATTAAAGGAAATGCCAGTGAGGGTAAACCAAACCAGTGGTTCATAAACTGATTGGACAGTGTAGCACCGAGTCTTCCTCCCCAGTTGCTCACCTTAACATCTGTTCCAGAAAAAATGGACTGCCATTCAAAGCTCTGATCAATCTTCCAGGTAAAAACATATGAAATAAATGCCAAAAGCAAATACAATCCCAGCAAAAGAATAAAAAGCCCAATGGTAAACCGAACCCTTTCGTCATGTAAAGGCGATTCCGTTTTACCTTTCTGTTCCTCAGTTTCTTCCGCTTTACTTTTGGCCATATTTTAAAAAGGGTAAAACACGAACAAAAATAGTACTTAAATAGATTTTAGATGTGGTAATGGTATTTATTGTTGAAGCAGGTAAAGCAAATCTGTCATGGTTTGCAGATCAACCCGCTTATAGTCATCGGGAATAGTAAAAGCCTTACCGGAGATGCGTGACTTACGAACTTCCCTGGCTTTAAGAAACATGTTAACCTTGCTTAACCGTAGGTTGAAAGCAAGCATTACTCCCTCAATACCCTCAAATGGGGTATTCTGGTTGGGATTATCTATAGAAATATCATTTGTGTAGATAATTTCGAACCGCGAGTCGGGATTATCAACATAGTACCCTTGAACCCTGAAACATTTGAAACCTAAAAAATTACACTCCTGATTTAGGCTATCAATCACTACTTTGGGTATGCGTGCGTAAAGTGCCGGGTAAAGCCCTTCGGTATAAGGTTCATCGTGGTAAAGCTTCTTGTTGAATACCTTTAGCAAGGTTACAAACTCACGTTTCCGCGGCTGGCTTATAATAGAGATGGTTACTGCACCCGATAGCGCCTCAATGGTGTTTATGGTGTTATTGTCCTGGAACTGAACAACCAGCGAACTTGGTAACACCTTTTTATCAATGCGACTCAGGGTTACGCTGTCGTAATCAATATCATACTCAATGACCCCCTCAGTTATGTTTTTTGAGTGCTTTGACCCACACGATACTAAATGTATGAATAATATCCCAACGCTAATAAAATATGGCGCTACTCTCATTAGGCTGATTTAAAATTAACTGTTAAAGTTAGAAAATTTTTTAATGCACAACACAGGCAATAATCAAATATACCACCCGACGACAAATTGCCTATACTACAAACATCATCGCATTTCTAATTACAGCAAAACTAGGGAGTGGCATGGCAAAAACATGACATTATTTTGGAAAACCCATAAAACATGTTATTAAACATACGCCTAAAGCGTTGAGTGCAATATGAACATCACGTGTATTTTTATTAGGATTGTAAAAATTTTTTAGCTTTGTGGTTTAAAAATATCAAATATTAACTTTTTGTTTATGAGCAAATTAGCTGTAGTAGCGTTAGGCGGAAACGCCCTCTTGCGTGGGAACCAGGTGGGAACCATCGATGAGCAAGAACAGAACACCACCGACACCCTTGAGAATCTGGTTTACCTCATCAAAGAGGGCTACAACCTGGTTATTAGCCACGGAAACGGCCCCCAGGTGGGTAACATATTGATGCGAAACGATGCCGGGGAACAGATGTACGGCATACCCCAAATGCCCCTGGACATTTGCGTTGCGGATTCGCAGGGAGGAATTGGTTACATGATTGAGCGCATGCTCAGGAATGTGCTCAAGAAGCACGGAATCGATCGCGAGGTGTGCTGCCTGGTAACCCCAGTTATCGTTGACCACAACGACCCAGCTTTCAGTAACCCAACCAAACGTGTGGGCCGAATCTATGATAAAGCCCAAGCCGATGCCCTGGCTGCCGAAAAGGGCTGGATTTTCAAAGAGGAAGTGAAAGATACCGGAAGTGGCTGGCGCCGTGTAGTTCCTTCGCCTAAACCCATTGGCATTCTGAATATTAAGGTTATCGACCAGCTGGTTCGTCAGGGTATCATTGTGATTGCATCGGGGGGGGGTGGAGTACCCGTTTACATTGATGAGGAAAAAAACATCAGACCCGCCGAAGCAGTTATTGATAAGGATTTGGCCTCGGCGCTCATGGCTGCCGAGATAAAGGCCGATGAATTCTACATTCTTACCGATGTTCCTTACGTTTACATTAACTACAAGAAGCCAAACGAACAGAAACTTGAATTTCTGAACCACGCCGATACTATTAAGTACCTGGAACAGGGTATGTTCGGTGAGGGTAATATGGCTCCAAAAATTCGTGCCTGCCTCAACTTTATTGAACGAGGTGGTAAAATGAGTGTGATTACTGAGGCTACCAAGCTCGAAGATATGTCGTATGGCACCAAAATTACCATGGAGTACGAAGATTAAAATGAGACAACCTTAAAAACCAATAGCTATGTCGTTCAACTTAAGAAACCGCAGCTTCCTGAAGCTGCTCGATTTTACACCAAAAGAGATTCAGTTCCTGCTCGACCTTTCGGCCGATTTAAAGAAAGCAAAGTATGCTGGTACTGAGCAGCAAAGGCTGAAAGGGAAAAACATTGTAATTCTATTTGAAAAAGATTCTACCCGCACCCGTTGTGCCTTTGAGGTAGCAGCATTCGATCAGGGAGCGCACGTAACCTACCTGGGTCCCTCGGGTTCCCAAATGGGCAAAAAGGAATCGATGAAGGATACTGCAAGGGTTTTGGGTCGTATGTATGATGGCATTGAATACCGAGGGTTTTCGCAGGAAATAGTTGAAACTCTTGCTAAGTACGCCGGTGTTCCCGTATGGAATGGATTAACCAACGAATTCCACCCCACCCAAATCCTAGCCGATTTCCTAACCATGCGCGAGCATAGCAGTAAACCCCTTAGCGAAGTAACCTTCTGCTACATTGGCGATGCCCGTAATAATATGGGTAACTCCCTTATGGTAGGTGCTGCCAAAATGGGTATGGATTTCAGGGCATGCGCACCAAAAGCATGCTGGCCTAAAGAGGAACTGGTTAAAACCTGCCAGGAAATTGCCAAGACAACAGGTGCTAAAATAACTCTCACCGAAAGCGTTGAGGAAGGCGTTAAGGGCTGCGATTTCCTATACACCGACGTTTGGGTTTCGATGGGTGAACCCGAATCCGTGTGGGAAGAGCGCATCAAACTACTTAAACCCTACCAGGTTAACCGCAAGGCCATGGAGCTCACAGGAAACCCCAACTGCAAATTCATGCACTGCCTCCCGGCATTCCACAACCGCGAAACCGCTGTTGGCGAGGAAATTTACCAAAAATTCGGGCTGGAATCGATGGAGGTTACTGAAGAGGTATTTGAATCCGATGCCTCAATCGTATTTGATGAAGCTGAAAACCGCGTTCATACCATCAAGGCAGTAATGGTAGCTACACTTGGTCAATAAAGTAAAATTACTCTTTTTAAAGGCAGCTTTGAAAAAAGCTGCTTTTTTTTTGCTTTTTTTACTTTTTAACACTAATTTTAGTTGGATATTAAAATTATTGCCATTATGATGATTTATGTAGGAAACATCGCGTATTCCATGACTACCGAAGAACTTAAAAACCTTTTTGCGCCTTTTGGAAATGTGGTTTCAGTAAAAATCATTATTGACAAGGCTACCGGAAGATCCAAGGGTTACGGATTCGTTGAAATGGATAACGACGAAGCCGGGCTCAAAGCGATCAAGGAACTTAATGACACCCAGGTAAAGGGGAGAAACATCAAAGTTAACAACGCTTTCAGGAAAGCTGAGCAGGGGCCTGAAAAGAAAGAGCAAGGGAAAAAAGAGACAACAGAGGAATAGCTATAGCCTCACCCCCTTGATATATTCCAGGATAATAACCCCGGTAGTTATCAGTTTAAGTCCTGTTCCCACGAGTAATCCCAAAAACGACCCAAACACCGAGCGCCATGGGTTGGTTTTTATTTCATTTCGACTGTTATAGTATGATTCACCAGCTAAGGCGCCTAATAATGGACCTATAATAACACCAATTGGTCCCAGAAGGAACAGCCCGACAACCAACCCGAGCATGGCACCCCATGCTCCATACCTGCTTCCGCCCATGTTCTTTGTTATCCACGAGGGCAACATATAGTCGATTATAGTTACTACAGCAGTAGCAATCCCTAGAACTAAGATCGTTGTCCACTGGGTTTGCGACATGGACGTTAGCTTTATCAGCAGCAACCCAAGCCATGCTAATGGTGGGCCAGGTATTACGGGGAGCACACACCCCACTACCCCAAGTAACAACATGGCTATGGACAAAACGAGTAAAATGTAATCTAAAACCATCTTTAAATTCATTTTTTGAATAACTTTGGTAAAGTTATCAAAAATTTACATGGTAACCAGAGTAATTACGGTAAAGGGGAAAGTACAAGGAGTTGGGTTCAGGTACTTTGTTTACCGAAATGCGTTAGCTATTGGCTTGAATGGTTTTGTAAAGAATATGCCAAACGGAGATGTTTACATAGAGGCACAAGGTTCACAGGAGCAGCTCGACGAACTTATCAGGACATGCAAAATGGGTCCCTCGAGGGCAAGGGTTGATAATGTTGAAGTTTTTGAGAAGGAAACAAATCCGTTTTCCGAATTCTATATTACAGAATGACAATAGGTTCATGTTAAATTATTTTCAGCCGTGAAGCTCATCAACTTTCATACCCATAAACCCCACCTCAGTTCAGATGCAATTCATGTTGTGTCCTACGATGTTGAAACATTTAATCGCACTGACCCCAATCAGCTCTCCACGGTAGGCATTCACCCATGGAGCACAGAATCGGACCATACACTCAATAATGTTGAAAAGCTAAAATCACTTTCACAGGAAAAGAACATTATAGGAATAGGTGAAATTGGACTTGACAGGCTCAAAGGTGCCCCTCTACCAAAACAGTTCGATATACTCAAAGCCCAGCTACAGGTTGCTCTTGAAAACAGAAAACCGGTAGTAATACACTGCGTTCGGTGCTGGAACGAACTTATCCTAATCCTCTCGGAAAGTAAGTATAAAGAGATAAAAAAAGCTATCCACGGGTTTAGGGGAAAACCCGAGGTTGCAGTTCAGCTCGTGGAAAATGGCTATTACCTCTCCTTTGGAGCTCCCATTACCTTCGCCAGCCCCGAACTTGCTGAGGCTCTAACCAGAGTACCGTTGAACCGTCTGTTTTTTGAAACAGATGAGTCTGAAATGCCCATTACCGAAGTTTACGATGCTGCCACCGATATTCTGGATTTAACCCTCGAAGAACTGGTAAAAGTTACCCATGAAAATTTTGGAAACTTCTTTGGCATTTCACCACTCTAGCACTACCTGTTTACCTCTTGGTTAAGTAAAAAAACATTGCCACCTTTGCGGTGGCTGATTCAAATTGTTGGTAAAATGGCTATCCCCCTCTGGCTCGAGAGAACGAAACTTCTTCTTGGAGAAGAGAGTTTGGTAAAGCTGTCGCAAAAGCATGTGCTGATTGTTGGCCTTGGAGGTGTTGGAGCTTATGCAGCTGAGCAGATTTGCCGTGCAGGCATCGGTGCACTTACCATTGCCGATGGCGACTCGATACACGAGTCCAACATCAACAGGCAGCTTCCGGCCCTGCATAGCACAATAGGTTTACCCAAAGCCGAGCTACTGGGCAAAAGATTACTGGACATCAATCCTAACCTAAAGCTCACGATTATACAGGAATACCTTCGGGATGAACGGTTAAAGAGCATCCTGAACCAAAAGTACGACTATGTAGTGGATGCGATAGACACCCTTTCGCCTAAAGTTTTTCTCATTCACGATGCTTTAAAGTTAGGCCATAGGGTTGTAAGCTCCATGGGGAGTGGGGGCAAGGTTGACCCAACCCAAATCCGAATATCGGACATTTCCGAATCAAACGGATGTCCACTGGCACGTATTGTTCGTAAACGACTTCATAGGTTGGGCATACGACAAGGCTTCAAAGTAGTATACTCGCCCGAGGAGGTGCCTGAGCATGCCACTCGCCCCTGTGAGGGTGAGCCCAACAAGAAAACTACTCTTGGAACCATCTCCTACATGCCACCCATTTTTGGGTGCATGATAGCCTCGGTGGTAATCAGAGAGCTAATTAACGATTAAGAATCGGAAAAACCCACTGCCCAGCATCAAACCTAACCTCAGGGTAGTTGGTATTACTGCCATTCAGCAGTTCACGGGTATCGTTGATAAACGTCTTAAAAGCCGAATCGCTGGCTGCACTCAAATAGCTACCGCTATCCGCTTCAAAAGCTGAAACGGGCAACACTTTATACTTCTTCTTTCCAACACTATTAGTATACACATTCACCCAAACGGGGATGTACCCGGCACCGGACACTTTTACTTTATTAGCAGCCTTTTGGAGTTCAATATAGGCAATGATTCCACCATCGCAGTATCGTTTTCGCTGATTGGAAACAAAATTTCCAAGAGAGTAAACTACCAGTTTATAATCATCCTCGGTAAACTTTAATTCCGCTTTTTGCACCACATGCGGATGGGAACCAATTACAATTCTAACCCCCTTTTTCTGCATCCAGGTTGCCAGATTTTGTTGATATTTATTGGGGAAACGCTCATACTCGTTACCCCAATGAATAAAAACAACGATATCATCAACCCCAAAATCCTTTGCCCTTGCAAAATCCATGGCCATGGCTACCGTATCAATCATATTAACCAGATAGGGTGAAGGTACAGGTATGCCGTTGGTACCATAGGTATAGTTAAGCAAAGCCAGACGAATGCCGCTTTTTTCAATTATGATGGGATTACGACTGTTTTTATCGGCAGAATCGAGGAAGGTGCCGGTATGAGGAATACCTTTCCCTTGCAATACCTCTAACGTACGCTTAATACCTGAGCCTCCCCGGTCCACGGAATGATTATTTGCTGTAACCAGCACATTCAATCCTGCCACCATCAAACCATCGACCAGCTCATCGGGAGAGCTGAACTGTGGATACCCCGTGTAGGGCTCTCCTGCCAGAGTAACCTCCAGGTTTGCTATGGCGAAATCTGCCAATCGTAATAGACCATTAAGTTCTGAAAAAACATCTGTGTAATCGTAATGCCCGGTTGTGCTATCATACGCCGATTGGATTTGAGGACCATGCCCCATTACATCTCCGATAAACATCAGCCTGATGGTGCTATCGGTTTGCGAAAAAGCAGTGAGAACCGACAAGAGATATACTAGTATTGGCAAGATAGATTTCATACCGGATTTTCTTTTCACAATTTTATAAAAAAATTGAAAGCTACTCAAAAAAAAGAGGGTGTCCTGCCCGGAACACCCTCAATGGAAAATTATTATCGATTACTGTTGGGATTCTGAGGTCATCACCACCTCAACCACATTCCCTTGGCCAAAAAGTTTATTTGCAAAATTTTTAACCGCTTCAACATCAACCGACTTAACTAAATTGGCGTAATTAGTGTCAAAATCAAGGTTATCCTCGTACTTTGACCGGATTACGTTTACCCAGTATCCGTTTTCGCGCTGGTTCTGCTCATACTCCTTAAGCATGAACTCCTTAGTCTTGTTCAGGTCATCGGCCAGAGGACCCTGGTTTCGGATTTTCTCAATCTCGGAGTAAACAATGCCAATAAGCTTTTCGCTCAGCTTGGGATCGGTATCAAACTGAACCTGAACAACAAATGATGGTACAGGGAACTTACGAAGAGCCACCCTAACACCTACACCATAGGTACCACCCTCTTTCTCACGAATTTCCTCCAGGTAGCGGGTACGCAGAATTGAAGTTAGGTAATCTGCCAAAATATCGTTCATCACATTATACTCCAAATCACCGGTAAATCCAACGAATACTGATGATTTCTCGGTTTGCATGGGTTTGTAAAAGTAATTTTGAACCTTTCCTTTTGGAGGTCTAACACCGTTATCTTTGGCAACATCTTTACGCTTTTGGGTAGGTAAACCTCCAAGATACTTCTCAATTAACGGTTTAACCTCAACCAGGCTGATGTTACCTGCAAAAACAAAGGTGAAGTCCGAAGCATCGGCAAATCGCTCGCGGTAAAACTTATAGCATTTATTAAAATCAACCTTATTGAGGTACTCCAGGTTCATGGGCATAACCCTTGGGTTGTGGTTTGCCAGGGCAACCGTGATACTGTCGCGGAAAGCCATCCGCGGATCGGCAGCGGCATTGGCCATGAATGCTTTCATCCGGCCCATGTAGGTGTTAAAGTTTTCCTCATCGGCACGGGGTGAAGTCATATACAGGTATATAAGCTGCAGCAGGGTTTCGAAATCCTTAGGTGAGGCATTGCCACTGAAACCCTCATAGCTCTCGCCAATAACCGGACGAACGCTTACCATCTTACCGGCTAGCATCTTTTCCAAATCGGTGCTGGAAAACTCACCCACCCCAGCATTGGCTACAATTTGTGTGGCCATTGAGGCCGAGGGCAAATCGTCAATTGAAGCCAATGAGGTACCACCGGCACTAAATGCCTCAACCAGAACTTGATCTTCCTTAAAATTGGTTGGTTTGATCACCACCTTAACCCCGTTGGAAAGCACTAACTCGGTTGTTTCAAATACATTCTTCGGATTTTCCTTCTTAACCTTGCCAGGTTTTGCCACTTTCTCAACCAACGGTTTGGTAATCACCTTGTCAACGTAAGCCTCAATATTCTCAGCCTTTACCTGATTAAGAGCAGCAAGGATCTCCTCCTGAGTTGGCAGGGTTAGGCCATCTTTTTGAGGAGCCATTAAGGAAATGACTACATTGTTATCGGTTATGAGCTGCTTTGCAACAGCATTCACCTCATCAACACTGATGGTAGGCATAAGCTGTGAGGCAAACATATACTCAAACTCAATGCCGGGCATGGGTTCGCCTTTAAGGAAGTGATCCACGGCTTCCCAAACATACTTCTCGTTTTTCTGCTTATCCTTCTCCTTAAGCTCGTTCTCCTTTGAACGGAGGTAATCCGATTTAGCACGGTCAAGCTCGGAAGCATTAAACCCAAAGCGTTTTATTCTTTCCGCTTCGCGGATTAACCCTTTTGCTCCTTCAACAATGGCATCGGGGCGGAGTGCTGCGTAAAAGGCCATAGCATCCTTTGTGCGAACAAGGTTAGTATATCCTGCTGCGCCAAAAACAAAGGGAGGATTTGGTTTCTGAACAAGTTCGTTTAAGCGGGTTGAAATCATAGAGGAAATGAGGTCCCTAACCATATCTACCCTCATGTAGCCTATGGTTTTTGCATCTTTAGGAACAGCAGGCTGTTTATAGTAAAGGTACATGATGATATTACGAGCCTCGGGGTCGGAGGCTATACCAATAAGAGGTTCTTCGTTATCGGGTAACTCAAAGAATGTTCTTTCAGCGGGGTTAACAGGAGCAGGAATATCTGCAAAAAGGGACTTAATCTTTGCTTCAACCTTGTCAACATCCACATCACCAACAATAATAATTGATTGTAAATCCGGACGATACCATTTATGGTAGTAATCAACCAGCTCCTGGTGTTTAAAATTGTTAATAACATTGATATCGCCAATTACATCCCGTTCAGCATACTTTGAACCCTTGTACATAACAGGCATGAGCTGCTTGTACATCCTACGCTCAGCATTACGTCCTGTACGCCATTCCTCACGGATTACGCCACGTTCCGATTCAATCTCTTCAGGTAGTAAGCTGATAAAACTCGACCAGTCGTGAAGGACAAGTAAAGCGCTGTCAATTATTCCCTCGCGTATGGTGGGTACGTCGGAAAGATTATATACTGTTTCATCAACAGAGGTGAAGGCGTTGATATTAAAACCGAACTTTACCCCAACGGTCTCAAAGTAGTTAATGATTCCTTTTCCGGGGAAGTTCTTAGTCCCATTAAAAGCCATGTGCTCCAGGAAGTGAGCTAAACCATTCTGGCTGTCCTCCTCAAGGATTGCGCCCACATTTTGAGCAATATAGAACTCTGCACGTTGCTTGGGCTCACTGTTTTTGCGGATGTAGTAGGTTAAACCATTGTCCAACTTACCATAACGCACGTTAGCATCAACAGGTACAGGGGTATTCCATCCGGCCTGACCATATGCCTGAATACCTGCAAATGCAAGTAAGACAAGTGAATACAAAAACCTTTTTTTGTAGTTCATACGTTTTAGAATTAGAAAATTTGTTAATAAAAGTGAAATCAAAATTATACAATAGAAAACGAATTCAAAATAAATTATTGCGATTTAACAAAAAAATGTAACCTTTAGATTGGTTTTTGTGTAAAAGGTTTAGTTATGAAAAAATTTTTAACATCCACTGTCATAACGCTTTCGCTGGTTAGTCTGTTCACCGATATTGCGAGCGAAATGCTTTACCCGATTATGCCGGTTTTCTTAAAATCAATTGGCTTTTCGGTACTACTTATAGGCATACTTGAAGGTGTTGCTGAAGCCACAGCAGGATTCAGCAAGGGATACTTTGGCGAGCTTTCCGATAAGATGGGCAAGAGAACACCCTTCATCCGCTGGGGCTACCTGTTGAGCGCTTTATCAAAACCAGCCCTAGCCATAAGCCAATGGCCAATTTGGATATTCTTAGCCCGAACCACCGATAGACTTGGAAAAGGCATAAGAACAAGCGCCCGCGATGCTCTGCTGAGCGACGAGGCAACCCCTGCCACCAAAGGTAAAGTATTTGGGTTTCACAGGGCAATGGATACCCTTGGCGCAGCAATTGGTCCTGCAGTAGCCTTGGTGTTTCTGTGGTATTTTCCCGGACAGTACTCGCTTCTGTTTCTTGTGGCATTTCTTCCTGGCTTGGTGGCTGTTGCGCTGACATTGTTGATTCGTGAAAAAGCTGCATCAAAAACAACTAAACCTGAAACCCAGAAAAGTGTAAGCTTTTTTTCATTCTTGGAGTTCTGGAAAACTGCACCAGCAAACTATCGGCATATCCTCATTGGTATCATTGGCTTTACACTTTTCAACAGTTCCGATGCTTTCCTGTTGCTCAAAGTCAAGGAATCGGGGGTCTCGGACACATACCTTATAGGTATGTACATCTCATACAACCTGCTTTATGCGTTACTCTCCTACCCCATGGGATGGTTAGCCGACAGATTTGGCATGAAAAAAATGGTTGTTTTAGGTATCTCGATATTTGCAATCACCTACTTTCTGTTTGCCGAAGCTAACCGTGTGGGCGTATACGTTGCCCTTTTTGGTCTTTACTCATTGTACGCTGCCGCCACCGAAGGGGTTGTTAAAGGGTGGGTAACCAACAACGTGCCCAAAAACAGAACTGCCACCGGATTGGGTTTACTCAATAGCCTTCAAAGCATTGCTACACTTTTAGCAAGCAGTATTGCAGGAGCCATTTGGGCCGTAGCTGGATCGCGAATACTTTTTTACGTTGCCGCACTGGGAGCAGCTGCTTCTGCAATATTTATAGCAATCTGCACAAAATCTAACGTAGCCTATCCAGAGAACGAATGAGTGCCTCATCGCGGGCTATTGCCCTTAGCGCCAGAAAATTGAGTATGGCAGAAACTAGTGGAAAAATAAAAACGATGCTGTACTGCGGCTTTGCATTAAGGTTTTTCCCTATGGCATTCACTATATAAAACATTACCCCTTGAACACCCACCAGCATTACTATGCTGATAATGCAAAGCCTGATCTGCAGCATTCGCCTTCTGTACACAAATATTGTGATCAAGCTGATAAGCAAAACCAACAATAGAAAAGCAAACAGAAACCAAAGGGTATGAATTCGCTCTGCGCTTAAATTTTCAGGGCTACTAAGCCCTAAGGTGGTTAGTGAATACTTTAGCATCTGAGGTTCCACTGTAAATGCAGCAAAAGGGTTTGAAATTAGTATTCCTAACAGAATAACTGATGCTAACAGGAATAAACTTTGGATTCGCTGAATCATAGTCTGCTTGTATTTTTTTGCAAATTTACCAATCGCTTACCTCATAATAAACCCATACAAGCTAAAACTTTTTAAAAAAAGATGGTTTTAAGGTAAACCTTTGCTATAATTGCAGGGTAAATCAAATCACCATGAGAGTAATCGAATCATCTGAATTAATCATTAATCCCGATGGGAGCATATTCCATCTGCACCTGAAACCTGAAGATATTTCTGACAAAATAATACTTGTGGGTGATCCGGGAAGGGTGGATACGGTCTCGGCTTTTTTTGATAGCATCGAGGTGTCAGTATCGAACCGGGAGTTTAAAACCGCTACCGGTTTATACAAAGGAAAACGATTAACCGTTGTATCAACGGGGATAGGTACCGATAACATAGATATTGTTGTTAATGAGCTGGATGCCCTTGTAAATATCGATCTAAAAACACGTACCGAAAAACCGGAGAAAAAGAGACTTACTCTAGTCCGCTTAGGCACCTCTGGTGCCCTACAACCCGAGATTGAACTTGGTAGCTTTGTAATGACCGAAATCAGCGTTGGTTTTGATGGACTGCTTAACTTTTATGCTAACCGGAACCTGATAAGTGACCTGGAAATGGAAGAGGCATTCCTCAAGCATACCAACTGGAACCCCCTTTGTGCCAAGCCCTATTTTTGCAAATCGTCGTCAAAATTGATATCACTATTTAAAGACTTTACAATACCTGGTGTGACTATTTCGGCCCCCGGATTCTATGGTCCTCAGGGGCGAGTACTGCGCTTACCCTTGGCCGATCCGCTTTTAAACGATAAAATCGTTAGCTTTAACTACAAAGGTCGGAAAATTACCAACTTTGAGATGGAAAGTTCGGCTATCAACGGTTTGTCGTTGCTGCTTGGTCACGACTCACTAACCATCTGCACCATCATTGCCAACCGGGTTGTAAAGGACGCGACTAAGGATTACAAGCCCTACATCAGCAAGCTGATTGAGAACACTTTAGACAAACTCTCAACCTTGTAGTACTACATTGGATGCCAAGTATATCAAATCGCTCATCACCCTTCTGGACGATCCGGACGCCAAAGTATTCAACGTGGTTGCTGAGAAAATTGTGAAGGAAGGAAATGAGGTTATACCCATACTGGAAAACGTATGGGAGAAAACCGACAATATACTGCTTCAAAATAGAATTGAGGAGCTGATTGATACCATCCAGTACAACCACCTGGCTGAACGGTTCAGCCAATGGGCTAAATCAGCCGATAACGACTTGCTTGAAGGAACCATACTGGTAGCCCGCCTCCAGTACCCCGATTTGAACACAAAAACCATTTACGACGAGGTTGAACGCCTGCGGCGCGATATATGGCTGGAGCTGAACAATAGCCTAACCGCACTGGAAAAGGTTAAAATAATTAACCATATCCTATTTAAGGTAAATGGTTATAAGCCAAACACATCAAACTACTACTCCCCACAAAACCACTTCATCAATAACCTTATTGAATCCAAACAAGGCGGCCCTATCATACTATCGCTCTTTTATGGGATTATCGCTCAAAAGCTGGGCCTTCCCATATACTGTGTTAACCTGCCCCACAACTTCGTTCTTGCCTATAAAGATAGGTACTTCCAGCAAAAACAAGAAAATGATGAGAAGAGAAGCATTCTCTTTTACATTAATCCATTTAACTACGGCTCACTCTTCGGAGCCAAAGAGATTGAACTTTTCCTTTCCCAACAAAAAATTGAAGACTCCATTCAGTACTACCTCCCATGCAGCAACCAGGTTGCCATCATGCAGCTTCTTTACAACGCCACGGTTGCCCTTCAGCGTTCAAACAGGCAGAATAAGGCTGTTCTATTCTCAAGGATCCAGGAACTACTCATCAACCTCTCCGAAGGGAGGGATGGCTAACTGTCAAAATCTATTTTCAGCTGCAAACCTTCGACCCGCTTACCTTCCAATTCTTTTTTCAAAACTTCGCTTACCAGGGGCAAGCACCTTCGGCACCCGGTGGATGCATGCGTCAGGTTTTGGATATCGGTCAACGTTTCGGCTCCCCTTTTCCTGACAGCATTCACTACCTCCGATCTGGTAACACACAAGCAGTTGCAAAGAAACTTGGAATGGGCTGACATAAAAAAATGTTTTGCAATTAAAAGTAAATGAATTAAATTTGCGCGCTAATTTAAATAAAATCAAACAGCTATGTTAAACCATTACGAAACCGTTTTCATTGCTACTCCCGTTTTGTCTGAGGCCCAGATGAAGGAAACGGTTACCAAGTTCAGGAGTTTCATCACTGAAAATGGTGGTGAAATGATCCATGAGGAAAGTTGGGGATTACGAAAGTTGGCCTACCCCATTCAGAAAAAAACTACCGGCTTTTACCACCTTTTTGAATTCAAAGCCGATGGTGCATTGATTGATAAACTGGAAACCCAGTATCGTCGCGACGAGCGTATTATCCGGTTCTTAACTGTTAAGCTGGATAAGCATGCCATTGAGTACGCTCAAAAGAGACGTAGCAACAAAGTTGAACCTAAAACTGTGGAGGGTTAAACAATGAGCCAGAATCAATCAGAAATCAGATATCTCACACCACCAACCGTTGAGATTAAGAAGAAAAAGTACTGCCGTTTTCGCAAGAACAACATCAAGTACATCGATTACAAGGATCCCGAGTTTCTTAAAAAGTTCCTTAACGAGCAGGGTAAAATTTTACCCCGCCGCATTACCGGAACCTCGCAGAAATACCAGCGCAAGGTAGCAACTGCTATTAAAAGGGCTCGTCACCTGGCATTGCTACCATTCGTAACCGATTTATTAAAGTAACCGGTAGGAGGATAAGCAAATGGAAATCATACTACTACAGGATGTTGCCAAACTAGGTAATAAGCACGACATTGTTACCGTTAAGAACGGTTACGCTCGCAACTACCTTATTCCTAAAGGAATAGCAATTGCTGCTACTGAATCAGCAAAGAAAGTGATTGCTGAGAATATTAAGCAGCAGGCCCATAAGGAAGCTAAGATTAAAGCAGATGCTCAGGAACTAGCCAACAAGATGGAAGGCCTTAAGCTTACCATCGGAGCGAAAACCAGTTCAACCGGCAAGATTTTTGGATCGGTTAACACCATCCAGCTTGCTGAGGCTCTGGCTGCAAAAGGATTTGAAATTGACCGTAAGAACATCACCCTGAAAGAAGATCAGATTAAGGAAGTGGGTACCTATACCGCCGAGATCAAGCTTCACAGGGAGGTTAGGGTCAATATCGAGTTCGAAGTGGTTTCTGA
>CALBBQ010000023.1 GCA_937926785.1 uncultured Bacteroidales bacterium | reverse complement strand
CGGATGATTGCAACATCGCCCTTTATGTGTCGCGATACCGCAACAGCTGCCATTACCATTTACTCTTTCTTTGAGGCAAACTTTGCCGTTAATGTCTCCAATGGCTGCTCGCCTGTTACAGTTAACATCGATAACCTGAGTGTAGGTGATACGGCTCGTTACGAGTGGCGGTTGAATGGCACGCTATTCAAAACCACCGGCCGCGATACCACCATTGTACTAACCAATACCACAAATACCTTTATTGACTATACCATTGAGCTGAGAGTTTTCAACACTGGTAATCGTTGTAGCCAAACAGTATCGCGTACAATCAGGGTTTTTCCTGAGGTCAACGCCGCATTTACCACACCGCAAGCCCAATACTGTAATCTTTTAAATGTTGTATTCACTAATAATACCTCACCTGCTTCCACTAATCCAGGTGGCGTGGTAAATACCTACAGCTGGGATTTTGGCGATGGTGCCAGTTCCGCCCTGGTAAACCCTACCCATGTGTACGATAATCAAACCAATAATTTCAGAGATTACACCGTAACCCTTACCGCCCGTAACCAGTTTGGATGCCAGGATGTGGCAACAACAATCATAAGGATATTTAGCCAAATCTATGCTGATTTTGCCGTAACCCCTGCAGCGCAATGTTCGCCTGTTACAGCAAATATTGATAATAACTCAAGAGGAGGGATTGTAACCTATAGCTGGGATTACGGAGATGGTACGCCTACCAGTGGAACAAACCTGGATCATACCCATCCGTACATCAATAATGGTTTGACACCGGTCACCCGAACAATAACCCTTACCGTTACTAATGAGGGGGGCTGCACCGATACTGAGTCGCACGACGTGGTAATTTATCCTTCGGTAACAGCCGATTTTACTCCCAGCGTTACTGCAGGCTGCAATGAGTTAGCTGTTACCTTTACCGATAATTCCAAAGCCAACGCCACCGTTTATAACTGGAACTTTGGCGATGGTAGCTCGTCGGCACAGAAATCGCCAACGCACACCTTTGTTAACCTCACCGGTGCCGATGTTACTTACCCCGTTACCCTTACGGTTTACACCGATTACGGTTGTACCGCTCAGGCATCAACCAATATTACCGTTTACCCGTTTATCGATGCGCAGTTTGCCATTGATACCAGCTTTGGCTGCTCACCGCTCGATGTGAGGTATGTATATACCAAGCATCCCGGCATAACGGAGTACCGCTGGGACTGGGACGGCGATGGTACCATTGACCAAACCACGCTACCTGCAGCACCCAACACCATTACCCATCAGTTTGTGAACCAAACCGGAGTGGTGCAAAACCCAACAACTCGTTTAACAGTAGTGAACGGTCATGGTTGTAGCGATGTGGCTACTACTACTCTCTCGGTTTATCCGGAAGTGGCCGCACGCTTCACTCCTTCCATTGATCGGGGTTGCAACCCCTTAAGCGTTAATCTCAATAATTCAAGCTACTTCAGAGGTGTTGGCTCGCCACTTTCTAATAGTTTCTACTACTGGGATTTTGGCGATGGCGGTTCATCGGTACAGCAAAGCCCTCAGCATATCTACATTAATAACGATCCAAACAACAATGCAAACTATAACACCCGTCTGCGCGTGGTGAGCCAGTATGGTTGTACCGATTCCGCATTCCATAACATTGAGGTGTATAACCGTGTAGAGTCGCATTTCACCTTTGAGTATGCCGAGAACTGCACACCTTTCGATGTCACCTTTAATCCTGAAGCTATTGGTGCCTCAACCTACATTTGGACTTACGGTGGTGCCCCCGGCTTGCCTGCATCCGAAACCTTTGCCAGCGGAAACCCCTTTACACGTAGCTTTACCAATACCGACCCCAATAACATTGCTACCTACACCATAACCCTTGAAGCACAAAACGATGAGGGCTGTCCTTCATTCCAATCACGCGATCTTCAGGTTTACCCCATAGTTGATGCCCAATTTAATGCTTCCGCGCTGGTGGGCTGCTCCGATCTCTCGGTCAATTTCCAAAGCGTATCAACCGGTGGCAGCTTGGTCTACCTCTGGGATTTTGGCAATGGGCAGAGCGGAAACACACCCAATATTACCCATACATTCACCAATAGGGGTAGCATCGACAGCGTTTATCAGGTTACTCTAACTACCATTAACCCTCTAGGATGCCGCGATAGCATCACCCGCGACATTCGTGTTTATCCCAAGGTTGAGGCGCAGTTCGTTTTTGCCCAGCTATCGCAGTGTACCCCGTTTAACATTGAGCTAACCAATACATCGCTCAACGGAAACACCTTTTACTGGTACACGGTGTACAACAGCGATACCATTACCTACAACAAGAATACTTTCCACTACCGTTTTGATAATCTCACTTTGAACAGCATCCTTACCGATACCCTGAAGTTGGTAACTCGCGATGCGGTTACGGGTTGTGCAGATAGTACCTACCGAACCCTAACCATCTATCCCAGGGTAGTATCGAGGTTTAATGTAGATAAAACGGTTGGTTGCAACCCATTAACGGTGAACTTTACCAATAACTCATCGGGTCTGGCTACTTACCTATGGGAGTTTGGCGATGGCTCAACAGCGGCAGCCACCACGCCCCAGCCACACCAGTACAGCCATACCTATAAGGATCAATCGGTACAGTTTACGGCTAAGCTCACATCCACTAATGCCTTTGGATGTAAGAGCTTTAAGGATACTGTAGTAACTGTTTACCCGCTTGTAAAAGCTGATTTCCAGTGGAACCAATATGAAGGATGTACACCGCTTACAATAAATCTAAATAACTCATCCACATCTGCTCTTTACAAGTATCGCTGGGATTTTGGTGATGGAAGACCACAATACTTCGGAGAGCAACCTGGCTCAGTCACCTATATTAATAACACCAATTCACCACCGTCAATACAATCGCCCACTATTACCCTACGAACCAGCTATAGTGGCGATACGTTGTGTATCGATAGCCTTAAACTTCCGGTACGGGTGTTCCCCCATATCTACCCCGAGTTTACAGGTAACCTCTCCGGTTGTCATCCGCTCACGGTGAACTTTACTAACCAAACGGTGGCTTACAGTGCTAATAATAGCTACTACTGGAATTTAGGAAGCGGGGTAAACTCCTTGCTTAAAGATCCTACGTTAACTTACTACAATACCGATAAGTATGTTGATAGCACCTTTACGGTAAAGTTGGTTTCGGTGAGTGAGCATGGCTGTACCGACTCGATATTCCATCAGGTTGTGGTACATCCCAGGCCTTATGCTGCCATGGAGCTTACCGGAGAGTACATCTCGTGTCCACCATTCTTAGTGGAAATAGATAACAACTCGCTGGGTACAAACCTCACTTTTGAATACGATTTTGGCGATGGGGCCGATTCCACCACCACCAGCCAGGCTAACATGCAGCATATTTTCCACAACTACACCAACCAGACCCAACCCTATCAAATCAGGCTTCGCACGGTAACCGAGTTTGGCTGTGACGATAGAGTGTACCAAACCATTTACGTATTCCCTGAGGTTGTTGCTTCCTACGTTGCAAATCCAGGGTATGCGGCTTGCAGCCCATTCGAGGTGAATTTCACTAACAACACCCTAAATGCCAAGTTCTATAAGTGGGACTTTGCCGATGGCATAACCTCTTCGTTCCCAACGCCCTCACATACTTTCCTTAACTTTACCGAAACCGATACGGTTTACAATGTTATCCTTTACGCATCTTCTGAATTTAACTGTTTCGATCGTGATACCCAGCAAATAACGGTTTACGCTACTCCAATCGCCAACATCGCAGCCGAACCACCGTTACAAGTATTCCCCAATGCCACCTTCAACATCTATAACCAGAGCAGCCCGGCTGCAAATAGCTGGAGCTACAGCTGGGCGTTTGGCGATAACACCTTTAGTACCGATAAAAATCCCGGTACAAAAACCTACACCCGCTGGGGACCAAAGGAACAGGGTTTCAAATATCAGATAAACATGCGAATCGATGCTCCCCATGGTTGTTCCGATGCCGATACGGTGTTTGTTTACCTGCTCCCAACCGAACCTGTAGCAATCTTTACCAGCAGCGTTGATTCAGCTTGTGCCCCCATGGAGGTGCAAATGGTGGATGCTTCGTTGTATGCCGATAATTACCTATGGGAGTTTGGTGACGGAACAACCTCAACAGAACGTAACCCACGACATACCTACACAGAACCCGGTTATTACGTTGTTAAACTCACGGTCACCAACGATGCTGGAAATAGATTCTACTACAAAATATTCCGGGTTTACGATAGCCCCAAAGCCGATTTTGCTATCCAACCTCCACGGGTAATGCTTCCCGATGCCACCGTTCACGCTTACAACCTTTCCACCCAGTATACCCGTTGCCTGTGGGATTTTGGCGATGGTTATCAAACTACCGAGCGCGACCCGGTTCATACCTACGATAGGCTGGGTGAGTTCAGGGTTTCGTTGTGGGCTTACATGGATTACGGAAACGATGTTTGCGTTGATTCCATTTCAAAATTCCCGTCGGTTTGGGTTGAGGGTTCGGGTTACATCAGGTTCCCTAATGCATTTAAACCCAATCCTGCCGGACCTAATGGCGGAGTTTACGATGCCATCGACTATAAAAATGAGGTATTCCATCCATATCACCACGGAGTGATTGAGTATAAGCTGATGATATTCTCGCGTTGGGGAGAGCAACTTTTCACCTCAACCGACGTTAATATTGGATGGGATGGTTATGTAAACGGGAAGCTGGCTCAACAGGGGGTTTACATGTGGCGAGCCATTGGTAAGTTTACTAATGGTAAGCCCTTCGACATGAAAGGTAATGTCACGTTGCTTCGTTAAGAATCATTTAGATGAAAGAACTGATACGATATAAGCTTTTTCTACTTTTTTCGTTTTCTGCATTTTTAGCCTACCCGCAGGATGTGCAGTTTACTCAGTTTTATGCAAATCCGCTTTACCTGTCACCCTCCTTTACCGGTGGAATAGTGGGCTACAGGGTTGCAGCAAACTATCGCAATCAGTGGACTTTTGTGCCAGGAACATACAATACCTTTAGCCTCTCCTGGGATCATAACTCTCCTGCCTTTCGGAGTGGTTTTGGCTTAATAGCCATGCGCGATCAGGCAGGCGATGGTGAATTGGCAAACACTCGGATGGGAGTGCTATACTCTTACGACATTGAGCCATACCCCGATTGGCATATTCGTCCCGGCTTAGCCTTCTTCCTTCAGCAAATCTCTATCGATTTCAGTAAGCTTATCTTCAGCGACCAGCTTACATCCACTCCAATGCCTCCCACCTCGGTTATTCAGCCGGGAAAGGATGCCGTATGGGATATAGATGTATCATCATCTATCCTTGCCTACTCCGATAATGTTTGGTTCGGTGTTACCTGGGATCACATGCTTAAACCAGTCGCTACTTTTTATGACGATAATTCCCGACTATCCCATAAAATAACAGTTCACGGGGGGTATCGGTACGTTACTAAGGGATTTTTACTTAGCCGGATTGAAGAATCTTTTACAATAGCATTTAACTATCGTATTCAGGATATCTACCGTCAGCTTGACCTGGGGCTTTACTTCTACTCGGAACCCGTAAGCTTTGGAGTTTGGTGGCGGGGATTACCCAAGAACGACGTTGGTCGCAGGGTCGATGCGCTTGCATTTATGGCAGGGTACAAATGGGAGCAGGTAAGTGTGGGATACAGCTATGATTTTACTATTTCCCGTTTAGGCCTGGCATCTGGTGGGTCGCATGAGCTTTCGTTTATCTACGAGTTTAAGCTCACCCCAAAGAAACGCTGGAAGGCTATTCCCTGTCCAACCTTTTAGCTGATTCTTTTCTTCTTGTATTGATATAATCCCAAAACACCGGCAATTAGGATAATCCCAAGCAAGTACCACAACCAACCCAAACTTTGTGGAGCAGCCTTGTTGAGGTTGTTATCCGTCAAGTTATTGTAAAGGGATATCTTTTGCTCATCGGGGAGTGCCATGAATCTGGTTATGGCAAACTGCGATAGCACGATTAGAAACTCATCCCGATGAGCCTCGTAGTTTTTTTCGTTCTGTTTCTGATATAGAGCAATAAGCTCATGCAACGATTTTATACCCGGATTAGTAAGCATTACTTGTGCCAAGTCATCGCCTAAATCTTTCGACGATTTGTTGACCAACTCATTATAAACTCTTACAAATGGAGGCTGATTGGTTGGCGATAACTTCTTACTGCCAGGTACTTTGCTTTCAGAACCTGCAAGATCAATCTCGTCGAGTAGTTTTCCTAATGCTATTATCATAGCATCTTTCCCTTCGTTTTCTGAGAAGGATCCGGCAAACCGAATAATGTTTTCATTAAGGGATTGAGAGCTAAAATTCCAGTTCTTTTTTAGTATGGGAATGATTTGCCTTTGCTTATTCTGTGGGGTAAGCATGAGAAGGATCTCTGACAGGTACTGTTCGTCGCTGAAGTTGGTACTTTCAACGCTTTTCAGGTTTTTCTCAAGGTTTTGGCTATCGGCAGGCCATAATGGTTGCTTTAGCTTGTCGAAATGCTCATGAGAGTTTGTGTCTTTTTTACCAACCTCAGCCATGGCTGGTTTTTCCAATACCTTAGTTGAAGTTACAGCTTGTTGTTCAGTGGTTTCAGTATCAGTGGGTTTAGCCGTAATCTCAATTCTTTTCTCCACTAACTCAAACTTCTTTCCTTCAAGGTAAAGTCTATAGTTTCGGTTGGGGTAGCGCTCAAAGTTTATGGTTGAAGTCCAGGGGTCAAGTTCTGCAATTCCCTTGCCGACCAGGGTGTCAACTACAATCCAGCTAAAAGTTCTGTCACTTAATCGCTCAAAAGCTTTTGATTGTGGTACAATGGATTTTCGGAATCGTGGGATGAAAAGTTCAACTTCGTAGATATCCTGTTCGCCAAAGGAATCGTCGTCAAATCGGGCAAGATATGCGCGGGAGCCATCGCCAATGGGATGGAAAAACAGATCATCGTCGGTTGTATTTATGGGGTAGCCCAGGTTTACCGGAGTTGACCATTCCCCTTTCCCGTTGAGCTGCGAAACAAAAATATCGTATCCTCCCATGTTGTTGTGCCCTTCGGAGCTGAAGTAAAGCGTTGTGCCATCTGACGTGAGGAAAGGAGTGGTTTCGTTCAGGTTTGTGTTTATGTTAGGACCCAGGTTAACAGCAGGGCCCCATTCGTCGCCGCTTGAGCGGGTGCTTACCCAGATATCCAAATCCCCAAATCCCCCCTTGCGATTGCTCGAAAAGTAGAGCTGTTTGCCATCGGGACTAAGGCATGCATGCGTTTCGTATGCTTCGGTATTGATATTTTTGTTCAGCTTTTTTATGGGTGTCCAGTTTTTTCCATTGAAACGCGAAACGTAAATATTTCCATCGTGATTATCGTCCTTAAACAGGTAGAGCTCAGTGCCATCATAGGAAAGGCAGAGGGTGGAGCAGATGCCATCCACGGCTAAGTCCAGTGTTATGTTTACGGGTTTACCCCATTGGTTATTGCTTTCTTTACGAACTATGTTTATGGCGTTGTAAAATTTTTGTTTTGTGGTGTAAGCCAGTACCTGGCCATTTCCTGATACTACCGCATTGAAGTTGGGAAAGCGGTCGTTTATCTTATCGCCCAGGTTTGAGATGATAAAGTTTACGGGGTTCCGTTGGATGGCTAGTGAGTTTTTGGCAACCTTAACCTGGTGGTTGAAGTATTCAAAATCCCAGTTCCCTTTTCCTTTGGTTAGTTCGTAAAACTTATCGTAGGTCTTTAATGCATCATCAATCCGGTTATTTGCAAGGTAGGCATTGCCAAGGTAAAAGAAAGCGTCAACCGGAGCTCGTTGTTCGGTTATCGATTCCTCGTTATATGTTCTGGTTGTGTTCTTTATAGCTTTTTCGAGGTATGGTATAGCTTTATGCTTGCTTCCGGGTATGTTGAGGTAGCAAAAGCCTATTCGAAAGTTCAGGTTATTGTTTTCGGGTTGAAACTTATACATCTTAAGGTATAAGGCGAGTGCTTCCTCGTAATCCTCAAAAAAGAAGTAGGAGTTTGCATCTTTATATAATTCGTCGATCTCGGTTTTAGTTTGAGATTTTGCAACCCCTGCTGATATGAACAGGTAAGTAAAAGCGAAGTATATTGTAAGTAATTTTTTCATGATTAACGGTTAGGCTGAATGTCCAGCACCACGTGGTAGATGTCCTCGTCGCCGCTATTACTTTCCGTGTTTTTAGAGTAGTATCCTTCAGCACCATTCTTTATCGGGAAAAAGAATGTATCATCATCGGTGGTATTCAATGGATATCCAATGTTTTGGGGGATTCCCCAGGCTTTATTCTCATAATCCGAATAAAAAATGTCAAAACCGCCAATGGTGCGGTGCCCGTTGGAGCTAAAGAACAGTCTTTTCCCGTTCTCGGTGAGGAATGGGGCAATCTCATCGAACTGGGAGTTTACATTTTTACCCAGATTTATTGGAGCAGACCATCCCGATGAGGTTTTTACTGACATCCAGATGTCGAAACCTCCAAATCCGCCCTCCCGGTTACTGCTGAAGTAAAGCGTATCGCCATTTTTCGATAGAGAACCAAATGTTTGCCAGCTCCTTGAGGTATTGATTTCCTTGGGGAATTTCGATATCGGTGTCCAGGAATTAGTTTCCTTGTTGTAGGTACTGTAGTAGAGATTGTAAATATCGTTATCGTTTCGGGAAAGTAGAAGGATGTTTCCGTTCGATGTTATACCCACAGTTCTTATCTGACCATCGGCATAGAGTTGTGGGTTCAGGTTTAGAGGGTTATTCCAAAACTCATTTCCACGGTTACTTATGAGTATGGCATTGTAGAACCGCTGCACCGAGGTGTATACAAGGGTGTTTCCGGAACTGTCGGAAACCGGATTAACCTCGGGAAAGCGGGTGCTAATATTCCTGCCAACGGGAGTTATCGCATGTTTTTTGGGTTTAGCTATCATTTCGCGGGCATAGCTGAGCGACTCCAGCTCTTTTCTGACAATCCTTAGTTCCGATAATTCATTTGGTTTCAGCCTATTTTGGTAACTTTCAAAAGCCTTTTGGGCTTTGTCAAACTGCCCTAAAATCCTTAATGCTCGACCATAGTAAAGGTAAACCTCTTTCGGGGCATTATTCTCTGTAAAATACCCTTCCCTGTAATTGTCAGTGATTGAGGTGATTGCCTTTTCAAAATAGGGTAACGATTTCTGCTTTTCGTTAGGAATATTCAGGTAGCAGAGCCCTATACGGTATGCAATATTGTTATTAGTTGGATAGGCTTTGTAGATTTCTTGGTATAGCGGTAGGGCGTCGCGGTACTCTTCGTACAGAAGGTAATACTCAGCATCCACAAAAATACGGCGGTAGTAAGCGCTTTTCTGTGCGCTTAGGCTGCCTTCAGAGATTAAAACAAGAAGTGCAAAAACCGCTCCCCACCTCATTAGTTAAAATTGTTACCTAACTTTCTAACTTTATCACTTCAAGTGATACGATATAAGATTTTACCTTTCAAATATATAGCTAAAATTACCAATATGTGTAAAGTCAACCTAAAATTAATTTAGTTAAATGAACTGTTAATTTTACGTTCAATGGCATTTTTTGTTGCTTTTCATGGGGTAAGGATTCTTCAATTTTGATAAGCGGTCCGAATTATTTGACGATGCTCTTTTTAGCGGTGAATGAGGGATAATATGGATATTTCATCCTATTAAAGAATGTTTTCAATCACCGTTGAAGCTTTTCCTAATTGCAGTGCAACTTGGAATGGCTTTAGAACATCATAGAATTTGATGTTTCGCATCAAAACTTTCCAGCCTGTCGCGGAGCGACTTCAGGAACTGCCCGGCAAGTGCACCATCTATAACACGATGGTCGTATGATAGCGAAAGAATGCACATTTGCCGTATGGCAATCATGTCGCCAGCAGGCGTTTCGATTACCACCGGACGTTTTTTTACTGCTCCAATGGCCAGTATTGCCACCTGTGGCTGATTGATGATGGGGGTTCCGGTAAGGGTGTCGAATGAGCCAAGGTTGGTAATGGTGAAGGTTCCGGCTGCTACTTCATCGGGTTTTAGCTTATTGTCTCTGGCCCTCTGTGCTAAGTCGTTGATGTGTTTTGCTAAACCTGCCAGGTTAAGGGTCTCAGCTCGCTTTACCACCGGCACAATCAGGTTGCCATTGGGTAATGCGGTGGCAATTCCTAAATTGATATCGCGCTTGAGAATGATGTTATCGCCTTCCACCGATGAGTTGAGCAAGGGGTAGCGTTTGATTTCGGCCACCGTGGCCTGGGCAAACAGGTGGGTTAGCGTTAGCTTATCGCCATAAGTTTTCTGAAATGATTCCTTGTTTGTCTCACGCCAGTTTACCAGATTGGTTACATCAACTTCGATGAATGAAGCTACATGTGCCGAGGTTTGCTTGGAGCGCACCATGTGCTCCGCTATAAGTTTGCGCATCCTATCCATAGGTATTACTTCATGGGCAAACGTAGCCATTGTTGTATTCATGTCGGCAGTGGCCGCTGTTGTTTCGATTAGTGTATTCTCTTTAGCTTTGGCTTCAACCTCTGCAATCTTCTGACTCTTCTTTTCCAAGTACTGCAATAGGTCGTCTTTGGTAATTCTACCGTTTAATCCAGTGCCTTCAAGCTTCAGGAGTTCATCCATACCAATGCCTTCTTGTATGGCCATGGAACGCACTAGAGGGGACAGGTAGTTTGGGTAGCCTTTCGTTCCGGCTGGTTTCTCTTGCACTGGTTCAGCTAGCGGAGTGGCAATGTTTTCTGCTATCTGTTCTTTGGGTAGTTCAATTTTTACCTGATTTTGGGGTTGAGGTAAAGTTTCGGTTGATGTTCCTTCAACCTCGAGGATGCAAATGGCCTGACCAACCTGGGGGGAATCGCCCTCGCCAAACAAAAGGGTTTTTACAGTTCCTGTGTTAGTCGATGGTACCTCAGAATCCACCTTGTCGGTGGCTATTTCAACCAGGGGTTGATCGGCTTCTACTTTATCGCCCGGTTTAACAAGCCATTTAGTAATCTTCGCCTCGGTAACACCTTCGCCCATTGCTGGGAGCAATATCTTAATTTCTGCCATACTTGAACGGGTTGATTTTATTCTCAATTTTCAACCTAGTAACACTATTCTGATGAAAAAGTTGATTTTGTTCGAATTAATTTTTCGAAAGCAGGAGTGTGTTTAAAAGGCCTCAACAGAAAGTATACTGAAGTTTGTAGTAAAGGGAATGCTAATATCTGAAAATATTCTCCATTAGCTCCTTAAAGTCGGTTTTTACACTAAAATTCCTTGCATACATGGAGTTTAATTGGGATTCAGAAATATCATGCCGGTACGATTGTTTAAAACAGAATACCGGAGGTTTTATTTTAGGTTGAAGTTGCACATCCGGCGTGGGGTGATAACCTATCCAGGTTTTTTTACCGATTAAAACCATTATGGCGTTGGAAAAAATGAATAATGGTTTATGCAGTTTTACGAAGATGAGGGGAAACAGGGTAATAATAATAAGCGCAGCAACGATGTCAAATACTCTTTTTTGTCGTTTTGCAAACCTATTACCCAGTGCTTTTACCTCAAGGGTGTAGAGCTCGCCTTGCGATTCAATCGAATTACTACCTATAATGGATTCACCGCTATGAAGGGCGATTTTAAACTCAATATCCTGGGGGCTTAGGTATATCATGGTCTGTACAATGCATGTCATGGGGATTTTTTCCGTTCCAAATACCACCTCTGAAACTCCTTTCGCATCTATGGCGTCGGCTATGATGTTGCTTTTCAGATTGAAGGGGCTGTCAATTATTTCTTCAGGTTCGATTTGGGATATGTTTTGCGCCGGAATGCCTGCAACGCTTAAAATGGGAAGGGACTGTTCAAATTCATTTTTTGTTCCTATAAATAGAACCTTTTTCCGCAATGGGTTTGGCTTAAACAGGTTGTGGCCGGAAATATCAGCAAGGAGCCGGACTAGCCAGGTGAAAATTAATATCCAGATACCCAGTAGCAAGATGATGGCACGCGAAAAGCGGAACGATACGGGTAGTACCGAATAAACCACCAGTATGGCTATTGTCCCTATTATGGTTCCCTTAACGCTGGATAACCGGTTCTGTGGTTTATCGTACGAACCATAAAACCACAGGCTAAGGAACCAGGTTAAAAAGTAAAAAATGAGTAGGCCAAACAGAATGTTTCGGGGGTATTGGTTGGGGGCTCCTAGCCTGAACTGCTCCCACCACGGAATTATCACTAGCGCACCGTAAGCCATCAGCAATATATCGGCTAGGGGTAACCATACGTTTTGAATGATCCGTTTTACGATTGACAATGCAGCTCTAAAGAAAACTGCAATTTTTATGAGGAGGATAAAGTGTCGGATTTTTTGTTTGCCCAGATGTTTTTGGGCAAACAGAATCATCGCCTTGTAAAATACGATTACGTAGTTTAGGCTGCTTTTTTTGGTACTTTCTCCTTTGTAATGAATGATCTGGCATTCCGGGTAGTAGTAGTTCTGGTAGCCGTTTTGAATAATTCGATACGAAAGGTCTATGTCCTCTCCGTACATAAAAAATTGCTCATCGAGCAGTCCGGTTTTTTCCAGGGTCTCAGCCCGAAGGAACATGAATGCACCGGGTAGTATCTCAATTTTATGGGTTTTGTTTATATCAAGATGCCCCAGGTAGTAGGAGGCAAACCGTTTTGATCTTGGCAAGAGCCTGGAGAGTCCAAATATCTTGCAAAACGATGCCCACGGCGATGGAAAGCCACGCTTCGATTCGGGTAGGTAACGCCCTTTGCCATCTACCATTTTAACGGTGAGCCCCCCGGCATCGGGATGTTCATCCATGAATGCCAAGCATTTGGCAAAGGTGTTTTCCTGAACAACCGTGTCGGGGTTGAGTAGCAGAATGTACCGGCCACGGGCTTGCCTTATTGCCTGGTTATTGGCTTTTGAGAAACCAACATTGCTTTTGTTCTCTAAGAGGTTTACTTCAGGAAACTTGGCTCGAACCATTTCAACCGACCCATCTGCCGATGCGTTGTCAACTAACCAAACTTCGCCTTCAATTCCTTTAAGAGCCGATCTTACACTTGCCAGGCATTGCTCCAGAAAAAACCGAACGTTATAGTTAACAATAACAACCGATAGATCAATCTGCCTGCCTGACATGGGGTGTAAGAGTGTAGTACGAATTTTGATGCCAAGGTACAAAATTCCGACTTAGTAAGGAAATCTACATTTTTAGGTTTTAATCTACAGTAAAAAACCTAAACTATTGGCTGCATTCCCGGTATGTTTCAGGAAGAAGCAATAGGGCAATTCCATCAAACTGGAATCTAAATCTTGTATATATCGGAAAATAAGCAGTGAATGATTACCTAATCAAGTGCTTTATGGCGTTTGCTAAACGTCTGGTGCCTTCCACATTCATCTCCTTTGACATGAATGAAAAGTTTATTCGAAGGGTGTTCTTTCCCTTTCCGTTACAGTAGAATACCGTACCAGGGACAAACGCTACATTTTCATCTATCGCAATTTTGAACAGGTCTTCGGCATCCATGTAATCGGGGAGGGTGACGAAAAGGAAAAGCCCCCCTTCCGGCTCGGTCCACTTTACTCCTTGTGGCATGTACTTGTGGAATGCCTCCACCATGGCATCGCGTTTTTCTTTGTACAGGCTGTTTGTTCGTGCCAGGTTGGTTTCAAAGTAACCTTTATCAAAATAAAGTGCGGCAATTTTCTGAACAAATGATGATGTACAAAGGTCGGTGTTTTGTTTTGCAACAACGAGCTTGTCAATGATGTTTTCATGGGCTAAAACCCATCCAAGTCGGAATCCGGGAACAAAAATTTTGGACATGGTTCCCAGCAGAATGACCTGCCCGGTTCCGTCCAGCTCGTACATGGTTCTTTGGGGTTGTCCGCTGAACCTTACTTCGCGGTATGGGCTATCTTCTACAATCAGCACCCCATACTTTCGTGCCAGTTCTATTATTTCAATTCGCCTTTTCTCTGGCATGCAGATGCCGGTGGGGTTCTGAAAGTCAGGTATTACATAGATGAATTTCGGTTTTTGTCCTTTGCTTTTTAGATATTCCAGTTTCTGTTCAAGTAAATCGGCTCGCATGCCCTGGTCGTCCAGCTCTATTCCTATCAGATCGGCACCGTATACGGCAAAAGCCGATATCCCTCCCAGGTAGCTGGGCAGGCCGCAAATAACCTTATCGCCAGGGTTAACAAGTATCTTTGGTATCAAATCGAGTGCTTGCTGCGATGCTGTGGTTATGATGAGGTTATTTAGGGATACATTCAGGCCGCTTTTCCGGTACCGATTAACCAGTATCTCTCTCAGCCTTTTGTCACCTTCAGTCTCGCTGTACTGGAGTGCTCGTGCGCTGTCGGTATCCAGAACTTCGGAAACCACCTGCTTAAGCTGCTCAACCGGGAAGCTTTCCGGCGATGGTAACCCCCCTGCGAAGGATATGAGCTCCGGACGCTGAGTCATTTTCAGTAGTTCCCTTATCACTGAGCGTTTCATACGCTTGGCGCTTGCCGATAGGATTTGTTCCAGGTCGTTAATCATGGCTTTGGTTATGAACTGTAAGTAATACTAAACTATTAATGTAATATTTTAACGTAAAATCGATGCCAAGTTAAAAAATGTAATTAGAAAAAGCAAGTTAAGGGTAAAAAAAACATCCCCGAGGGGATGTTTTTCATTAGTTCTTGACGCATCGAACCGGAAACGCTGCAGGAGTTGATGGATACTCCTTTTTAAGGATACCGGTTTCATTATATATGGTTATGGTTTCATATGTATCTGCGACCCAGAATACTGCCCGTTTATTGATGTTTTTAAAGTATATTCCGTTGTACATATCAACCCAACCTGTGGGCCTTGCAGAAAATCCTGTAATGTTGTTGGCCCGCATATCCGTGATCCAGTATCCTTTTCCATCAACGGTTGTGCCCGGTTCAGCAATCTTCTGAACCATTTCCCGGTTGCGAATGCTATCCTGCCAGTTGACTCCACCCACAAATTGTAGGAGGTCCTCCCAGTCCAAGGAGTTTGCTGCATGCCAGCCAGTTGGGCAAACATTCTCGGCACTCTGAATGGCATCTGGTGTATAGTACCTTCCAAAAGTGATTATTGAGTCAGGGTTTGTGGCGTTGTTGTAGGTATAGTGATAGGCTAATGGTATTGGAGTACCGGTTTCGTAAGTGGTTGTTCTAAGGTTCTCTTTCATCCAAATTTTTGTACCAATCTTAACGGTTTGGTAGGTATTACCGTCTTTGTCGGTAACCGGTAGCGAGTTCATGCCCACATTGGTTTGGACTTGTCCGGTAACCAGCATATCGCCGGTTGAGAGGATGGTGTTCATAATATAAGTAGAATCGCGGGTAACCTCCAGGAAATTGGATATCTGTGTGCTTTTAGCATTGGTCAGTCCACCAACGGCAAAACCTCCCTTAGCCCCTTTTGTGGTGGCTGTATCCACTATCCTGAATTCAATCCTCTCGGGTGTCAAATCCAAAAACTTCAAATCAGTGGCTTTTCCATTGGTAAGCCCCCCAACAGCAAAACCGCCCTTGGCCCCTTTTCCGGTATAGCTGTCGTCAATTGCAAAATCAACCCGGCCAGGATTAATCTGCATGTAGTAGATGGGATCCTGCTTTCCACCAGTTAACCCACCAACGGCGAAGCCGCCTTTTGCACCTTTAACATTGTCTTCGGCAATAAAGAATCGGACTCCGTACTCGTAAACCTCAAAAATTGCTTTCCCCTCGGAGTTCTTAACCACAAAGAAAGGTAATTCCTTGTCATAACCCTCTTTCGGAGTAATAACAACCTGGTTATTGTCAATGAGGATTCGGTTTGTACCGCTCCATTTTGTACCGTCGAAGGTGGCAGTTGCTCCGGCATTACTGGTTCCCTGTATCCCATTCATGGAGGTTTGGCTATACAGCGCGTAGGGTACAGTTAATATCTGCGATGTACCGTAGTCACTGTATTCTGCTTCACCCGATTTTTTCAAAAGCAGCTGCAGGTAAGCACCCTGAAGCCAGTTAATGTTCTGGAATGAGCCCATTATTGGAACTCCGGCACCTATCGGTATCCAAAATTTTCCTTGGATATCGGTAGTTACAGCAAACTGTTCGGCATATGCCTGGGTTCCAACCTCGGAACCCAGCCTGATAACCACTCTTACCTCGTAATTTTGATTAGCAGCCACCGTTCCATCTGCATTGCGGATAACAGCCTGATAAGATATTTTTTGTGGAACCTGCGCTATAGCTTGTATTAGCAAGCCTAAAATCAGGCTACCAGCTAACAAAAGTGTTTTTTTCATATAAGATTTTTTAGGTTGAGGCAATATACCTTATTAATTGGTATCGTGTCAATGGTTTTTTGATAAAACTTTGAAATTTTGTGTTAAGGGAATAGCAATATGTTCGATGCTAATTTGCTACAGTTTTATTGGAACATGGTTTCTGTTTATGTGGATACCTTAGGGGTTACCAGTAAAAGTGTTAAAGTAGAGAGCGTTGAGAACATCTGTCTCACTTTTTAGTTTGAGATAGCGGTTTTGGATTTGAGGAGCGGTGCTAAACTATCTTGCGCCACATTCGGCAACTACCATCTTGCACGATGTTGTGTATCCCATTTGGCAGGCTTTCCGGAAATCGTTGCAGGCCTTCTGTTTCTCAGCTAATTTAAGCAAGCTCATCCCCCTGTTGTAGTAGGGTAGGGGTGATGTTGGATCAAGGTCGATTGCTTTGGTGTAGTCAGTAACAGCATCGATGTAGTAGGATAACTTGAAATTTATCAACCCTCTGTAGTTGTATGCATTGAAGTTTCGGGGATCTAGCTCAATAACCTTGTTAAAATCGGCTAAAGCTTCGTTAAACTTCTCAAGTCTGAATTCTGCCGATGCTTTATTGAGTAGGATTTGAATGAGAAGCTCTGCATGGGGCTTACGTTGGATTGCATTTTCAAACTCAGCAATTGCTTTTTCGTGTTCTCCATTTAGGTTAAATATTATTCCTTTACGGTAGATGAACTCAACATTTTCAGGGTACCTCTCAAGTGCAGTAGTTATCCATTTTTGTGCTTCCCTGTAGTCTTCCAGAAGTGTATATGCTCTGATAATCCCGCTAAGGGCCAGAGTATCGGTGGGAGAAATGCTCAATGCATTTTTAAAATCATCAGCAGCACCTTTGTAGTTTTTATCTTTGATTTTTTGGTTTCCCGATGCAATTATACCTCCAATATCCGATTGAGCATTCAGATTCTCTGAAAATATTATTAGCAGAAAAACTACAGCGATGTAAAACCTTTGCATGGTAATCAGTTCTAAAGTTGTTTTAAAAATACAATCTTTTTATAAATCGTCAAAAATTATTCCACGGAGAAAGAATTGTCGAAACGTACCCGATTCAGAAGGGCTCTGCCCAGAGTAATTTCGTCGGTGTACTCCAGTTCATTCCCAAAAGCAACACCACGTGCCAGTGTTGTAACCATTACAGGGAAATCTTTTATCTTTTTGTAAATGTAAAAGTTTGTGGTGTCACCTTCGGTCGTAGCGCTAAGCGCCATAATAACCTCGTTTACATCGCCTTTTGAAACCCTTTCAATCAGGCTGTTTATTGCCAGGTCAGAGGGTCCAATTCCATCCATTGGGCTTATAACTCCGCCCAGTACATGGTAAAGCCCTTTGTACTGCATGGTACTTTCTATGCTCATCACCTCTCTGATGCTTTCAACCACACAAATAGTGGATCTATCGCGCGATGAGGAGGAGCAAATGGTGCATACTTCGGTATCGGAAATATTATGACAAACGGAACAAAACTTTATATTGGTCTTCAGCTCATTTAGGGATGTTAAGAATCTGTCCACTTCGGCTTGGGGTTGCCTGAGCAGGTGGAGAACCAAACGTAAAGCAGTTCTCCTGCCGATGCCGGGTAACTTTGCAAACTCTTCAACCGCATTTTCCAGTAGTTTCGAGGGATATGTGTGTATTTGCATCATTCCTTTTTTGCTCCTGCAAAACTAACTTTTTATCCCAATTATTGCATTAGAAAAATTTCTAATGCAATGCGATTACGAAAAATCAACTTTTCCGGTTTGCTGGCGCTGTACCCGAACGGTGATTTTTCTAAATCGGGATAACCCCAAATAATCCATTGGTCCGCTTTTTCTAAGAGTTCCCAATGGATTATCTGGGTTCATTGCTATTTAAACGGAAAAGCTATCTTGTTAGTTCAAACGCGAAACACTTTTGTGGTGTGCTTTTTTTTTTCTACACTTGCCAAAAAAACAAGGAGATGTCATCATCATTGATTTTGGGGATAATAGCCTTTTATTTTCTGATACTTTTTGTAATTTCTTACTTTACATCTAAAAATTCCAGCAACGAAACCTTTTTCATTGGGAACCGCAGGTCGCCATGGTATCTGGTCTCCATTGCCATGATTGGGACTTCGATATCGGGTGTTACTTTCATATCGGTTCCGGGTTGGGTTTTAACAAGCCAGTTCTCATACCTGCAAATGGTTTTGGGCTACCTGTTGGGTTACTTCATTGTGGCTAACGTGCTGTTGCCTTTGTACTACAGATTGAATCTGACATCTATTTACACCTACCTGGAAACCCGTTTTGGCTTTTTCTCATACAAAACCGGGGCAGCCCTGTTCCTTATATCGAGGATTATTGGTTCCGCATTTCGGTTATTCATTGTTTCCAGTGTGCTGCAGCTTTCGGTATTCAATAACATGGGTATTCCTTTTTGGGTTACGGTAACACTAACCGTTCTGTTAATCTGGTTATATACCCGCAAGGGTGGCGTTCGAACCGTGCTTTGGACCGATGCTTTCCAGGCCATTGCCATGCTTACAGCAGTGGCTCTCTGCGCCTACTTTATTGCTAATGAGTTGAAAATGAGTTTTTCTGAAATGGTTGGGGCAATTAGCAGTAGCCCCCTTTCACGAGTTTGGTTTTTTGACGATCCCAACCAGCGGTTCTACTTCTGGAAGCAGTTCCTGAGCGGCGCTTTCATAACTGTAGTGATGACAGGCCTGGATCAGGATATGATGCAAAAGAATCTGAGCTGCCGCAACTATAAAGATGCCCGAAAGAACATGTACTGGTATGGCTTTGCATTTCTTCCCGTGAACCTTCTGTTTCTGTCACTGGGTGTGCTGCTTCATATGTACGCCGTGCAAAAAGGAATAGCAATTCCTCAGCAGGCCGATGATCTTTTTCCCACAATAGCCACTCAGGGCTACCTACCGCAAATTGTTGGGGTTCTGTTTTTCCTGGGTTTAATTGCGGCTGCCTATTCCAGTGCCGATTCGGCTCTTACCGCCCTTACCACTTCGTTTACCATTGATGTTCTTAACACCAGGGGGCTGTCAGAGAGTGAGCTCCGTAAGGTACGCCAATGGGTGCACGTTTTAATATCGGTGCTGATGATACAAGTAATTCTGTTATTCAACACTTTTAACGATCGTTCAGTGATTGATGCAATTTTTACCATTGCCGGATATACGTATGGACCCTTACTGGGGCTTTATGCTTTTGGATTATTTACACGTTATAAGGTGATTGATGCTGTGGTACCTATAATTGCGATATTCTCGCCCGTTGTGTGTTACTTTTTGAATAAGCATTCGGCTACGCTTTTAGGAGGATATAAGTTTGGTTTTGAACTTCTTATAGTTAATGGCGCAATTGTGTTTCTTTTGCTGTTTGTTTTTCGCAAGCGAGGGGTAAGGGTTCATAAGATTTAGGAAAAAAAGCCGTATCATTGCGATACGGCTTTTGTGTTTTCTCAACATTTATTAATTACTCGCCATTATTTACACCTCTTACTTCGGTATTTTTACTTTGACCGTAAATTTCTACCAGGAGCCTATCATAGCGTTCGTAAAGCACCTTACGCTTTAGTTTTAACGTGGGAGAAAGTTCTCCGGTTTGTGGCGACCACTGCTCCGCTACCAGTCGGTAACGCTTAATCTGTTCGTAATCGCTCAGCTGCTTGTTCACATTGTTTATTTCTTTCTGGTAGCGGGCAATAACCTCAGGTATGGTGATGAGTTCCTCGTTATTCTCAAAGTGTATTTTATGACGGCTGCACCAGTCGTGAAGGAAGCTAAAGTTAGGTGAAATAAGGGCGCTTACAAACTTCTCGTTTTCGCCTACCACCATGCATTGTTCAATGAAGAACGACTCTTTCAGTTTGTTCTCAATGAGCTGGGGTGCTACGTATTTACCGTTCGATAGTTTGAAGATTTCTTTTTTTCTATCGGTGATGGTCAGAAACTTACCATCGTCAAGGTGCCCTATGTCGCCGGTATGGAACCATCCCTCCTCGTCAATTGCCATTTTGGTTAGGTCAGGGGCTTTATAGTAGCCTTTCATCAAGCTGGGGCCACGCATGCAGATTTCTCCATCCTCGGCGATTTTCACCTCAACGTTCGGGATTACGGGACCAACAGAGCCTATTCTGATATTTCCGGGTGTTGCAGGGTGGTTTACAGAGATTACAGGGGAAGTTTCTGTTAGTCCGTAACCTTCAAACACGGGTATTCCGGCAGCCCAGAAAACACGCATGAGGCGAGGTTGCAGCGCAGCGCCTCCACTTATTATCAGTTTTAGCCTGCCACCCAGAGCTTTTTGCCATTTTGAAAAAACCAGCTTACGCGCTAGGTCAAGTCGAATGCGGTAGTACCAGCTGTTACGAACTTCATTATACTTATAACCAAGGTTCACAGCCCAGAAAAAGATTTGCTTTTTTAGCCCGGTTAAGTCCTTTCCCACGGCTATAATCTTGTCAAAGGTTTTTTCGAGCATTCGGGGAACCGTCATGAAAATGTGCGGCTTAACTTCCTTGATGATGTCGCCAATAGTGGCCAAGTTGTCGGCGTAATAAATAGTAACCCCTATGCTTTGGTAGTAATAGTTTACCATCCGTTCAAAAACATGGCTTAGGGGAAGAAAGCTTACAGCGATCTCGCCTGTTTCCAATGGGAATAATCCTTTGCATGCCTCAACATTGCTGAGGAAGTTGGAATGCGATAGCATTACCCCTTTTGAAACACCTGTGGTACCGGAAGTGTATATGATGGAAACAATATCATCGGGTTTTACGGCGGCTTTTATCTTAAAGAGTTCTTCCACCCATTCATGGGCATGCTGTTTCCCTTTCTCCAAAATTTCTTTCCAGCTTGGAATATCTCCATTCTCACCGGTGGAGAATATACCCACAAAGTTCACCAGATCAACAGTTAGCGGGGCTAATTTCTGGTATAAATTTTTATCGCCAACAAAAATCACACGAACCTCGGCATGTTTCAGAATGTACTTATAATCATCAATGCTGATGGTTGGGTAAATGGGTACATGAACCATTCCGGCCTGGGTTATGCCCATGTCAACAATATTCCATTCGGGCCTGTTCCCGCTGATATTAGCCACCTTATCGCCGGGTCGTAGTCCCATGGCTAGTAATCCATAGCTCAGGTTATGAGCCATTTGGGAGTATCTTTCAATATCGTACTCATCCCAAACACCCTTCTGCTTAACGGCAACAACAGTTCTCTTCTCGTAGGTGTCTTTGCCAGCCTCAAGAATATCAAATGTTCTGGTTATTTCCATGCTTTAATATGAGTAAGTTTAACTTGATTTTTGAACATTGTAGCTTCAAAAAAGGTTATTTTAGTCCCAGCCGCAAATATAAACTAAAAATTATGAAACCAACATTGCTTTGTTTAATCGTTTGTTTAATTTCCGAAATCGTTTTCGGACAGGTAAAACATGCGTACACTCTTTTCAACAGTAAGGGGGAAAGGATTGAATTCCAGAATATTATTGATAGGACAAGAGATGTTGATGTTGTTCTTTTTGGCGAGCAACACGATAATCCCATAGCCCACTGGTTAGAGTTTGAACTCGTTTCGGAGCTCTTTAAGACTAGAAGTGGTGCAATAACCATTGGGGCTGAGATGTTCGAAACCGATAATCAGCTCATCGTGGATGAGTACCTGAACGGATTAATTACCCAGCAACGATTTGAGGCTGAGGCCAGGCTTTGGCCAAACTACAAGACCGACTATAAACCTTTAGTGGAGTTTGCCAAAAGTAATAACCTAAGGTTTGTTGCAACTAACGCTCCCCGAAGGTATGCCTCGGTGGTGTCGGCCGCCGGATTGGAGGCCTTGAATAACCTTTCGGTCGAGGCCAAGGCTTACCTTGCCCCATTGCCCATTGAGTTCGATTTAACCTTGCCGGGCTACAAGGCAATGGTAGCCATGACCGGAATGCCGGGTAAAGGGCATTCAAAGCCCGAATTTCTCCCTATGGCACAGGCGCTGAAAGATGCCACTATGGCAAATAGTATCGCGAAGAATCTTAAAAAGGGCTATACATTCGTTCATTTTCATGGAACATACCACTCCAACAACTACGAAGGGATATACTGGTACCTGAAGAGGTATAAACCCAACATTACTATCATTACCATTGCTACTGTAACCCAGGATGAAGTGGAGTCATTAAACAATGAAAACCTTGGGATAGCCGATTTTATTCTGGTGGTCCCCGAACGAATGACTCGCACCTATTAATAAAAATAGCCGCAGTGTTGCGGCTTTTTTATTATCACTTTATTACCTCTGCAGCGCGTTTAATAGCCCGATCAAGACCTTCAGGATTTTTCCCGCCCGCTGTAGCGTAGAAGGCTTGTCCCCCGCCACCGCCTTGTATCTCGCGGGCAGCATCTTTTACAATGTTGGCAGCATTGAGGTTATGCCTGGCAACCAGTGCTTCGTTAATCATCACGGTAAGCATGGCTTTACCCTCGCTTTCTGAGCCCAGAACCAGGAACAGATCAGGAATTTCATTTTTTAACTGAAATGCGAGGTCCTTGATGCTATTGGGGTTGCCAATATTTACCCGTTCGCAAATTATATTAATCCCATTCCTAACATTCACCTTTGCTTTGAGTTCAGCTTTTATTTCCTTGAGTTTTTCAGCCTGAAGCCTTTCTATCTCGCTGCGGAGTTGTCCATTTTCCTGTGTCAATTTTGTGATGGCCTGCACCACGTTCGATGGATTGCCCAGCAAACCCTTCACCTCGTTAACGGTATTGATGTAGGAGTAAACCAGTTCCTCTGCTTTTTGTCCTGTAACCGCTTCGATACGGCGAACACCGGCAGCAATGGCTGCTTCGCTTACAATCTTGAAGTATCCGATATTTCCTGTAGCCCGGGTGTGTGTACCCCCGCAGAGTTCTATGGAATCGCCAAAGCGAATTACCCTTACGTTTTCGCCGTACTTTTCACCGAACAGCGCCATGGCCCCCATCTGCTGGGCCTGAGCAATTGGTATCGACCTGTGTTCCTCAAGGGGTATATTCTGACGGATAGCTTTGTTCACGTGCCGTTCAACCAGGCGTATTTCTTCGTCGGTCATTTTCTGGAAGTGCGAGAAGTCGAACCTTAGGTAGTCAGGATGAACCAGTGAGCCCTTTTGTTCCACATGGGTTCCGAGCACCGCCCTCAGGGCGTTATGCAATAGGTGAGTTGCCGAGTGGTTGTTGGCTGTGCTGATACGTTTTTCAGCATCTACGCGGGCAAAGAAAACCCCTTCGGGGTTTACCGGCAATCGGTCAACCTGATGAATGATCAGGTTGTTTTCCTTAAAGGTGTTGAGCACCTTAAGGGTTTCGCCATTCCCTTCAATCACACCGGAATCGCCTACCTGACCTCCCGATTCAGCATAGAATGGTGTTCGGTCTAAAACCAACTGGTATTGCTCTTTTCCCTTGGTTTTAACCGTCCTCATCCTAACAATGTGGGTGTCGGTTTTGAGGGTGTCGTAGCCCACAAACTCCACATTTTCGGAGGTTGATACCACCACCCAATCGTCAGCTTCCACGGCTGCATCGGCTCGTGATCGCTCCTTCTGGGTAGCCATCTCCTTGTCAAATTCAGTTCGGTTTACCGCAAGGTTATGCTCGCGGAGAATAAGTTCGGTAAGGTCAAGCGGAAAGCCATATGTATCATATAGGATGAAGGCATCCTTACCAGATATTTCGGTTTTATCATCGCTGGTCACTTTCTGAATCAGCTGCTCCAGCAGTTTAATGCCGGTTTCCAGGGTTCGGAGGAATGTTGCCTCTTCTTTGTTAATTACGTTAGCAATGAGGGTTTGCTGGGATTTAAGTTCGGGGTAGTGGTCGCCCATTTGTTCAACCAGCACCGATACCAGGCTGTCCATAAAGGGCTCGCGGAAGTTCAGGAATGTGTAACCGTACCGAACGGCTCTGCGCAGAATGCGACGAATTACGTATCCTGCCTTTACATTTGAAGGCAGTTGCCCATCGGCTATGGAGAAGCTGATAGCTCTCAGGTGATCGGCGATAACCCGCATGGCCACATCGCATTTTGCATCGGAGCCATAGGCTATTCCGCACATCTGTGAAATTCGGTTGATGATGGGGGTGAACACATCGGTATCGTAGTTGCTCTTTTTACCTTGGACAACCATGGTCAACCGTTCAAATCCCATTCCCGTATCCACATGCTTGGCGGGCAGTGGCTCCAGTGAACCGTTTGCCTTGCGGTTGTATTGGATAAACACCAGGTTCCAGATTTCAATTACCTGCGGATGCCCCTTGTTTACCATTTGTTCTCCGGGAATAGCTATACGTTCACTGTCATCGCGTAAATCGATGTGAATCTCGGTACAGGGGCCACAGGGCCCGGTATCGCCCATTTCCCAGAAGTTATCCTTTTTGTTTCCAAGCAATATTCGGCTTTCAGGAAGGTGTTTCTTCCAGCATTCCAGCGATTCCAGGTCACGCTCTACTCCTTCGCCTGGATTCCCTTCAAATATGGTAGCATAAAGCCTTTCCTTGTCAATTTTCAGGACATCCACTAGAAACTCCCATGCCCAGTCAATGGCTTCGCGCTTAAAGTAGTCGCCAAACGACCAGTTCCCAAGCATTTCGAACATGGTGTGGTGGTAGGTATCGTGCCCAACCTCCTCCAGATCGTTGTGCTTGCCCGATACTCTCAGGCACTTCTGCGAGTTAGCAACACGCGGATATTTTGCTGGGGTGTTCCCTAAAAAGATGTCCTTAAACTGGTTCATCCCGGCATTGGTGAACATCAGGGTTGGGTCATCCTTAATTACCATGGGTGCCGATGGCACTATCTGATGCGATTTACCTGCAAAAAAATCTAAAAACTGTTGACGTAATTCCTTCGAAGTCATAAAAACCTTATATTGAAAATGTTAATTTTACCTATTTAACCATTTAAAGTAAAAAAAATGGTACTTTTACTTGTGAAAAAAATATTTTTACCATAGTTTTGCTGCAGTTTGTCAAATTATATTGTTGCACAAACGTTTAGGTACTAGCACGATGGCAAAAATAAAATATCACTTCAATCCCCATACTCTCAAATTCGATGAAATTCGAATTTCTTTTTACAAACAGGCTACAAAGATACTAATTCATTTGGTATTTTATGTGGGCATTTTTTTGGGTTTAGGTTATGCTTTCTCAATTATTTACGATACACCGGTAGAGCAGGGTTTGAAAAGAGCCAATGCCGAGTATCACCTAAAGTATGAACTTACTCTGAAACAGATAGATGAGCTTAGCAGGCAACTCGCCATGCTAGAGAGAAAGGATAACAACATCTACCGTTCAATTTTTGAAGCCGATACCATTCCCTACAGTATCCGAAAAGGAGGCTATGGAGGCGCAGATAAGTACTCAAATTTGTTGGGATCCACCAACTCAGCTATGCTGATTAAAACCCTACGGGCACTCGATGAGCTGACCTGGAGGGCTTACATACAGTCGCGCTCATTCGACGATGTTGCCGATATGGCAAAGAATAAGGAGCTGATGATAAAGTGTATTCCGGCAATTCAGCCCATCTCAACTAAAAATTTGGTTAAGATTTCTGACTTTTATGGTCCGCGCCGCGATCCTATCAGCCGTATGCCATCCATGCACTGGGGGATCGATTTTGCTGGCCCTGTTGGTACACCAATCTATGCTACCGGCGATGGAGTTGTTGTTGAGGCCGGCTACTCCTTTAACGGGTATGGAAACCAGGTTGTTATTGACCATGGCTTTGGATACCAAACCCGCTATGCACACCTGCACAAGGTGCATGTTAGGGTGGGGCAAAAAATATTCCGGACCGAGAAAATTGGCGACCTGGGGAGCACAGGTAAAAGTACAGGTCCTCACCTGCATTACGAGGTGATTTTAAGGGGCAAACCAGTGAACCCAATTAACTACTTTAACGACATGACCGAGGAGGATTACGATAAAATGTTAAAGGGGTACTCAAGCGATTTTCTGGATTAAACGTGAATTATTGAGGTAATGGTTAGGCACAAGTATAAATTTCATCCGGAGCAGTTAATATTTGTAAGGGATAAGGCTACCCTGAAGGATAAATTTTTGACTATTCTGAAATATGCTGCAGCCGCCTTTGTGGTAGGGTTCATTTCATACCTTATATTCCCTCTCTTTATCGATACACCCGAGGTTCGAAAGCTTAAGCGCGAGAACCAGGAGTTAGTCCTGAACTTTGAGCTGATTAATAAGCGAGTTGAGCAGCTAAGGCTAGTGATTGAGGATTTACAGCGACGCGATGAAAATATATACCGTATCATTTTTGAAGCCGAGCCAATACACCCCTCAATTCGCGAGGCAGGTATTGGAGGTGTAAACCGTTATGCCGAACTGGAGAAGCTCTCCAACAGCAAAATCATTATAGAAACGGCAAAAAAGGTCGATGTCCTGACCAAGAAAGCCTACATTCAGAGCCGCTCGTTCGATGAGATTTCCGACCTGGCCAAGCGCAAGGAGGAAATGCTTAGGAGCATACCCGCCATTATGCCTATCAGGGATAAGGATCTAACCCGCGTTGCGTCATCGTTTGGGATGCGCATACACCCATTCTACAAGGTGCTAAAGATGCACACCGGTATGGATTTTACTGCACCTACCGGAACCGAAATATATGCTACCGGCGATGGTTACGTGGCAAAAATTGAGTACGCTCAACGTGGTTACGGTTACCATGTGGTAATTGACCATGGGTTTGGCTACCAAACCCTTTATGCTCATCTTGGAAAATTTAATGTAAAACCGGGTCAGCGCGTAAAACGTGGGATGGTTATTGGTTATGTCGGGAATACCGGAACATCGGTGGCCCCCCACCTGCACTACGAGGTTCACCGGAACGGTCAGCCTGTTAATCCGCTTCACTACTACTTTAACGACCTTACCCCTGAACAGTACGATAAGCTTGTTCAAATCGCTTCGCAACCCACACAAAGCTTCGATTAGCCTGTAATCTGCAATACCATGCCATATAAGGAAAAAAAAATAGAAAAGTTCTACTTCTCAATTGGTGAGGTGGCCGAGATGCTTGGGGTAAATACCTCGCTTATTCGGTTTTGGGAAAAAAATTTCGACATCATAAAACCCCATAAGAATAAGAAGGGAAACCGTTACTTTACCAAGGAAGACATTGAAAATCTGAAGCTGATTTATCATCTTGTAAAGGAACAGGGGATGACCCTGGAGGGTGCCCGCAAAAGGTTATCGTCACAAAATGCCGATGTGGCCCAAAACTACAAGGTCATCGAATGCCTTACTGAAATTAGGCAGATGCTGGTTGAAATTCGCGATTTGCTCGATTAGCCATGAAGGTACATGAGGTTGCCTCCATTCTGGAAGGCTTTGCTCCCCTATCGTTTCAGGAAGATTACGACAATTCCGGATTACTTATTGGTGAACCCAACCATGAGGTTACAGGAATACTTCTAACCATCGATGTAACCCCCGAAGTTATTGCCGAAGCCGTGGAGCTTGGGGCGAATATGATTGTGGCTCACCATCCTTTAATTTTTAAAGGGTTGAAGCGGTTAACCGGCAGTGGCCTGGTTGAGCGTTCGGTTATGCTGGCCATCAGGCACAATATCGCCGTGTATGCTTCACATACCAATACAGATAGCGTTGAAGGAGGTGTTAGCTTCCGGATGGGTCATAAGCTTGGCTTAACCGATATGAGGGTTCTTAAGCCTCTGTCAGGAAATCTTGTAAAGCTGGTAACCTTTGTCCCCGAAGCCTATGCCGAAGTGGTCAGAGAAGCCATTTTTGCAGCAGGTGCCGGTGTGATTGGAAACTATGATTCCTGCTCCTACAACATTCAGGGCTTTGGAACCTTCAGGGGGGGCGAGGGAACCAATCCATTTGTCGGCGAAAAGGGGAAGTTGCATGTTGAACCCGAAATCCGACTGGAAACCATTGTTCCGCGTCATATTCTGAACAGGGTGGTGGCTGCCATGATAAAAGCCCATCCATACGAAGAGGTTGCCTACGATGTGTATCCGCTTGAACTTCCGTACACTAAAGCCGGATTAGGTGTAGTAGGTAACCTGCCTGAACCTATACCTTCGATCCCTTTCATTGAGCTTGTTAAGCAGACTTTCAGTTCACCCTGCGTAAAATATTCAAATCCTACTAAGGAGAACATTCAAAGGGTAGCAATTTGCGGGGGGACAGGTATCTCACTTTTACCCCAAGCCTTGGCCAGTTCGGCAGATGTTTTTGTTACTGCCGATGTTAAGTACCACCAGTTTTTCGATGCCGATAGCCGAATAACCATTTTAGATATCGGGCATTTTGAGAGTGAGCAGTTTACCATTGATATTTTTTATGACTTACTCTCAAAAAAAATTTCTAATTTTGCAGTTCTCAAATCCAAGGTTAAAACTAATCCTATTAACTACATATAGATTATGGCGAACGAAAAGATCAAACCCGCTGAACAGGGCACCGAGATTCCCGTTGAGGAAAAGCTCAGGTTTTTATACAAGCTTCAGCAGGTAGATTCAAAGATTGACAAGATAAAGCTGCTCCGCGGGGAACTGCCCCTTGAGGTTCAGGATCTGGAAGATGAGATTGAGGGCCTTACAACCCGAATGGAGAACTACAAAAAAGATATTCAGGAGCTTGAAGCCCAGATAAGCCAAAAGAAGATTGGCATTAAAGATGCTGAAAACCTCATCAAGAAGTACGAGGAGCAGCAAAAGAATGTTCGCAACAACAGGGAGTACGATTCCCTCACCAAAGAGATTGAGTACCAAACCCTTGAAATTGAACTTTGCAATAAGCGAATCAAGGAGTACACCCAACAAATTAAGGAGAAGAAGCAGGTTATTGAACAAACTGAAAAGCTGATTGAGGAGCGTACTACCGACCTAAACAACAAGAAGCAAGAACTGGAAAACATAATCAACGAAACCCGCAAGGAGGAAGAGGAGCTCATGCGGCAAAGCGAGGAGTTCGCTCAGAACATCGAGGCACGTCTGCTTACCGCCTACAAGCGCATAAGAGCAAACGCCCGCAATGGGCTTGCCGTGGTAACCGTTCAGCGCGACGCCTGCGGCGGTTGCTTCAACAAGATCCCCCCACAGCGCCAGCTCGACATTAAGATGCATAAAAAGGTAATTGTTTGTGAGTACTGTGGGCGAATACTGGTTGACGATTCTTTGCTCGATTAATCTTGTAATTTAATACTAATACCTTAACGCCCTGCAAGGGGCGTTTTTTATTCCCCTTTATTGAATTACTTTTCAGAAATATTTATTTTAACCCAATCATTGCATTAGAAAAATTTCTAATGCAATGCGGCGATTACGAAAAATCAACTTTTCCGGTTTGCTGGCGCTGCACCAGAAAAGAGATTTTTCTAAATCGGGATAACCCCAAATAATCCATTGTTTCGCTCTTTCTAAGAGCTCCCAATGTAATAATTTGGGCTTAAACACAACGATAGTTTAAAATCTTGGCCTTAATTTTGATCAAACTCGTAAAACTTATAAAACGTAACCATAATGAAAATTTCCAAACTTCTCTTTTATACGGCTCTTATGGTCGTAGCTACGACAATGACCGTTAGCTGTGAGGATGTCGATAACTCCAAAACGAACGATTCGCTAAAGGTTAAATTCATCAACAGTAATGAATCGACCTACACCATTACCACTTTACAGGTGAGGAATAGAGGGTCTGTTGACCAGCAACTCACACCAACCGCGCCCTGGAGCGCAAACGTGCTTAAGAACGGTGAACGTATAGCTCCTGGTGAACACATCATCTTTACATTAGATTTGCCCGAAGGGCAATGGGCTGAGTACCGACTGGGTGTTGATAACGGCAGCGGGGAGGAGGTTATGCTGTACGACCAACCTGATTACGATGGTTTTACTAACTTACCCATTACCCATTCAGGCATTAATGAGCGAACAGTTTCTGTTACCATTACTTATAAAAGTAGTAATCAAACCATAATCGTTAGCGGTTGGTTGGATATTGCGGGAATCGATAAATAGGAAGTTTTACAATAAATTTTAGGTTACTTGATAATCTTATTGAATTTTCCCCCTAATCGGGTAGGTTTTTCTTTGTTAGTGCACAGTAAAGCATAAGCAATAAGCAGATGCTGAAGTCCTATGCCTTGATATGGATCACGCATCAATAACCCATAGCCCATGGTTTCAGCCATGGGTAGAGTATGTAGGTGGAATATGGCGATGCACGCACAAAATAATCGTTAGAGCAATGCCTACGCGTTGCATCGCAATACAGGTAACTTCGTCAAGAACAAATCAGTTAACAATTTTACCGACAGAATTAGAAACCCCGCCTTAATGGACGGGGTTTCCAACACTAATCTGCTACGTGGCATTATTTAAACGTTGGTTCTTAGCTTGGCTCATTCTACAACGCTACATACCCAAATGCTTCAACAGGCCATAAACCAGAAATGCTGGCCAAACAAGGGCTTTCAAAAAGCCAAGCACACCTACCCAGAAACTAGTGGCAAGGGAGATGTAGTAAACAGTAGCACCTACAAAGCCTAGCCCGTAGAGGGTTCCGGTAGCACCGTTGCAGCTAATTTCTTTTTTCGACATGGTTTTTGGTTTAAGTTATTGTTTTAAAGGAATCAAAAACATTACCAGCTACCTCCGGCACCTCCACCGCCAAAGCTACCACCTCCTCCACCGCCAAAGCCGCCAAACGAACCTGAACCCGATGAAAAATGCCCAAAGCTACTTCCCCTTCCGCTACCCATGCTGCTCATTAGTAGCCAAAAGGGTAGGTTACGGCCAAGGCTTCCGCCTTTCATTCGGTTACTCCTGCTGGCCGATAGAAAGATTATCCCAAAGAATATGATCAGAAAAATAATACCGGCTAGCGGTGAATCGCCTTTGCTATACTGTTCGGCGGTGTATAGCCCAGCCGCAAGGTCAATGATCACGTTTATGGCTGCGTCAATCCCCTTATAGTATTTATTCTCCCTAAAGTAAGGGATCATCTCCTTATCCACAATCTGGCGGGCAACCACATCGGGTATGACTTCCTCCATGCCATATCCGGTGGCAATAAAGGCGCGCCCCCGCTCGTTTCCTATTCTGGGCTTAATGAGTATTACTATGCCATTGTTCTTGCCTTTTTGGCCAACGCCCCATTTCTCTCCGAGCCTGAAGGCAAAATCCGATGGCTCGTAACCCCTAAGGTCGCTCACGGTAACCACATAAATTTGGGTTGAGGTGCTATCGTGGTAGGAGCGGAGCTTCTGTTCAAGCGCATTTTGCTCTTCAGCTCTTAGGATTCCGGCAAAATCGTTTACCAGTCGGGGGGGCGACATGGGCTCAGGGATATCCTGGGCATTTACCCATAAACTCGCAAGAACTGCGATAAGTAAAGTAAGTATTCGTTTCATGGCAGGTTGTAGTTTACCCGAACGATATGTCATCGCTCAGCTCATTAACATCGGTTTGGGGATCGTATGGGAAATGGGACGCCAGTTGCTCTCCGGCCATTTTTATACCTTTAACCAGACCCTCGCTTAGGCGCCCCTCCTTGAACTCGGCCAACATGGCTTCTTTTGTGCTTTCCCAAAAATTTTCTGGCACACGGCTGTTTATCCCTGCATCGCCTAGAATGGCGAACTTGTGGTCGTTCAGCGAGAGGTAGAACAGCACCCCGTTACGTAGCTGGGTTTTGTGCATCTTGAGGGCAGCAAAAATTTGTGCTGCACGGTCGAGCGGGTTATCTGTTTTACACTGCCACTCCACGTGCACGCGTATTTCGCCCGATGTTTTTCGTTCAGCCTCCTCAATGGCGCCAACTATCTGTTTTTGTTGCTCGGGGGTGAAGTAATCTTTGGGCTTCATGGCTGCTAGTTGGTTAGTTTGTCCCGAAGTCAACTTTGGGAGCCTTTTCAGCGCCTGCCTCAGCCTCAAAGTAGCCCTTCTTCTCAAAGCCGAAGATGCTTGCCCATATGTTCTTTGGGAATGAGCGGATGTAGGAGTTGTAGTCCTGAACCAGCTCGTTAAACTTACGACGTTCAACTGCAATGCGGTTCTCGGTGCCCTCCAGCTGGGCCTGTAAGTTAAGAAACTGCTCGTTGGCTTTCAGGTTGGGGTACTGCTCAACCACCACCATCAGGCGGGCCAGTGCGCTGCTCAGCTCGCCCTGAGCGGTCTGAAACTGTTTTAGGCTTTGCTCGTCGAGCTTGTCGGGGTTGATGTTAACGCTGGTAGCCTTTGCCCTGGCCTCAATCACCTGGGTTAGGGTTTGCTGCTCAAAGTTGGCGTACCCCTTAACGGTGCTAACCAGATTAGGGATAAGGTCGAGCCTGCGCTGGTAGGCAGTTTCCACGTTGCCCCACTGCGCCTTTACGCCTTCGTCCTTCTTTACCATGTTGTTGTAGGTACCCTTAATAGAAGTGTAGAGTAGAATAATGAGCAGAACAACGATGCCTGCCACAATCCATTTCTTGCTGATGTTCATAGCCGTATCAATTTAGGTTAGTAACTCTGGCATACAATATAGCAAAAACCATGCACAAGGTAAGGTAAAGTTTTTAGCTGGATAGCAAAACGCCAACGATTTAACAATTTTTGGGGAAAGGAAACGGGTTGAACTACTTAAAGTTGAGCATTTAGTATGCCAAGAGTTGCTGCAGATTGGTGTACTCCACGGTTGACCACCTACTGTCAGTAGTTTTTCGATTTTTCATGTTGCTATATGAGAGGGTTCAGCATGAGAGTGGAATAAAAATCTTGCTCATTAAACCATAACCGATGGTGTTTTCAATTGTCGGAAAGAGTTTTTTTACTAAATTTAAGTTTGATCTAATGATTGGTAGATTTTAAAACTGACAAAATAGCAGAAAAAAAATCAAGGTGAAAATTAAAACGACAGAGGTTGTCGTTATAAGATTTGAACTTTCAGGGTTTTTTAATATAAGTTATTGTTGTTCTGGTGTTTTGGTAGCCTTAAGTAATGAAGAAAAATGATTGACTGTAGAATTTTCCAGGAAAAAAAAGAAGGCGAGTTGCGCCGCCTTAAATGTTTTGTTCACGCTTTAATTGATATTTATATGGGGTTCACGAAACATTTAAGCAAAAAAAATACCCCCGTATTGGAAGACGAGGGTGGCTTAAATGTTTTCACAACGGAATAATCCTTATTGTGAATTGCTTCAGATTGTTTAGCAAATATATTGTTTCATTTTTAAAAATGCAAGTATCATGAAAAAAATTTTAGGTCTTGATTTAGGTTCAGCTTCTATAGGTTGGGCTATGATTTCGGAAAATGAAACTAATGGCCATTTAAACCGAGAAATACTTGGAATGGGTTGCAGAATTATACCTTACGATGGAACTGAAGGTAAAGAATTTGAAAAGGGTACTGGAGAAAGTAGAAACTCAGAAAGAACAAAGAAGCGAACAATTCGAAAGGGATATGATAGATACCAGCTTCGCAGGAAATATCTAGTTCAGGAGCTTATAAAACTTAATATGTATCCGTCCGAAGAGTTGATGAAACTTCCCAAGATGCAACTCTGGGAGTTGAGAAGTAAAGCGGTAAACCAAAAGATTTCATTAAGTGAGTTAGGTAGGTTATTATTGTGGTTGAATCAAAAACGTGGTTACAAAAGTGGCAGAAGCGATTCAAATCTTGAAAAGAAAGACACAGAATACGTTTCTTTGGTAAAAAACAGACATCAATATATCAGGGAACAAAATCTTACAATTGGACAATACTTTTACCAACAATTAAGCAGTGATGAATATTATAGAGTTAAAGAGAATGTATTTCCACGTGAAGCATATATTGAGGAGTTTGACAGTATATGCAATGAGCAAAAAAAATATTATCCTCACATTCTATCTGATGAAGTTATATCTAAAATTCGCAACGAAATAATTTATTACCAACGACCATTAAAATCGCAAAAAGGACTTGTTTCTGTATGTGAATTTGAGGGTTTTTGGCGAAAGGGGAAGGATGGGAAAGAGTATTTTGTTGGCCCCAAGGTTGCA
>CALBBQ010000022.1 GCA_937926785.1 uncultured Bacteroidales bacterium | reverse complement strand
CTTTGCCGATTTTTTAACAAGCCTTTTGGGAAGCATCTTTCCAAGCCAGGCGGAATTTAACATAGGACCGGTTTTAGGGTACATAAAACCCGAAAAGAGCGCTGGAATATATGATGAGGAATACAAGGTCACCAACAAGCTTTTCATGGCAGCAAATGCCAGGGGAAGGTTTACCTTTCAGATTAAACGCATAAACCTGGGGATTTGCTTTGGATTGAGCTACATACCCACCAAAAACTTTTACTATGTCTCATCTAACCCCTTTTTAAATGGAGAAAAAACATTTTGGTCATTAGACGGAGCATTTACACTAGGATATTCTTTTGATTAGGTTTTATGAAGTAAACAAGTCAGTTTTTATTAAGTTTGCAATGAATTAAACCCATAAGGAGCAACTGGTATGTTTGAGAATTTAACCGATAGGCTTGAACGCTCTTTTAAGATACTTAAAGGTGAAGGAAAAATCACCGAGATTAACGTTGCTGAAACCGTAAAGGAAATACGAAAAGCCCTTATTGAGGCCGACGTAAACTTTAAGGTAGCCAAAACCTTTACCGATGAGGTAAAGCGCAAAGCGTTGGGAATGAATGTGCTTAATGCCATCAAACCCGGGCAACTGATGGTTAAGGTAGTTCACGACGAGCTGGCCACCCTGATGGGTGGTAAGGCTACCGAAATCAACCTAACAGGAAATCCATCCGTAATTTTAATTGCCGGATTACAGGGTTCCGGTAAAACCACTTTTTCGGCAAAGCTTGCCAATCACCTAAAGAACAAGAAAGGGAAATTGCCACTGCTTGTGGCAGGCGACGTTTATCGTCCTGCTGCTATTGAGCAGCTAAAGGTATTGGGGCAACAAATTAACGTACCTGTTTTTACCATCCCCGGTAGTAACGACCCCATTGGCATTGCTAAAGAAGCCATAAAACAAGCAAAAAACAACGGACAGAACGTAGTTATTATCGATACTGCCGGCCGCTTGGCCATTGATGAGGAAATGATGCGCGAGGTGGAGTCAATCAAAAAAGCCGTATCGCCAAACGAAATTCTTTTCGTGGTTGATTCCATGACCGGTCAGGATGCCGTTAACACCGCCAAGGAGTTTAACGACCGGCTTAACTTTGATGGGGTTGTTCTTACCAAACTCGATGGCGATACCCGCGGTGGTGCCGCTCTATCTATCCGAGCCGTGGTAGATAAACCAATCAAATTCGTTAGCACAGGCGAGAAGCTGGAGGCTCTGGATATATTCCACCCCGACCGTATGGCCGACCGTATCCTGGGCATGGGCGATATCGTATCGTTGGTTGAAAAGGCTCAGGAACAGTACGATGCAGAGCAGGCACGAGAGTTGCATAAAAAGATTCTCAAGGATAAATTCACCTTCAACGACTTTCTTGACCAGATTGGCCAGATCAAAAAGATGGGTAACCTCAAAGATTTGGCGGGCATGATACCCGGTGTAGGGAAAGCGCTAAAAGATATTGATATAGACGATAATGCTTTCAAAAGCGTTGAGGCCATAATCAAGTCTATGACACCCGAAGAACGCGAAAACCCCTCGCTGATGAACGGAAGTCGCCGCAAACGCATAGCCGAAGGTAGCGGAACATCTATTGCTGAAGTTAACCGATTACTTAAACAGTTCGACGACATGCGCAAGCTGATGAAGATGGTTTCAGGAGGTGGCGCAAAAAATTTGGCTCGGTTGATGAACCAACCGCCCCGAAGATAGTTTACTATGTTTGGCGTTCAGTAATTAAGGTTTATTGAACAAGGTTCATATGTGCTTATTACTGATTCCTATTTTTTATCCTTTTAACCACTAAACACCAATAAGTATGGAACTACTCGACGGAAAACGAATTGCCGATGAGATAAAAGCTGAAATTGCAGCCGAAGTTGAAGCCATCAAGAGCAAGGGTGGAAAAGTACCCCACCTTGTTGCAATTCTTGTTGGACACGACGGGGCAAGTGAAACCTATGTGGGGCATAAGGAAAAGGCCTGCGCACAGGTAGGTTTCAAGTCGCAGGTTCTACGATTTGAGAATTCCATAACCGAAGCACAGCTACTGGATGAAATTAAAAAGCTAAATAACGATGCGGATGTTGATGGCTTTATTGTTCAAATGCCACTACCAAAGCATATCGATGAACAAAAGGTTATTGAAGCAATAGACCCACGCAAAGATGTGGATGGATTTCATCCGGTTAATGTTGGCCGCATGAACATTGGTCTACCAGCATATATATCTGCTACTCCCGACGGTATTGTTGAGCTCATCCGCAGGTATAAAATCCCCACTGAAGGTAAACACTGTGTGGTTCTGGGACGAAGCAATATTGTAGGCCGACCCATTGCTAACCTGCTTTCGCAGAAAGGCTACCCTGGAGATTGCACTGTTACCATTTGCCACAGCCGAACCCCTAACCTGAAAGAGCACACCAGTAAAGCCGACATTCTAATCGTTGCCCTTGGAAAAGCCGAATTTGTGACTGCCGATATGGTGAAACCCGGAGCAGTTGTAATTGATGTGGGCATTACCCGAGTTGAAGCACCAGGTACTAAATCGGGTTGGAAGCTACTTGGCGATGTAAAGTTCGATGAGGTGGCGCCAAAGTGTAGCTACATAACGCCGGTTCCCGGAGGCGTAGGACCGCTAACCATCGTATCGCTCCTGAAGAATACCCTGAAAGCTGCAAAGAAGGAAGTTTACCAGTAAACCAAAACAAAATGGATGGCCAAGAAACTACTGCCAAATTTTACGATGACTTCTCGGTTAAACAGTTAAGAACCGGTAAAAATCTCCGTCACTACACTATTGCCCAACTCCTCAAGCAGAAAGACTTTGGCCACGCTACCAAAGTCCTTGAAATTGGATGCGGCATTGGAACTTTAACCGGGCTACTGGTAAAACTTGCACCAAAAGCAAAAATTACAGCTTTTGATATCAGCCCCAAAAACGTTGAAATAGCACGTTCCCAGATTAACTCCCCCCAAGTTCACTTTCTAGTTGCAGATGCTGCAAAACCCTTGGATATCAATGAGAAGTTCGATTTTATCGTTTTAGCCGATGTAATTGAGCACATTCCCATTGAGTACTACGAAACCCTTTTCGCAAACCTAAACCGGTTTTGCCACGCGGATACTAAAATTTTTATCAACATTCCACATCCTGATCTTATAAAGTATCTCAGGCTAACAAAACCCGAAAGCCTACAGATAGTTGATCAATCAGTGTTACCAACCATTTTATACCCATACTTGCTTAAGTATAAACTTGAAATACTAGAAAAGAAGGACTATCGCATTTTTTACAAAAGAAACGACTACACATACTACTGGCTCTCCCCGCAAAATGGGAAGTTGGTCGATTATACTCAACCCCTACCCTTACTCCCACGAATTCTAAGGAAACTTTTGTTGAGGTTATCCTGAAATGAAAATCCTTTACATCGCATCGGGTAATCCAACCTTTGTTCGCAAGGATATCAAACTGCTTTCGGAAGTTTATAGAGTTAAAGCATTGCTCTATACATGGAATGCAAAAAACACCCCTCTCAACCTGTTCAGGCAGTTCATCTATCTCATTTTTTCAATCCATCGTTTCGATGCCATTGTAGTGATGTTTGCGGGCTACTGGTCAGTTCTACCTACGGTGCTTGGTAAGATTTTTCGATGCAAAACGTTCATTATACTTGGTGGAACGGAGTGCGTTTCTTACCCCTCTATTGGTTATGGTAGCTTAAGAAAGCCGTTACTCAAAAAAGCGATACAGATTTCCATCAAACACGCAACCTGTTTGCTTCCGGTTCACGAATCGCTGATGGATTTCACCAACACCTATTTTGATGGAAGTAAACAGGGTGTTGTAAACCATTTCAACAGGATTAAAACACCCGTTCGGGTTATCTACAATGGTTATAGTGCCAATGTAGCTCCGTTGACGATTCATCAATCAAATCGGGTACCTAATAGTTTCATTTCAGTTGCTTTGGTGAATAGTACTTCCAGATTAGTGCTGAAAGGAATAGATCTGATACTTGAGAACGCAGCTTATTTCCCAAATTCCAAATTTACACTTATTGGAATTTGTCAAAATATTACTGAAAGAATTACCATCCCTGCCAACGTGCATGTTCAAGGTCATCTGCACTACGAACAGTTGGTGGCTGAGTACTTGAAATCGGAATTCGTTATTCAGCTGTCAATATCGGAGGGTTTTCCAAATGCCCTATGCGAGGCTATGACCCATGGGTGTATCCCCATTATCTCGCCCGTGGGTGCCATGCCTCTGATTACCCAAGGTATTGGGTTTACCGTAAACCAGAGAGATTACAATGAGTTTCGGGAGACCATTCAGATGGCACTAGGGCTAGACAATGAGGAAAAAAAACGCTTGCGGGCACTTGCACATCAGCGAATTGTGGATAATTTTAGCGAGATAAAACGAAAAGAAAATTTAGTTCGAACCATCCACGATTTTTGCTCCAGCAAATGATTTCAAAATCGTTCATAAAATCATCGCTTACCTATACCGTAATTGGCTCCCTTCCATTTGCTTCCAGCATTCTTTTGCTTCCATTTTACGGGAATAAGAACCTGCTTTCCACCAATGATTTTGGCCTCCTGGCCATTTTCATCATTCTCAGCGAGCTGTCTCGGATTCTGCTCTCCTACTCGGCCGAAAGTTTTTTAGGAAATGCCTACATCCACTACCGCGACGATGATAAACGCACCAAACGCTTTTTGGGTGCATCGTTTGTATTTATGTTGCTGTATGGCCTTGCCATTACCTCTATAATAAGCATTGTGGGTTCTTGGCTTTTTGAGCTCATTTACCCCAGCAAACCCATTTCATTTTACCCATTCGGCTTCCTATCCGTCATCACCGGATTATTCAACGGTATTTTTAAAGCGTATACCAGTCATCTGATATTCCGCGAAAAACCTGTTCCCTACTTCTGGTCAAACATTACTCACTTTTCGCTAGTTCTTATAACATCCATATCTGGCCTTTATTTATTCCCTCAAACACTGATTGGCCCTATCTGGGGGCGTTTTATTGGTGCATTAGCCACTTTTATCTGGTCAACCTTTTTCTTTGTAAGGGCAGGAAAGCTAAGCTGGGATAAAGAGATATTAAACCACTTAATCCGTTACAGCACACCCATCTATGTTCACAACCTGCTTTACTGGGTTATCTCCAATATAGACAGGTATATCATTCTGGGTTTGCTCAATCAGAACTCCGTTGCGGTATTCGATTTTGCCATTAAAATCACCCTGGCCATTGAATTCTTGCAGAATGGGCTTTCGGCAGCAATTTTACCAAAGGTTTTCCATATATGGAAAAGTAGGAATGATTCATCGGAAGGAAGTGTTGAGGTAAACCGCTACTTTCACGTTTTCATCCTTGTTAACGTCACCCTAATTCCTTTATATCTCCTTTTGGTTCCCGAATTAGTTCCAGTTGTTGTAAACAACAATGACCTTTACGACTCTTTCAATCTGCTGCCTTTGCTCTTTGCTGGGATGATAGTAAGGGTTTGGTACTACATACTGGTTTCACCTGCGCTTTACTTCCAAAAAACATCAATTTTGCCCAAAGTTTTTGCAATAACCGCAGCATTTCAAATCATTACTACTTATGTGCTCATCAGCACAAATCAGCTGAGTGGCGCCGTTTTTGCAAACTTTACGACTAAAATACTTCAGGTTGCTCTGCTATATCGTTATGTGAGCAGCTTCTATGCTTTTAACACCAATAAACTGAAGACTATCATTTTTCCGGTGCTTGTGGTTACTCTGTTAATACTAGCCCAGTACCTTATTCAATTCGTAAGCGGTATGGTTGTTTACAGCATTCTCATGTCAACTGTGGTTATGCTAGCATGCATGGTATATAGAAAGGAAATAAGCATTTCCCGATTCAAGGAAATGCTTACAAAATGATTTTTTTTCCGAACATCAGAAAAGATCTACCGAGATGTTTTGGATAAATGCGGTATGAGTAATTTCCCTGCCAATTTTGGCTTCGGTTATAAGCATCAATACGGGTATTTCCTTTCCGCTTTTGGTAGTAATGGTGATTTCCCTACGCTGTCCGGTTATTTTCTCCTTATTAGGATTGAGATACGAATCTAAAAATTCATCGCTTTTATCTATGTCATCGGGGAATAGGATACGAACGCTTTGGCCAATCACCTGTTCCCGTTTGATTTCGAAAAGTTCTTCGGCAGCCTTGTTGAAAAACTGAACAATTCCATCGTGGTCAGTGGTAATAATAGCATCAAGGAAACCTTCCAGCGTTTTCTCGTTGCGAATCTTTACCTTTTCTATTTCCTTAAACTGGTTGCGAACCTCTTCCTTTGCCTCCCTAAGCTTTTTGTTCAGCTCGATTTCGTTAAAACGAAGCTGCTCTTCCTGTCGCTTAAGCTGTTCAGTTTGCTGCTGCGTTTCAATCTCCATGTGCTTTTCGCGGGTAATATCGTTGGCAACCAGAATAACTTTGGCTACCTCGTCGTACATATCATTAACGGCTGAGAAGGTGCATCGGAACCAGCGTTCCTCGCCTGAACTTGTTAACACTCGAATTTGACCTTCATACGGTATTCCGTGTATCACATCGTCCCATACACGCTCTATCGTTTTACGCTCCGAGGGAGGGACGAGTTCAAAAACTGACTTTTCCTTGGCTACGGGAATTGTATAGGCTAGGGTTAATAGGAATTTCTCATTTGCATCCACCAGATCGCCAGTTGGTGTGAATTCGGCTTTAATTGACGACCGGTTTAGGGCGCTGATTTGGCCCTCGTAGTCGAGGCTGAGCTTCTTCTGCTCGGTTGTGTCAATGGCAAGGAAAAGGATTTTGTCAACTCCGCCCGCTTCGTTTCTTACACAGGTAAAGGTTGCAATTGTCCAAAGGTCATTCCCGTTCCGGGTTAACAGCTTCATATCGCCCTCGAAATGTTTTCCGCCCTTGCTGAGGTTTTTCCATATCTCGTCAAACCACGCTCTGTCCTTTTTGTTTATAAACATTGATATATGCTTACCTTCTACATCGCTGTTTGAGGTGTATTCAAGTTTTTGGAGAAACTTGGTGTTAGCGTACATCAGGGTTCCATCCACATCAAAATCAGCGCGGATCATGGTATGGTTAACCGAGTTGGAGAAGCTGATGAACTTGGCCGACTGGCGACTTGCTTCTTCCTGGGTAGCCTGTAGCTCCTCCATGTTCTGCCGCATCTGCTCTTCCTTAAGGGCAAGCTCTTCGGCCTGCATCCTGGACTCTTTGAGCAGCTTAGCTGTCCGAAGGTTGATTTTTACTGTTGAGATGGTGGTAGCCACACTCTCCGCAACCTTTTCGATGAATTCTTCCTGGTACTGCTCAAATGGGTTGAACGAGGCCATCTCAATAACTCCATGAACAACATCGTTCACCTTGAGCGGGATCAGCATTAGGAATTTTGGGTTGGCTTTTCCAAGGCCGCTAGTAATCCGCAAGTAGCTGTCGGGTACCTTTTTGAGGATAATTTTTTCCCCTTCCAGGGCGCATGCACCAACAAGTCCATCGCCCCAGGGAATTATCCGATCAGCATACTTTCTACGCTCGTATGCGTAGCTGGCCGTCATTCGGAAGTGTTTATCGGCTTCATCCTCGTCTTCCAAAAGGTAAAAAGCAGCCTGGTTTGCTCCAACATAGTTAACCAGATTCCGTATGATTTGGAACGATAGTTCATCTATATTGTCGTTGTTCTGCCTGAGAATTTCACCAAACTTGGCTAGTCCCTCAGCTGCCCACCGGCGTTGCTCATCTTCTTTTCTTCGCTTTTCCTCCTCCAATCTGCTGAGGCGCAAGTCATTTCTCAAGCTCACTATGGCTTTGCCCAGCGCATCGGTTTCTTCGGGGGTGTATTCGGCCTCAATATCTCCTTCGCGTAGTTTTTCCACAAACCTGTATAACTTACGCTCCCGGTGAACGTTGGTTTGCAGGGTGCTCTCATAATCACCTATTTGAAGCGATAACCTTCTGGAAATGAGAAAACCGCCAATAGCTAATACCAGTGGCAGCAAATCAACCAGATAAACAACAGGCATCACCCTGTGCAAATCAATAATTCCGCCTAGTGTTAACGCGTAGCCCTTGCTCAGTATTCCGGTAACATAAGTTAATCCAGTGAAAACCAGCCCACTGGCAAATCCCAGGGTAACCCCTTTTAGAACAAAACTCCTTGAGAACTGAGGCTTCATGCACTACTTCATTTTGAATGCTTAAAAATAAAGATTTTTTTGACTAAACGAATCACTTGCGGCGTGAAATGTTAATGATTAAAAAATTAACCTTGAAAATGATTTGCTCAAAGCATTTTTTACTAAAGAGTTTTGGTTTTTAACTTTTGAATAATATGAGGTGCTATCTCGGTTAGCGGCAGAATTGCAGCAGCTGCATCCAGCTTAACTGCCTCGCGTGGCATCCCGTAAACCACACACGATTTTTCATCCTGAGCAATGGTGTAAGCTCCTGCCTCTTTCATTTCGAGCAATCCCTTGGCACCATCATCGCCCATGCCGGTCATTATTACCCCAATGGCATTTAGTCCGGCAAAACGAGCAGTGCTTCGGAAAAGAACATCAACCGATGGGCGATGCCGATTTACAAGTGGGCCCTGGGTTACCTCTACAAAGTATCGTGCACCGCTTCGTTTCAGTAGCATGTGAAAATTTCCAGGAGCGATGAGGGCTTGCCCGGGGAGAACCGCATCGCCATTCTGCGCCTCCTTAACAGTAATCTTACAGATATCGTTTAGCCGGTTGGCAAACGATGTGGTGAACTTTTCGGGCATGTGCTGAACGATAACAATGCCCGGGCAATCAACAGGCATGGCCTGAAGAAAAAGAGCAATGGCTTCAGTACCTCCGGTAGATGCCCCCACGGCTATCACCTTTTCGGTAGTAGTAATACTTATTGGCGCTCCAGCTTGTCTGGGTATAATAACATCAGCGGTATGCTTGGGTTCTACAACGGGTGGTTCGGTAATTTTCCTTCGGGCGATCCTAGACCGTGCGGCAGCTTTTATCGCATCGCATATAATTATTTTTGATTCTTCCAGAAAAGCCTTTGTGTTTACTTGAGGTTTTGTGATAAGTTCCACTGCACCGTATTCCAATGCGCGCATTCCCATTTCGGTAGCCCTGCTCGTGAGGCTGGATATGATAACCACAGGAATGGGGTGTTGGGCCATAAGCTTACGAAGAAATGTTAATCCGTCCATACGGGGCATCTCTATATCAAGGGTAATCACATCCGGGGTTTCTTCGGCCATTTTTCGAGCTGCAAAATAGGGGTCAGCAGCAGTACCCAAAACTTCCAGCTCCGGGTCGGACGAAATGATTTCAGAAAGGGTCTGCCTAACCAGCGCCGAATCATCAACAATAAGTACTTTAATTTTTCCAGGCATAACCATTGTAATTAGCTAAATATAATAAGAATTCACAAATTGCTAGTCTTTGTATGTTTTTTCTTTTGAATCGATTGTTCGCTGAATGTACTTTTGCCTTACTTCGCCGGTGCTAGTGGTAAACTCAATCTTCCGCCCCTGCTTGCCACCAACGCTTTGGGCAATAATAGGAATCCCATGATCAGCCAACAGCTCCATTGCAATCTTTATATTTCGCTCTCCGATATGAAAACTGTTCAGGTTTGTATCCAGCACCTCTCCCCCACCAAAAACTTTCGCCTTCAGGTTTTCCTTACGCGACCCCAACGCTACCATACGTTCAACCAACCTTTCAATTGCAATGTTACCATACCTTGGGCTAGCCAATCCTTGTCCATTCCAAAGGGGAAGCATGAAATGATTGATTCCCCCCTGTCCGAGCACAGGGTCCCATAAACAAACCGCAACACAGGAACCAAGAATTGTGGTTACCACATGGGGTTCTTTATCGGCAAAAAGCGATGCAGGGTATAGGTAATGTGATTTCAGCCCATCCATTCAGCTTGCTCAGAAAATTTCCGAATCAGTATCAAAAAACATCTCGTTGGCGTCAGCAGCAAAATCTTCGGTTGCGACTTCGGATTCTGGGATTGAGATTGTGAAACTGGCACCTTTCCCAAGTTCGCTCTCAATAGTAATTTCCCCATTCAGCATTTCAATAATGGCCTTGTTGACCGATAGTCCTAGACCATGTCCCCGGTTTAATGAGTTGATACCCGAATCGAGCCGTTTGAACCTATCAAAAATAATTTTATGGTTTTCCTTGGAAATTCCAATCCCATAATCTTTCACCTTAACCGTGAGCAGCTTTTTAGTACGTGTTGCAACAACCTCAACCAATCCATTCTCAAAGCTGAAGTTTATGGCATTGCTTAGCAAGTTGGCAACAATTAGTTTAAGCTTTTCGGGGTCAGTTTTAAAAAGATGAGGGTTTTCTATACTTTCCGGAACTTCGAACTGATAATCAACTTTTAAGTTCTTTTTTCGCGACTCGTACTTAAACGATTCTATCACACTCTCCAAAAGGTTATTGACATCAACCAGCATGATCTCGGGCTGAATCTCGCCAGCTTCAATTTTGGCAGCCACAAAAATATTCCGTAGCTGAAAATCGAGGTTAAAGGCCTCGGAATGGATGAGGGCAACCATGGATATGACCTTTTTCCAGTTTTCCCTGTCAACCGATAGTATAGCTTTTGATAGACCAATAATAGATGTAAAAGGGTTAATGATTTCGTTTGTTATGTTTGATATGAAGTGGGATTTTAGCGCTTCAGATTCTTCCAGTTTTTTGTTAACCTGGCGAAGCTCAGCGTTTAAATACTTCAGCTCGTCAAGTGCTTTTCTGTTACTCTCGAAGCGTCTCTGGAGTTCAGTCAACAACTCCTGATCTGTAAGTTCATGGGGTTTTCTGTTCATAATTATACTTTTCGGTAGATTGTGGGTTTAATTTGTTTTAAGGGAACATTCATATTTAAAATTGATTCGGAATGGCCAAGTATCAGGTAACCATTGGGCTTAATTCGCTGGCATAACTTGTTAATGACTGCCTCTTGCGTATTTCTGTCAAAATAAATCAGAACATTTCGGCAGAAAATGATGTCAAAAACCTCTTTCGTATCATAGTAATCATCCATTAAATTAAGCCGGGCAAAGGTTACCTTAGCTCTCACGTGGGGTGCCATTTTAATTGTCGGGTTCTGCCTATCCTTACTCCGAAGCATGTACTTACGCTTAAGGCTTAGCGGTATCCCTTCAACCTTTTCTTCCTTGTATATGGCATCTATGGCTGTTTGAAGAATCCGGGTTGATATATCGGTGGCAAAAATGGAAAAGTTGAACCCCTGATGCGTTTCGGCAAATTCAAATAACACCATGGCCAACGTATAAGGCTCTTCGCCGCTGGAGCATCCCGCACTCCAAACCCTAAAGTTCAGGCTTTTATTACTACTTTCGTAAAGTTGAGGCAACAGTTCTTGGCTCAAAAACTCAAAATGCGATGGTTCCCTAAAGAAATCGGTTTTGTTGGTACTCACCACATCGAGCATGTGAATGATCTCGCTGTCGAACCCATCGCCACTGAAAAGAAAATCGATATAAGCCTTGAATGAGTTAATGCCCAAGTGTTTAAGCCTTTTCTGAAGCCTGCACTGTAGCATAACCTTTTTTACCGGAGGTAGCTTAATCCCGCTCTCCTTATATATAAGCGAACTTAGCTTTTTAAATTCCTCATCGGTAAGCTGAAGTTTATAGTAGTCTACATACTCATTGGTAGGCATATAAAATCGATGTGTTTACCCCCTTTTCTCATCGTCGGTTGCCTGGGGCTGATTAGCATCAACAATTTCGGTAATCTCATCAACCGAGAACACGGCATCCATGTTCAGAATGATAATAAAACGATCCTCAACCTTAGCCATACCTATAATAAACTCGGACTTGTATCTGCTACCCAGCGAGGGTAAAGGCATTATCTGGTTGTTATCAATCTCCAGAACCGCCTGAACGGAGTCAACAATAGCACCTACATGTACCGATTCCCCATCGACATCGATGTCGAGCACGATGATGCAGGTGTTGTTTGTGTATTCCGTTTCGGGCATACCGAACTTGATACGGGCATCAATTACAGGCAGCACGGCCCCCCTTAGGTTTATAACCCCTTTCATGTAATCGGGTGCTTTTGGGACCTTAGTAATCGGGGTCATCTCAAGAATGTTCAGTACCTTGCTGACATGCGCCGCAAACTCTTCGTTCCCGAGTTTGAATGTAAGATATGATTTGATTTGGTTTTTGTTTTCAGCTTCCATAGCCACATCTTATTAATTAATTCAACCTATTTTACTGCTTTAATGTTTGCAAACATTTTAATAATCTTGTTGGTATCCATCACCAGGGCAACGGTTCCATCGCCAAGAATGGTGGCTCCGGAGAAGATATCGTGGTTCTTGTAGTGTTTCCCCATCGGTTTGAGCACCGCTTGGTACTCACCAATTACATGGTCAACTACTAGGCCAACCCGATTGTCCTCAAAGTTAACCACAACAATTTGCTCAAGCTCTTCGTCACTGGGTTTTAGGTTAAACTCTTTACGCAAGCTAAAGAACGGGACCTGAGCGCCATCCAAAGCAACCAGATTATTATAGGTGTTGTATATGCTCTCTTTCTCAATGGCATATATCTTATCTATGGATGATAGAGGGATCACAAAGGGCGAATTATCTATACTAACGAGTAGTCCATCGATAATTGATAAGGTTAACGGCAACTTGATGGTTATGGTTGTTCCTTGTCCCACCTCCGATTCAACCTCGACTTCGCCTCTGATATCGGAAATCTTTTTCTTCACCACATCCATTCCAACTCCACGCCCCGATACGTCGGTTACCTTCTTTGCAGTTGAAAAGCCGGGTAAAAATATCAGATCAAGTATCTCCTTTCGGCTCATTTTACGGTCTGGGGGGATTAGCCCCTTGGAAATGGCTTTTTCACGTATGAATTCAGGATCAATCCCTGCCCCGTCGTCAGTTACCTGTATAATCACGTTAGCACCGGAATAGAAAGCCTTTAGGTGAATCTTACCTTTGGCTGGTTTACCGTTAGCTAACCTTACTCTGGCATCCTCTATACCATGATCCATACTGTTTCGGATGATGTGCATTAAAGGGTCCGAGAGGTTCTCGATGATGGTTTTATCGAGTTCCGTGTCGGCACCCTCAATTATAAAATCCACCTCCTTGTGAAGTTCAGCTGAAAGGTCGCGAACAAGCCGCTGGAACCGGCCAAATAGGTTCTCAATGGGTATAAGTACTATGCTAAAAGCGATATCGCGAAGCTGACGGGTTAGCTTTTGAACATTTTCCACTATTGGTGCTAACCCGGGTACGTTGGTCTGCTCAGCAAACAGGCTAAGCCGCGCTTGTGTGGTAACCAATTCAGATACCAGGTTCATCAGGTGATCAAGCTTATCGGATGAAACGCGAATGCTGGAAGCCGACTTATCCTTAACCGCCATTCGCTCCTTGGTAAACTGCTCAGCTTTAGCCTTATTCAACCTGGCAGCAGCTTTTGTAGCGATCCGCTGAACGGTTACCAGACCAACATCTTTTTGTACCTCGGCTAAATGCGACACCTCCTCAACAAATGCATTATCGGACAGTAGGTTCAACTCGGCCAGCTTCTGAATCTCCAGCTTTGATTCGGTTTCAACAAAAATAAATACATCTTGAATGGAGTTAACGTCCTGGCTTGTTGCCAAAAGCACCTCCCAGTAGGTGTAGCAAAGTTCAGGTTTAATTTCTGTGATTTCGGGAACCCGGTTAAAATGGCAAAAGACCTTGTACTCACCTAACGAGCAGAGCTCATCAAGCAGATAGATGGGGTTTGTTCCATTTTTAAAGATATCCTGGTTGGGTTCAAAAAGGATGTAGTAGGTGGAAATTTGACCCTCAGGCTGTTGACTCTCTTTTGCAACTTTGATAGAATCAGGTTGGGAAGGATTAATAATTGCATTTATCTTGCTCAATAAACCGTTATAAACGGTTTTAAAATCCGGGTCGTTGTAGTTTTGCTCATCGAGCATCAGCTTAAGATGATCGACCGAAGCAAGAGTAACATTAAGTATTTCCGGGCTGATTTGAAGCTGTCCGTTGCGAACCTGATCGTAAATAGTTTCCAGGTTATGGGTAAAGCTATCAATCAGATCAAATCCGAACATGGCGCTGTTTCCCTTAAGGGTGTGCATTATCCGGAATACCTGTTGGATAAGCGAAGCATCCTCTGGATTCTTCTCCAGCTCCAGTAAAGATACCTCCAGCTTATCAATCAACTCCCCGGCTTCCTCTACGAATTTTTTCTTAAAGCTATCCATCACCTTATTACTTTAGTAATTGCCGATAAAAGCTTTGCTGGAACAAAGGGTTTAATTATCCATCCGGTTGCTCCGGCATCCTTTGCCTCCATTTTCTTTGCTGTTTGCGACTCAGTGGTCAGGAATAGAATGGGTATCCTTTCGTAGTCGGGCATCGCTCTGATGTGTTTGATCAGCTCTATACCATCCATTTCGGGCATATGAAGGTCAGTAATCACTAAATCGATGGTTTGTCCATTAAGATGTTTGAGCGCATCTTTACCATCAACACCAACCAGAACATTATATCCCTCGTTTTCCAGAGTAAACCTGACTACCTCTCGAATACTGTCCGAGTCGTCAACTATAAGTATTGTTTTTGCCATAACAATTGTATATTTATGTTATTAGTACTCTAATTTGATTCCGGAATGATTAAAAAGGCCCCTTTGCTCATCGCTTAGCTTAAAATGGACGGTTGATTTAACGCCTTTTTCTGCCAGTGAAAACTGAAAAGATCTTAATAGCTGAATAAATCCTAAATCGATGATTTCAGGATTATCTACCAAAACGTTTACTGTTTTCCCTTCCTGGTAAAGCTTGAGTAGTTCTTCTTTCAAACTGGTAATGTGGTTTAAACTCAGATCGCCGGTAAGCTTAACTGTTGGTGAGTGTTCATCCCGGTGAAATCCAAAATTCTTCTCTTGTTTAGCCATAGGATTGGTATTAAAAAAATTCTACTTCGTTTTCATCCTGTTCTGCTTCATTATTATGATCAGCAGCAGGGAACCCTTTAATCACCATGTTATGGATCTGATGCTCCGATTCCATGGTGTAGAGGTTTCGCAAAAACTCCAGGTCATCTTTTTCCATTTGGGTTTCATCCCTACCGCTGAGCATGGCATAAATCAGGTTAAGCTGCTTGATAATCTCAATAATTTTAACCTCAAATACATCGTAGTACTTAACCTCCCTTATAGACCGGTTCACAATTTCGCCCATTTGGTTACTGGCATCATAGTTCTTATGAAGCAGTTCTGATATTTTCTCATCGCACTGCTTGAGATTATCTAAAATTTTGGACACCTTATCGGGGACGGCTTCCCATTCATCCGATTTTCCTACTCCCGAAACCAATCCCGACAGCTTGTCAACTTCCTTACATTTTTCGGAAAGCTGGAGGTATAGGGTTTGCATGTTGTTTCGTGACTGGACTATATCGTTTCCAACAGTTTCAACTTGTTTTATCAGGTTACCCTGCAATTTTAGCGATGGCTGTTTAACTCGCTCAATGAGCAGCTGGCTAAACCTTTGAGTCTCTCCGTCAAGGCTAGGAATATCAACCATGCGGCTCATATTATGCATGCATGTTTGCATGATGTTGTTAACGCGGGCAAGCAGGGAGAGGTACTTACTAATGGGTAAGGTGATATCGCTTAGCTTTCTGGATAAATCGGAATCGTTCTGATCTGAACCGATATCCTGTAACTTTTTAAGATCGCGGCATTGAGCAAGGATGGAGCTTGTAACGCTTCCAATCAACTTAAATCTATCTATTATCTGCTCAATCGCTTTCTGGTACTCTTTATTTGCCCTGACAAGCAAAGCCGATTGAATGTTCACAACCTCCCCTACGCGGGTTAGGTATTGTTGCTGTTCAGGGCTAACCTCGTTGGAAAGATTACTTAGAAGCTCCTTGTGCGACACCTGAACATGCTCAATCTTTTGCCTTATAATATCATGGTACTGCAGGTTGGTGATGATTTGGTCGATGCTGTTTCGGAGTTTGCCATTCTGTTCCTGAAGTTTCGGGAGGTTAAGCCGATGCTCCTGTTGCTTCTCGGAGAACAGTACTATGGCCTCATTTACTATCTCCAGGCTGAGGTTAATCTGCTGATCAATCTGCCTCATTATTTTTCTAATCTTATCAGAGCCTTCCCTAATCGATTGCATGTGAACATGCAATGTTTTTGCCAGTTTTAACTCCTCGAGCTTCGACTTATTGACCAGCTTGTTAAATTCAATGAATATCTCATCATTTTGACCATTATCCGGCTCATTCACTGAACCAATTCCGGTAATCTTTAGGTTTGCTAAAAGAAATTTAAGTGTGAGCAGGTTCTGGTTGATGTTCTTATTATGCAGATCTATGGAATGTAGCAGTTCATAAATCTCATCGAAAGCCTTAACAACATGAGTGGTGTGCTTTTCCGATTCCCGTTTTGCAGCGCTAAGCTGCCTGAATATGATTTGCAAATCCTGCAAAGCATCGTTTGTGTAGCTCTCAGCATAAACCGAAAACATTTCTTCGGCATTGGAGGAGATTAAGGTTGACTTAGAATATATTTCCCTGAAGTTCGCATTTAAGCCCAGAAAATCCTCAGCTGCACAATGTAAAATTTCTATGATAAGTCGATCTATCTCGGCAAACTTTGAGGTTATTTCCTTCACACTTTGCATATCTTCAACCTGTTTAAATTTTGCTTAACTCCTCTTTTACCCGTTTCACCAAACCAGGAATATCGATAGGTTTGGGAAAGAATTCTGTTGCTCCCAACATCATGGTTTGCTCCCTATACATATCGGTATTGGCAGCAGTTATTATAAACACCGGAATATAACGGGTCAATTCCTCTAACCTGATGGTTTTTAGAAACTCTATGCCCGTGACATTGGGCATTAGAATATCCAAAAGTATTACTCTGGGAATTTCTTTAGAAATATGCTGAAAAGCCTCCTTTGCACTACTTGCCGTTTCCACTCTAACACCCTCTTCATTTAAAAGGGCCTCCAAGAGAACCTGATTTGTAATCGAATCGTCAATTACCAGAACATACCCGTTAAATGCCATATCGTTTTGCGGATTCAATCATTCAAATCTAGTTATTACTAATATATGTATGATATTGAGATAAATGAGATAAAATATCGTTATTGATGATTTATATCACTTTTATTATTGATAAAAAATAATTAACTTTAGTGGGAGTGAAAAATACCATTAAACTTTGTTAGTAACCGAAACCATTACATTTGAATCGATTTTCGGGAGATGTAAATTCCCGCTTGAAAATATTCTTTCACCTGAGCAAAAGGAGCTTCTTCTTGCCAGCGTAAACGTGGTTAACTTTAACCGCAAGGATACCATCATTAAACAGAACTCGGTTTCATCTCATATTTATTACATTGTAAATGGAATCATCAAAGTTAGCCGCGAACAGCGCAAGGGTAAGAACCTGGTACTTAAACTCGACACTACGGGCAACTTTGTTGGGTTAATTTCATTACTCGGAGGCGAAACATATAATTTTACACTAACGGCAATTGAAAACACAACCATAGCCCAGATTCCGGTTTCTACAATAAAAAAACTGATTCAGCAAAACAACAGGTTTGCTCTTGAGGTGAGCCAATTGATAAGCAAGCATAGCATTTTCCTTATTAACCGTTTATCGGGATTGCTTTACAAGCAGCTTCCGGGCAGGGTTGCCGATTTAATACTATACTTTTCCGAAGAAATATACTGCAACCAGGAGTTTACCTTTCCCGTAAACCGAAGTGAGCTGGCCGAGCTATGTGGTACAACCAAAGAAAGTTTAATACGAACGCTTTCGGAGTTTAACCACGATAGGATTATTGAAATGAATAGAAGTAAAATTAAAATCATTAGTCACGATATACTTAAAACCTTAAGCAAACTCGGATAATTTTATATTAAAACATCCATGCAAATGCACAAAATTTTAATTGTAGATGACATTTTTGTAAACAGGTTGCTGCTGAAAGAGGTTATGAAGGGATTGGATGTTGCCTGTATTGAGGCTCAGAATGGCAAAGAGGCCATTGAAATCATCCAAAGAGAAAAGGTTGACCTGATTTTTATGGACATTGAAATGCCGGTGATGAATGGATTAGAAACCACCAGACATATTAGGGAGAAATTACCATCGCCGGTAAGGTATATTCCGATTATTGCCTTAACAGCTCATAATCCGGCAAGTTTTTTCGACGATTTCAGGGATGTAGGATTTGATTTTCTGATGACCAAGCCCTATTCCATTGAAAAAATCAAACAAGCTATCAATAAAACTTTACCAGCCAAGTAAAACGAATACTTACTGTTTTACAAAATAATGATATACCTTTGCCATTGGGTATTGTTAAAACCTTCAGGCAATGGATAAAAAGGTATTGGCTGAGCTGATACTTACAAATAAGAGGTTAATACTTCCAAACCTGGGCGCTTTTCTGCATAAGGAAACCGCCCAGCAGGGAACTTCCAATGTAACCTTTAGCCCTTTCCTAAAATACAACGATGGCCTGCTGGAAGAGTTAATTATTAGTAAATTTGGAGTATCTAAAACCGATGCAATATCGCTTGTAAAAAAAATCATCGATGATATTAACAGCGATCTGATGAGTACCGGAAGGTGCTCAATTCCTGGTATTGGATACCTGATAAAAGATTCCAAAGGCACAATCTCCCTCTCTGCATCAGAAACTATAGAACCTAGAACTGAGCAAAAGCAGAATTCAAACCAAAATAGTAAGCCTGCCGGTGTAACTGAAACATTATTCGTGAAAAAAGAAGATGAGCCTGAAACTGTAGAGCTGAACATTACAGAAACCAAGGTTCCAGATGAAAAAGAACCATTTATTCCGGACAAAAGAGATTCTAATCCGTTCAGGGAAAATTATACAGAGGTTTCGCCTGGTGTAGAACGTGTAAACACCCAGGTACTCGACACTGTTTCAATTCAAAACGATAGTATTACAGACCAAATGACTGCAAAAGGCAAAGGTACGCCCCATAAAGAAAAAAGGAAAGCAGTTGCCGTGTTAGCATTCCTGATCATCTCCATGATTGTCATTCTTACCTTCTTCATTGCCATCAGAAAGCTGGCATTCTCACCTGATGAAGCCTCCTGGGAAATGGGCAAAGGTCAGGTTGAAAAAATAGAGCCTATCGAAATTCCTAAAAGTGACGAACCTGCAAATGATGAGATAAGGAAAGAATTTGAGAACATAAACCCCGATGAAGAGCAGGGACAAACAATGCCATCCAAAACTGAACAGACAACTTTAAGAACAGAGGATAAAATTGAACAGGAGCTAACTATAAGGCAAGCAAGCATTCAAAAGAATGAAACCTTTAGCCTAGTAGTTGGTAGTTTCTCAGATCCTGCAAATGCAAAAAAATATGCTGAGGAACTCAAAAGGAAGGGGTATAGGTCAGAGGTATTAACACAACCCGACGGGAAAAGGCTTGTTGTAATAGAAAACTTTTCCACGCGAGAGCAGGCAGTAAAGAAAAAGGATGAGTTAAAAAGTGTCTTCCCTGGAATTTGGATAATTAAACGATAAAGATGCCATCCAAAAAACAATATTATTACCCTCACATAGGATCTGTTACCTATACGTATAAATCAAAGATTAAAAGGATAACGCTCAGGGTAAAGCCCGATAATTCCATTCATGTTTCAGTACCCTTTTTGGTCAGTTTTAAAAGGGTTGAAGAGTTTGTACTATCCAAAAAAGACTGGATAATTTCAAAACTCTCCGAAAACCAAAAGCGTGCAGGCTCATTTGCACAACAAGGTTTTCAAACTAAGTACCACAAAGTTGAACTGGTTGCCGACAATTCGGTTAAGAGTATCCTGCCTATCAAAAATAGTAATAGTAACCTGATAGAGATTCACTATCCAACATGTATTGAACCATCAAACTCAGCCCTTCAGGACTTTACTAGGTCAATAGTTATTAACCTGCTCCGAAAGGAAGCCAAAACCTACCTTCCAACAAGGTTAGCAAAGCTGGCTGCTCAACATGGATTCAGCTACACACGACTTGCCATTCGGAACTCAAGAACCCGCTGGGGAAGCTGTTCCAGCAGGAACAGCATCAACCTGAGTCTGCATTTAATGGTATTACCTGACCATCTGATAGATTATGTCATCCTTCATGAGCTTTGCCACATAAGGGTAAAAAACCATGGCACAGAGTTTTGGAAACTGCTCAACACCCTATGCAATGGCAAAGCTAAAGAGCTGGCTAAAGAACTTAAGCAACACCGGATCACCATTTAATCCTCAATGGAATTGATACGTTCGGCTAAATCAACTATCCTATCGTAAAACTCGTTTGCAATGCTTTGGTGATCAACCTTTGCCGGTTTATCCCTTTTATATGATTTGGCAGAAAGTTTGGAAATGGTTTCCTTTTCCAAAATCATTATATCTGAAATGATATCCAGAATCCTTTCCTGTGAAATGGGCTGAGAATACACTAACTGAGTATAACACTCATTGAGCAGGTGTTTTACCATCTGCTTCACATCCTTCTTAAGATCCCGAACATTTGCCATAGAAAACCCTTGAATTCAAATTGTCAATATAAATATATGGCATTTTTAAAAACTGCAAAACCCCGACAAAATTTTTTTAAAAAAATAATTCTCATTCGTCTGAAATGAAATCTAGTAGCCATAGGCTTTACCCTCAACCTTTTCAGGAACTATTCGAAAAACTTTTACGTTGTTTAAAGCGGGTAAGCTATACTCAAAATTATCGCGTTGTGTGTACTTTTTCATGATGATGTTCAGGCAACGTTTTTTCTCTTCGAGTTCAGCAATTTCATCAATCCTGCCATACACCAATACGCTTCTGTACTTCATGGAGTAAGAGCAAGCCACATCCTTATGCTGGTGCCGTAAATGATAATCGGTGCTGAACGATATACAAACGTTGGGATTTTTCTTCCAAATTTCAATCTTTTTACCTTCAGGGCCTGAGTGAAGGTAAACATTTCCATCGCAGTATCCGAAGTTGAAAGCTATCACGTATGGTTGACCTTCTAAATCCACCATTCCAACGTGACACACTTCAGCAGAGTTAATAATTTCTTCAATTTCCGCTTTTTGAGTAACTACCCTTGACTTCATAGCCGAATCTATTTTTGATGACAATATACAAAAAACAGTATTATCCTCTACAAATAAAGCTTTGCTTGTATGCACACTTTAGTGCTAAAGCTAATTTATCGAGCTTACCTGTTGAATAAACGTTTTACCACATATCCTAATGCTAAAACAGGTAGAGTAAGTACAAGATGTAAAAACCATTCGGTGATGCTTAGGGGTACAGTTCTAAAAACTTCACCACCAAACTGCACAATACAGAACTGGCCGAAAAGGATGACTATTGCGATAGCTACAAAGAACCTATTGGAAGAAAAATGAAAAAATCTGATTCCTCCGAAAAGGTTTCTGGCATTAAACAGGTTCCAGAACTGCATCAGCACAAAGAGATTGAAAAACGTAGTTAGCTCATGCTCTGTGAATCCTCCACCCGATTTAAAGTAAAGGAGTAATCCCACCAGAATGAGGTAAAAAAATGCTGAGACAGTAAAAAGATATTTAAGCATAAGGGGTGAGATAATAAACTCCGAGGGCGACCTGGGTTTTTGCTTCATTATTTGCGAATGAGGCGGTTCTGTTGCCAGGGCAAGGGCAGCAAAGGTATCCATGATAAGGTTAACCCAAAGCATTTGGGTAACTGTTAACGGTAGGTCTATACCTGTAAAAGGACCGGTTAAGACGATTGCAACGGCAACAATATTAATCGTAAGCTGAAAAAATAAGAACTTCTGAATATTCTGATATAATGCTCTACCCCAACGCGTTGCATTAACTATACTTAAAAAGGAATCATCGAGCAGTATGATATCGGCAGCATCCTTGGCCACCTGCGTTCCCGAACCCATAGCAAGTCCCACATCGGCTTGGTTTAGAGCAGGGGCATCGTTAGTTCCATCGCCGGTAACCGCTACCACATTGTTTAACTTTTGAAGCAGGGTTACTAACCTTAGCTTATCGGAGGGCCGAGCCCTATACATCACCTTTAATTCTGGTAATAGATTTAGCGCATCGGGCTCCGACAGCTGCTCAAAATCGGGTCCTGAAACTACATGATTATCATTATTGTCAAACAGCAAACCAGCATTTCGCGCGATTGCCATAGCCGTATCACGGTTATCGCCGGTAACCATTTTCACATCAATGCCGGCTGTGCTACACTCCTTAATCGCTCCGGGTACATCTTCGCGCAAGGGATCAGCAATACCCACAATACCCAAGAAGGTTAAGTTTTGCGGAATCTCCGAGTCGGAAATTTTGCTGGGAACATCATCGGTAAAAGCAAATGCTATAGTACGCAATGCACGGCTTTGGAAGTCCCTCAGCTTTTCCTCAATATGCTTGCTAACGGAATAGGGATTGCACATTGATAAGACCCTCTCAGGTGCGCCTTTAACAAGTAGCAATTTTTTTCCCAACTCTTGAGAATATCCAGAAGTTAACATAAACTTCTTTTCAGATGAGAAGGGATGCTGCACGGATACTTCAAATTCTTCACGTAATATCCTGTAATCAATACCTTGTTGGATAAGCCATAGCAGCAGGGCTCCATCGGTAGGGTTACCAATGATGGTTGGAGGCGTTTTGCTAATGTCGAGATGTGCCGTAGAATTTACAGCAAGCGATAGGTAAATGATTGATGAATATTCTGAATCGTTATTAAGATTACTGCCTTGAAAATCCCACTCCATTACCTGCATTTGGTTTTGCGTGAGAGTTCCGGTTTTATCGGTACAAATTACAGTTGCCGCACCCATGGTTTCGGTAGCCTGTAGCTTCCTCACCAAATTGTTTTGGGCAGTCATTTTTCGCATGCTGTAGGCTAGGCTGAGCGTAACGCTCATGGAAAGCCCCTCAGGCACAGCAACTACAATTAGGGTCATGGAAACCATAAAGTAGCTGAGTAAATGGCTAAGCAGAGTGCTATTAAACCATTCCCTGGCAGTAAAGATATCGATACCTAAAATGGTTGCCAGCGTAAAACCCAAAACGACCAGCACTGTAGCAGCAAAAAACAACACCAGAAGCTGGCGTTTGGGATTATTTGAAAAGGGCAAGGGTAGTTTAGCGGGAATTTTCATCCAGCCCAGGATTGCATTGACTGAAGGTATCCAAAACTTGGAAAGCATTACAACGATTGCCAAAACAGCAATGGCCAAAAAAAACTCCTGCTCAATGCTATAGTGGTTATTAGGGCTAGCAACATCAAAAGTTGTAAGTATGACAAATGCGAGTATAGCGATGAAGAAAGCTGCTGAGCTGATATAATCACTTAGTCTTTTAAGCTGTTTGGTTAAAGGTGTGGGTATGTTCACCTCTACGGTAGCCGCCTTTGCAGTTTTGCCTATTTCAGAATTATCGCCCACTGCAGTTGTCCTGTAAATACCATGACCATCGGTTACCGATGTTCCTTTCAATACTTGATTTGGGGAATACGTAGTTTTAAAATCATCTACCTGAATGGCAGTTTTTGAGGAAGATGGCTCTCCGGTTAACGATGATTCATTTACCGAGAGCGAGACCGATTCGAGCAGTATTCCGTCGGAGGGGATTTCATCGCCCCTATCAATAATGACAATATCACCAACCACCACATCGCGTTTCTGGATGGATGTAACGATTCCATTGCGAATTACCTTAACAGGTAGCTCCTCGTTAACCTTACTCAATAGTTCAAACTCTTTAGATGCCTTATACTCATTAATAAAGGCCATCACTGTAGCAAGCAGAATTGCCACTACAATTCCAATTCCCTCAAGGTAATGCCCGTTTGCTAAACCAACCGCAACTGCAATAGCAGCGGCCACCAAAAGGATTTTTATGATGGGGTCGCTAAACTTATCCAGTAGGAGTTCCCACCACGGAGTTTGTGGAGGTGGGGTTATGGTATTCTCGCCGTAAAGCTTCCGGTTTTGAATAACCTCATCGCTACTTAATCCTTTAAAACTACTCATTGTTGATAGAATATTTCATGCAAAGAAAAACAAATTGGGTATTTAATGGTTGGTGAAAATCTTAAAAAAATATAGGTTTGCAAAAATTTTGATTCAACAAAATTACTCACATGGGAAGAGCATTTGAATACCGAAAAGCCCGCAAGTTAAAACGTTGGGGAAATATGGCCAGAGTTTTTACCCGCCTTGGTAAAGAAATCACCATGGCAGCCAAGGCAGGTGGCCCCGATCCTGAAACCAATCCAAAACTCCGATTGCTCATACAAAACGCCAAATCGGAGAATATGCCGAAGGAAAATGTGGAGAGAGCCATTAAAAGGGCAACAGAAAAGGATTTGAAAGACTACAAAGAAATGGTTTACGAGGGCTATGGCCCCCACGGCATTGCCATTTTGGTTGAAACCGCAACTGATAACCCGACCCGAACTGTTGCCAATATCAGAAGCTACTTTAACAAGTACGGGGGGTCGCTGGGAACAACCGGAATGCTCGATTTCATCTTCGAACGGAAATGCTCATTTAGAATAGCCAAACCTGCCACGGCTTCTTTGGAAGATTTAGAACTAGAGCTAATTGACTTTGGGGTAGAAGAAGTATTTGCTGAGGATGATAACATCATGATTTTTGCTGAGTTCACCCAATTTGGTCCGATACAGCGTTACCTTGAAGAAAAAGGGTTAACCATCCTGAATTTTCAGTTTGAACGAATTCCAAATGACACTAAGAAGCTAACCCCCGAACAGCAAGCGGAAGTTGAAAAACTCATTGAGAAAATAGAGGAAGACGAAGACGTTACGAATGTTTTTCATAACATGCTGGTTGATTAGGATTTTCGTTCAAGAACGGGAATGGCCGCTTTGATGAGTGGCCATTTTTTTAAGCATGAAAAAGTAAAACCGGAACATCCGATTGATAAATCATTCGCTTTGCCAGTGAAGGGTTTAATATCTTATATAGCAGATTTCTTTTAACTGAAGTTAAGGCAACCAGATTGATCTGTTTCACTGCTATATACTCTATAACGCTCTTGTCAGTTTCTTTACCGGTAATTATATCACAAATAATTGATATTCCAGATGTTACCGTGCTAAGGTATTCTTTGGTTGAGTTCATTAAGGCCTTAATGCCAGGTGAATCAGGTTTATCGGTTATATGAATGCAGTGCAGTTCAACCTGGAATGGCGAAACAATTTTCAGCAGCTTTCGGATTGATAGGTTATCGCTTTCATCGAAATTGGTTATGTAGAGCACTCTTTTCACTTCATCAACCCCTTTAAGAACAGCCTTTTCTGGTATTACAAGAAGCGGGATGTGGGTTCCATTGGAAACCTCGGTAGCTACACTTCCAACCAGTTCGGTGCTTCTATACCCCTCTCCTTTGGTTCCCATTACTATAATGCCGGGCTTATAGCGTTTGCTGACCTCAATTATGCCGTATGCGGCATACCCCTCGCGTAGGGTATAGCCTATTTGTACATCTCCAAAACCCATTTGATTGGCGAACTCCCTAAGATTACCATAAAACTTTAATAAACGCTCTTTAGCGGAATTGTAGAGCATTTGGTAGTTCATGTCGAAATCAATCTGAATGCTGGCCACATCGGTAAAAGGGATCATATCAACCACGGGGGAATTGAATACATGGAGCAATTTAAGCTGGGCGTTGTACTTGGTGGCAAGCATAACCGCATAGCGTGCAGCATTTTGGGAAGGTTCTGAAAAATCGACCGGTACCAGGATTTTTCTTAATTGCTGATCAAACCTTTTAACATCTTCGGCATGCCTTAAAGCGGTTAGCAGCTGCAAAGCCTTTCCGGCATCGGATTCACGGATTTGCACCTTAACCCCTTCGGCTATTGCTCCCTGTAGCACATTAACATTCCGAAGGTAGCATTCCACGCCATTGGCCTCCAGATAGGTTTTTAGCACAAGTGCTTTGGAATTGCTCTCAGTTGCTATAACTATGAGCTTATCGTCCATATCCATTATTTTTTTACTAAATTTAGGACATTGGCGGGCAAAAGTCAAGTTTTAAGAGAAGAAAAAGGCTGCCCCGTGGGCAGCCTTTTGATGGTAATTGAAATGAGCAAACTACGGTTCTAAGCAAAAATCGAGCCGAATAGATCGTCCATGAATGATGCTAATCGTTCGGAAATATAAGGCATGAGCGTTACAGCTTTCACCTGCTCGCCATTGTTGAATTTGAAGTATAATTCCCACTCACCATTTTCCTGAACCCAAACAAAATCGCCAACCTTATCGCCGCTGGTGGTATAGAGAGAAAGTGAGATAATATCATTCAGATTACCTGTTTCAAATGCACTGGTATTGGCATCTAACTTTATACGGAACTCAAGATTACCAATTACCTGCTTAGCGTTCAGTAGAATGTCGGATGTATTATTTTCTAAAAGTGTTACGGAAACATCGGCATTTTCGCTGTAAAAAGTTTTACCATCCTTCTTGAAAACAAAACTCTTGCCCATAAGCACCTTGTTATTTACTGAAGCATCCATAGACTCTTGGGCAGAAATGCTAAACGGGCCAAAGGTAACATCAACCTTGGTCGAATATTTCATCATGTTAGTAATGGTAGCCGAGTAAGCCATGGTAAAGACCTGGGTACCATTATACTCAATCTTAACCTTTATTCCGGTTGGTACCGATTCCCCATAAAAAAGGGTGGTGGTGAAATCGTAATAGGTTATAGTTACATTATTGGTTGCATTAGTTTGGGGGTAAGGGAACTTAACAACAACCTTATCGGTGGGGGTAGTCTCGTGTGACCAGCCATTTGGAGTCCAGCTCCATGTACCCTTTACATCGTTAAAATAGTCAATGATAAAGTATTCAATATGAAAATCAATTTCAGGATTCTCTAACATTAGGTTCCGGCTGGCTAGTTCCATTACTCTTTGTGCCATCGAACTTCCCTGTGCTTTTACAGGGTTTGACTTGCTTACAAAAGGTGAGGGTAAGTTGTAGAAATAATCCTGAATCTTGTAGCCATCAGTTGCAACAATTTCATTACTCTTTGCTACTAAATCCTGCTCAACATTTGCTATTTGCTGTTGGGCTTCATCCTTGCTTAAATTCTTTGTGTCGTCCTTCTCGCACGATACAAAGGCAAACATACCTGCTAAGAGCAAGGTGAACAGGGAGATTTTTTTCATTTTCATACGCTTAATTTTTGAGTTAGTAAATAATATTAACTTTCATGCAAGTTAAAGCAAATGGCATGCCAAAGCAAAATTTAAACTATTTTCTGTCATCATAAAGATGCTATTAGTCAAAAAAAAAACGCCGTTCAATATTCATTTTAGTGAACAATTAAAAAGGGAAAAATGAGTTTAAAAATTTTTCTACATTTGCTTGTAAACGGTATTAAGGATTGGATATGAAAAAATTACTCCTACTAAGCATAATAAGCCTAAACATAACATTATGGTATGATACTAAGGCCTGCACCAACTACCTGGTAACCAAGAGTGCCAGCATAGATGGTTCAACCATGGTTAGCTATGCCGCCGATTCGCATATCCGATATGGAGAGCTATACTTCAGACCTCGAGGGACTTGGCCGGCAGGCAGCATGATTACCTTATATGACCGCGGAACGAATAAACCCCTCGGAAAAATTCCTCAGCCTGCAGAAACCTACCAGGTAATTGGGTTTATGAACGAGTTTCAGGTTGCCATAGGCGAAACCACATTTGGTGGAATTGAAGAGCTTATGGATTCCACCGCCATCATTGATTACGGTAGTCTTATGTTTCTTGCCCTGCAAAGGGCAAAAACTGCCCGCGAAGCCATTAAGGTAATGGTAGAGCTGGTTGAGCAGTATGGGTATGCCAGTAGTGGCGAGTCGTTCTCAATAGGCGATCCGAATGAAGTATGGATTCTTGAAATGATAGCTAAAAAAATCAACCTAAAGTACGATAAAAGAACAAGGAGGAACCTAAATATAGATAAAGGTGCGGTTTGGGTTGCCATAAGAATTCCGGACGGCTACATTTCTGCCCATGCCAATCAGGCCCGGATTCAGCAATTTCCGCTTGAAAACCTTAAAAGTTCTATCAGCAGCAGGAATATTCATCTTATCAATAATCCTGAAGTAGAAGTAGTTTATGCCTATGATGTAATCGATTATGCCCGTAAGCATGGATACTACAATGGCCCTGATAGCGATTTCAGCTTTAGCGATGTGTACAACCCCATCACATTTGATGGGGCTCGTTTCTGCGACGCAAGGGTTTGGGCTTTCTTTAACCATGCTGCGGATGGAATGGACAAGTACTGGGATTATGCCAAAGGAGAAAACCTGAAAAACAGGATGCCTCTTTACATTAAACCCAATAGAAAGCTATCGGCACGCGATTTAATGAACTTCAAGCGCGATCACCTTGAAGGAACCGAGCTTGACATGAGTAAGGATGTGGGTGCCGGTCCCCATGGACTACCCTACCGCTGGAGGCCTCTTACCTGGCAAGTAGACGGTGTAACCTACTTCCACGAACGAGTTACTGCAACCCAACAAACCGGCTTCTCGTTTATTGCCCAAATGCGGAGCTGGTTGCCGAATCCGATTGGCGGTATATTCTGGTTTGGAGTTGATGATGCGGCCTCGACCGTTTACGTACCCATTTACTGTGCAATAAGTAGAGTGCCTGAAGCATACGCCGAAGGTAACGGCGATATGCTCACATACTCACCCACCTCCGCATTCTGGATATTCAACAGGGTTGCCCACCTTGCCTATTTGCGTTACGACCTGGTTATGAAAGATATTAAAAAAGTTCAGAGTGCACTTGAGAATAAGTTTGAACAGTATACCCCAGCCGTAGATGCTGCTGCTCTAAAACTTTGGGAAACGAACCCCAAAGTAGCGGTAGAATTTTTAACCGATTATTCTGTGAATACAGCCAATAGCACTGTTAAAACCTGGAATGATTTAAGCAACTTCCTACTGGTAAAGTATATCGATGGAAATGTTAAGAAAGAGGAAAATGGACAGTTCATTCGCAACCCCTGGGGGTACCCGGTTAGTCCATCACAACCCGGTTATAGGGAGGAATGGTTAAAAACAATTATTAACCAAACCGGTGATAAGTTTAAAGAACCAAACTACAACAAATAGTAACCTAAAAACCAAAAACCAATGAAAAAAATCTACTTGTTATCACTGCTTACGCTTATAGGATTTAAGGCAATCTCAAATCCTGTAGATGTAAAACTGGCCAAAAAAGTGGCTATTAGTTACCTTTCGGCCAAAAAAGGGGCATCCATCGATACCTTTGATGTTAAGTTGATAAACACTCATAAGTTTGAAGGCAAGGATGCCCTATACATTTTTACTATTGGTAAAAACGGATTTGTTATCGTTTCGGCCGATGATGAGGCTAAACCCATCATTGGTTGGTCGCTCAACAACCCAATGCCCAAACAGATTGATAACGCGGTAGTGCTAGCTCGTCTTAACTGGTATGCCAGCCAGGTTAGCTATGCAGCAAAAAACAAACCAGGCGACAAGGCAACAAAACAGGAATGGCAGGATATCCTGGAGGGCAAAATATCAAAAGGAATCAAAGGCGGGGGACCATTACTTACCACCACTTGGAACCAGTCGCCTTACTATAACATGCTTTGCCCAACGGGTACGCCAACCGGATGTGTGGCAACAGCCATGTCACAAATCATGCGTTACCATCAGTGGCCACAGCAAGGCAAGGGTTGGTATAAGTATGTCCATTCAACCTATGGTACCCAGTATGCCAACTTTGAAGCCACCACATATGAATGGTCAAATATGCCCAATGAGCTTACGACGGAAAGTTCATATAATGAGAAGCTGGCTGTTGCCACCCTATGTTACCATGCAGGCGTTTCGGTTAATATGAACTATGCTACCGATGGATCGGGTGCATTTAGTAGGGATGTGCTTTACGCCCTAACCAACTACTTTAACTACGATCCAACAACCATTCAAATCTATACGTTTGACCCAAATAACCAAACCGACTGGATTAACAAGGTTAGAACCGAAATAGATGCCGGCCGTCCTGTTTACTATTCCGGAAGTAGCTCAGCTAGTGGCGGACATGCCTGGGTTTGTGATGGGTACAACGACAATAACGAGTTGCACATTAATTGGGGTTGGGGTGGTCTTGCAAATGGCTACTATGCTGCATCGGCGATGAAGCCAAGTAATAACTACGATTTTAGCGAAAGCAACGATATGATTACCGGAATTATGCCAAACCAAGCAGAATTTAAGAACCTTTGGGTGCGTCAGGCAAGTGGCTTTAGTACCTCATCGCGTGGCATTCAATTCATATCGGCTGTAAGCAACAGGGTAGCCTGGGCTGTAGCCTACGATGGTTCTGGCACAAACTCCAAAGTTAAGGAATACACCATGACCACCGATGGTGGCGCAACCTGGAAAGCCGGGGCAATTAACCCGGCAAACTCAACCGGACTTGCAGCTGCCATGATCTCGGCTGTTGACGATAAAAATGCCTGGGTGCCACTATATGATGGCACAAATGGAGGGGGCATGATTGCCCGAACATCGGACGGGGGAAAAACCTGGACTCAGCAAACCACGGCAACCTTTACCAAACCCAACGGATTCCCCAATGTTGTTCATTTCTGGGATGTGAATAATGGTTTCTGCATGGGCGACCCCAACGGCGGTTATTTTGAGATTTACACGACTACTAATGGTGGCACAAACTGGACAAGAGTCCCACAAGCTAATATTCCATCACCCCTTGATGGAGAGTACGGAGTAATTGGTTACTACGATGTGGTTGGTGATATAGTTTGGTTCGCCACTAACAAAGGGAGAATTTTCAAATCAGTTAACAAGGGTTTAAGCTGGCAAGCCTATCAAACACCATTTACTGCAACGGCTTTTAAAATAGCCTTCAAAAATGGAAACGAGGGAATTATTTATGGTAAAGAAAACGATTTAGATAAATTTTATAGAACTACTAATGGGGGAGAAACCTGGAATGAATTCACCCCAACTGGAAGTGTTTACACTGCTGATTTCTGCTGGATTCCTGGAACGGACACCCTAATTTCATCAGGTTCAAACTACTCGGCTAATAAAATGGGTGTTTCTTTCAGTGTTGATGGGGGTAATACCTTTACCGATTATGCCCCATTATACAAGAACTTCCAATTCACTAACATGGGCGCTTCGCCAAACGGTACGGTTTGGGCTGGTGGGTTTAATACCAGATCAACCTATGGTGGTATGTGGCGTAAAGGCGCAGCAGTTCTGTCAGGCAACTTTACAGTAAGTAAAAATACTGCATATCGTAACGACAGCACCATAGTATTCACAGATATGACCTACGGTTCACCCGAGTCGTGGGAATGGAACTTTGGCGAAGGCGCTGAGCCAGCTTCAAAAACCGGTAAAGGGCCATTTACTGTGAAATATACCACATTCGGCGATAAAACCGTTACCCTAACCGTGCAAAAAGGTGACGACATTCATGTTTACGTAAAAGAGAAGGCCATTAGCATAACCTGGCCCGTAGGGGTTGAAACCAAAGAAAACGATTCGAAGATGACGCTCTACCCCAACCCAACAAACTCAGCAATTTTTGTTAACATTTCTGGTTTCACAAAAGGTAAGATTGATGTTTACAACATCGCAGGCGGTTTAGTTTGGACATCGGGGTCGATTACAACCGAAGGAAAGATTGATGTATCGAACATTCCAACCGGCGTTTACCTGATTCGGATTCACGATGAACAGGGTGCTATAACTACAAGAAAGTTAACCGTAACCAGGTAGAACTAAAAAAGGGGTGGAAACACCCCTTTTTCTTTTCAGTATCAAGTTAAAGATTACAAGCTGTAAAGCTCTGCACCGTTTTGAAGCATTTCCTGAATTGCCTTTTCTCCATCACCGGGATTAACATCAACCGCACGAATGGCATTTAAAGCTACTAGAGCCTTAAAACCGAGTTTTAGCGCATCCATAACGGTATTTTTAACACAATAATCGGTGGCTAAGCCGGTAACTAAAACTTCATCTACCTCAAGTTGTTTTAACCACGATGCTAAACCAGTACCCTGAAAACCTGAATAAGCCTCCAGGTCAGGATCAGTAGCTTTGGAAACAAGAAATGCAAATGAAGGGAAGTAAAGTTCAGGATGAAAATCAGCACCCGATGTTCGGGCAACACAATGTGTGGGCCAAATTCCCCCGTTTTGTTTGAACGACACGTGATTAACAGGGTGCCAATCCCTTGTAAAAACTACCGGTAAGCCATCGGCCTCGAACTTACGAATGAGCGAGTTTATTGGCTCCACCACCCTATCCCCCTGATTCACCGCCAATGCCCCGCCCGGGCAAAAGTCGTTCTGGACATCCACTACAATTAGCGCTCTCATGAGAAGTTCTTTTAAATTATTCCTGATATCTTTCCATACGATGATTTGGGATAAACTTCCGACCCACCTTAGCAATATGCTTACCATCTACCTCCACAATATCTGCAGTGAAATCGTAGCTGCCCTGCATAAGGTAACTTCCCACCCCATACGCATCGACTGGGACACCCATCGCTTCGAATTGCTTTATCCTTTCAGGATTGAATCCACCGGAAACCACTATCTTGACATGGTTAAAGCCTTCTTTATCCAAAGCTTTTCGGACAAGTTCAACCAGTTTTGGGTTGACACCCGTTGGTTTGAAAACGCCCATTTCGGCAAAAACACTTTTATCTACAAGGTTTTCGGAGGTGTCGAGCCTAACTCCCCATAGCTTATCGCCCATGGCTCTTGCACATTTAAGCGATGTTCCAACGCAATCGTTGTCGAAATCTACAAGCGCAATCAACGTGGCGTTAGGATAAGTCTCATGAAAGAACTGTACGGCTCTAACCGTATCGCCCCCAACCGCAGCAATCAGTGCATGGGGTATGGTACCCGATGCTCCTGCACCCCACCATTCGCCTTGCGCATCGGTCGATACCCCGGCGGCACCGCCAATATGCGCAGCATAGCCATCGCCACCTTGAACAGCCCAATGGTCGAACCTGGCAGGAAAGTAGAGCACTGTTTTGCCATTGGCAGCATTAACAACACGGCGAACATTGGTTGCAATTTTGGTTCGACGTGCCAAAATGCCAAGGTAAATGGTTTCCAGGTGGGCAAAGAGCGAAGCCTCGCCCCGGATATGCATGACCGATTCATAAGGTGCAATGGTATCGCCATCCCAAAGTGCATCTATCTGAAGCTCATTAAAACCATCAATCCAAAGGGTATCCAGCTCCTGCGAAACAGCTATTCGCTCTTCCTCAATCTTCAGATATTGCTTTTTATCGGTCAGGAATTGCTCACGCGCCTTGCGCTTTAGCTCAATTAGCCGGTCAAATAGCTTATATGCCTTGCCATAATCGGAGTAACGCCCGCTTGCCACTTTGAGTACAGCAATAGCCTCGTCTATTCCACAAAGTACGGCATCATTCTTCTGAAAAACCTGCATGGTTACATGGGGATACAGACTGTGATTTTCGAGTACCAACTTCTCACGCCAGAAGTAAACATCACTTCTGTAGCCTCTTCTTAACTCCTGAACAGGCAGGTCGAAAATTGTAGTGCTTAAACGTTTTCGCATAGCATAAAATTACAAAAAAAGGGGACTTCAATCAATCCCCCAAAACTTTCTTTTAAACAACTCGCTAAAGAACTAGTTCATTTGCAGCTTTTCGCTGCATCACTATTCCTACAATGTGTAGCTTAAGAGTAGGCGAACCAACCGCATTTGACTCGATGGTAACGGTTCTGCTAATTTTTTGTGGTTTGGGTTCAATACGGAACTCTACCTTTACTTCAGATGATTTACCAGGTAAAACCGGTGCTTTAGGCCAGGATTTTATGTTCGTTCCGCAACATCCCGTAACATTTCTTATGATAAGTGGTTTGTTACTTGTATTCTGAAGTGTTAGCGTAATTTTACCATTATCATCTGAAAGTTCATCTAGGTATAGCTCACCAAGCGAAAGTGTGTCCGAAACAACTCTGTACTGATTACCCTTTGCATTTGATGCCGATTTTATTTGCAGGTTCTGCCCACAAAGAGTAGCAGAAAACAGCACAAGCGTTGCTAAAATAAACAAGTTTCTCATAATCTTTTTATTAATTTACCCCTAATTTTATGCCAAAAATAAACGAAAGAATTATTCAGTTTTGCAGGAACACAGCATTTTAACATTAGTAAACGTTTGTGTTTACTCTTAAGCTTTATTAAAGATGATGAAGATTAATTTTAGTGAAATCAAGGGTGCCATTTTTGACATGGATGGAGTAATTGTGGACAATTACAGATACCATCTGGAAGCATGGGCAGAGTTTTGCAGAGATCATCAAATCCCTTTTCATAGAGATTCGTTCACCCATCAATTCTTCGGTAAAAATAACAGGGATATACTCAATTCGCTATTTGGGAAGATTCTATCTGACAGCGATGTGAGAGTATTGGGTGAGGAAAAAGAATCGATATACAGAAAGTTGTATTCACCACACATTAAGCCGCTGAACGGGCTGATTTCCTTGCTAGACTTTCTGAAAGAGCAAGGAATTGGCATTGCCGTTGCCAGCTCCGCACCTCAAAGCAACATTGATTTTACTATTCAAAATACAGGTATTGGCAAATACGTTGATGTAATGGTTAATGGTGATATGGTACAACGAGGCAAACCACACCCCGATATCTTTATAAAAGCTGCAGAAATGCTAAATATTTATCCAGGCAAGTGCCTTGTTTTTGAAGACTCTTTTGCTGGTATAGAAGCGGCAAAAAATGCTGGAATGACGGTTGTTGCAGTAGCAACAACACATGATAAAAGTGAACATCTGCCAAACAATCTGATTATTTGTGACTTTACTGAGATTTTGCAATAGAAATATTTGATTTGAAATCCTACTCGGTGTATATTGCAGCAGTAGTTTATCAGTCATGAAAATAATATCAGGAATAATTGCAGCTTTTTTCTTCCTTATTTCGTCTTTTTGCCTTCTAGGTCAAGAAAAAGATGTTGACGTGTACAAGCTTTCGCTTGAAGAACTGATGAATCTTCAGGTTTCAATATCAACTAAATCAAATATTAATATCAGGGAGAACCCGGGCATAGTAACCATAATCACACGGGATGACATCAGGAGAACTGGGGCAAGAGATATTGTTGACTTATTTCACCTGCTCGTACCGGGCTTTGACTTTGGTGTTGATGTGGAGGGCGTTGTTGGCATGGGTATCAGGGGTATATGGGCTCACGAGGGCAAATACCTATTCATGGTAAATGGCTTTGAAATGAACGATGGCATGTTTGCCTGCGTACCTTTTGGCAACCATTTTTCACTTGATAACGTGGATAGAATTGAAATTGTCAGGGGACCAGGTTCGTCGGTTTACGGAGGTTTTGCAGGTTTAGGTGTTATCAACATCATTACTCGGGATTCATACCAGAACGGGGGCAAAGTTACCTACACCGCAACGCACACAGGAAAGCAATTTAGTCAGAATCAGCTAAGCTTTGGCCAAACCATACGTGGCGATGATGTGGTCTTTAACATATCAAGCACCTTTGGTGCAGGCTCCAGAAGCGACAGGAACTACACCGATTACTATCGGAATAATCGCTCCATGCTAGGAACTTCCAGCACCTACACCAAGCAGTTTGCTCTCAAACTCGACTACAAAAACCTCCGAATTCAGACATTACTTGATGACTACCACTACGAACAAATTGACTTATGGGATGAACTGTACACCGGCACTCCCCTTCAGGAAAGCTTCAAGAGTAATTTCTTTGAAGTTTCTTACAAATTCGGACATTCAAAATTCTCGCTGATTCCCAAGGTATCCTATAAATGGCAGAAGCCATGGCGCCTGAATGTTCCCGAAATTGGCTATGGAAATAATAAAATATTTTACCGGCTAAACTCCGGTATTGTTGCAAGCCACAAATGGGGTCCGGTTCAGGTAATTAATGGGGTTGACTGGAATATTGACAGGTTGAAGTTACCAAGCATGTTAGACACGCTGTATGAAGAAACATTCAGAAATGGTAAATCCCAGCTGAATTATCAAAACATTGGCATTTATAGCCAGGCTCTTTGGAATACACAACCGGCAAATTTCAACATTGGTGCCCGATACGATTACTCTACCGAATTTGGTGATGCATTTGTTCCCAGAATTGGTGTTACCAAGGCCTTTAAAAGTTTCCACTTTAAGCTAATGGCAAGCGAATCGTTTCGCGTTCCAGGAGGTATACTGCCTAATCGCATACCCGAAGGATACCAAAACCTAAAGCCTGAGAAGGGAACCATATTTGAATTTGAATCCGGTTATATTTTTGGAACTACAGCTGCTATTGTTGTAAATCTTTACGATATCACGTTCAACGATATTATAATTTACGGGAAAGATGCCCAATCGGGTGTGGGTTATTACCGGAATGAGGGGAAAATTGGTTCCCGGGGAATGGAAATGAGCCTTAAGTACAATAATGAAAAGCTATTCGGTACATTAAACTTTGCATCGTATATCCGTAAAAAATCAGTAACAGATAGCCTGTTCTTGGTTCCTTCCCATGATAAACAGTTTCTGGCATTCACCCCTTTGCGGGTTAATGGTGTAATTACATACTCAGCAAACGAAAATGTAAGAGTAACGCTTAGCTGTTCATACTTTGGAAGTCGTTACGCATACAACTACACGGCTGCAAACTCAGATATCCTGATTAAACAATCCCCAATGGCAGTAGTTGGTTTTAATACGGAATTTCAGAATTTTCCATTTAAAGGGTTTACCAGTCAGATTCTGGCAACAAACATATTAAATGCGAAATACAGCTACCCACAGCCATATCGAGGTGCTCACGGGCCGCTTCCGGGATTAGATAGAAGTTTTGGTTTCAGGCTGGTGTATGAGTATTAAACGCCTGAAGCGATCCTAACAGATCGCTTCAGATACTTGAAATCTATTGTGAGCCCTACTCTTTAGCGGGTTCATCATCATCTTTCTGGTCTAGAACTTCCAGTAAGTTTTTGCTTTGCAGCTGGTTGTACCAGCTGATAATCTTTTTAATATCGCTAGTATAAACCCTTTCCTTATCAAATTCAGGTAAAACTTTTTCGAAGTAACTTCTTATTGCTTTATCGTCCGATTTGGTATTTATAGCCGGTCCCCCATTTTCAGTTAACTGAATTTTTTTGAAAACATCCTTAAGTGGAAGCTCTCCGGATTCAGTAAATACAGCAATATCGGCTATTGCGCTTACCTTGGCAGAGGCAGGGACTAACATTCGTCTTCCATCAGTCAACGATTCAACAATAACCCCCTGGCGACCCTGCGAGATAAACCTAAAAAGTCCGGAATGACCAGAGATAGCAAGTAGTTCTTTAAGCTTAATCTCCATAATTTATAGTTTTGGTAACAGGTTATTCTGCGAAATTAGTAAAAAGATTAGACTTCTAAAACTTATTTCTTCCATAGTAGTACTTAGCCCAAACCAGATAATAAGTGGCAACTATATTTACCAAATAGTTTAACCATAAAGGCCATTGGAATTTTCCAATGCTTATATCGTTATAAGCAATGTAGATAAATGTGAAAAGCACCCCAAATGCCCACATGAGCAAGAAAAGCCAGTTAAAACTGGACACATTGTGGGTTCGCCATGTTTGAACTACCTGGGGTAGAACACCTATGCTTAGTATTATGTTTCCAAACCAACCAATAGTTTCTATAAATGTGTTTTCCATATTCAACGAATCAATTAAAACCTCTTTCCTTTTTAATCTTATCGTAAGCCTCATTCACCATCTTGAATTTTTGCTCGGCCGCTAGCCGAATATCTTCACCTAAATGCTGAACCTTATCGGGATGATACTTTATAGCCATGAGTCGGTAAGCCTTTTTGATCTCTTCGTTCGAAGCGGTTGGAGCGACTTCAAGTATTTTGTAGTATTTATCCGTATCGGGAACAAACATGGCCTTAATGGACTGCAAATCGGCTTCGGTAATTCCAAGGTATCCTGCAATCTCGCTTATTACTCTGGATTCCTCAACGCTGACCACGCCATCGGCCTGAGCAATTCCAAAGAGAAAATGTAGCAGTTGGAGCCGGGAATGGTAATCAACATTCTCTTGGATTTGTTTACAAACATCGCGAAGCGGGACTGACTGTTTAAGAATATCGCGCAGCAGAAGTATGGCCTCTCTGGCAGCCGAAGGGCCAAAGTTATCGTAAAAATAACGCTTTACATAATCTAATTCCGATTTAAGCACCTTTCCATCAGCTTTCATAACCGCCGATACCAAAACCAGTAAACTGACAATGAATCCATTTCGGCTGGTTTCGCCGGTATAAATTTTTGTGGTCTCCATGCTATCGAATACAGAGCCAATGGCAAAACCAAGAATGGCACCAATTGGGCCGAACAGAGCCCAACCCAAGCCACCGGTTATCCACTTACCATACTTACCCATAAGCTATACTAATTCTATAAGTTCTCGTACTATTTTTAAAACCTGAGGTAAAACGAGGTTTTGATTATCGTTAAGAATAGTAAAATCCGCTAATCGGACTTTTTCTTCATCGTTCATTTGGTTTGCTATTCGGGCAACAACCTCGTCAGGGGTTACCTTATCGCGCTCCATAACCCTTTGGATGCGGATATCAAGCGGCGCAGTTACCAGTATATTCTTGTCGAGCTCCTTATACAAACCTGTTTCAAAAAGAATTGCGGCCTCTTTGAAAACCAGTGGGCTATTGCTATGCTTGGAACACCAACTTTCGAAAGACTTGGCCACCGCAGGATGAACAATGGCATTGAGTTTAGCAAGTTGCTGAGGATCTGAAAAAACGATACGGGCAACCTCTTGCCGGTTTAACTTTCCATGTATATAGATATTTTTGCCAAAATGTTTTTTAATTGCCTCAACTACCAAATTATTACTCTCTGTGATGGCCCTTGCCTCCTCGTCGGAATGAAATACCGGGTAGCCCAAATGTCTGATAAGCTGGCACACATATGTTTTGCCACTCCCAATTCCCCCGGTAATCCCAACACGTAAGGGCATGCCTACTTTTTAATGATTACGAAGTCAACATAGCGGGGCTCAACCTGAACACGGCCAACAAAATCAGGATATCGCTCAACACTTACCCTTGTTCTTGAAGTGTTGTTTGCCATGAGCTCAGAATAGTCGCAAACCACTCTAAAATGTTCAGGCCTTAAAATATAGTACTTGCTCACGGTAACGTTGCAAACTATCACCACCTCATCAGGTGAAAATTTCACCTCGTACCCCTGGGGTATGTTAATACATTCTACCGGCACATTTAGCCTTGTCTCGGTAAACTTGTCAACCGGGACAGAGATTTTTACTTTTCGGGGAAAAACAGCAACACCCTCAACGGCTGCTACATCGGCAACAGTCTCAATATTGTCGGAAACCCTTTGAAAGGTAATAGGGTAAGTGTATAATTTGTTGATGGTGTCAAGTACTGACGAAGGTCCCTTAAGCGACACTTTTTCGGGAGTCACTTTAATTTTACCCGCCTGCATGTGTTGCGAGACGAATGTAATTTTGATTTTAGGTTCAACATAAACCTCTTTCGTAATAACCGGGCTAAGCTTGAAGAAAAGCGTATCAGGCGAAAAACCTAATAAAACCAATTCGCTATTCAGCTGCGATGAAATCTGACCCTGCCTGTTCGATACCACAATGTAATGTTTACCATTTGTGACGCCAACCTTTTCGGCACTCAGCTGTATTGGATTGTAGTACCTAAAGAGCTTATAGCGAATTAGGTTATATCCATAAGCTTTTACCCTTAAGTTTAGCTCCAGCTTTGTGCCGTACGAAACCATTCTGTTTTCTGGAAGGTTAACCAGAGTTACCGGGTAAACTATGGTTGCTGTGTACTCGTGGCTGAGCTTAAGTAGCAACCACAAAGTTGTAGAGATTATCAGAAAAAACAAAAACATTGAGATTCGTTTGTTTAAACGAATCTTTTCAGGGGTACTGATAGGGTTTAATCGGTTAAGTTTAGTGCTACTCACTGAAATGCCATTAAACAGAAACAGGACTCAAAGTTAAATTATTAACCATGAATCCTGCTTATATGTAGTAAAAAATTTAGCGGGTTTGGATATCCGTCACGTCGCGAATTACTGTGCTTTTGGCAACCTTAACCTCAACGTTATCGGCAATCTCAACCATTATGTACTCGTCCTTAACTTCAGAAACCTTACCGTAAACACCACCGGCAATTATAACTTTATCGCCTTTCTTCAATGACTCCTGGAACTTACGAAGTTCCTTTTGCCGCTTCATTTGAGGGCGAATCATGAAAAAATAGAACACAACAATGATAAGACCAAACATCAGGAAGGTCATCAGCGGGTTTCCACCCTGTTGGGCTTGTAATGTAATAAAACCTGTAATCATAACTTATCTTATTTTATTAGTTAATTAGTTATCAACGTGTAAAAGTAACAAAATGTTTTCAAACTATCAGGGGACAACGTTCACTTTTAGGGTAACCGACTTCTCTCTGATAATACCATTAGTTCGGAGCGTAACCGTTTTATACTGTGAGCCAAACCAGCCCTTACTATCAAAAACCACCACGAGCGATGAAACCTCGCCAGGTTTCAGCACCCTTTGTTTCACATCAACCTGAGTACAACCACAAGAAGGGATAATATCCTTAACAACTAATGGTTTGGTTCCGGTATTCTTGAATGAGAAGTTATGCCTGACTACCTCACCGCTTTGTATGGTACCGGCATCAAAAAAATCCTCAAGGTAGGTTAACTCGGCAAATGCATCAGGGTCAGAGTATTTCTCTTCGGTAACACTATGGTTCTTGCACGAGAGCAAAATGGTAAATGGAATTACAAAAAGGAAAATGTAACTTTTAATCGTTCTCATCTTCAAAACTATCTATATTTTCAGAGGTTAAATGCTCATTGTTTTCGCCTATTAAACCCCTGCCATGTTTCTGAAACAGGTTGTTTTCTCTGAGGTGTGCAATAATTTTATCCAGAACACCGTTTACAAACGAGTTGCTTTGTTCAGTACTGTAAAACCTGGCAATGTCGATATACTCGTTCATGGTCACCTTTACGGGAATAGTTGGAAACTCCTGAATTTCCGTTATTGCCATTTCCATAATCAGGATGTCCATTGCAGCAATACGTTCAACCTCCCAGTTTTGGGTAAACCTATCGATTAGCTCAACGTTTTCAGAGTGTTTAAGGACTGTTTTGCGTAACAATCGTTTTACAAAATCCTCATCGTCTTCGTTTCGGAATAGCGGCATTATCGGGACTTTGAGCCCATTCTCCTCATCAATCTTCTTAATGGTTTTAACGGCCATGCTCAGAACTATTTCCAAGTCGTCGTTCCAGTAAATACTTTGTTCCTCCAGAAATGACTCAAAATCATCACTTGAGGTAATTTCCCTGTTCAAGAAATTAACAAACAGTGCTTTATCGTCGGCAAATGAGCACGTTTCGGCATCCATATACTCCTTATAGTAATCGGAGTTTACCAACTGATTGAAGAGCGACTTGGTAATTTCAGGGAAATGCATCCAGTTTAAACGTTTCTCCTGCGCAAGAGAGTGCAGCTCATCGGACGATGCAAGGGCTGCGGCAACCCGGTTCTGAACAAAGCGTAAATTGGGGTTCAGATCCTCAAATGTTGGACGAAACTTTTGCTTTGCCAACTCTATCTTGTTCTGAGCCAGTTCAACCATGGTTTCGGGAAGCAGCAAAAGCAAAAGGTAAAGCTGATACGATTTATCAATACTAAGAAATAGCTCCTTTTCAAGGTTGTTGAGAGAATCACCGGAGTTCCGGTAAAAGGCAAAAAGTAGCTGCAGTGCTTTAATCCTAAGTAAACGGCGGTTAATCATTACTAAGAACGTGTTTTGTATTCGAACTGCAAAGATAACAACTTTGGTTGTGCCCGAGTGTTTAATAGGGTTAATATTTTATTTGTTAATAAAACTTCAATTTTTGTATATTTTTTTTTGATAAAGTATCAATTTTTGAAGATTTTCTTATTTTTGGGGAGTTCAACGAATTAAGTAACCTAACCAAAATATTGAAAGCGATGATTGAAGAATTTGAAAATCCGAATGATTTTGAGAAGAACTCAAGGGAGGATGTGTTTTCGCAAGTTGTTAAAGCTGGCAAAAGAACCTACTTTTTTGATGTGAAAGCCACCCGAAACAATGAATTCTACCTTACCATTACCGAAAGCAAAAAACGGATGGGAAGAGATGGGAAGATGTTTTACGAAAAGCACAAGATTTTCCTGTATAAAGAAGATTTTGAAAAGTTTACTGAGGGCTTGAATAGTGTAATGGATTTTATCCGGGCCAACCAGGAAATTGTTTCAAGAGACGATAGGGTTGAAGCAACCGAAATGGCCGAAAGCGAAAAGGAATTTTCAACCATCGATTTTGATGATTTAGGACAGTAAACAGCACCATAAATATTTATGAGAAAGCCATTCCTAGCACGAATGGCTTTTTTGCTTAAACCGATTCTAAATAAGCGAAAATATTTAAATTTGTAAAATTTTAATAAAACCAGAACTTTTTGACAGGTTCAGGGTTTAAAAGGTGGTAAGTTCAACAGAATGCTACTTTCGGAGTTACAAAACGGCGAATACGGTATTATTGCCAAGGTAAAGGGGCGCGGGGCTTTTCGGAAACGTATCACCGAAATGGGTTTCGTTAAAGGCAAGCGGGTAACGGTGGTTAAAAACGCCCCCCTTAAAGACCCTATTGAATACTCCATTATGGGTTATGAAGTTTCGCTTCGACGAAGCGAAGCCTCTCTCATTGAAGTGATAACCCCTGAGGAAGCCAAAAGCATCATTTCATCCGCAACCCATAGCCACAATCTCATAAAGTTCACTGAACCAGAACTAATTAGCACAGGGGTAAAGACGCTCAGTAAAACCATCAACATTGCTCTTGTGGGAAACCCCAATGCAGGTAAAACCAGTATTTTTAATCACCTTGCCGGAGCGCGTGAACATGTAGGAAATTACAGCGGGGTTACCGTTGACTCCAAACATGCTCGCTTCAATTACAAGGGTTACACCATAAACCTAACCGACCTACCAGGTACCTACTCCCTTACAGCTTACACTCCTGAGGAGGTCTTTGTTCGTAGGTTTATACACGAACAAAACCCCGACATTATCATAAATGTTATTGATTCATCAAACCTGGAGCGTAACCTCTACCTTACTACCCAACTCATCGATATGGATGTCAAAATCATTGTTGCCCTTAACATGTACGATGAGCTGATTGAAAGGGGCGATAAGTTCGATTACCATATGATGGGTAAGCTACTGGGTATTCCATTTGTACCTACAGTTGGTAGTAAAGGCAAGGGGCTGGATAAGCTGTTGGACACTACTATTAATGTATTTACTGACAAAGACAAGATTACACGTCATATACATGTAAACTACGGCGAGGAAATAGAGAAATCCATTTCAGCCATTCAATCCGAAATCAAAAAGAATCAGCACCTAACCATCAATTACTCCAGCCGTTACCTGGCACTAAAGCTACTCGAGAAAGACAAGCTGGTTGATAAACTGATTAAAAACGAGCCTAACTATACTGGAATTAGGAGTATAACTGATATTGAGGTTAACAGGCTGGAGGGTATTTTCCGAGAGGATAGCGAAACGCTGATTACCGATGCAAAGTACGGTTTTATTGCTGGTGCGCTAAAGGAAACTTACAAGGAAACCCGCCACAAGAAAAAGCAAACGACCGAACGGATAGATTCAATTCTTACCCACAAAATTTGGGGATTCCCCATTTTCATTTTCCTAATCTGGCTCACATTCTTCACCACTTTTACCCTCGGTCAGTATCCCATGGGATGGATTGAGGCGGGAGTGAATTGGCTGGGCAATTTTATAAACCTGTATATGCCCGATGGGCCACTTAAAGACCTGCTTGTAAAGGGAATAATTAGCGGAGTGGGAAGTGTAATCGTCTTTCTTCCAAATATTCTAATCCTATTCCTATTCATCTCATTGCTTGAGGACACCGGTTACATGGCTCGTGCAGCGTTTATTATGGATAAGCTGATGCATAAAATTGGTTTGCATGGCAAGTCATTTATTCCATTAGTTATGGGATTTGGCTGCAATGTCCCAGCAATTATGGCTTCCCGTACTATTGAAAACCGAAACAACCGGATTGTTACAATGCTCATCACACCGTTCATGAGCTGCAGCGCCCGATTACCGGTATACATTCTTATTCTTGGGGCATTTTTTCCGGAAAATGCTGGAAACTTGCTGTTTGTTATATATTTCATAGGGATATTGCTTGCCATTGGCACTGCGCTTCTTTTTAAGAAAACCATTTTTAAGGCCGAAGACATACCATTTGTGATGGAACTCCCACCCTACCGTATGCCCACTACCCGCTCAATCCTCATGCATATGTGGCATAAGGGCTCACAATATTTAAAAAAGATGGGTGGAGTGATTCTTGTTGCAGTGATTTTCATTTGGGCACTGGGCTACTACCCTCGGAATGCAAACTACACAAAGGACTTCAATACAGAAATAGAACAGCTTAAGGCTAAACTTACTAACAGTAACCTTACACAGCCGGTTGCCGATAGCCTTTACCATGCAATACGCTTAATTGAACTTGAGAAAGAAGCAGAAAGGCAGGCCAATTCATACCTCGGCCGATTAGGAAAGTTTATTGAACCGGCTATCCGGCCCCTTGGATTTGATTGGAAAATGGGTGTGAGCTTGCTTTCCGGTGTTGCAGCAAAGGAGATAGTGGTTAGCACGCTGGGCGTGCTTTACCAAACCGAAAGCGATACCGATAACGGTGGATTAGCAGAAAAACTGAGGAATGAAACCCACCAAAGCGGCGAACTCACAGGCAAGTTAGTGTTCACAAGGATTACTGCCCTGGCATTCTTGGTTTTCATTCTCGTTTACTTTCCCTGCGTAGCCGTAATCTCCGCTATTAAAAACGAGTCTGGTTCATGGAAATGGGCTGTATTCACCATATTCTTCACAACCGGCTTAGCCTGGTTACTTGCCTTTTTAGTTTACCAGCTTGGAAATATAATTATCAGCTAAAACAAACATGATGCAAGAAATTGCCGTTTACCTTATACTATCAGGCGCACTTGGATACACTTCATATAGTGTGTATCAAATTTTTAGCCCTAAGCGCATGAATTCCGGAAATTGTGCCGGATGCGCATCGGGCTCCTGCTCTCTTAGCAACTTGAAGAACATTTCCAAAAAGAGGTGAACAAAGAGTAGACTAACTTGTTATTGATTGATTATAAGGTAGGATAGAGTAATGAAGAACTTAACCCAAAAAATTACCTCAATCTTCACGCTTTTACTAGTACCAGCCTTAGCTGGCGGGTTAAGTCTTTTTGTTCATCACTGCCAGTGCAAAGATGATGTTCAAATATCCATTTTCCATCAAACCGGCTGTAGCCATAATCATGCAGAAACTAACCATACATGCTGTCAACCTAACCCTATAAAAGTTTTGGTTTTGCATGAGCAAAACTGCAGCTGTTGGAATGAAGTCTTATCGGTAAAAACTGATAATTTCCCTGGCACGCAAAGAGTTGAGCTAAGTGAACCATACATCAAGGCATTTATTGCCTCAAGTAGCTGCAAAGCGATACTATTTCCTTCCTATAGAACTATAAAAAACCAACAAAGTAAGGATAAATCACCTCCATGCAAAACCGGTAAAGAAATCTGTATTAAAAATCGACAGCTTAAGATAGCCCATCATCCTTAGATAAAGCAGAATCTAGGTTTCTTAAACTATTATCTTTCACTTACTGGCTAAAACAAAAGCCTTGTAAGGTTATTACAATTACATAAATATCACCAATTATGAGGAAAGTAGTAATATTTCTGCTGTCGCTTTGGGTTACCAATTCGCTGAGTTCTCAAAATTTACAAAATACTAGTGGGTTTATCTTTGAAATTAGTGAAAACGGCGATAGCATACCCATTCAGGGTGTAACCGTAATTTGGCTGAATAGCCATGTAGGTACTACAACCAACGAAAGGGGACACTTTAGCCTTCCTGCTATTAACAATAACAGTAAGCTGCTTGTTAGCCATGTGGGCTTCAAAACCGACACCATCGATGTTAAGGTTGAAAGCCTACCGATTAGACATGTATTAGTTGCCAACTTATCAACTATAGATGCAGTAACTGTTAATGCGAATCGTAACAACACATTCATCCAGCAGCTTAACCCCATTCAAACAGTAGTAATTACATCGGGAGAGTTGACCCGGGCAGCATGCTGCAACCTTTCGGAAAGCTTTGAAACAAATGCCTCGGTCGATGTTTCGTATAGCGATGCTTTGACCGGTGCAAAGCAGATACAGCTACTGGGACTAGCCGGAATTTACACCCAAATGCAGTACGAGAATATTCCCACCATGCGTGGGCTTGCATCAACCTTTGGGTTGAACTACGTTCCGGGGCCGTGGATGGAATCCATCCAGGTTTCAAAGGGAACAGCATCAGTTAGTAATGGCTACGAGAGCATAACCGGACAGATAAACATTGAGTACAAGAAACCCTGGTCCGAGGAAAAATCGTACTACAACCTTTACGCTAACTCACTTGGGATGGCCGAACTGAACGCCAACTACACGGTGGATGTTAGCCCTAAGGTTTCGACCATGGTCATGGTGCATGGGAGTATGCTTAATAACAGGATTGACCATAATCACGACAGCTTCTTAGATCATCCCCTAACACGGCAATACCATCTGTTCAACCGATGGAAGTATCAAGGGAAAAAATGGGAATCGCAGATTGGAGCGAAACTCATGAATGAGGATAGGCTTGCCGGCCAACTCTCATTCGACCACAGTACCATTCCACAGGTTGGAAATCCGTACGGAGTAAAATATTCAACCCGTATTTTTGAGGCTTTTAACAAAACGGGTTACATATCCAATAGGCCAAACACAAGTGTTGGACTAATTAACTCCATAACAATGCACAGCCAGGTTGCCTCTATTGGGATTAGGACACACGATGCAGAGCAATTCAGCTACTACGGAAACCTGGTTGCTATTACCTATATCGGCAATACTAACCATAGCGTTAAAGGTGGTATTACGCTAAAATACGATTATTTTAAGGAGATGCTGGATAGCATCCCCTTAAATCGCTCGGAATTGGTAAAAGGTATATACGGCGAATACACCTACAAGCACCTTGAAACACATACCCTGATGGCAGGCATAAGGTTTGACCGTAACAGTAGGTATGGCACACTTGTCACACCTCGTTTTCATGGCATGATCAAGCCTACTGCAACGCTTACCCTAAGGGCTAGCATCGGTAAGGGATATAGGTCGCCAAACTTTATCGCCGAGAACTCAAACCTGCTTGTAAGCTCACGAAGCATTTTGGTGGAAGAAAGACCGCTAATTGAGGAAGCATGGAATTTGGGTTTTAGTATAAACCAAAAGTTCCGAATTGGCCATATGCCATGCAGCTTCACTACCGATTTGTACAGGGTATTGTTTAAGAATCAGTTTATAGCCGATATTGACAGAGACAGAAACACTGTTTACTTCTATAACCTGAAAGGTAAATCATATTCAAACACCATTCAGGTAGAGCTAAACGGAGAACCCATTAAAAACCTCACTTTCAACCTGGCATACCGTATAAACGATGTAAAACAGACTGTTAATGACACCTTGCTACCAAAGCCCTTAGTTAGTCGTAATAAGGGATTATTTACGGCGGGATACAGAACTCTATCGCGTAAATGGCAATTCGACTACACCCTTCAATATAATGGCGGAGGAAGGTTACCCAATAATTACGACACAAATTCCCATAGAACCGAATATCCAGCATATGTAACGATGAACATGCAAATAACCAAGATGTTTCGAAAATGGGACTTATACATTGGGGTAGAAAACCTTACCGGATTCAGACAGAAGGATCCAATAATTTCATGGCAAAATCCGTGGAGTTCAACATTTGATGCATCGCAAATCTGGGGTCCTCTCACAGGTCAAAAGCTTTATGCTGGTCTCAGAATGTCCGTATGGAAATAGCACTAACACACTTTAATCTGCACATACAATGAAAACCATTAATTTGAAAGTGAAAAACATGAAATGTATGGGATGTGTAAACACCATACTTGGAAATCTGACTACACTCGCTGGCATCAATAATGTGAATGCCGACTTGGTTACTCAAACGGTAACTTTTGACTATGAAAGCGAGGTTAATCTGGAACAAGCTTTATCAAAGTTAAGAGAACTTGGCTATCCTGCAGAAAAGTAATAAAATAATTAAACTTAAATCATTATGAAGAAACTTATTCTAGCATCAATTTTACTCCTGATTTTTGGAGTATTAACATCGGAAGCTCAAAAGAATGAGGTAAAGAGTGTTACCTACGAGGTGAACATGCACTGCCAGTCGTGCAAAGCAAAGATTGAACGCGATATAGTTTTTGAAAAAGGAGTGAAGGAAGTTGAAGCCACACTTGATAAAAAGTTGGTAACCATTAAGTATGACGCAACCAAAACCAATCCCGAAAAAATTGCCAAAGCAATTGAAAAGTTGGGGTACACGGTGAAAGTTGTGGGAAATAAAGTTAATAATGAGTGAACCGTTGACGTGCTTAACTATCATTAATAGGAATTGATCGGTATAAAGAAAAAAAAAATCACATTCGTAAAAATGCAGGCATAAATCCGGCCAAGGTAATTTCTTAGCCGGATTATGTTCCGCTTTTACATCCAAAACACCTTACTCGCAAGTTTTAAGTCATCCATTTCGTTCAACTCACAACCCAAGCATCAAAACCGCTGTGCCAAAATAGATAAGCAAGCCGGTAATATCCACAACCGTAGTAATTGCCGGGCTAGCAGCTACAGCCGGGTCGCCACCAAAAGCCTTTACTACTATGGGAATGAGCGCCCCTATTATGGTAGCTGTTACAACCTGAAGCATAAGGGCAATGGTGATGGTTAAAGCTATTGCCAATAGCGAGAATTGTGCCGGAATGGTTGTTTCCCAGGATAGGAACAGAATTTTCAGAAAAGCAATTATTCCTAAGCAAACCGCAATGAGCACCGACACCCTGAACTCTTTCCAAATAACTTTCAGCCAATCCTTTACGCTTAGATGACCAAGTGCCAGAGCGCGAACAACAACCGTAGCTGCCTGACTACCTGCATTCCCTCCGGTATCGGCCACCATTGGCATATAAAGAGCCAGAATGATTAATTTTTCCATAGCCGATTCGAAGCGATGCACTATCATACCGGAAATAACCCCCACCGCTGCCAGCGAAGCAATCCAAACTACACGCTTTTTAAAGTGAATCCAAACGCTTGTCTGCTCATAGTTTAGATCGTCCTCTTGGGGGATGATCCCCATGAACTTTTCCATGTCCTCGGTATGCTCGGCTCGGATCACTTCTATGGCATCATCGTGGCTAACTATACCCAGCAGCTGCCCCTGATGATTGATTACCGGAATGGCAACCAAATCGTACTTTTCTATTTTGAATGCAACGCTTTCCCTGTCCTCATCAACATATGCCACAACAAAATCGCGGTAAAGGATTTCTTCTATTTTAGTTCCAGGTTCTGCCATGATAAGGCGCTTAAGCGAAACAAATCCCTGAAGCACCATATTTTCATCCACCACGTAAACGTAGTAGAGCATTTTCTTCGATGGAGCATCCTTTCGAATTTTTGCCAGTGCTTGTTCCACAGTCATGTCAATGCGAACAGTGGCAAAATCGGTGCTCATTATTCCCCCTGCGGTTTCCTCAGGGTATGAGCTTAACTTTAGCACCTCTTCTCTACAAACCTTATCGAGAAAGGGGAGCAGCACCGTTTGCTGTTCAGGTTCCAACTCGCGGAAGAAATCTATTCGATCGTCGGAATTCATTCCGCTAAAGAGCTTGGAAAACTTGGAAAGTGGTAAGCTTGTGAAGATTTGAAACTGAAGTTCCCTCGGGAAATCAGCAAAAATTAGCCCCTGCTCATCAACAGAGAATTTCAGAAGCACCTCCAATAATTCTTCAATTGGTAAGTGTTTCAGATATTCCGCAACGTCAACCACGGGCATCTGCTGTAAACGCTCAATGAGCTGTTCACGGGGAACATCCCTTACCTTATCCTCAATGGTAAGGTCTAACTCTTCGAAATAGGTTTCCTTTGTCATGGCCAACCTTAATTTTTAAAAATTAAACAAATATCTTGCGGTACACCGCAAAATCATGGTTGATTGAACAAAGGATTTGAAGTGAACCTCTGTCCTACCGAACCGTTTTTGAGAACCCTCAAAACGCATCGGTATGACAGGAACCGACGCGCTAATGTGAGAGGGCTAGATAAAACCTACATAATCGACTCGCGTCAGGATCCATATATTATTCGGATTGATTAGCGTGCAAAAGTAATAATTTTAAGGTTTAGCATGCTACTTTTGAGCAAAAAAAAATTAAAAACTAGCACCAAAGCTAAAGTAAATCGATGTTCTTTCAGAACCACCTAAATGCCGAAGGTTTACAGAACAGTTTAGATTCTTTATCGGGTTATACTGAACTCCTGCAAGCAGAAAATGCTCATGACTAAGGTTTTGTGGTGCTGAACGGTTGATGTAATCGTACCGTGCCAAAACATCGAATTTAG
>CALBBQ010000021.1 GCA_937926785.1 uncultured Bacteroidales bacterium | reverse complement strand
GGTGGAAATTTGTGTTGAATGTATTCTCGAAACAATAAATGAAAAAGATAAAGAGCATTATGACGCGTTGTGTGTTTCTACTAATTGCTAAAAATATTAGGGACCAATTCTATACCCAAAATAGACCATATGGTATACCGGCTGTATGAGCTCACGGAGGAGGAGATAAAAATAATTGAAGGGAAATAACCCTCTGTGTATCTCCGTGCCCTCTGTGGTGAGAAAAAGTTTAACCACAGAGAACGCAGAGGAACACGGAGAAAAATGAGAATCAAACCCTCTGTGTATCTCCGTGCCCTCTGTGGTGAGAAATATATTAACCACAGAGAACACAGAGAAACACGGAGAAAAGATATAAAAACCCCTCTGTGCCTCTCCGTGCCCTCTGTGGTGAGAAAATAAACTCACCACGGAGAACACAGAGATACACAGAGAGAAAGAAGAATAAAATACTCTGTGCCCCTCCGTGCCCTCTGTGGTGAGAAAAAAAGTTTAAACCACAGAGAACACAGAGGAACACGGAGAAAAATGAGAATCAAACCCTCTGTGCCCCTCCGTGCCCTCTGTGGTGAAAAAAAAAGTTTAAACCACAGAGAACAAAGAGGAATACGGAAGGAAAATTATTTCTGATCTATAAACTGGTCTATGTCGCGCTAAAGGTTATCCACCCTTGCCTCAATGGCATCCTGTATATCTTTTGGAATGTTTTTGAAAAAATCGTAACCAGTCAGGTTCTCTATGGAGTCAACGCTTACGCGGTAGTATGTCCACGGGTACTTTGAACATTCCTGGTTGTTGGGTATAACCACGGCAATAACCCGGGTTGATGCCGTGATCCTGCTAATATCGTCGTTGCCATTTGGCAGTACCAGCGCAATTTTCCATACGTATTTAGGAACAACCACCCCCGATTTTAGTATGGTAAAGGTACCCTTGGCGCTTGTGCCCCCCTCGCCGGCAGGGCCGCTGATGATGTATAGTTCAGAACCTTTCTTTGCTAAATCGCGACAGTAGCTCTCAAGATCCTCCCACACAATCTGGTTGTTATTGGGTGCTTGGGGTACCATGTTGGTCATCAGGAAGGTGGCCGAGTTGTCGGTAACGGTTGCGGTGCGGTCGGCACTCGGGCACATATGCCCACGGTCGAATCCGTATGTGGAGTAGTAGAAATCGGTTGCTTTGACCCGGTACCAAGAGGCTGGTAAGTTCTCATCGGCTCGGAAATCATCCTGTCGCGATACGCTTCCCAGCCAGCTGGAGTTCAAGTGCCATGCCACCCAGTTGGCTGTAAGCTTTGAATTACTGTACGAAAGTGCGTACTGAGGTTTTACCATAAGGTAGTTTTCGGCACTAATAATGTTATTGATAGCACCGCTGGGGTTTCCTAGAAGCAAATGGTCGTTATCGATTAGAACCGGATTGCTCGACGAGGTTGTAAACGTTCGTTCCGGACTATAGCTTACCCCAGCTATGCTAGCTGTGAATGCCCTGATATAGTATTTTGCATTGATTTCAAGATTCTCTATTATTGCTGAGAATGTGCCGGTACTCCCCGTAAGTGCAATTTTACTATCGGCAATGGTGGGGTTGGGATTTTTGCTCCAGCAGAAACCTCGTGAGGCGATTGGTGTGCCACCATCAGAGATAACGGTGGCTTGGCATTGAAGTTTGTTTTCGTTTATGCTTAAGAAAGCGATATCAGAAAGAATGGGTAATGCATTTAAAGTCTTGAACACAATTGTGTTACCGTATGCAGTTCCTTCGGCACTAATGGCGTAGGCTCTGATATAGTAGGTTGTTCCAGATTGGAGTCCTTTTACCTGGCTCGTAAATTCGGGTAATCCGCTCCCATCGATGGTGCGATAGTCATTTATTGTTGGGTTGCCTGTGGTATTCCAGCATACACCTAGGGTTGTAATTATCGATTCTGAAGAAAGAACTTTACCGCCACTAATCGCAGAGTTGCTACTAATGTTGCTTACGCCGATAGTCCTTACTTCTGGCAGGGAGTTTTGCTCCCTACACCCCCATAAAATAAGGATTACTGAGATGGTAAAAGTTTTAAGTGTGTGAGATAGGAGCAGCCTGTTCATAAGAATCGATACTGTTGTGGAAATACTTTTGCCTGCAAAGCTACAAAAATAATTTTCCGGAAGGGTATTTCACCATTCCTATAATGCAAATATGGAATAGAGCGATAAGTATTTATATTTTTTTAGAAAATATTGGCAAAAAAATATGGAAATGGGTTAAATTATACCAGATGTTTATGTTGGCTGTTAAGGTATCCGGCATTACTTTGTGTTATCTAGTTCTTTAGGAATGCTAATGCTCACCTTGGTACCCTGAGGCTTTCCATCAGCAGAATAAAGATCGGTGATTTGAATGTTAAACTTTTGTCCGTACATGGAGCTCAGTAAATCGATTCGTTGCTGGGTAATCTGGAACCCCCTGGATCGATGAGCTTTGTTGGAGGCCTCTTGTATTTTGCGGGCTTCTTCTCTTCCAACTCCATTGTCCTCAATGGTGCAGAGCACCTGCTTATCCATTTCACGGATGGTTATTTGAACATGTCCCGATTTATCGGGTTTTAACATTATACCGTGCCAAATCGCATTCTCCACAAAGGGTTGAATCATCAGCGTGGGAATGCGCGTTTCCAGTATCGATTCGTTGGTACCATAATCAATGTTGTAGGTAAAACTCCCCTGAAGCCTCAGGGCTTCCAGTTCCAGGTAGAGCTTCAGGGCTTCCAGCTCATCGCGGAGGGGTATGGCTGAGTGCATGGAGTTGTCAAGTGTAAATCGCATTAAACGGGCAAACTTTGTGAGGTATTTATGGGAGCTAATGGTATCTTTTTCCAGAATGTAATACTGAATGGAGTTTAGGGTGTTGAATATGAAATGAGGGTTCATCTGTTGCCGGAGCGATTGTTGCTTGTATAGGTTGATGTTATTAATTAGCTCGTTGCGCCGTTTGAGCTCGTTCATTCTAATGGAGTATATCAGGTAAAAGATGGTGCTGATTACAATGGCAAAAAGCAGGACAAACCAGAACCTCTGCCAGAAAGGAGGGGGTACGGCTATGTTTAGGATGGCGGATTCGCCCCAAATACCGTTCGAATTTTGTGCCTGAACCTCAAAGGTAAACCTGCCGGGTTTAAAAACGCTGTACAAGCATTGAGTGGAAGTGGTGTAAACCCAGCTGGAATCAAATCCTAGTAACCTGTACCGATACAAAACTTTCCCCATGTTCCTATAGGCCAAACCGGTGTAGGAAACAATAACATACTTCGTGTCGTAAGGAATCCTTAGCGATTCCGAAGTGTGCCTGTATGTACTGTCCTCAACCTGAACCGAGGTGATGTAGGTTTTAGGTTTTACATTATTTGCTTTGAGTTTATTGGTGTTTATTATAGATACCCCATTTGTTGTTCCTGCATATATTAATGTGTCCGATATATATATGGTTTGAACATCGTTGCTAACCAAACCGTCGTTAATAGTTATATTTTGAATATGATAACCATTATTGTTTAGGTTTAACAGCGAAAGCCCTTGTCTGGTTCCAATCCAGTATGAATTACCATTTGTAAGAATATTGGTTATGGAATTTGAAATTAAACCCTCGTTTTTTGTAATCTGTTTTATCTTGCCCTTTTTATCCATTATAACAATTCCTGCGCCGTTGGTTCCAATCCATAGCTCGCCATGGTCAGGGATATAGAGCAAAGAGTTTCCGCTATAGGCGAGCAGCGGGTTTTCATCGCCAAGGTACTGAAACAAACGGTTGGAGTATTTCCATAATCCGTTATACGTAAGAAACCAGATATTGTCTTGTTCATCATTCTCAATAGCCAATGCCATAGCCGAAAAGCCATCGTCCCTGGAGTCGTAAATAACCTTGTCATCGCTTACACATATAATTCCCTTGGCCGTGGCTACCCAGTATGTATTTTCGTGTTTCCTGCTTTTGATAATTTTTCGGGGGTAGATAGGAATTTTATGCTCAATGATGTGAAATCTGTCGTCCTTTAAATACCCCAAATGACCAAAGTAGCTTACCCAAAGTTTGCCCGTTTGCCTGTCGCCCAAAAAGTTTCGCACAAATGTGGTGTTACCCGGTGTGTTTAAAAGTTTTAACTTTTTGATTTTCCCATTCTCAATTATATCTAGCCAGCCCATCTGGTATCCTAAGTAAATTTTATTGTTTTCAGCATAAATGGCCTTGATGCTTGGTGAGCTGAGTCCATTCTTTGTCGTGATTGATTGGATTTGGATATCTGGTATATATATTAAGCCGTTGCTGAGGGTAGAAACCCAGTACCCTCCTTCATTATCCCTCATTGCAGAGGTTACAATGTAATCGGAAAGAATTTTTTGTGGAGTGAACGATTCTAAATTTTTAGTAGGTGATAGGTATAACCCTCCATCTATATCGCCAATCAGAATGTACTCGTTGTTGGTACTAAGCCAGATTATTGATTTAAACCGTTTATCGATCCATTGTACCTTATTGTTTTCTATAAAGCAAAGGCCTGCTTCAATGCTCGCTAAAAAGGAGTTCTTGGTAGGTTTGCAGCTGTAAACATAGTTAGCTTTGATACCCGGGTAAAGTATGTTTGAGGGATATCGAAGAGTATTTTTATCGCAATTAATAGTCAGTTCTTTATAAAGTGGAGAGTCGGGATTAGAAATGATGATTTTACTGCCTGGCATTTCATTAATCACATATTCCCCTTGCTGGTTAATACCGTCCATCTTTTTAAAAATTCCCTCGGGAGTGATGTGCATGATACCATAATCCTTGATGGATAGGTAAACGTTGTCGAGTGAATCTACGTAAAACGATAATTTTATTGGACCTTTTGAGTTTTGTGGCATGTTTTGCCGTATCTTACTATTATAGGCATAGGGTTTAATAGTTCCATTTTCATAGTAGCAAAGAGCGCCAGAAAAGGGTACAAACCATATTCTACCTTTGTAATCTTCGTATATTTCAAAGACGATATTATCAACCAACCCCGACTGTATATCGAAGTTCTTAAAGCTATACCCATCAAACAGGCTCACCCCGTTGTTGGTGGCAATCCAAATGAAACCCTTTGAGTCCTGAAAAACATGATAAGTTTCGTTACCTGCAAGCCCGTCGTTTACCGTAAATTGCTTGTATACAGGATCAAACTGTGCGTTGCTTCTAGTGAAAGCCAAAAGAATGAACAATAGGATGAACATCCCAAGATGTTTGTTTGGGTAAAGGCAATGGTGTGTAGATAAAAAACGGTTCATTAATGCTAATATAGCAAATTATTTGTTCAAACGGTCATAGAATGAAATAAAAAAAAGCCGCCCGTATGGCGGCTTTTTTTTCAGGCTGGAACTATTCATTTCCGGCCATTTTTTTGTATGTGTTATAGCGCCACTTGGCATTCTCCTCGGCAGCCTTAAAGAGTTCCTCCGCTTGTTGAGGGAAGGAGAGCTGCAACGAGGTGTAACGAACTTCTCCCTTCAAGAAATCCTGGAACAGGCTCCAATCGGGTTCCTTGGAGTCGAGCTGGAAGGGATTCTTCCCCTCAGCCTCGAGCATGGGATTGTAGCGGTAGAGGTGCCAGTAGCCAGACTTAACGGCCATTTTGGCTTCATTCTGAGTTGAGCCCATACCCTTACGGATTCCATGATTAATACAGGGCGAGTAGGCAATGATTAACGAAGGACCCGGATAAGCCTCAGCTTCCTTAATGGCTTTGAAGTACTGGTTGTGATCAGCACCCATGGCTACCTGGGCCACATAAACGTAACCGTAAGACATGGCCATCATGCCAAGGTCCTTTTTACGAACGCGTTTGCCCGAGGCGGCAAACTTAGCCACCGCTGCGGCAGGGGTTGATTTTGAGGCTTGTCCACCTGTGTTGGAGTATACCTCGGTGTCGAGTACTAAAATGTTAACATCCTCGCCGGTCGATAGTACGTGGTCAAGCCCGCCATAACCTATGTCATAAGCCCAACCATCGCCACCGAATATCCAAACCGACTTCTTTTCAAAGTACTGCTTGAGGGCAAGTAGCTCCTTAGCTAACGGATTGTTCTCTTTTTCAAGAGCTGCAGCGAGTTTGGCAGATGCTACACGTGAGAGCTCTGCATTGTCTTTCCCGGCCAGCCATTCCTTCATGGCTTCTTTGCTTTCTTGGGTAAAGCTGCCATTTAAGCCTTCCTGGAGTTTAAGGGCGATGCGCTCGCGTAGCTTGGCTACACCGGTTGCAATACCAAAACCATATTCGGCATTATCTTCAAATAGCGAGTTAGCCCAGGCAACACCTTTACCTTCTTTGTTTGCAGTGTATGGAGTGGAAGGTGCTGAACCACCGTAGATTGATGAGCAACCAGTAGCGTTGGCTACTATCATTCTATCGCCATAAAGCTGAGTAATCGCCTTAATGTATGGGGTTTCACCGCATCCGGCACATGCTCCGCTGAACTCAAACAGGGGTTGTGCAAATTGGCTGTTTTTAACAGATTTATCCTTGCCAAGAACATCCTTGTAGCCCACTTTTTCGTGCATGTAATCGAAGCGTTCGGCTTCGGCCATCTGGGTTTCGATGGGTTTCATTACAAGAGCCTTGGTCTTGGCGGGACATACATCGGCGCAGTTGCCGCAACCGGTACAATCGAGCACGCTTACTTGAATACGGAAGTTGTAGTCCTTAATACCACCGTTGCCGCGTACGGTCTTGGTACCTTCGGGAGCATTCTTTAGTTCCTCGTCGGTAAGCAGGAATGGACGAATTGCAGCGTGAGGGCAAACATAAGAACACTGGTTGCACTGGATACAGTTTTCGGGGATCCACTCGGGAACGTTAACGGCGATACCACGTTTCTCGTACTTGGTTGTGCCAGCCGGGAACGTTCCGTCTTCACGGTCGATGAATGCACTTACGGGTAGGTCATCGCCTTTCTGAAGATTAATAGGTACTACCACTTTGTTGATGAAATCTGGAGCGCCTGGTATCTCATTAGCCTTTTCTGGCTCAAGGTTAGCCCACGATGAGGGAACATCAATCTTAATTACATCCCCTCCACGATCCACAGCAGCGTAGTTCATCTTCAGGATTTCCTCACCCTTTCTACCATACGATTTTTCAATGGCCTTTTTCATTTCTTTCACGGCCAATTCGTAGGGTATAACGTTGGCAATCTTGAAGAATGCACTTTGCATGATGGTGTTGGTACGATTGCCTAAGCCAATTTCTTCAGCTATTTTGGTGGCATTAATAATGTAAAAGTTGATATTGTTCTGTGCCAGGTAACGCTTTACAGAGTTGGGTAGCTTTTCCTTCACTTCATCGATGCTCCAGATGGTGTTGAGCAGGAAAGTTCCGCCCTTCTGTAACCCCTTAAGCATGTCGTATTTTCCAAGGTATGCCTGAACGTGGCAAGCCACAAAGTCCGGGGTGTTAACCAGGTAGGGTGAACGAATCGGTTGGTCGCCAAAACGCAGGTGCGATACGGTAATACCACCCGATTTCTTTGAGTCGTAAGCAAAGTAGGCCTGACAGTATTTTGAAGTGTAGTCGCCTATGATCTTGATGGAGTTTTTGTTGGCTCCAACAGTACCATCGGAACCTAACCCATAGAACTTGGCCTGGAAGGTACCTTTGGGCGATAGGTTGATTTCTTCGCCAACGGGTAGCGACTTAAAGGTTACATCGTCAATAATACCCACGGTGAACTGGTTCTTCGGCTCATTGAGCTTGAGGTTCTCAAACACTGCAATCATTTGTGCGGGAGTGGTATCCTTTGAGCTCAAGCCATAGCGACCACCAACGATAAGGGGAGCGTTTTCTTTGCCGTAGAACAGCTCCTTAACATCGAGGTACAAGGGATCGCCGTTGGCACCCGGTTCTTTGGTGCGGTCGAGTACAGCAATACGCTTAACGCTCTTGGGCATTACCTTGAAGAAGTACTTAGCCGAGAATGGACGGTACAGGTGAACGATAAGTACCCCTACTTTTTCACCTTTTGACATGAGATAGTCAACAGTTTCTTTCAGGGTGTCGGTTACCGAGCCCATGGCTACAATGATATTCTCAGCATTGGGATCGCCATAGTAGTTGAATGGGTGGTACTCCCGGCCGGTTAGCTTGCTAATTTCCTTCATGTATGCTTCCACCACATCGGGAACAGCATCGTAGTACTTGTTGGCAGCCTCGCGTGACTGGAAGTATATGTCGGGATTCTGGGCAGTGCCTCGGGTTACAGGGTGTTCAGGATTGAGCGCTCTATCGCGGAATGCCTGAAGGGCTTTCTGGTCGATAAGGGGGGCAAGGTCCTCGTTGGCTAACACTTCAATCTTCTGAATCTCATGCGAAGTCCTGAACCCATCGAAGAAATGAAGGAATGGAACCCTCGTTTTTATGGCTGCCAGGTGAGCCACACCGGCCAAATCCATTACCTCCTGAACGCCTCCGGTTGCCAGCATGGCAAAACCGCACTGGCGGGTACTCATCACATCGCTATGATCGCCAAAGATTGATAGTGCCTGAGCGGCAATACTACGAGCCGAAACGTGGAAAACGCCCGGGAGTAACTCTCCCGAAATTTTATACATGTTGGGGATCATCAGCAGCAACCCCTGCGAAGCGGTAAAGGTTGAGGTTAGCGCACCGGATTGCAGCGACCCATGCACTGCTCCAGCAGCACCAGCTTCGCTTTGCATTTCTACCACCTTTACTGTGTCGCCAAATATGTTCTTTCTACCAAATGCTGACCACTCGTCAACATATTCGGCCATGGTGGACGATGGGGTGATGGGATAAATAGCAGCAACCTCGCTAAACATGTAGGCTATGTGAGCAGCTGCGTAGTTCCCATCACAAGTAATGAATTTTTTCTCTTTTCCCATTTCAGTTTGATTGTTATGATGGTTAGTAATAGTTTTTAAGCCCTCGCAAAGTTAATACTATTACCCGATTTTTTTCATGCTTTACAACAATTTACACCGATGTGTTTATAGTTTAACAGCTTGAAATCGTTTGAAATAAGCAATAGTTTTTCTTACTAATGTTGTAAACCGAAACATTTTGTTCTTTTCTGCTTACATTTTGTAAGCGCAGGTCAATGGATTCATCATTCCTTTAAAAAATTTTTAAAATGTGATATCGTTTTATTAGTTTCGCAAAATTCAATTTTTGCTAAAAAAAGTTAAAACCATGCCGTATGCCTAAACATTATAAGATTGGAATACTAAAGGAAACCAAAACACCCCCCGATAGGAGAGTAGCGTTAACACCCCAACAAGTTCTTGAGGTAAAAAGCAAATTTGACAATGTAGAGGTTGTGGTTCAGCCCAGCGAGCTAAGGTGCTATAAGGATCATGAGTACACAAGCGTGGGCATTAAGCTTCAGGATGATCTGACCGATTGCGATTTGCTTATTGGTGTCAAGGAAACCAAGATTCCTACAATCATTCCCGGGAAAACTTACATGGAGTTTGCCCATGTGGCTAAAAAGCAACCCCATAACCGGAAGCTCATACAAGCCTTTGCCGCTAATTGTAATACGGTTATTGATTACGAGTATTTAACCGATAAGAACGGGGTTCGCTTGGTTGCATTTGGGCACTGGGCTGGCGTGGTAGGTGCATACAACGCACTCAGGGCGGTTTACATCAAGCACAAGGTTGGTGAGCTACCTCCTGCACACACTCTTCACGATTACCAGGAACTCAAAAGCGTTTTAAGGAATATCCAGCTGCCTGCGCGTAAGTTTGTGATCACCGGTGGGGGCCGAGTGGCCGGAGGGGCTTTGGAAGTTCTGAGCCAAGCAGGTGTTGTTGAAGTTTCGCACGAAGATTTTTTGACAAAAGAATTCGACCATTCAATCTTCACTCGTCTTGATCCCTGGCACTACGCTAAACGATTGGATGGCAAACCCTTTGATTGGGACTACTGGGTTAGCAACCCGGCCAATCACGTAAGCACCTTCTTGCCCTATGCGCACGCAGCAGATGTTTTTATTGCTTGCCACTACTGGGATTACCGTTCACCTCACTTCTTTACCGTGGAGGATATGAAACAACCCGATTTTCGTATATCCATCATTGCCGATGTGAGCTGCGATATCCCCGGGCCCATCCCCTCAACCATTAAGGCTTCAACTATTGCCGATCCGTTTTTTGATTTCAACCCCACCACCGGAAACGAAGAACCTGCTTTTTCCTGTGGAATGAATGTAACCGTGATGTCAATTGATAACCTGCCCGGCGAGTTACCCCGCGATGCCAGCGAATTCTTTGGTCGTTTACTCATTGACAAGGTACTGCCTCACCTGCTGTGCGACGATTGCGAAGGGGTTATTGAACGCGCAACCATACTAAAAGACGGGAAACTTACTCCCCGATATGCCTACTTACAGGATTTCCTCGATGGGAAAGAGTAGTGGGGTGCTTTTAATAGCTCTCAAAACCGATAGGTAATCACCGGTTTTTTCTTGCCCTTTCAACGAGCAAAAGGTCGGCTAACGCTATAGCCGTAATGGCTTCGGCTACCACCGGAACCCTGGGAGCTATACACGTATCGTGCCTACCCTCCACTTTTAAAGTATCCATGCTACCCTTGGCTATATTAAAGGTTTGCTGTGGCTTGGCTATACTCGATGTTGGTTTAATCGCTAGCCGGAATACCAGCGGATTTGCGTTTGTAATTCCTCCATTAATTCCCCCGGCGTTATTGGTGGCTGTTAAGCCTGTGCTGTCAACTATTGGGTCGTTATGCCCGGAACCCATCATACGGGAAGCGGCAAACCCTGCCCCGAATTCAATGCCTTTCACAGCCGGAATGGCAAAAGCCAGATGGCTGATTACCGACTCCACCGAGTCGAAAAAGGGTTCCCCAATACCTATTGGTAAACCGGTTGCCGTGCACTCCACGATACCCCCAATTGAATCATTTAGTTTTATGGCATTTTCAATTGCCTCATCAACGTTGGTTTTACCCCCGGCCTCAACCAGTGCTGCATTAATATTGATTTCCGGTATAACTCTTTTTGCAACTACACCTGCAGCAACCAGAGCAAGTGTCAATCGGCCGGAGAAGTGCCCCCCTCCCCGATAATCGTTATAGCCATCAAATTTTTTGAAGGCCACAAAGTCGGAGTGGCCTGGTCGGGGTACCTCCTTCAGCTTAGAATAATCGGACGATTTTGTGTTGGTGTTCCTGAAAAGGATTGTTAGGGGTGCACCCGTGGTGAACTCGTTAAACCAGCCCGAAACGATTTCAGGTGTATCGCTCTCGGTTCTTGGTGTTGTGCCTTTTGGCCCTGCCTGTCGGCGTTGTATGTCTGCCATAAAGTCGTCGGGCACCAGCTTAATCCCATGCGGAACCCCATCGATGGTTATGCCAACCAAGGAACCATGCGACTCGCCAAATATGCTGATACGGAATATACGTCCAAAGGTATTCATGGCTTATTATTGTTGAATTCTTGAAAGATGTTCGAAGAAATCCGGGTATGATTTGTTAACTGCCTCTGCTCCATCAATCTCAACATCCCCGTTTGCAGTCAGGGCGGCAACGGCGCATGCCATAGCAATTCGATGGTCGCCTTGGGAAGATACTGATGCACTTAGAATGGGTGAGCCCTTTACTAGCATTAAATCTCCCGTTATTTCGATGTTAACGCCCAGCTTGGCAAATTCCTGTTGAAGGGTTGCTGCCCTATCCGATTCTTTCCCTTTCAAGCGGCTTACACCAAGAATTTTGGATTGACCTTTACAGCTTGCAGCCAGTGCAACCAGCGGGGGGAAAAGGTCGGGGCAGTTGCGGGCATCGAAATCGAAGGCTTCAAGTTTATCTTTTTTTACTGCAACACTGTTCTCGCGGATGGATATGTATGCACCCGCGTGCATCAACGCCTCGAGAATTGCCCTGTCGGCCTGAAGCGATTTAGGGTTCAGGTTGGTCACTTCAACTTCACCGGCAACAGCTCCGGCAACGAGCATAAAGGCTGCCCCGCTCCAGTCTCCTTCAACATTATATTCGCGTGGTGTGTAACTCTGATTTGATTTAATGCGAAAAGTGTCATTGGGCAGCTGCTCAACAGCTACGCCGAATTCGCGAATAACCTGAAGAGTTAGATCGACATAGGGTCTGCTGCTCAGGTTTTCGACCTGAAGGGTAACATCGTGCTGGGCAAATGGCGCAGCCATAAGTAAACCGGTAATAGCTTGAGAACTTTCAGCCCCGTTTACCCTGGCAAATCCCCCTTTTATGGGGCCATGAACGGTTATTGGCAGTAAACCATTGTTTGTTTCGCATTTTGCGCCAAGCTGCACAAGCCCATCTTCTACCATGCCCATTGGGCGCGTGATTAGCGAGCCGGTTCCTGTAAGGGTAACCGGCTTATCAAAAATTGAGGCTAGTGCCGAAAACATTCTGATACTCAGCCCCGATTCGCCGCAATGAAGTATGCCGTTGGGTGCTTGCAAGTTGCCATGAACAGTCAATGCTTCACCATTACCCGAGATTTTTGCTCCCATCTTTTCGCAAACCCTTATGGCGGCCAGGGTGTCGTTGCTTTCGCCTGCATTATATATGGTTGATTCGCCACTTGTCAGGCATGCCAATGCAATGGCGCGTTGCGATATACTTTTAGATGCAGGTGAATGGATAGTTCCTTTAACAGCCGAAGGTTTTACTAATTTCTTCATTTAACATTTGCTTGTATTCATTCTCACTTGTGGCCGATATAAGAATATCGTGGTGCTCTGTAATTTCCGAATCTAAACGTTGTAGCCATTCCGCTTTCAAGATGTTTCTGTCAATCTTTTTTTCAAAAGCATCGTCCATGAGTTGAACGTTAGTTTCCATTCCGGTAAATATTTTAAACGACGCCATAGCCTGATGTATAAGCCATCGTTTCCCGCTGATTACCTTGCAGCCAAAGCCTCTTACATAGTCGCCTAACACTGAAGGCCTGTAGTTGGCATCGAGTAGTGTAATACCTTCCGGAATTTTTACCCCCTCCAAAGGGTTAGCTTCTGGAAACAGGGCTGATACTATAACGTCAAAATGGTTTAGATGTTTGTTTAGTTCATTAAGTTGAATATGCTCCACGTTCAGCTTTTTACTGGTCCTTAGAGCTTTTTCCGTGGTGCGGTTTGCAAGGTAAACGTTGGCTCCCTGGTTGCGAAGTCCATAAGCGGCAGCAGCTGCTGCAGGCCCTGCTCCCAGTACAAGAACATCACTGCCCTTTATTTTTATTCCTACTTCCGCAATCGATTGGGTTACCCCGATATGGTCGGTATTGTAACCGATGAGTTTCCCGTTCCGATTCAAAATGGTATTCACCCCATTGATGGCAAGCGCATCGGTATCAATATCGTTCAAATATTCTATTACTTCCTCTTTAAATGGGGTGGTTATGTTTGCCCCGTTAATGTTGAGTTTTAGAATGATACTGGTTAAATCAGCACCCGATAGCGGACGAATGCGAGTATAAAAAGCTTCAATATTCAGGGCTTGAAATGAATGGTTGAAAAGTTGTGGGCTTTTACTGTGTAGGATAGGATTGCCAAAAACTGCATAGGTTCTCATACATAAAGAGGTTTTATGGCATTTAGCAGGTTGTTAAGTTGAATGTAGTTGACCTGGCCAGGTGCAGTTTCTTTCTCCGGCAAGCTGGCGAAGGTGAACGGCGAGCCAAGTATAGGAGCTGCAATACGGGTAATAGTTCCCAGTGGCCCCATGCAAAAAGCCAGAATATTTGAAAATTCTTCGTAAAGCGAGAGTATTCTGGAACAATCGCCGTAGCTGTTTGCCATACAGGCAAGTTTTATTATTTCAGGGCTATAGCACTGAGCCCTATTTATAATACCAAGTAGTTCTGGTCGTGGTGGTGTAGCCTGAAAGTTGTGGAACGATACGATAACTTTGCACTGTCTGGCGTGAGCAGTGGATATTATTCTCTGTGCTATTTCATTCGGGGTTTCAATATCTATATCTACCCATGCTGCGCCTGCATTTATTGCGTTGATAAGTACTCCAGAGTGATCCTCCTCTGGATTGTTTGACCGATAGGTAGCAATAAGATTAGGGTGCGATGCAAATATTTGCTGAATTTCTGAACTGTTAAGGTTGAGCAAATCCATTCTAATTTCAGCCAATGGAAAGCTGGGCAAAAGTGTTTTTAACTCTTGGTACGGGATGCCCCCAAGGCTTACACATATGTCAGGTCGTGTCAAATTCATGCTTTACCTTTTGGCTGAATGAGGTTCTCCAGCTCGCTAATTGCAACTTTTTCAATAACCGGCGCACCTATCCCTTCCAGTAAGATGAAATCAATGCTATCATTGGTTCGTTTTTTATCTTTAGTCATGGCGTTGAATACAATGGATGGGTTTATGTTCATACATGTTGGCAGGCCATAGGATTTTAGCAGATTAACTATCCTCAGGTAATCTCTGGAGCTGATTATTCTTCTTTCCATGGATATCCTGCTGGCAAATTCCATTCCCAGGCTTACGGCTTTTCCATGCGATATCCCGGTAACCTTTTCTAATGCATGCCCCCATGTATGGCCAAAGTTGAGCAGCTTTCGAATTCCGGCTTCGCGTTCATCGGCCGAAACAATTTTTGCTTTCACCTTTACCGATTCAGCAATATGCCATGTGAGCAGGCTATGTTTTAACGATAGTAGCTTATCGGAATCGGTTTCAAGGCGTTCAAAGAGCGATGGGCTGGAAATCAGTGCGTGCTTTATCATCTCGGCGAATCCGTTGATAAGTTCTTCATGGGGCAGGGTTTGCAACATGCTTGTATCGCAGAGTACAAAACGCGGTTGGTTAAAAGTACCAATGATGTTTTTGTAGCCATCCAGGTCAACCCCATTTTTCCCGCCTACGCTGGCATCTACCTGCGAGAGTAAGCTTGTTGAAACAAAACCAAACTCCACCCCGCGCATGTAGGTTGATGCCACAAAGCCTGCAATATCGCAAACCACACCTCCACCTATGCCAAGTATAAAGGCGTTCCTATCGGCATTGTTGTGCAGCAACCAGCGGTAGATATCTTCGATATACATAAGCTGCTTTGATGCTTCGCCGGGTGTTATCGAATAAACTGGCGATTTGGGAAAACTATCGGAGTAGAGATTTTCAACGTTTTTATCGGTTATTATGAACAATTCTTTTTTTGGGGGAAGATATTTTACAACATCCTCAAAGCTTTCATCAATAACTATGGTTGAATTACCATTCTTCCCTTTGACTTCAATGGTTTCCATTTTTCTTGTTTTCCCTCTGCCAAAGTTAACTAAATTTTGTCATTTCCGATTTTTCCCCAATGGTTACCTCCTGTTGTTGAAGCGATTCACGATGAATACTATTAAAAAGCTTTTTCAAAAATTCGCTCCTCAGTCCCATTTCGCTGCCTTTACCAACAACCCTTTTTAAAACTTCTTGCCAACGGTCTGGTTGAACTATATTCTGACCCCTTTTTACTTTTACCCTTGCAATTTCCGAGGCAATGGCCATTCGTTGCGATAGCGCCCAAACCAGGAGTTCGTCCATTGCATCAATCTCTGTACGGAGTTCCAGCATAAGGTCTGTTTTAAATCCATTCGGATCGAACAGGTTTTTTAGCATTACTCTAAATTGTGCAGGCGTAAGCTGTTGGTTGGCATCGCTAAGCGCATCACCAGGGCTGGGATGAACTTCAACCATTAGCCCATCAAAGCCAAGGCTTATCGCCCTGTTCGATAGTAATTCCACATACTTCCAATCGCCTCCGATATGGCTGGGGTCACTAATCACTTTTATGTTGGGGTTAAGCGCTTTTAGCTGCAGGCCAACCTCCCACAATGGGCTATTGCGGAATGGCGATGAATGCCACGTGGTGAACCCCCTATGAATGGCACCTATATCGTTGATTCCTACCATCTGCAAACGTTTAATGGCACCTTCCCAAAGCTTAAGGTCAGGGCTTAGCGGGTTTTTCACCATTACTGGTATCTGAACACCCCGTAATGCCGATGCTATTTCCTGGACTGCAAAGGGATTGGAGACTGTACGAGCGCCAATCCAGAGCAGGTCGGCACCGTATTTAAGTGCCTCATAAACGTGCTTCTCGGTTGCCACTTCAGTGGCAAAGGGTATTCCTACTTCCTGCTTAACTTCCTTCAGCCATTTGAGGGCCTCAATCCCATGACCCTCAAATGAGTTTGGCGAAGTGCGTGGTTTCCATACTCCTGCCCGCAAATAGCAAACTTTTCCTATGGATTTAAGTTCTTGTGCCACATTGAGTAACTGCTCGGGCGATTCGGCACTGCAGGGCCCTGCAACTATTAGGGGTGAGCAAAACCCACTTTTATCAGCTTCCCCCCTTGAGCCCTTTTCATTCATGCGTTTCATAGGTTTCTGGCATTTTTATTTGTTTGTTATCGAATTTTTCTCTAACGGTGTTGGCTTTGCTGATGAAATCGGCTAGTACTTCAGAGTTGTGTTTGCTAATGGCCTCTTCCAGGTGGGCTAACTCATGCATGAGCATCCTTATATCGCGAAGTATATTACCTTTATTCTGGTAAAAAATGGGGATCCACATTTTGGCTTCGCTCTTGGCAAGACGCGTCATTGAATTAAACCCGCTCGATGCGGCATTACTCCATTCGTCATCGTCAAAGCCTTTTACGGCCATCATATGTGCAAGCGAGTAGGATAGGAGTTGCGGAATGTGTGAAACGGCCGAAACTATCTCATCGTGCTTGGCGGAATCGATGCAGTAGATTTTGGCACCAAGTTTCTGCCATAGGCTACAAACCAAAGTTAGTGCATAGTCTGAGGAGTTATGGCTATCGCAGATGAAAACGTTTTTATTTACGAATAGGTATTCCGATGCACTCTTTGGGCCACTTCCCGTGTTCCCGGCCATGGGGTGAGAGGCAACATAGTTACTCCGGTGCGGCTGCCCTTTTACCATTTGCAATATCTCCCTTTTAGTGGAACCCACATCGGTTATAATTAATCCCCCCTTCTGGGCATTGAGTAGCTTGCGTATAATTAGTCCAATGCTATCGACGGGTGTGGCAATTATTGCCAGGTTTGCTGTTTGACTTATCGATTCAATGGAGCAGTAGCCATCTACTATCCCGTTTTGTAGGCAGTATTGGATGTTCTCATCATTGGTGTCGAATCCCACTACCGACTTTACTTTTCCCTTTAAGCCCCATCCAATTGACGTCCCTATTTGTCCCAGTCCTACAATGCCTACGCTCATTTTGTCAAGGGTCACTGCAGTTAGATTATGATTGGTCATGGCTCATTGTTTTGGATGTTTTTCATTAGGCAGTAGCTGTTGTTGATAATAGGAAAGCCCCGTTTACCCGGGGCTTTCCTCTAAAACGCTATTAAGTAATAGATGATCCAGCCCTCAGGTGGGGAAGTAGTAGTAATAATAGAAGTAGAAGTATTTGTTATGTTTTACCATATCCTGCTGTTCCTTTTTTTACTTTTTTCTCCAAAAAAAAAGCCCCGCTTTGGCGGGGCTGGTTTATTGTGTTTGTGTTTATTTTAAAATTAATTACAACAGTTCCCCCGCATCCACTTGCTGAAGTAGAAGTAGTAGCAATAAAAGAAATTGTTGTTGAGGTGTTCCATTATGTCAAGTGCTATTACATTGCAATGATATAAAAAGTATTTAATAAAACAAAATTCCTGGCAGATTTAATTTTGATTGTTGTTCAGAAAAACGAAATGTGATAATTATTAGTGGTTAGCACTATTTTTAAAATCAAATTCCGTTTTGCTTGAGAATAGTGATTGATCTATATATATTCTATATGTATGCTTTTTTCCTTATATTAAAATATGCTATTAACTCAGTAAGAGATTTTGCTCTAGCACTAAGTTCCTCTGCACTTGCAGCTAATTCCTCAGAAAGTGATGCATTATGTTGTGTGGTGTTGTTAAGTTCTTGCACGGAACTGTTAACCTGTTCTGATCCAACTTGTTGTTCGCGAATAGCAGATGTTATTTCTTTTATCAGTTCCGTGGTGTTATTTATTTCCTTCATGTTTTGGCTCATAATATCTTTTGCTTTGGTTGAAATATCAGCCCCTTGTTGAGAAACAGAAATGATATCATTTGCTGCATTTCTACTTCGTTCGGCTAGCTGTCTTACTTCTGCGGCTACTACTGCAAAACCTCGCCCATGTTCTCCGGCTCTTGCAGCCTCAACTGCAGCGTTTAATGCTAAAAGATTAGTTTGAAAAGCAATATCATTGATAACGCTAATTTTACTTGCTATATCATTCATGATATCTAAAGCCTTATTTGTTGAAGCAAGGCCATCTTCTATTCTTTTTGTAGTAGTAGTAGCAATGTACTCTGTGTGATTCGCATTTTCGTAGCTTTGCTTAATGTTTGCATGCATTTGCTCCATTGCACTTGAGATTTCCTCTAGAGAAGATGCTTGTTCTGAGGCAATTTCCGACAAACTAGCAGCTGTTGTAGATAGTTGATTTGCAGATGAATCCAATTCTCCGGCAGCATTTGAAATGCCTTCAAGTATAGCATTCATTTTTTGAACTAATAGTTCAATGGCATTAGTTAACCGCCCCATTTCATCATTTCGCTTTAAGAAATCAGAATTTACTTGGATTGTTAGGTCGCCTTTGCTTAAATGGGTTAAAAGATCTATAGAATCTTTTAAAGGTTTCATGATTCTTCGTGAAACATATGCAAATATTAGGGTAACAGAGATAATTCCTATAGGGATAGTTATACTAGCTTTAAAAGTCTCGGGAAAAACCCATTTAAGATTTGCTAAAACCGAAAATAAGGTTAATGATATAATCCACCACCCACCAATGAGGTATAAGATTGATCCTTTAAAAAAGTACCTGATTCCAGTTATACCAATAGGTAAGCCAATAATCAGTAGTACAAAGATTTCTAGTAAACCCTTATTCATGTTACTTTATCATTAATTATTAAACATAGTTGAATCAATGAGATAAAAACTTAACGGTTTACCTTTTACGTCGATATCCTTATATGGTTTCAATAAATTTCCAAATGCTAATAGATCGTATTTAAACTGTATTATGAAGAGTTGTTGCAGAGGATAAATTTGTCAACCATTAACCCTTAGTTTAAAAGTTAGAGTTATCTGCTATTTTGAGAGTTAATTTTAAATGATAGACTTAAAAGCGTGTTTGGTTTTAAAAGACATTCCAAGTTTCTGTTTGTATAAAATATCACTACTGTCCGACAAAAAAAGTAGAATAAGGGGGTTTCACCCGAAGGATTCGCCCCCGATGTTGTAGATTTGTTTTGCACACAAACTAACAACATGAGCAAAAATAAGGAAACCTAGATTTAAACAATGTAGTATTTTAAACCCTACATTTGCTGTAGGTTTTAACTTGCGGTTTATGCCAAGCATACTTCTTCTGGACAACTACGATTCCTTTACCTATAATCTATACCACTACATCGACTCAACAGGGGATTTTAAAGTAGATGTTATCCGCAACGATGCTGTAAAGCTTACAAGTATCAATCGTTACGATGGCATTGTGCTTTCCCCGGGTCCTGGGCTACCAAAGGAGTCGGGCCTTTTAATGGATGTTATTGATGCTTACCATTCCAGCAAAAGGATATTTGGTGTATGCCTCGGGCATCAGGCCGTTGCGCAGTATTTTGGGGCAGATCTGGTTAATTTACCCGAAGTGCTGCATGGCATCCAAACGCCAATACAGCTGGTAAACCCTAAGCATTACCTCTTTATCGGCTTGCCCGATACGATTGAGGTGGGACGTTACCATTCGTGGGTGGTTAACCCCCAGGGTTTACCTGGTGTATTGCAGGTTACCGCTTTTGATCTGGATGATCAGATCATGGCGTTGAGCCACCGGACTTACGATATTTGCACGGTGCAGTTTCACCCCGAGTCTATTATGACCCCCGGTGGATTTCAGATGATTCAGAACTGGCTCAACGCCTTTTAGGCCTTCTTGATCATTTCGATTGCGCTCAGCGGATTATCGGCTTTAAACACTGCATTCCCTGCAACCAGCACGTTGGCACCTGCTTCGTAAAGCTGGCGGGCGTTACCCGGGCCAACACCCCCATCAACTTCTATAAGGGTGGGTAGATTTTTTGCATCAACTATCTTTCTCAGCCGCTCAATCCTATTCAAGCTATTTGGGATAAACATTTGGCCTCCAAATCCGGGGTTAACGGACATTATGAGAACCAGGTCGGCATACTCCAGCACATCGGTTAGCAGTTCGACGGGCGTATGAGGGTTAACGGAAACGCCTGCCTTCATGCCAAGTTCCCTGATGCGCGTTAGCGTTCTGTTTAAATGAGTGCAGGCCTCGTAGTGCACGGTAAGCCAGTCGGCTCCGGCTTCCTTGAAGCGTTCAAGGTATCGGTCGGGGTCAACTATCATCAGGTGAACATCAAGGGGTTTAGCGGCCAAGGACTTAATTCGTTCCACTACGGGAAACCCAAACGAAATGTTAGGAACAAACAGGCCATCCATGATATCGAGGTGAAACCAATCGGCTTGGCTCTTGTTAACCATTTCAATGTCGCAAGCCAGATTTGCAAAATCGGCCGAAAGCATGGATGGGGCAATTAAACGTTCCATTGGTTAATGTAGTTTTGGCAAAGGTAGAAAAAAATGCTAACGACCCGTTTGGCGGGTCGTTGCGTTGGAATCTATCCCAGGTAGCTTTTTAGTATCTTGCTTCGGGTGGTTTGCTTCAGTCGTTTCAGCGCTTTTTCTTTTATCTGCCTAACCCGTTCGCGGGTCAAATCAAATTCCTCTCCAATTTCCTCGAGGGTAAGCGGATGTTTTCCGTTTAGCCCAAAGTAAAGCCTGATTATATTTGCTTCGCGGGGCGTAAGGGTTGATAGAGCCCTTTCGATTTCGCGACGGAGACTCTCATTGAGCAATCCTTTATCAGGCATGGGGGAATCAGGCGATAACAGAACATCGTACAAGCTACTATCCTCATCCTGGGTTAGGGGGGCGTCCATGGATATATGTCTGTTGTTACCCCTGAGGGCTTCCTTGATGTCCTCGGGAGCAAGTGCAAGCGTTTCGGATAGTTCATCTATCGTGGGTTCCCGTTCAAATCGTTGCTCAAGTTCGGCCAGTGCTCTGTTTACCTTATTTATGGAACCAATCTTGTTAAGGGGTAGCTTAACAATTCGGGCCTGCTCGGCCAGGGCTTGAAGTATGGACTGGCGAATCCACCAAACAGCGTAGGAGATAAACTTGAAACCTCGTGTTTCATCGAACCGTTGTGCGGCCTTAATAAGTCCTACATTGCCTTCGTTTATTAGGTCGGGGAGGCTTAAACCCTGGTTCTGGTATTGCTTGGCTACCGAAACGACGAATCGGAGGTTCGCTTTAACCAGTTTGGCCAGGGCTTCCTGGTCGCCCTCTTTAATTTTTCGAGCCAGGACAACTTCCTCTTCGGCGGTGAGAAGTCCTACCTTACCAATCTCATGCAGGTACTTATCGAGCGATACGGCTTCACGGTTGGTAACCTGTTTGATGATTTTTAGCTGTCTCATATCCAGGCGTCTTAGTTCAAGGGTTGAATATATTAACAAAAATTAAAAATTGTCCTTTTGATTCCATTTTTTTTTGTGACACATTAAACGTTTATCTTAATTAATTGTCTAATTAAAATTTTTATAGGACAAACATGTCTTTTTAGTTGACAAAAATACACTTTCGCCGAGTTTTGCTATCTTCGTTCTTTAAACTCGTTGTTGAATGTTCTATTCAGTGATAATTCCTGTTTACAACCGACCCGATGAGGTTGATGAACTGCTTCAGAGTCTGCTTAGGCAGACGTTTCATGGGTTTGAGGTGATTGTGGTTGAGGATGGCTCATCGCTTCCGAGCGATAAGGTGGTTGAGAAATATGCAGGTCAACTTAATCTTCGCTACTACTCAAAGCCAAACACTGGCCCTGGTTTAACCCGTAACTTTGGCGCTGATAAAGCTGAAGGCGATTTCTTCATTTTCCTTGACTCAGATTGCATTGTCCCACCAAGCTATCTAAAGATAGTAGAAGATGAGCTTTTGAAGTCTAAGGTTGATTTTTTTGGTGGTCCCGATGCTACGCACCCATCATTCAGCAATGTGCAAAAAGCTATTGGGTACTCTATGACCTCGTTTTTCACAACGGGGGGTATTCGTGGTGGTAAGCTAAAGCTCGAGCGTTTCATACCCCGAAGTTTTAACATGGGGGTTAAAGCCTCTGCATTTCATGAGGTGGGAGGCTTTGCCGCAATGCGTTTTGGCGAGGATGTTGATTTAAGCTTGCGCTTGTTCGAAAAGGGCTACGTAAGCCGACTTTTCCCCGATGCGTTTGTGTACCATAAGCGTCGTACCGATTTTCGGAAATTTTTTAAGCAGGTTTTCAATTCAGGTATGGCTCGTATAAACCTTAGCCTGCTTCATCCGGGTTCACTTAAGTTGGTGCATCTTTTGCCTGCAGCATTTGTTGTGGCCATGAGCGGAATGGTTTTGTTATCAGTTGTTTATCCATTCTTTATACTTGTTCCTCTTTTTTACTCCTTGTGCTTACTGCTTGATTCCCTTGTAAAGTGCAATACCCTAAGGGTATCGCTGCTTGGTGTGGTAGCAGGGTGGGTTCAGCTGTATGGATACGGCTTGGGGTTTCTGTATGCCTTGTGGCTTTGGTTGGTTCATGGTCAAAGACCACAGGGTGCATTCATGAGGAATTTTTACCGTTAACGGTTACCTAATCATTTCTAAAAGTTTGCTGCGGTTGAGTATAGTAATCTCTCGCCGGTTAAGGTGTATGATTCCCTCCTCTTGCATCTCGGCAAGCACACGGGCAAGTGCCGGACGTGTTACCCCGAAAAACTCTGCCAGTTCCTGGTGCGATTTGGGTAAAACTAAGGTGGTACGTGTTTCGCTTTTGGAAAGGTTCAAGAGGTAATGGGCAATTTTTTCTTTAATGGTTTTAAACGACAAAAACCAAAGCTTATTGGAGAGGAATTGAGCCCGGTTTGAGATGGAGTTCAGGTAATTGCTCAGCACCAGGGAGTCCCTTTGCATTAGGCGCAGGAACTCAGGTTTAGGAATATACAGTATCTTGCAATCTTCAAGCGCAATTACATCCACCGGAAAACGGTTATTCTCACCGAACAGGAATGCATGTGCAATTGGCATGGGGGCGTGCATCTCTTCTATCTTCAAAATCTTTCCTGAAAAATCAACCATTTCGCCTTTAACGCTTCCCTCAACAACAATGCATAGGTTTTTTACTTCATCGCCACGCTGGGCAATGGTTTGCCCCTTGCTGTAGCTTCGAATGCTATGAGGGGTGGAGCCAAGCAGCTCGCCAATACCACTTTCGGTTAACCCCCTGAAGATTGGCGATGAAGCAATGTTCTGATACATTTTTTGCTATTTTGCACAAAATAATGAAACACAATCAAGTTATACAAAAACCCCATGGCTGATAAATATCAAAATGGCGATTTTATTTTTCTTAACTCGCTTAAACCCATTGCTTTCAATCCATGGAAGCATCATAAAATTATGTGTGTGAGCAGGTAGAGCTAGTCAAGAAACAGGGGGATAAATCCATTTCAGGAGTTCTTGCTTTCATTGGGGGAACCCTTCTGGACTTCTACGTTGGGGATCTAGACGTAGAGGGTATCACAAATGAAATTGTCCAAATTCTGGAAAGCCAAAATGTTCATAATTATGATGGGTTTGTTCAATGGTTGGGGCTTCCTGGCAATACCCACAAAAGCTTACATGTAAGCGATGGATCGCGTTGGGTGTTGAGGTTAGGCAAAAATCCTGATTTTTTCATTCACATTCATCCCGGGAGATACTCCCCATTGACCTGTAGGTGTAGGCCAACTACCCTGGTAACTGCTATTGCTTATCGATACCTGTTCGGCTTTAATGATGAAAACATTGATATAGAAAGACTTAATTACGCTCGTGCATTTGCTAATCTTTCACCTGTTGCTTCATTAAAGAGTGTTCCTATGTTGGTGAGCTTTATTAAAACCCTCACAGCTAATCAATGTTAAAAATTTCTATATGTTTTAAAACATACTATTTTGATTATCAGTATTTACGTGCGTTTTCAGAAAGGTGTTTTAAATCATCATTTTTGGCCTAAAATTTGTGAAACTAAGGTTGTATTTTTGCGTAATAAAAGTGTTTTTTCTAGTATAGGTTTTAGGGTTAATAGTTGGTTAAAGGTTTAGTTGATTTAGGTTAGTTAGGGTGTAAGGACGGAGTCGAATAGTCGGCTCCGTCTTTATGTTTTTATTCCCATAAAATAATCCCTTTTAGGTTGTTGCTTTTACATTTGCCAAAAAACTTGTAGGTTTGGCTTTATTTTGGGCTATGAGTTTGCAGCTAAAAAGGCTAACATATCTGGTAAGTTTACTGATCCTTGCAATTTCATGTACTACCCGTTCTGGACAGCAATCCTTTAACGTTTTCAGGTACAACGAGAGCAAGGGCATCACAACCCTTGATCCTGCCTATGCTCGTAACCTTTCGCTGATTTGGCCTGTTAGCCAGCTATTCAATGGGCTGGTTCAGCTCACCGATTCGTTAACCATTCAACCTTGCATTGCCAAATCATGGTTGGTGTCGGCCGATGGGCTCAGCTATACCTTCCAGCTGAGAACCGATGTTTTCTTTCACGATTCCCCCATTTTCCCTGAAGGGAAAGGACGAAGAGTAGTTGCTTCGGACTTTGTTTATTCATTTAACAGGATTCTCAATCCACAAACGGCTTCGCCCGGTATTTGGGTGTTTGGTTTTCTGGACAGGGATTATGTTGGGTACACCAATGGTTGTTATGCTCCTAATGATAGCATCTTGATCATTCGGTTAAAGAGGCCTTTCCCGCCTTTTCTTGGGCTGCTTACGATGCCCTACTGCTCTGTAGTCCCTCACGAGGCTATTACGTTTTACGGTAAGGAGTTTGGAAGAAACCCTGTGGGTACAGGTCCTTTCCGGTTCAAGTATTGGCGCGATGGCGAAAAACTGGTTCTGAGAAGAAATAGCAGGTACTTTGAGGTTGATGAACAGGGTGTCAGATTACCTTACCTTGAGGCGGTTTCGATTTCTTTTATACCCGATAAGCAATCGGAATTCCTTGAGTTTTTGAATGGTAAGATAGATTTTCTGTCGGGGGTTCACGCTGCGTCAAAGGATGAGCTGCTCACCCGAACCGGCAAGCTGAACCCCAAGTACCTCAACAGGGTAACCATGTTAACAAGCCCTTACCTGAACACGGAGTATATTGGGATACTTGTCGATTCCGCAGCGTTACCAAAGAGCCAGCAATTTCTACTCGATAGACGTATTCGGAAGGCTTTAGCAATGGGGTTTGATAGAACCAAGATGTTACTGTACCTTAGAAATAATTTAGGCTATCCGGCCAGGCAGGGTTTTATTCCGCAAGGCATGCCTGGCTTTGGTGGTACTTCGTATGGGTTTGACTATAATCCAGTTGAGGCACGAAAACTTCTGGAGCAGGCAGGTTACGCAAACGGTGTGGGCTTACCCGAGCTAACCGTCTCAACTACGGACGATTACCTCGACATATTTGAATTTATTCAGCATCAGCTAAGTGAACTAGGTATAAATCTCAAGATTGATGTTCTTCCAGGTGCAGCGTATAGAGAGATGCTTGCTAACAGCAAACTCACAATCTTCAGGGGATCCTGGATTGCCGATTACCCCGATCCTGAGAGCTACCTGGCCTGCTTTCTGTCTTCAAACTTTGCGCCTAATGGGCCAAACTATACACATTTTTCAAGTTCCCAGTACGATTCGTTTTATTCCTTGGCGATGAGTTACCCTGAGTATGGCGAAAGGCTAAGGTATTACAGGCAAATGGATTCAATGGTGGTTAGCAATGCGGTGGTTGTACCACTTTACTACGATAAGGTGGTTAGGTTTGTATCAGCCCGTGTTGAGAATTTGAGCGTAAACCCAATGAATTTCTTGATGCTTAAAAATGTAAAAGTTAAGTAGATTATGATTGTTATTGCTGATAGTGGAGCCACAAAAACCGACTGGCGTTTGGTTGATGGTAAAGAAACAGTTGGGAGGTTCGAGACAATAGGGCTTAGTCCCTACTTCAACAAGCAGGAAGACTTTTTAGGAGCTTTGAACCAAAATTTTCCTTCAGTTTTTAATGCTGCAAGGGTTTCTCATGTTTTCTTTTACGGTTCTGGTTGTGGAGTCCATGAGCGTGGTCAGGATGTTACAAGGTACCTAAGCTTATTCTTTTGCAATGCCAAGATTCAGGCCGTATCCGATGCACTTGGAGCTGCACGCGCCTTATTTGGAAATATGCCCGGCATAGTAATTATTTTGGGCACCGGTTCAAACATTTCCTACTACGATGGTTCTTCGCTTACAAGTCGTACCCCTTCGTTAGGTTTCATTTTAGGCGACGAGGGTAGTGGTGCCTACATGGGTAGGCTGCTCTTGAGAGCTTATCTGTACAACCATCTTGATGACACAATTGCTAAAAAGCTGGCTAACCAGTACAACGTAGAGCTCAGTCATATACTGAATATGGTGTACAGTGCTCCACGTCCTTCAGCCTACCTGGCTTCTTTTGTGCCTTTTATTTCGGAAAACATTGGTAATCCTTCAGTCTACTCCATTGTGGAGGAGGCTTTTCGTTCCATGTACCACTTCCACCTGTCGGTATTCCAAAATTTAAGGGATTTACCCATAGGGGTTACCGGCTCGGTGGGTTGTGTTTTTAGTAATGTGCTCGATAGGATAGGTCAGGAATTGGGATTTAAAGTGGCCCGATATCTTCGGTATCCGATTGAGGAACTCATAAAGTACCATTCTGAAACAAATGGGTAACTGAGCTGATTCCTGAGCTCTCCCGGAGGGTGTTGGCATAGCCAACAAAATTAGTTCCATGTTCTTTTTCGCCAAATCGGATAAGGGTTTGCCCAAATATTTTCATAAGCACCATTTCCGGTAACCTGTACTGCGAAACCCCGCAAAGTTCAATTGCATTTCGAATACACCTATGGGCTAGCTCAAGATCGTTTGCGTAAAAATTGGAGAGCGCCCTTGTGATTTCGCCAAGCACAAAGCCCAAGTTGCTTCTCAAAGGGCTAAGCTGGGTATAGTTTTGCAGTAGCATGTTGTGGTCACCAGGCTTGAGAGGCTCTCGTTTAGACCTTATAGCCAGGTAATTTCTAACAATAGAATCAAGGGCTTTTTGATGCACCGAAACGTCGAGCGGTTCATCGTAGATTCTGAGCAAGGGATTGAAAGCATTATCAAGCAGAACAATGGGAAGCAGTGCTTCCCTGAAATCGAACCTTCCTTTTTGGGTTTCAATGGCATTGTAATGGTTTACTATGCTCTGGATGTTACCCGATAGTTCACCCTCTGCATCGGTAATGCAGCGTATGATGTGCCACATGGCAGCAATGTGTTGAGGATAATTACCTTCAGCTGATGGCGGAATACTCAAGGCAGAGCGTTTAATCTTACTTATCTCCAATGAAATAAGGAGGCTATATGCGTTGATGAGGTTTGCGTACGCACTATCTTGGGTTGCTATTGGTGTGTAGGCAATAATTTTTCTGAAGGAGGTTGTTATGGCGTTATAATCAGTATTGTCAAGTATGAGGTGTTTTGACATAGAGGAGCTGTTAAGGAAATGAGGGGCCAACTCTTTAATCATTGATTCATCATTTCTAAAACATATATGTATGGTTTGAATAAGTTGATCGGGTTCAGAGAGGGAGGTCGTAAGGTCGGCAAGCTTAACCAAAAATGCTATTTCCTTTTCTGTAAAAGCCAGGTTGTAAATTGTGCTCAAAAGCATTACGTAGTATTCGTGTTGCGATGCATTTTCTGAAAGCCACAGGATTAGCTGTTCAGTAAAATCAAACTTCTTTATCAGGTTCTGTGCTAAAAGGTAAATTGTGAACCTGGCATTTGAAATGCTAACATAAGTGTCATAACCCAAAGAGGTGGTGAATCTTTTCTCCTCTTGAATGATGCCAAACGACAGTATGTCCATGTAGGCATCGTGATAAGCACCCGCCGTTTTGAGGTGAATGGGGAACTGTTTTTTGATTTCTTGCTTTGTGGGTACATAGTTTCTTTCCCACCAATAGCTTGATATGAAGTTCAATATATCAACTTTCTCATCAGCAGTTATGGTTTCGTATAGCTTTTTTCGAAAGAACTCATTGATAATGTTCAGTGGATCTGACAGAAGGCTGATGCTTTCAGGGGAATAGCTTTTTACAAAAAGCTGAAGGAAAAAGGGGTAGGACAGGGTTTGGCGGAGCTGAGCGGGTAGCTCAAAAATTAGCAAACGCTCCTTGTGCTGACTGTTGATTGTTGCATCCAGTATGCTTTGGATCTCATCGAGCGAGAGTGGGGGTATGTTGGCACCATCGGAGTTGAAGTTGTTGCTGTCAATATTCATCCACGAGTTGGAATCGGAAATATAGTTCTGGAGCGATTTCCATGTAACACCACGTGAGGTGATGATCAGCTTGAGAATGCTGGTTTTAGAGAATTCGCCGGTTAGCTCGTTTATCCCTTTCAGAATTTTTTCAAGCTTGATTCCTCCAAGGCGGACTTCGTCTAGCGCCTCAAAAATAAATATGATTCTTAAGTTGAGGGCAACCAGCTCCTCGTTCAAATTCGGTGATGTGAAGTTACTAATACCAACTTGTTCCCAAATCCATTCATCAATGGTTAGCTCAGTTTGGGCAAACAGTTCTAAACGGGAAGCCGGAAGAATGAATACAATTTGATCGGGATTCTTTTTGCCTTGGTTTATGCACCAATGCGCAATCAATGTTGATTTTCCGTAACCGCCAGGGGCAATAATTGCCAAACCTGTTTTCGTGGATTCTGCGAATTGGTTCAGAAGGGCCTCAACACCAGGTCTGCTGATGGTTAGTTCAAAGGGAATACCTGACTTAATGTGGATATTCTTTATGCTATGCTGATTTATTTCCTCAGATTTTGTAATAAGCAAATCTCTGAGTGCCACCCTATTGATGACAGTTGGGCTGGAAGAGTTTGCTATTTGCGCCTCAACATATGCGCTCCAGTGCTGGTATCCCAGATACTTTGACAATATATCAAGTGTGACACGCGATGGTTTAGAATTCGTAACAAGAAACCCAAAAAGCCTTCTTAGTGTAGCAGGACTGATATATTGATGAATTTGCTCAAAAACGTGAGCCGACAGAGCTTGACAATCGCGCTGATAGCGTATCTGTCTGCCAAATCTTTTCTCAACATCCTCAATTAGTCTTTTTTGGAAATCCATCGGGTTGCAAATCTTATGTATCAAAATTAAGCCTTTTTCAACATATTTTGACCCTTGGTGTAAATTGAACCGGAAGAAAAAACTTGACAAGTTTGACACATCATTATCATTACATTACTACCGTATATTTGAGCGGTACCAATTGAGTAGAGGTATGAACCGATTATTTAGAAAATATAAAGTTGACGTTGGGGTTTACTTAATATTTTTTATAGTAACCCTAATCTTCATTTTAACACTGGTGAAAACTATTAACCTACATTAAACCATATAGCCATGTTCAGTAAGGTTTGGGAACATTGTTCGGCATCGGTTTGCTGCTTGAACTTTTACAACGGTCACGGGGTACTCGTTGATACCCTTACCGGATTCAAAATTAACAAGTCATTGGTTACCTGCGAGCAGGCTTTCTACGTTAAAGGTGCCCATAAGGTTGAAATTCGATTTGTAGAGGCCGACGCAAACACGCCAAAAGCAACACTGAGGGTAGATTATAAAGAGTTTATCGAAGATCTCCGGGTTGGTTTTACTAATAACCAGGCCGACTATGCTGTTTTTAATATCGACTTTCCAGAATTTGAAAGCATTCCCGGCCTAACTCTATGTGAGCGTTGGAACTATCCAATTGGCATGTCTGTTGCAGTTTTAGGGTTTGATGGGAACATTCAAAATCTTGCAATTAAAACCGGAATTATCTCATCGGCTTATGCCAACAAGCAGGGGGTTCGATATCTTCAAATAGATAGCATTACCTGTTATGGGAACAGTGGTTCGCCTGTTATTGATCCACAAACCATGCAAGTGGTGGCCATTGTATCGCGCAGGAAAACTCCTGCAGCAAAATCGTATCAGGACTTGATGAGCTATATCAATACAAACCTCGAGGAGCTAAGAAAAATAGAAAATCGATTTATGCTAGGCGACATTGACCCCATCCAGGTTCTAATTGCTAACCAGAATCAAATTAAGCTGTTGGCAAACAACATCTACAAACACACCGCCAATGGAACATCGCAGGCTGTTATGCTGGATCATATCATAACATACTTCAATGAGAAGGCAATAATTGATAAGCCTGAGGTGTTGGGTGCCCTTCAGGAGGTTGAATTAAAGACCAACCGAGAGTAGTGTTTTTTTCATGGGTTATTAGGTGTTGTCCATGCAAGGGCAACACCTTTTTTGTTAAACTATGGTAAAAGGGGGAAAAGTATTACCTTTATTTTTGTTACTGAAGTAAACTGGTGGTTAGTTTTGCGTTACCAATAATTACCAAAATCTATGAGTTATGATTAAAAGAGACTATATCGAATTTTTGAGCAATATAGAGTTATTCCGTGGTTTGACGGAAAAGGAACTGGAAACGTTGGCTAAAGGCATAGTTGAAAAAGAATTTGCAGAGGGTAGCCTTCTGTTCATGGAGAATGGGAAGCGCGAGGGTATAATGGTTATATACGAGGGTCATGTGGAGCTGTTCAAGAGCAACCCGTTTGGGGTGGAACTGAAGCTAACCTACTTTGGCAAAGGCGACTTTTTGGGTGAAGGAATCTGGTCGTCCGATTCAACTCACTCCACTTCGGCCAGAGCACTGGTTCCAACCCGGGTTTTGCTGCTAAGGGTGGAGGACCTTAACGGCAACCCTGCCATAGCGCTTAAGGTGTTAACCAACATCACTCGGGTGATGTACAGGCGTATGCGCCATGCTAATAACCGGGTTATAAACCCTGCCAGCCAGTACGAATCGGGTTCTACAAGACTTGAGCACGACCTGCTCGGCGAGCGCGAGGTTCCTGCTGAATACTACTATGGTATTCAAACCCTCCGAGCGCTTGAGAACTTTAACATCTCAGGAGTTACCCTGAATTTCTACCCCGATCTGATTGACGCCTTGGCCATGGTGAAGCAGGCTGCCGCTGAGGCTAACTATGAGCTGGGCTTGCTCGACAAGCAAGTGAAAGATGCCATTGTAACCGCCTGCGTCGAAGTCACCAATGGCCGATTCCATAACCAGTTTGTTGTTGATATGATTCAGGGAGGAGCGGGGACATCTACCAACATGAATGCAAACGAGGTTATAGCTAACAGAGCGCTAGAGATACTTGGCCATACCAAGGGCCAGTACCAGTTCTGCCATCCTTTGAACCATGTTAACATGTCCCAATCAACCAACGATGCCTATCCTACAGCGGTTAAAATCGCCTTGTACAAGTCAAACCTCAAATTGGTGAAGGTTTTGGAATCACTTATCGAGTCGTTCCGGGCAAAAGCACAGGAGTTTGCTCATGTTATCAAGATGGGTAGAACCCAGCTTCAGGATGCAGTTCCGATGACCCTTGGTCAGGAGTTTGAGGCCTATGCGGTTACATTATCGGAAGAAGTTGAAAGGTTGAACCAAAACGTACGGTTGTTCCTTGAGATTAACATGGGAGCAACAGCCATTGGCACCGGCATAAACTCCGACCCCGATTATCCTGAGAAGGTGTTGAAGCATTTAAGGCGTATTACCGGTTTGGAGCTTGTACTGGCTGCCAACCTTGTTGAGGCTACACAGGATACGGGTGCCTTTGTAATGTACTCATCGGCGGTGAAACGGTTAGCGGTTAAGCTGTCAAAGATATCTAACGATTTACGTTTGCTCTCATCGGGGCCACGCACCGGCTTAAACGAAATTAACTTGCCTCCCATGCAGCCCGGCTCTTCTATCATGCCCGGCAAGGTTAACCCTGTTATACCCGAAGTGGTAAACCAGATTGCCTTTAAAGTGATAGGTAATGACCTTACCGTTACATTGGCCGCAGAAGGCGGACAGCTGGAACTGAATGTCTTTGAACCGGTTATTGTGCAAAGCCTTTTTGAGTCTATTGAAATGCTCAAGAATGGGATGAACACTCTCAAGTACCGTTGTATTGATGGTATAACAGCTAACGAAGAGCGATGCAGAAAGATGGTTCATAATTCCATTGGCCTTGTAACTGCGCTTAACCCATACATTGGTTATGAGGCTTCCAGCCAATTGGCTAAGGAGGCACTGGTAACCAATAGGAGTGTTTACGATTTGGTACTGGAAAAGGGTTTGCTTACCAAGGAGCAGCTCGACACCATTTTGGCTCCGGAGAACATGGTAAAACCAAGAAAACTCAATATCTAAAACTCTCATTGATAAAAAATACTTACATTTGAGCAATCGTAACCCATTTAAACCCTAATCGTCCTAAGTATGTTAACAATTAGTTATACTGAAATAGATGATTTCAACGATTTACAGGATTGGGAACGAAAGCTTATAGATCAGGCTAAAGATGCTCTGGCATCCAGCTATTCGCCCTACTCTCACTTTCGAGTGGGGGCTGCAGTGCTTTTGGGTAACGGAGAGGTGATACAGGGAAGTAACCAAGAGAATGGAGCTTACCCCTCTGGCTTATGCGCTGAGCGCGTAGCACTCTTTTATGCAGGGGCAAGGTTTCCGGGTGTGCCAATTAAGGCCATGGCAGTAGTAGCTTCAACTGCTGAGGGGCTCACCGTAAATCCAATTTCACCTTGTGGGGCCTGTAGGCAGGTTATGCTGGAGTATCAGCAAATCTCTGATAAACCGTATAGCTTGTACATGGTAGGGCAGAATAGGATAATCAGGGTTGATGATATTAAATTCCTGCTTCCTTTCAGTTTTACCAACGTAAACGATGCATCTAAATAATAGTTAGAGAGAAGATACCACTTTTCTTAAAGCTGCATTAGGAATAAAACCAGCTTCGTCTTCAGAGTATTCGGGTCGGATTCGGTCCACAAAGTACATGTTGATCTCGCCAATATTCTTTGCCGGAATTTTTCCTCGTGGTGTGCAAACAAAGTAATCCTTGATAACGGAATAGGTGGTTTCGGAGATGTTTATTTTACCCGGTTCGCAGGCGGTTTCCATGCGGCTGGCAACGTTAACCGTGTCGCCCCAGATGTCGTAGGCAAACTTGTGTTTACCTATTACCCCTGCAATTACACTGCCGGTATGAATGCCAACCCGGATTGACCAAACCGGTCGGTTGTTGAGCTTATCGTCGTGCGCCCTCATCTGCACATAGCGCTGAAGTTCCAGGGCTGCCAGAACTGTATCGAACGGATGGCTAAAGTTGGTTCGCGGCAACCCCCCAGCGCACATGTAGCAATCGCCAATTGTTTTGATCTTTTCTATGAACCTTTGTGTCACGATCTCGTCAAAGGCCTGGAAGTAGCTGCCAAGTACGTCCAAAAACTCCTCGATGTTTTCGTAAGCCACGCTAATTTTTGAGAACCCCACGAAGTCGGCAAACATTACAGAAACCTCCTTAAATTTCTTGGGCTTGTAAGCTCCCTTTTTTTGCAACGCATTAGCTACTTCGCGGGGGAGAATGTTAAGCAGAAGGGCTTCGGTTTTTTGTTTTTCCTCGGCAAGAAGCTCGGTTTGTTGTTGGATCTGGCTTTGTTGCTCCTCAAGTATTTTGTTTGCCTGCTCCAGGTTTTCGGTAATGGTTTGTAGGTGTTCATTCTTTTCGGCCAAATCCCGTTCAATCATTTTAAGCTCAGTGATGTCCATTTCAATGGCAACCATGTAGCTCAAGTTCTGTAAATCGTCAAATACTGGTGTTAGGCTAGTTTGAATGAACTTTTCTTTGCCATCAGGTGTAACCCACTTGCTATCGTAAACCACATATTCACCCGAGGCGCATCGTTTAATAGCATTTGCAGTGGTTGGGTTTATGTGGTCGGAAAAAAGATTATCGCCAAAAATGGACTGGAATTCTTCCAGCGAGCACTCGTAGAGCCGTTTGAAACCCTCATTTACCCAGCTAATTTCACCATTGCTATTTATGATGATAACCGAGTTTCCGGCTTGGCTGATGGCGGTGGTGATGCTATCGAACTGATTTGAAAGGGTTTTAAGTTTTTTCAGCATTCGTCCTCGCTGAATACCAACCATGGTTCGCTGGATCAACTCTGGTGTATTTATGGGTATCCCGATAAAATCATCGGCTCCGGCATGGAAAAGCGATTGGATGGACTCTGGCTGCAGGAAATCGGCTATGGCCAGAATGGGAATATTGGCGGTTGCCGGGTCGGCCTTAATGATGGAGAGTACATCGGCTGCGGCACGATTGGCAAAGTGCAGATCGTAAAGAATAATATCCGGGTTGTAACCGGTTATGGTTGTTATGATGGTTTCGGAATCAAAAATGAAGTCTATGGTAAAGTCGTCATCAGCCAGCCCCATGATTCGTTGAATGTCATGGGAAAGTTTCTCGCTACCACTGGCTAATAGTATCTTGTAAGGCATCAGACTGGAAAAATATCAATACAAATAAAGCAAAAAATACCTTTCGTCTAAAACGTTTGCATTAAATTTAGTTGACTTTTCCGATGGTTGGTTTTCTTATAGTTAGTTTTCATCCTGGAGCTCATCAATTATGTTGTTTATCTCTTGCTCTGCTGAATGTAGTTTTTCCTTACAGAACCTAAGCAGCTCTGAAGCTCGCCTAATCTTTTCGGTAAGCTCATCAATATCCAGCTCGTTCGATTCAATCTGGTTAACTATTTCCTCCACCTCTTTGATGGCTTCGCTGTATTTAATTGTTTTTTTTACCATACGTAAGATAAGTTAACTATTTCTTGGTAAAGTTAATGTAAATGTGGTTCCCTTGTTAACCTCGCTTTCAACCTCTATTGTTCCCCCATTAGCATGGGCAAACTCCTTACATAGGATTAGTCCCAGACCGGTTCCGTTTTCAGAATTTGTGCCCTTAGTGGTGTAACCATCCAGAGCAAAGAGTTTTTGGAGATTTTCGGGGGCAATGCCTATGCCAGTGTCGGAAATCGAAACTTTCACCGATGAATTGCCTTCTCTTATTCTGATGCTGATGATACCACCCTCAGGTGTGAACTTGATGGCGTTGCTCAGCAGGTTGCGGATTATGGTTTGAACGGTTTCATAATCGGCAAATACCATCGGCTCACCGGAGTTTTCGATATTGATGGTGATGTTTTTTTTCACGGCGGGAATCGAAGCAACGGCTACGGAGCTATTAATGAGTGCATTGATGTTGATTGGTTCCGGCTTAAGCGTTAACTTTCCGGTTTGACTTCGGGCCCAGCTTAGTAGGTTTTCAGTTAGTGTTAGTACCTGTGTTGCCGACTGATGAACGTGTTCGCTTAGCTCCTTCACCTCTTGGGGTGATAACGACTCGGAATTTGTGGATAGAACCTCGGTTAGCCCTACCAGTGCGGTGAACGGACTCCTTAGGTCATGCGCAACGATTGAAAATAGCTTGTCCTTTGTTTTAATGGTTTGCTGGAGTTCCGCTTGCGATTCTTTCAGCATTTCGTTGATTAGGCTAACCTCCTCGTACTTGTCGCGCTGAAGTTTAGCATAGTATTTTTTCTGGCGGAAAAGGTACAGTGCCGTAGCGGTTACAAATACCATAAAAACAACCACTAGAATGAGAAGGTTACGCTGTGCTCTCTGCTTCCCCATCCTTTCCTTGTCAAGCTCTACTCTTGCGCGTAGCGCTTCTACCTCGGCCTCAATAAGTTTAATTTCCGATTTGGTTTTATCCAGCTCCAGGTTGATGTGCGCTTCGAGGTTTACCTCGCTTCGTTTAATATTATCAAGACTATCGCGTATTCTGATATGCTTTTGATACAATGCCAGTGCTTTTGCAAAGTTGCCCTGTTTTTTTGACAACTCACTCAGCGAGAGTAATCCCAAAGAGATTAGGTATGGATTCTTTGTCTGTTCTCCAATCTTAATGGATTCTTTGATGTAACTCTCGGCTTCTTTACTATTACCAAGAATTCCATATATTTCACCTGTCTTTCTGAGGCAAAGTGCTTTTCCATCTAAATTTAATGACTGCTGGTACTTCTCAGCAGCGCGGGCGTAATGTGCTATGGCTAGTTGATAGTTTCCTGCCTGTTTTTCAATATTCCCTAAAGTATTGTATTGATCAGCTAACTCATTAATCTGATTGTTCCTAAGCGCAATTTTAATGGATTGGGATATTGTGCTCCGCGCTAAGCTGATTTTTCCCCAGTCGAGGTAGCTTTGCGATATGTTTTTAAGTAATCTCGATATTTGAAGATCATCCCCCTTTTGTTCGCTAAGCTCTAAAGCTTTCTGGTATGCACCTATGGCTTTGTCATATTCCTTCTGGTCGTACAACACGTTTCCAAGGTTTTGATAGATGTAGATTTTCAAGTCCGGTTTGGCTTCAATATTTTCAATGGTTTTCCGGGCATCCTCAATGTATTTTCTGGCATTCCGGTATAGCCCTAATTTTCTGTAAACCAGGGCGATATTAACCATAGAACGTGCAACGTCCTCATCCTTTCCATAGGATTGCCTGATTTTTAGGGAAATTAGGTAGTGTCTCAAGGCTTCAGAGTAGTTTTCGAGGTTTAGGTAGATGTTTCCCATTTCATTTTGGAGGTTGGCCTCTAACGAGGTGTCGTTCAGCTTACGGGATATCTCCAGTGCCTTATCAAGGGCTTCTACTGCATTTTCTGGTTTCTTGATTTGGACAAAGGCCCTAGCCAGGTTTGTCAGTGAGCTAATGCTGGAATGTAGGTAGCCAAGCTTTTCTCTTATGGCAAGGCTTTGATTATAGTATGCGATTGCATTTGCTGGTCTTGAAAACTTAAGGTAAACGCCTCCAAAAACATTAAGTATGTCGGCTATTTCTGCTTTGTTATCAGTTTTTTGGGCATACAGCAAGGCGCTATTCAGGTTTTCAAGGGCTTTGTCAAAATCTCCCGTTTCACGAAAAGTCAGTCCAATGTTTTTGCTTATTTGTATTAGCCTCAGGGTGTCGCTGGCATTTTCAGCAGCAATTAAGCCTTGATAGTAAGCTTTTAGTGCTTCCGGATAGTTCCCAAAATGCCAATGGGTACTCCCAATACTTTGGTAGCATTCGGCTATAGTACTTTGGTGCTTTGTTGAAAAGCCTATTGCTTCCGATTTTTTTTCGATGGCCACGTGGTATTGTCCAATTTCTTTGTAGATATCCCCCCGGCTTAGAATCGATTTTACAATCAGGCTTGTTTCTTTACTCCGTAAAGCCAATAATCTTGCTTTTTCGTTTACTTTTATTGATTCACTGTAGTTCCCGGTTTTTAACAGTTGCTTCGATTTTAGTAAAAGTGATTCAACCTGAAGATTGAGCAGTGATTTTAGTTGAGCTGTTTTGAGGGCTGAATCCAGATATTTTGAGGAGTTTTCGGATAGTCCCAGACCCGAACTGTACTCGCTCATGGCCAGGTAGTAAAGAATCTTTAATGAGTCATTAGCACTTCTATTTGCAAGCGTAGCCAAACGGCTACAGTATATTCCTGCGGTTTCGGGGTTTTCAATGGCGAAAATTTTGATTAGAGTAAACAAGCTATCGGCATCGCCCTTGGCAAATGAAGCCAGGGTTGCTATTGTGGTTAGAACTATTATTAGATTAAGACGTAAAAGTCGGAGCATCTTTTGGGGTGTTGTTCACCCCCAAAGTAAAGAAAAAAAATGGGATTGACAAATGGGTGAAGTAGCTAGGCCAGTGGGATTGTGAAATGGAATGCGCTTCCGCTTCCTTTTGTGCTGTTCACCCAAATTCGCCCGTTGTTTTTTGTTACAAAGTCGTGACAAAGGAGCAAGCCTAACCCCGTTCCCGATTCGTTTGCAGTTCCTCTTGTGCTAAAGGATCCATCAATCATAAATAAGCGAGGTAAGTCTTCGGGATCGATTCCAACCCCCGAATCTTTTACAATGACTTCGGCCATTTTAGGGTTTTCCTCGGATAGCTTCACGGTAATCTCAATTTTGCCCCCCACATCGGTAAACTTAATGGCATTGCTAACCAAGTTACGTATTACCGTGGCAATTGAATTTTTATCGGCAAACACCATCTGGTTGAGGTCAGAATCAACCGTAATGCTTATCTTTTTCTTTTCAGCGCTAGCGTTTAGGTGTTGGATTTCTTGCTTTATTAATGGTTCAATTCTAAATCTTTCTGGCATATAGGTAATACTTCCGGTTTGGGCGCGGGTCCACTGCAGTAGATTATCCAGCAACCTATACAAATTTTGCGAAGATTCAGAGATTACGGCTATGTATTCCTTCTTCTCGTTATCAGTGAGGTAGCTGTAGTTCCTTTCCAGAATATCGCTGAAACCAATAAGGGCGTTAAATGGGTTTTTCAGATCGTGGGCTATGATAGAAAATAGTTTGTCTTTTGTAGCATTTAATTCACTTAGGTTTTTTTCGGAGAGTTTCAACTTCTCGTTTATCTCGTTTAGCTCTTTGTTTTTTTCTGCTAGTTGTCGGTTCTTATTGCTATTGATATGCAGGATTAGTATGGTTCCTATGATGATAACCAACATTAGAAGTGTTAGCGAAACCAGTACCTGCTGCACACTTTTTTGCTTCTGGTACTGCAACTCCTTAAGCTCCACATCTTTTTTTAACAGTTGAATCTCTTTTTCCTTAGCTTCGGTATCGTAGCGGGTTTGCATTTCGGCAATGCTGCTAATTCTCTGCTGTGTGTAAAGGGTATCGGCATATGCCAATTCTTTCGATTTGAAGAGGTAGGCCTGGTGGTAATCTCCTTTTCGCGCATTTAGTTCGCTTAGCAGTTGGTAGGTTTCCTGCTTGTATGCCAGGTCTTTTACCTTTGATATCTCTTTCAGGGCTAGGCTAAGGGTTTTTTGTGCATCATCTAATCTGTTGATTCTTAAATAAACGGCAGCAATGTTGTTTAGGGTGTTGAAGTAATCATCTGTTTGACCAATCTTTTTTGAAATTTCAATGGATTTCTGATAGGATTCGATTGCCTTGTCGGGTTCATTGATGCGGGCGTATAGGTAACCTATATTATTGTAGGCGGTTGCCATTGCGCTTGAGTCGGCTAATTTTTTTGCTATCTCAAGCGATTTATTATAGTATTCCAGTGATCGTTGCAGGTCGCCCTTATCATCGCAGATTATACCCAGGTTATTGTAGGCTGTCGATAATCCTGAAAGATCATTGCTACGGCTCCATTCATCAAATGCCAGCTTGTAAAATTTTTCCGCAAGTTCAATATTCTTAAGATCACGGTGGAGCAAACCTATCAGGTTATACACGCTGGCTTTCATATCGCTTAAGTTATTGGCATTTATGACTGCCAACGACTTAAAAGCAAACTCAAGGGCTTTGTTTTTATCGCTTATGTCGTTGTATATCTTGGCAACTTGCCGGTACGAGTTGGCTTGCTGTCTGTATTTGCCTGCTTTTTCGTAATACTCTGAAGCTTGGAGGTAGCTGGCAATGGCTTGGTTGTATCGCTTTTGGTTCCGATGAAGAATTCCGATGTTGTTATACGAATTTCCAATCTTTTCGTAATTCTCAGTCTTTTCCCTGTACTCCTTCGATTTCAGGTAAAGTTCAAGGGCTTTTTCAGGTTGTCCTTTAAATGACCATGCATTTCCAAGTGCGTTGTAGGCATCGCCTAGGGCATCGTTGCTTCCGTCCTTTTTAGCTTCCTGCAAGGCGAGTTCAGAATAGTAAATCGCAGAGTCGGGGTGGGTATTCCAGAATAGTATGGATAGCTCAATTAAAGAGTTTACCTTATCAATCCCCTTTGATGTCCTGATTTGCTGGCGTAAGCTATCGGTTTTTGTTAGCGGTTGCGTTTGCCCAGGTAAATATGAACCATTCAAAAAGAACAGTAGTGTGAAAAGGGCGATAATATGCTTACTTGTTTTTTTCAGGGGATAAGATTTTTTGCATAATATAGTGCAATAATCCATTCTTGTCAATACTAGTTTTGAGTTCTGCTTATTACCTCACCATCATGGAATTGAGTGGTAATAGTGGCATTTCTACCAACATCATTAACGCTTCGTGCGGTTTTACCGTTTATCCGTGTTATGGTAAAGCCCTTCTTTAACGTATTCTTTGGGTCTAAGGTTTCTACTATTTTGGCCAGATATGTTTCTTTCTGTTTTGCCTGTATCAGCTTTTGTTTGGCAGCTTTTTCTAGTTTTTTTGAGAGTTTTGGAATGTTCTCTTCGTTTTGCATCAGGTAGCTTTGTAGGTGTTTATGAATCAGGTTGGAATAGTTTTTTAGGTTGACACTATTTTTATAAACATTTAGCCTCGATGTTGATGGTAATACCGCCCAGTTATGGGTAAGGAAATTTTTTTGTTGGTTTATTGTGTTTAAAGATTTTAGTTTGATTTTTTCTGCGTATTGCATGAGTTCATCTTTACTGGTTTCAAGAAAGTCTGTGGCATGGGCTATTAATCTTTCTCTCAGTTCTATAAAATAGTTCTCGGCTTCATTTGCTTGTTCAATAATAAATTCGGCAACAGCTGTTGGCGTTTTCAGTGTTTTGTAAGCCACAAGGTCAGCTACAGTAATATCTTTATCGTGCCCAATTCCCGTTATAACTGGTAATGGAAACTGGGCAATGTGGTTGGCCAGGTTATAGGAGTCAAAGCAGGACAGGTCAGCTGTGGCTCCACCACCCCTAACAATTGCTACCAAATCGAACTGCTCCTTCACTTTGTTGATATTGGCTAATGCTGTAATAATTGAATCTTCGGCATCGCGTCCTTGCATCAACGCGTTAAAGAGAGTAATCTTAAAAGGGTACCCAAACCGATTTTGGGTGAGCTGTTTCAAAAAGTCCACATAGCCTGCGGCTTGAGGAGAGGATATGACAGCAATACGAAATGGGAGCATTTCGAGCGTGAGTTCACGGTTCATGTCATAAACCCCATCGGCTATAAGCCGGTTGATGGTTTCCCTTCGTCGAAGTTCAATGTCTCCAATCGTGAAGGTGGGTTCAATATCGGTAATATTGAGGCTATAGCCGTATACCTCATGAAAGTTAACTTGGGCTAGTACCATCACCTTTAGGCCCTGGCTCAGTGATCGGCCGGTAGCAGACGCAAAGTAGGGTTTGAGCATTCGGTAGCTGTATGCCCATATGGTTGCCCGTGCTCGTGCCCGGATGGTATCAGAATCTTCATCCTTTTGAATTAGTTCCAGATAGCAGTGACCAGAGGAATGCTCCTTTAGCTCGCTAATTTCTGCAATTACCCAGTAGGAATCGGCAAGTTGCTCAGTGATGGTTTGCTTAACCAGCTGGTTGAGCTCAAAGAGTGAGTATGTTTTTGCTTTGGTTTGCATTTACTTAGCTTTAACAACTTTTACTGTGAACTGTTCGTTTGGCGTTAGTACTGTCAGGAAGTATAGCCCAGCGGGTAAGCCTCCTATGAAATCTATCACAATTGTTCCATCGGAGTTGCTGTTTAGCTTTTTTGAAATGATATGTTGACCGTTTATTGCCGTTATGGTTACCTTAACAGGTGATGTGCCGGAAAGGTTACACTTCAGGTAAGCAATGGTGGTAAACGGGTTGGGCCAGAGGTATGCAAAAGACTCTTCTTCATCATTCTGAATAATAAAGGCAAAGTCGGGTATGCCGTAACCAATGCTGTTATTGGGCGATGAGTTACTGGATGATGCGGAACGGATTAAGGCTACTAGCTCTTGGCCGGTAAGTTCAGGCTTTGCCTGCCATAAACAGGCAACCATGCCGGAAATAATTGGTGCAGAGAAGGAGGTACCGTTCGATGTACCCACTGACCCATTCGGAATAGCCAGCACAGTTCCTTTTCCCATAGCACAAACATCGGGCTTTATTCTCCCGTCAGCAGTGGGGCCAAACGAGCTGAAATCGGCTTTCTCTTTGCGGCTATCTACTGCCCCAACGGTTAATGCCATTGGCGAATCGGCCGGGGCAGATATGTAGTACCATGAACTGTTCCCTTCGTTACCGGCGCTAACCACCACTACTATTCCTTTGCTTGCTGCCATGTTGGCAGCCATTGTCACAGGCGTAGTGCCTCCGTTTAAATCCGGGTACCGGTGGTTTTGACTTTCAATATCAAAAACCGTGTAACCAAGCGATGAGTTGATGATATCGGCTCCCACACTATCGGCAAACTCTGCACCGGCGGCCCAGTTATATTCCTCAATTAGCTGTTCGGTGCTGGCATCCTCGGTTCGGATTAACCAGTATTGGGCTCGTGGGGCTGTGCCAATAAGTTGCCCATCAACATAACCTCCCATGGCCGAAAGAACCATCATGCCGTGGTAGTGCTCTGTGTAGATGTTCGATTTGGGGTTTACATAATCTCTGGTTCCTAAAATTCGTCCCTTAAGCCTTAAGGAATCGAATGCCGGGTGTACATCAACATTCAGAAAACCAGCATCGAGTACCGCAATTACCTTTCCTTCGCCCAGGAAACCCCTGTTGTGAAGCAGGTGCCCATTTAACATTCCCACCTGGGTAAATGAACTTCCGTAGTTGAGTTGAGTGTTTGTTTGGTACAGGACTTCATCCAAAGACTTCCAAATGCTAAACCTTTGCCTTTTGGCTTTGGAAGGCTCAAATATTTTCTGGGTGCTTTTAACAAAATACAGGTTTCTGACTAAGTCCAGCTGCTCATCGGTGAGAGTTGCTACCACTCCGTTAAACCAGCGCAGGGTGTAATGAACCTGGGTGGAATTGGCAATAATTTGCTCCAGGTAGCTGGGGTTAACGGGTAGGTCTTGCTCGGTAATGGGGATATTCTGTTTGTTTCTACGCTCTATAGCCCTAGCCGAAAGGAATTGCTGTGGGCTACTAATGGAGTAGGGGCTATTCTTCTTGTCTGCAAACTCTACAAAGTATTTGGGTTGCGACAAGGCGGGCAGGCAAACAGTGAGTGAAAGTAAAATAACCAGTCCGATAACTTTTTTCATTATCCCAGGATATTTAATTTTCAATTTGGGTTGTTTCCTTTACTCGATTACCATGTTCTAAACGTTTCATGTTCTCTTCTTATCATAGGTTTCTTAACTATTTAGGGCTTTCCCAACTATACGGGAATGAATCCGACGAAATATTTTTAACCCAAAACATACATTCACTGGGAGCTCTTAGAAAGAGCGGACCAATGGATTATTTGGAGTTATCCCGATTTTTCTTAATCGCATTGCATTAGAAGTTTTTCTAATGCAATAATTGGGTTTAATATCTGATACCCATGGAGTTCATCACATCATCAACAGTTGGCTCTTTAATTTTCCCGGCGTTTTTTAGCAGGCTCTCAAGGTAACGCGATTCTTTTTCGGCAAGCTCCGCAAAGTTCTCTGGTACTCCTTTCACATACTTGATGGATTGAGCCAATTTCCCTTCGTTCGTGAAAAACTTCCACTCCCCATCCTTTAAACCCGACTTATAGCTGCCTTCCGTGCGTAGGCTACCATTGGGATAGTAAACCTTTATGATTCCATCAATTTCACCGTTTCTGTATGGTATTACCGACTGGTTCAAGCCGTTCTCGAAGAACTGAATTAGAGTTCCATGAAGCATGTCGTCCTTATATTGCGCCGATTCCATGACCTGCCCCGATGGATAGAAACTTTTGGCACGACCTTGCCTTAACCCATTCTGGTAGCGCTCCTCAAAAACCAACTTGCCTTCAGCAGAGTAGTACTGCCACAGGCTGTCTTTCTTTTGGTTAATGTAAAAGCCGGTTGCCATTTTTTTCCCATTTGTAGTGAACAAGGTGACAGAAACCAGCGGGGAGTTCTCAGTATATACCATCACCGCTTTGAGCACTCCGTTCTCGTGGTACCGTTTAAATTCGCCAGTGGGCTTATCGTCTTTAAACCATCCCTCATAGGCTATTTTACCGTTAGGGTAATACTTACACCAGTAGCCCTGCTTACGGTTTTGGCTGTCAACCATATTTTTTGCATTCGCATTCTGGCCAATGGATGGCTTGAAGGTTAGAAAAATTAGTAAAAGTGAAAGTAATATATTCCTCATCTTAATCGGGTTTTGCTGTGTAAGTTAAAAATAGATGCCAATACTATCAAACGCAAATTTATTAGATACTTAGATTTTCATTGTAAATGC
>CALBBQ010000020.1 GCA_937926785.1 uncultured Bacteroidales bacterium | reverse complement strand
CAATTAAAGCGTATGATTTGCTCGTTGAAAAGACAACTGAAATTGTAAGGCCTGGAAGAAAGTCTGAACGAAAAAAACGTCCCAAGAAACTCTACTATATGAATTACAAACAATTATAGCTTAACTAAACGACATTGAATTTTGAATCTTGAATTTTGAATTTTGAATTTTGAATCTTGAATTTTGAATCTTGAATTTTGAATCTTGAATCTTGAATTTTGAATCTTGAATTTTGAATTTTGAATCTTGAATTTTGAATTTTGAATCTTGAATCTCTTACACATGCCAAGAATACGATTAACCAAGGAGTTTCGCTTTGAAATGGCCCATGCCCTGGAGGGGTACGATGGCCTTTGCCGTCATATGCACGGGCACTCTTACATACTGGCAGTTACTTTAATTGGTGAGCCTATTGATGTTCAGGGACATCCCAAGTTGGGAATGGTAATGGACTTTGGCGATTTGAAACGAATCGTTAATCCTTTAATAGTTGAACGGTTCGATCATGCTGTGGCTGTAATGGCAAACACCCCTACTCATAAAAAGCTCATTGAGGCCGGTTTCAACCGCATCGAGGCATTGCCCTTTCAGCCTACCTGCGAAAACCTGATACATTACTTTGCCAAAATAATAGAGGAAAAACTTCCCCCTCAGGTTAAGATCCATCACCTGAAGCTTAACGAAACCGCCACATCCTACGCCGAATGGTTTGCTTCCGATAACCAGTAACCCATAGAAAGTCATGAATAAACGCCTTCTCCTGCTCGATGCCTACGCTCTCATTTACAGGGCCTACTATGCTTTCATCAATCGGCCCATGCGTAACAGCAAAGGGTTAAACACCTCGGCTATATATGGATTTGTGCGTGCCACACTCGATGCCATTAAAAAGTTTAACCCTACCCATGTGGCCGTCGCCTTCGATGTTTCAGGGAAAACCTTCAGGAACGATATTTATCCCGACTACAAGGCACATCGCGAAGAAACGCCTGAGGATATCAGGGCATCGGTTCCAATCATTAAGGATTTGCTCAGGGCATTAAACATTCCTATCATAGAGAAGGAGGGATTTGAAGCCGATGATGTTATAGGTACGCTAGCCACAAAAGTTAATCCTGCTGAGTTTGAGGTGATAATGATGACCCCCGACAAGGATTATGGTCAGCTGCTGCGCGAAAACACAATCATAGCCAAGCCGGGACGCAGCGGGAACGAAATGGAAATCATCACTGCCGACCAGTTCTGTAAGGATTACGACATTCAAAGTCCACGGCAGTTCATCGATATCCTCGCTATATGGGGCGATGCCTCCGATAACATAAAAGGGGTAAACAAGGTTGGCGAGAAAACTGCAGCCAAGCTGATTTCGCAGTTTGGCAGCATTGATAACCTCTTGCAAAACATCGATAAGCTTAGCCCTGCTCAAAAGGAGAACTTCGAAGCAGCTCGCGATAGGCTCGCTCTAAACCGAAAGTTGGTAACAATAGTAACCGATATCGACCTGAATGTAGATATTGATAGGGACCTTGCCGTTAAGCCCCCAAAAACTGATGAGCTGGTTCCAATTCTCGAGGAGCTGGAGTTTCGCTCTTTGCTCAAGGAGTTTGTTGCAGAGCCTGTAAAAGTGAAGCCGCAATACGTTCAGGGTTCACTGTTCGATACCCCGGCGCCTGAAACGGTAAATCCGGTTATCAACCTAAAAAGCATCAACGATTTTGAGGTGGATTACCGTTTGGTACAAACAGCCGAGGAGCGAAAAGCGCTGATACAGGAGTTGGAATCGTGCAGTGAGTTTGCCTTTGATACCGAAACTACCGGACTCGATCCCATTGTAGCAGAGCTTGTGGGGATGTCGTTTGCAACATCGCCCCATAAGGCATGGTGGGTACCGGTTCCACGGAACCCCTATGAGGCAAAAAGGGTTGCGGCTGAGTTTACCAACGTGTTTGGCAATGCTGGCATTGCAAAGGTAGGCCAGAATATTAAGTTCGATATGCAGGTACTCCTGAACTATGGCATCTGTATAAATGGGAAACTTTACGACACCATGCTGGCGCACTACCTGCTTGAACCAGATGCACGCCATAACCTCGATTACCTTTCTGAAATCTACCTGAACTACAAACCTATCAGCATTGAGGAACTCATAGGAAAAAAGGGAGCCATGCAGGGCAGCATGCGCAACGTGGATTCAAACCTAATAACCCGCTATGCATGCGAGGATGCCGATTTAGCGTTGCAGCTAAAAAAAATACTTTTTGAAAAACTCCACCATCAGGGGCTTACCAACCTATATTTTACCCTTGAGGAGCCACTCATAGAGGTACTGGCCTACATGGAGCGAAATGGTGTTTCGCTCGATACAAAAAGTTTAAAGGAGTATGGCGATATCCTCTCGGTACAGCTGCTTGTGCTGGAAAAAGTGATACGCCAAATGGCCGGAGTTCCCGATTTAAACATCTCGTCGCCAAAGCAGCTGGGCGAGGTGCTGTTTGAAAAGCTTAGGATATCGAACGATGCCAAGCTCACCAAAACCAAACAGTACTCCACCAACGAGGAGGAACTGCAGAAATACATGAATGCTCACCCCATTGTTCCAAAGATTTTAGAATTCAGGGGGATAAAGAAGTTGCTTTCGACCTACATCGAGACGTTGCCAACCTTAGTAAATTCCAAAACAGGCAAAATTCACACATCGTTTAACCAGGCGGTGGCCTCAACCGGAAGGTTAAGCTCCAACAACCCAAACCTGCAGAACATTCCCATCCGCGATGAGAATGGCCGTGAAATACGCAAGGCGTTCATTCCCTCTCCGGGCAATTACCTTTTGCTCTCGGCCGACTACTCACAGATAGAATTGCGCCTAATGGCGCATATGAGCAACGACCCCGTGATGCTTGAAGCATTTGAGAAAGGGCAGGATATCCATGCAGCAACGGCAGCCAAGATATTTAAGGTTCCGCTTGAAGAGGTAACACGCGATCAGCGCCGAAAGGCTAAAACCGCCAACTTTGGTATGATTTACGGGATTTCCGCTTTTGGATTGTCGCAAAGGTTAGGGATATCGCGCACCGAAGCCAAGGAGCTGATTAATGGGTATTTTACTACCTATAAGGGAGTTAAGGATTACATGGAGAAGTGCGTTGCCCAGGCCAGGGAGCGGGGCTGGGTTGAAACCATTTTAGGACGCAAGCGATACCTCCCCGATATCAACTCGAACAACCAGGTGGTTCGTGGTTTAGCGGAGCGAAACGCCATTAACGCACCCATACAAGGTTCAGCTGCCGATATCATTAAAGTAGCAATGATTCGAATACACGAGGAGTTCAAAAGCCGTAAGTTGAGGTCAAAAATGATCATTCAGGTGCACGATGAGCTGGTGTTTGATGTTTACCAGCCCGAGCTCAATGAGGTTAAGAACATTGTGAAGCGCTGCATGGAGGGTGCCGCAAACCTAAAGGTACCCCTTGAGGTTGATATGGGAACGGGTAATAATTGGCTTGAGGCGCACTAATCTTCTTTGTATGCCCATGGTGAGGGGTTTATGCTCTCATCCGCTACATAATCGCCATAGCGCTCTGCAATGAGGTTAAGCAGTGAGGTTACCTCCTCTGGGTCGAGGGTGGTTAGCAGCTTTAACCTGATTTCCTTGAAATGGGGTAGCCCTTTGAAGTACGAGGAGAAGTGCCTGCGCATCTCGAGCATGCCCGTTTTTTGCCCTTTCACCTCGAGTGAGCGCTCAAAGTGCATGCGGGCAATATCAACCTTTTGCCGGGTGGTAAGCGGTTTCATCAGCTCCCCTGTTTTCAGGTAGTGCTTTACCTCAGCAAAAATCCAGGGCCGGCCGTATGTAGCACGGCCAATCATAATGCCATCCACTCCGTATCGATCGAACATCTCTTTAGCCTTGAGAGGCCCTTCGATATCGCCATTCCCAATCACCGGGATGTACATTCTAGGGTTTTTCTTCACTTCGCCAATTAGTGTCCAGTCGGCTTTGCCGGTGTAGAGTTGGGCGCGGGTACGGCCATGAATGGTAATGGCTTTAATGCCTACATCTTGAAGGCGTTCTGCAATTTCAACAATGTTTTTACTATCATCGTCCCAACCCAGGCGGGTTTTTACGGTTACCGGCAGGTGCGTGGCATCCACAATCCGTCGGGTCATCTCAACCATTTTCGGAACATCGCGCATCATTCCTGAACCGGAACCACGGTTTGCAATTTTTTTAACCGGGCAGCCAAAGTTGATGTCAATCACATCGGGGTTTGCCTCGGTGGCAATGCGGGCTGCTTCAACCATGCTCTCTATGATATGCCCGTACAGTTGAATTCCAATTGGGCGCTCATATTCGTATATGTTGAGCTTATCCACACTGCTACCGGCATCGCGGATTAGCCCGTCGGCATTGATAAATTCGGTGTACATCATATCGGCGCCAAAATGCTTGCACATGAAGCGGAACGAGGGGTCGGTAACATCCTCCATTGGTGCAAGCAGCACGGGCTTATCGCCTAAGTCAACTGGTCCAATTTTCATCACAGCAAATATGCGCCGCAAAAATATGAAAAGAAATGCTTAAAGCCCTTTTGTTTATGTTGATATAAATTACTTTTGCAGAAATCTGTATGTCTATGGTACGTGGTTCACTGGCATCGGTTTCGGGAATTGTGAAAATGATGCTACTTGGCGTTTTCATCCTGTTCTGCTCACTGTTTTTTATCGGGTTGGGTAATCTGCTTTCCCATTTGCTTTTTGGTGTATCAGGAGTGCAGCTGGCTCCTGGAGCAGAGTTCACCGGTAATAATTTGAGTGCACTCAAGCTGATGCAAATTTTACAAACCACCGGTATTTTCATTATACCTTCGTTTCTGGCAGCTTTTCTGTTTTCCGATAGACCCTTAAAATATTTAGGATTTAATGGCATTAACGGGAACATCGTATTAAAAACCTTTTTAATCGTGCTTTCCTCATTACCTGCCATAAACCTATTAAGCTCAATCAACCAGTTAATTCCCATGAGCGATTGGATGGTTGAAATGGAGAAAACCGCAGAGCGCTTGACCAGGGCTTTTCTGGTAACCGACAGTGCGTGGGCTTACGTAGTTAACATGGTTATGATAGCAATACTTCCGGCCATTGGCGAGGAGTTGCTCTTTAGAGGTATTATTCAACGTCGGCTGGTTGAATTTGCAAACTCCCGATGGGTTGGAATACTCGTATCAGCAGCCCTTTTCAGCGCTATTCACCTTCAGTTCCAGGGCTTCATCCCGCGTTTTGCTTTGGGCGTAGCATTTGGCTACCTGCTTGAACTTACCGGTTCAATTTGGGTACCCATAGCAGCCCATTTTTTCAACAATGCCATTGCTACCACTGGTTACATGCTGCTGGGAGCAGGTGCTTTAGATGAGCGGATAGACAGCATTGGAGGATTGAAGGACAAATGGCTGTTAGGCATAGTGAGCCTAATGGTTGCTTTGGCTCTAATTTACGCTGTAAAGCATGAGCACTACAGGGAGAACTCAGAACAACCGGGGGATAGCGTTATTCAATAGCGATATCCCTTTAAGCTCGTTTTTCCTGTAAACGTAAACCACTCCGTATTCGGCTGCTTTTTCGCGACGCTCGTCGTCAGGGAGGTCCTTGAAATGTTCCTCCACCTCGTTCCAGATATTCAGTATTATTTCATCGGCTTTAACCCGTAAATCGTTTAGCTGGGATAGCATGCGCTGGGTGTTCTGCTGGAGCACCTTTTGGTAGTTGTGCGCCTCGAGGAACTGGTCGTAACGTACTTTTACCACGGCAATGGTGGGGTTGGTGATGGGTGACATTCCCTTACGGGTGCGTTGCATCTCGCCTTCAATGATCTTCTTGCCCCAGTCAATTAAATCTTTCTCGGTGTTAAGGGTGGGAAGTTTTGACTCATCGATATCCATCCCGTACATCTCCCTAACGGTAGCAGGCAGCTCGCCGCGAGCAATGGCCATGTTTACCACCTGAATGAAATGCGACAGGTACAACCTGGCCTTTTTTACCAGCTGTTGGTAGTCGCGGCTACGTTCCACCTGGGTATCGTATGCTGCTTTGTAGTGTGCTATGGCCTTTTCGTAGGAGTGGATAAAGAGCTCCACCTTTGAGAACGTGGCCTGCGAAAAGGCAAGCTCCTGAGGGTGGGTGTTTTTACCTTTTTGGTAGGCTATTTTTAGTGCACGTATGCGTGCGCTGTCGGTGTTTGGCAATCGGCGATACGGCATAACTGCTGGTGTTTGGGGTTTTGCACTGAAAACGAAAGGCTTATCACTTGCGAATATAAGACACGAAATGAAAAAATCAATACTATTCGCAAATAATTTTCTATTAAATCGATTTATTTTTAGCTGTTTATGCTGAAATGCCCAAAAATTGAGGGTGTGTCAAACCTATGTATAAATTCAATTGATATGCTTCGAGTTGTATCTGAACTCACACCATTTGTTTCGGATTGTTTTCTAGCTTTTGTTTTACAATCGCGAATGCAGAGTTCTGTCAATAAGTGCTATCATCTCACTTTTTCTGCTAACTTTGCCCAAATCAAAAAATAACAGCTATGTACGGAAAAATAAAGAACGACCTTCAGCAGCAGCTTGAGAATATCAAGAGCGAAGGGCTATATAAAACCGAGCGTATTATTACCACACCACAGGGGGTGGAGATTGTTGCCAACGGGAAAAAGGTTCTAAACTTTTGCGCCAACAACTACCTGGGTCTTTCATCGCATCCGGCTGTAATTGAAGCTGGAAAAAAGGTCATTGATGAGTGGGGTTTTGGTATGTCGTCGGTTCGCTTTATCTGTGGCACTCAGGATTTGCATAAGCAGCTGGAGCGAAAGATCAGCGAATTTCTGGGCACCGAGGATACCATTCTGTACTCCTCAGCCTTCGATGCCAACGGGGGTATTTTTGAGCCCATTCTGGGTGAAGAGGATGCCATCATCTCCGATGAGCTTAACCATGCTTCCATTATCGATGGTGTAAGGCTTTGCAAGGCTCAGCGATTCCGCTACAAGAATAACGACATGGCCGATCTTGAGGAAAGGCTAAAGGAAGCATCCGGCTGCCGTTACAAGATGATAGTTACTGACGGTGTTTTCTCCATGGATGGAATAATTGCTCAGGTTGATAAAATTTGCGACCTGGCCGATAAGTACGATGCCATGGTGATGGTGGATGATTCACATGCCACAGGTTTTGTTGGCAAAACCGGTCGAGGAACAGCCGAGTATTGCAACGCCATGGGTCGTGTGGATATCATTTCTACTACTTTTGGAAAGGCGCTAGGAGGCGCATCGGGTGGTTGCATCTCGGGTCGCAGGGAGGTGATTGATATGCTTCGCCAGCGTTCACGGCCCTACCTGTTCTCAAACTCTCTTATGCCATCCATAGCAGGGGCTACGCTTAAGGTGCTCAACATGCTCACCGAAACCACCGAGCTGCGCGATAAGCTCTGGGAGAACACCCAGCTTTTCCGTAAGGGCATGACCGAGGCAGGGTTCCGGATAGTGGAGGGAGTTCACCCCATTACTCCCATCATGCTCGGACATCTGCCCAACGATGCCAAACTGTCGCAGGATTTTGCCGCCGCCCTGCTCGATGAGGGAATCTACGTGATTGGATTTTACTATCCTGTTGTTCCAAAGGGTAAAGCACGTATCAGGGTTCAGATAAGCGCTGCTCACAGCCGTGAGCATATTCTGTTTGCCATCGAAAAGTTCACCAAGGTGGGCAAGCAGCTGGGAGTGATTTAGTTTTGTATTCTCATATTGCAAAAGAGGGTGCCTTGGTTTTTGGGCACCCTCTTTTTATGCTTAAAATAACCCGTGTATATGGGCATCAATCTTGTTGATTATAAACCGTAAATCCTCGGGCTTGTCGGGGAAATTCAGGTTATCAACATCAATGATGAGAAGTTTTCCAAGTTTGTACCCCTCAATCCAGGCTTCGTACCGCTCGTTCAGCCGCTGAAGGTAGTCCAGCCGGATATTCTTTTCGTAATCGCGACCACGGCGCTGAATTTGCCTAACCAGAGTGGGTACGGTGGCACGAAGGTAAATGAGCAGGTCGGGTGGTCTAACCAGAGAGGTCATCAGGTTAAAGAGCGAGAGGTAGTTGTTGAAATCGCGGGTGCTCATCAGCCCCATATCGTGTAGGTTGGGAGCGAATATATGGGCATCCTCGTAAATCGTTCTATCCTGAATAACATCCTGGCCGCTACGGTGAATCTCCACAATCTGGCTGAAGCGACTGTTCAGAAAGTAGATCTGGAGGTTAAAGCTCCAGCGCTGCATATCCTCATAAAAGTCGTTCAGGTAGGGATTGTCGTCAACATCTTCGTACTGCGGTTTCCACTTGTAGTGCTTGGCCAGCAAACCCGTGAGGGTTGTTTTGCCCGACCCGATGTTTCCTGCAATGGCTATATGCATATGGTGCTGTTTAGATTGTTGCAATATTCTGCTTAAAGATACAAATTGAAATCAAAAACTAGGGTTTGAGTTGGCTAAAGCTTGATAGAGGTTCATAAAATGAACATGAACGCAGGGGTTTTAAGGGTTACCTTATGATTGGTTAAGTTTTTTGTGGATGGCCAAGAGCTCATCGATGTACTCGCGGGTATTTGATAAGCGCGGAACCTTGTTTTGACCCCCCAGTTTACCGCGCTGGCGCATCCATTCGAAGAAAGTGCCCGGATTGGCCGCGGTAACAATGGGAAAATCGAGGGTAACATTTTTAGCCCGTTTAGCCTCGTAGTCGGAGTTTACCTCGCATAGAGTTGAATCAAGTATTCGGGCAAACTCATCGATGTGAGCTGGAGCTCTCTCAAATTCGATGAGCCACTCATGGCATCCCTTTCGGTCGGTTCCCATGTAAACAGGGGCAGCGGTGTATTCCGCAACAAGCGCTCCGGTAGCCTTGCAGGCTTTTTCAAGCGCGCGTTCGGCGTTATCTACAATCACCTCCTCGCCAAAAACGTTTATAAAGTGACGGGTGCGTCCGGTAATTTTTATCTTAAGGGGCGATTTTGAAGTGAAGGTAACGGTGTCGCCAATCAGGTAGCGCCATAGGCCTGAGTTGGTGGTAATCAGCATGGCGTAGTTTTTCCCCGTCTCAACATCGGCCACCGTTAAGGCTCTGGGATTCGGTTTGGTGAGCTCGTCCAGCGGAATAAACTCATAAAATATTCCGTAATCGAGCATCAGCAGCATGCTGTCGTCGGTGGGGTCGTCCTGAATGGCAAAAAAACCTTCGCTCGCGTTGTAGGTTTCAAGGTAGTGCATGTTAGGGGAGGGGATAAGTTTTTGGAACTGCTCCCGGTAGGGGGCAAAGCTAACCCCGCCATGAATAAACAGCTCAAGGTTTGGCCATATCTCGAGCAAGTTGTCTTTTCCGGTGAAGCTGAGAAGGTGTTTTATCATAACCAGATTCCATGAAGGAACACCTGCCAGGCTGGTAACGTTCTCTTTTAAAGTTTCGTGGGTAAGCATCTCCAACTTTTCCTCCCAGTCGGGGATTAGCGCAACCTTTTGGCTTGGGGTACGGATAAACTCAGCCCACCAGGGCTGATTTTCGATGAGAATGGCCGATAGGTCGCCGTAAAACGATTTCATGTTGAAGTTATCAACCTGATGGCTGCCTCCAAGGGTAAGGCCTTTACCGCTGAGGAGGTTGTTGTTTGGGTAAAGGTTCATATAAATGGCAAGCACATCACGGGCACCCCTGAAGTGACAATTCTCTAGGGCCTCGGTGCTAACCGGAATAAACTTACTTTTACTTTGGGTTGTCCCTGACGACTTGGCAAACCATTTGATTTCGGATGGCCACAGTAATTTTTCTTCGCCTTGCCGGTGCCTCTCTATGTAGGTTTTGATTTCTTCATAATCGACAATGGGAACCCGCTCCTGGTAATCTTCAACTGACTTGATATCTTGAAAGCCATATTTACTCCCGTATTCAGTCTGGGCTCCCTGCTTAATCAGTTCGAACAGCACATCGCGTTGCACCTCAAATGGGTAGCGCCTGAATAGGTCTATATTATAGAGCCGCTTGGTGTTAATCCAGTTAAGAATGGAGTTCAGAAAAGGCATGCCTCAGAAAAAGATTTATCCATCCAAAACTAAGCGATTTTTATTAATCCTCAAAACCGCCAGCTATAGTTTAAGGGTTATGCCCACACCGAAAATTTCCTTAAACTGAACGCGGGGTCCGCTTGAGTCAATGGCACCATCGCCGTTGGTGTCCTTGCCAAATTTTACCTTATCGTCGTATATGAGCTGGGTGGCAAGGTTAACGTTGATGTACTTGTTAACCTTCATGATTAGTAAGGTTTCCCAGTTTACCACAACATTCTCAGGCTTCTCGAGGTAGTTAGAGAACAGGTCGAGTTTTGTGGTGAGCGATAGGTTCTTGAGCCACTCTTTCTGAAAATCGTACTTTGAGTAAACAATGCGTATGTAGCCACCCAACTCTTGTCTGAGCTTTTCGCCCTTTTTCACCCCAAACGCACCGGCGTTGGAGAACATGGTGTCGGTTACAAAGGTAAGCTTTCCGGTTAGCGGTGCTGCAAAAATGCTCCAGTAGGTGTTGGGTTTGTAGTCCATACCCAAAGCTCCTACCAGGTAGGCGGGAGCAAAGAAGTTAGAAATTTTGATGCGGGTACTATCATTGGGGTACTTATAACCTGTGGTGAACTGTGTTTTAAAGTTTAGCAATACGGCGTAGTAGAAGTTCTTCACGGCTTCGCGACCAAACTTCGACATGATGTCGATCTTGTCGTCAGTCTTTTTCAAATACTTCACCCCTTCCTGGTTCAGGAAACCATAACCCAAGTCAATGGTGTTATCACATGTGAGCTTGGGGGTTTTATAGCTGGCAAACCCACTAAAAACGGTGTTTAGGGCAAATGAACTCTGGCCTCCGGCAGCCCAGTTTGTGAGAGAGGTTTGGTTAGCGTTTATACCAAGCGCCATTCCTCTTTTCCAACCCGAGAGGGAATCGGTTTTCACTTCCTTGAGCTGTGCTTCGGCTTCGGTTACTTGAGCCATAGCTGCATGGTTAATCAACAGAAGGGCTATGACTATCGTAATATTTTTCATTTGCTGAGTAGGATTAGTTTGTGAAAACAAATTTTACAAAATAATCAGTTAAATAGAATTTTATCTACCTTAATTTTCTCTAAAAAATGAAAATTCTTCTGTTTAATTGGTTATAAAGCTGTAATTTTGCGGGCTAATTTTTTGGGGATGAAGGGAATCAGAAACATTGCCATTATTGCGCATGTGGACCATGGCAAAACCACGCTTGTCGATAAGATGATTATTCAGGGTAAGCTGTTCAAGGAACATGAGAAACCCGGTGAGCTGATCCTGGATAGCAATGACCTGGAGCGGGAACGAGGGATAACCATTCTGGCCAAAAACGTTTCGGTTAACTACAAAGGTTACAAGATTAATATCATCGACACCCCTGGCCACAGCGATTTTGGTGGCGAAGTGGAGCGCGTGCTGAACATGGCCGATGGTGTGCTGCTACTGGTTGATGCATTTGAGGGAACCATGCCCCAAACCCGTTTTGTGCTTCAAAAAGCATTGGCCATTGGGCTTAAGCCCATACTGGTTATTAACAAGGTGGATAAGCCAAACTGTAGGCCCGAGGAGGTACAGGAGCAGGTTTACGATTTAATGTTTAGCCTCGATGCCACCGAAGAGCAGCTGGAATTCCCCACCATATACGGTAGCGCAAAGCAAGGCTGGATGAGCCTCGACTGGCGTAAGCCATCGAACGACATAACCCCCTTGCTCGATCGCATTATTGATTATATTCCCGCACCCAAGCAGCTTAGCGGTACACCTCAGCTGCTCATCACATCGCTCGATTACTCCAACTACGTTGGGCGCATTGCCATTGGTAAGTTGCACCGGGGTACCCTAAAAGCCGGGCAAAACGTTTCGCTGGCAAAACGAAACGGGCAGGTGATCAGGACAAAGATCAAGGAGCTGCTGGTTTTTGAGGGTCTTGAGCGCAAAAAGGTAGATGAGGTGAACTCCGGCGATATTTGTGCCCTGGTTGGCATTGAGGGTTTTGAGATTGGCGATACGGTAGCCGATTACGAAAATCCTGAACCGCTGCCATCAATAGCCGTTGATGAGCCCACCATGAGCATGCTCTTTACAATCAACGATTCACCATTTTTTGGTCGCGACGGTAAGTTTGTTACCTCCCGTCACCTCAAGGATAGGCTCATGCGCGAGTTGGAGAAGAACCTTGCGCTCAGGGTTGAGGAAACCGATTCGGCCGATGCCTTCACGGTGTATGGCCGTGGCGTTCTCCACCTTTCCGTGCTTATAGAAACCATGCGCCGCGAGGGCTACGAGCTGCAAGTGGGTCAGCCGAAAGTTATCATCAAAAACATCGATGGGGTTAAGCACGAACCCATTGAATACCTGACCATCGATGTCCCCGAGGAGATGTCCGGTAAAGCCATCGAGCAGGTTACCCGTCGGAAGGGAACGCTTATTTCCATGGAGCATCGGCACGACAGGGCACACCTGGAATTTGAAATCCCTTCGCGAGGAATCATAGGGTTGCGCAACATAATACTAACCGCCACGGCCGGCGAAGCCATAATGGCTCACCGCTTTAAGGCCTTTGAGCCCTACCGGGGTGATATTGAAACCCGCACCAATGGCTCGCTCATAGCCATGGAGAGTGGTACGGCTTATGCCTACGCATTAGGTAAGCTGCAGGACAGGGGAAGGTTTTTCATCGATGAACACGAAGAGGTGTATGCCGGACAGGTAGTTGGCGAGCATACCCGTGCCGATGACCTGGTGGTAAATGTGACCAAATCCAAGAAGCTCACCAACATGCGAGCCTCCGGCTCCGACGAGAAAATCTTTTTGGCCCCGCCTATCCGCTTCAGCCTGGAGGAAGCCCTGGAATACATCCAGGAAGATGAGTACGTGGAGATTACGCCTAAGGCTATCAGGCTACGAAAAATTTATCTCGACGAGAACGAGCGAAAACGAAGGGCTAAAGCACTTTAGCGTATCATTTTTTTTACTAAAAGTTGGTTCATTTTTTGGGTTGATGTGATTTTTTATAACTTTGCACGTTGATTTTCAGGGAAAGTGGCAAGCGTTTTAAGCACATATTCAATTAGCTTTAAGGGACTTAAGCTTGGAAAACACTCGTTTGATTTCGATATTAAAAACGATTTCTTTGCCGAGTACCCTGAGGGTGAAATCAAGGAGGGTTCACTTAGAGTTAAAGTGTTGATGAACAAGCAGAACAACCTGCTTGAGTTTGACATATTGATCAGAGGTACGGTTAAGGTTACCTGCGACAGATGTCTTGAGTTGTTCGATTTGCCCATTGAGTATAAAGGGTTTCTGGTGGCAAAGATAGGAAGCGAGCATCTTGAGGACGAGCCGGAGATTGTTTACCTTACCGAGGAGGACCATGAAATTCACCTGGCACAGTACCTCTACGAGAGCATACACCTGAGCCTACCCCTCAAACGCTACCATGGGTTAAAGGGCACACGTATGGAGGACTGCGATCAGGAAATGCTTAAGCGCATCAGTTTCGAAGATGAGGGCGAACCAGACATTGACCCACGTTGGGAGAAGCTAAAAGGTTTGATGAATAATAACTAAGTTGGACTGTATAATTTGTTGAAAAATGGCACATCCGAAATCAAAAATCTCTAAGCAGAGAAGGAACAAGCGTAGGACTCACTACAAGGCCGAGGCACCAACCATTTCCACTTGCTCAAACTGCGGAGCAGCAGTGGAGTACCACAGGGTATGCCCCGAATGTGGATACTACCGTGGAAAACTCGCAATTGAAAAGGCTGTTAATGCCTAATTTTCAATTCTATAAATCCCAGCATTAATGATGAGAATTGGCGTTGATGCAATGGGAGGAGACTTTGCGCCCGACGCGGTTGTGTCGGGTGCTGTTTTAGCCCTACGGCATCTCAATGCCGATGAGCGCATTGTGCTTTTCGGTAACCGGCAAAGGATTATCGACATCCTTGCCCGTGAAAATGTTGACCCCAATAGGTTTGATATTATCCACACTTCCGAAGTAATCGAGATGGGCGACCACCCATCTAAAGCCTTTAGCAAAAAAACTGACTCTAGTATAGTTAAAGGCTTTATGGCTCTCTCTGCCGGTCAGATTGATGGTTTTGCCAGTGCCGGAAGTACCGGAGCCATGATGGTGGGTGCATTTATGGTTATCAAACAGATACCCGGAGTCATCCGTCCAGGAATAGCCGGATTTATACCTGTTTCGGAAAACAAGCTGAACCTGATACTCGACGTTGGGCTCAACCCCGACTGTCGGCCCGATGTACTATACCAGTACGGAAAGCTGGGTGCCATCTACGCGAAACAGGTGCTGGGCATCGAAAACCCACGTGTAGCCTTACTGAATATTGGCGAGGAGGAGGAGAAAGGAAATTTGGTTACCAAAAGCGCCTTTGAGATGATGAAGGATAACCCTGAGTACAATTTTGTAGGAAACGTTGAGGGGCATCATCTGTTCCACGACAAGAGGGCCGATGTGGTGGTGTGCGATGGGTTTGTAGGAAACGTAGTACTTAAGGAAGCCGAAGCGTTCTACCATCTTCTCAAAAAGTTCAGCCCTGAAAATAAATTCATTGAGCGGTTTAACTCCGAGAACTATGGTGGAACCCCAGTTCTTGGTGTAAATAAACCTGTTATAATAGCCCATGGAGCATCGAGCCCTGTGGCCATAATGAACATGATAAAGCAAACCCGCGAGGTAATAGCATCGGACCTCTGCAATAAAATTAAACAAGCATTTATGTAGTTATGAAAAAAATTACAGCCGCAATTACCGGAGTTGGTGGGTACGTTCCTGATTATATTCTCACCAACGAAGAACTGAGTAGAATGGTCGATACCACCGATGAGTGGATTATGACCCGTATTGGTATCAAGGAGCGCCGAATCCTTAAGGGTGAGGGTTTAGGAACTTCCGACATGGCGGTTCACGCCGTAAACGAGCTGCTCCGTAAAACCAATACCCATCCCGATGAGGTGGATATGCTCATTTGCGGCGTAGTTACCCCCGATATGCAGTTCCCGGCAACTGCCAACATTATCAGCGATAAGTGCGGCATTAAGAATGCCTTTGGTTACGATATGAATGCCGGCTGTTCCAGCTTCCTGTATGCGTTGGTAACGGCTTCCAAGTTTGTGGAATCCGGCTCCCACAAAAAAGTGGTAGTTGTTGGAGCAGATAAGATGTCGTCCATCACCGACTACACCGATCGTACCACCTGCCCCATCTTTGGCGATGGTGCCGGAGCTGTAATGCTTGAGCCCAACTACGATGGATTTGGTGTGTTGGATGCCAAAATGCAGGTTGATGGCTCGGGTCGTAAGCACCTGCATCAGGTTGCCGGTGGTTCGTGCTATCCTGCTTCATTTGAGACCGTGGCTAAGCGCCAGCACTTCATCTACCAGGAAGGCCAACCGGTGTTTAAGGCTGCCGTATCGAACATGGCAGATGTTTCAGTTGAGATGATGGAGCGCAACAACATTAAACCTGAGGATTTAGCGTGGCTGGTTCCACATCAGGCCAACATGCGTATAATTGAGGCCACGGCTAACCGAATGGGGATAAGTAAGGATAAGGTAATGATAAACATCCAGCGCTACGGAAACACCACCAGTGCCACCATTCCCTTATGCCTTTGGGAGTGGGAGTCAAAGCTTCGCAAGGGCGATAACATCATCATTGCTACCTTTGGTGCTGGCTTTACCTGGGGGGCTGCCTATGTGAAATGGGCCTACGATGGCGATAAATTTGTAAAGTGAGAAGATAATATCATGAATATGTAAAGCCGGAATTTTTCCGGCTTTAATTATTTAAAACCCCTAAATCACATACTTCTATCGTATCAATTCTTTTTACTATTTCGAAGGATTGCCCTCTATTAATCTTTTCAGTTTGCCGGTTTTATCAACAATATCATTGGTGATTGAATTTGCCGATGTGGTAGCACCTGAAATAGCATCAACATCCTTTCCAACGATAAGTTTTCGGGTTCCATTGAACCCAACAAACTGGCTTAGCCAGCTTTTTTGGGTAATCTCGTGTCCGTGGCTGGCTTCATAGTTAAAAACATGCAAGGAAAGTATTTTTCCTGTAGAGTCGAAAAGGATAAAATAATCAAAATATTCCGAACCAGTTGTACTAAAATCTTTTTCAGCATGGTTGCATCCCTGGGCTCGACATGTGTAAACACGTCCAATGTATGAATACCTGACCGGTTTTGAGTTGCTATAAACGTAGAACTTACCGTTTTGATACGCTTTCAGTTCCGAGAAGGCAGGTTTTTCACAGCCGCTAATCCTTTTAATCTCTTTAGCCAGTTGTTTCGGTTCAAAATTGACACTCGTATCAAGTTGGGATTGGATTAAAACGAGAACTATTGTTGCAATTGTTTTCATAGAGCATCGTTGTCAGAAATTTACACCTATTCCTGTATTTAAGATCTTACTGTACCTGGTATCAGCCTCGGATTTTAAAAGCTGTAGGTCAGCTTTAAGAACCGCTCCTTTGGTAATAGTATAGGTTAAACCTGTAGTAATGATTGAGTTATGGTAGCTTTTGTTTCTAATAACAGGGTATTTTACTTTATAGTGGGTATTGTATGTTTCATACCTGACGAAGGGCATTAGTTGATATTTCAGTTTGCTGAACGGCTTAAAAATATCGTATGCCAGTTCAACGTAGTATCCAATCATAGCACTTCCTAAATCGTTCGGTTTTCCACCCGTTGCGGCAAAGAGGTTATACTCATAGGTATTTGCAATGGTAGTATAGTAAAGCTGTGCCGTTATCTTAACTCCGGAATGGTTGTAGCGGACATCGGCCCCAAGCATAGAAATGTTTACTACCGATGAATCGGCTTTTTGCAATAAATTTACACTATCCTTAGGGAGGTTATTGTATAACCCGCTTGTTGATTCTCCAAAATAACCCGAAATACCCAGGTTTATATGATTAACACCGTAGAACTCCACTTTTGTGGTTAAAGCAGGTTTAAGCATGATGGCTTTTGATCCCTTTTGGCGACCCTCCCTTAGGGCTTTACTTCCGGAAAAGAGCGCTTTACCCCCATCGTATGACTTTAAGCCATTTACCAGATATACCTGATACCTTGATTTTAAACTTATCAGGTTGCCCTGAAAACCAAGACCAATCTCTCGCCAGGTGGTGGGAGATATTCTGTTGTCAATCATTGGACGCTCAACCCCGTTAAAAGTGGTTGGTTCATGGTATTCATTTATAATACCCATTGGAATAAGCAAAATGCCAGCCCTAAAGTTCATGAACTTGTTCAAACGATGCTGAATAAACATCTGTTCTACCCAAATTTCTTTGGCATACTCAAATTCTATCTCCGAAACAAACTGAGTTTGATTAGAGAAATTATACCCAAGGAACATTACGAGACGATGTGCATCAAGTATGCCTAAGTTGGATTGGTTCTGATTTAGAGGTTGGTTGTAATGAACCTCGCCATATCCTCCAATCGTTAACCCATGCTTACCGCTTAACAATGACTCTGCTGTATTTTTAGGTTGGATGTTAACAGTATCTACCTGCTGAGAGAAAGTTTCTAGAGATAGGATTAACAGTAATGCTAAAACAGGAATTTTCATAGAAAAATATGTTTATGATTTGCCAGCAAAGCTAAGTGGACTTAAAGCAGAGTGCAATACCAAAAAGTTGGTATTTTTTTGTTAAATGAGCCCCGGAAAAGATTAAATAACGTTAGAGCTGTTTAACAATTGCAAAGGGCTTTTACTAGTGACTACCCAAAAACTTAACCTTTCGTGTCATTATCTCACCGTTGTCGTCCACCAGGGTTAGTGTGTAAATTCCTGGCTCAGGACTGATTGGCAACTCGTGGTTTCCAGTGGTTTGTCCCAGGTAAACGTCGTTCAGATGCCAGTAAAGAGTGGAGTTTGGGTTTCGGTGGGTGGCTTTCAGGATTACTTGTCCACGTACCCCTGCAGTCTCGTTGGGTATGTAAATATCGGCACCATAGAATGGGTAAATCAGGTCGATGTTTTTCTGGTTATCGCTTTCGCTTCTGCATGCCGGGTGTATGGGAGGTAGGGGTTTGTATTCCCAGTGCTGAGTCTTGTAAAACCATTCCTGTGCAGGTGGTAGAACAAACCACGACGTTTCAACCACATTGTCTCCGGGGAAGCATGTTTTGCTCACCCTGTAATGCAAGTCTTTGTCCAAATAAATTTTTTTATGGTAAGAACAAGGTAAGGTTTTAGTTTTTACAGCCGGAGCCGGCTCAAAAATTGTATCGGTGCAGTTCTCCGATGCCAACAGCCCCGATTGTTTACAGGTTTTTACTGTTTTCAGGTCGAAGTAGGGTGGGTTGAACCAGCCTGATGTTGGAAGAACCGCAAAAACATCAAACATAACCGGGGCGGCCGCTGAAATGCCGGTAAGGTCGGGTCGCCCTTCGCCATCGGCGTTGCCTACCCATACCGCAACTGTATAGTTTGGGGTAACGCCAATAGCCCATGCATCTCTAAAACCATAGCTTGTTCCGGTTTTCCAGGCGATAACCTGCGATGCAACGTAGCTTCGCCATGTACCATCTTCACCGGGTCGGTTCGATTGGGTGAGAGCTTGAAGGGTTAAGTAGGCAGCACCGCTACCTATTCCGTATGCCTGGTACATTTTAGAACCTTTTGGGGTAGATTGTTTGGTATAAAACAGCTTGACTCCGTAGGATGAATCGGCTTTTGCTTTTTGAACTAGTGCGCAGTAAGCGCGTGTAAGCTCCCACATGGTTGACTCCCCTCCCCCAAGTATAATGGATAGCCCGTAGTGTGATGGGGGCTTGTTTATACTTTCTAAGCCTGATTTTCGAATGTTGTTGTAAAACTTTTCTATTCCATACTCTTTTAGCATTATTGCCGAAGGAACGTTTAGCGAGCGAGCAATTATTTCGTTGGCATTCACAGCACCCTCAAATTTCTTGCTAAAATTTTTGGGTGTGAATCCTGAAATGGAAACAGGAATATCTTTAACCAGTTCTCTTGGTAACAGTAGCCCTTCAGAAAGCATATAGGCATAAAGGAATGGTTTTAACAGGCTTCCGTAGCTCCTACGCGAATTAATCATATCGACTCTTGATGCATGGTCGGGGTTATCGGATAGGATATTCCCGATGTAAACCGGAACTTCTCCGCTTCGGTTATCGACCACCAGGATAGCCATGTTTCGTATTCCGTTGGCAAGAAAATGGCGGTGATATCTCTCCGCAATTTGCAGGGCGTTTTCCTGCTGCTGACGGTTTATGGTAGAGTGTACAATTTTCCCCTTTAGCCCGTCTTGTATGCATCGGGTTAGCAGGTGGGTTGCCTTTTGGGGTAGACTATTGGCGGGGTCTGGAGCAGGCTCAAGCAGGGCTAACCGATATGTTTCTTCGTCGATATATCCCTTTCTTCGTAGTTTTTTAAGTAGCAGGTTTCTTTTTTCGAGCAGAAGATTCTGGTTCCGGCCCGGGTAAACAAGGCCAGGAGCATTGGGTAAAACAGCCAAGGCTGCTGCCTCGGCCCAGCTGAGGTTGGCAGCGCTGGTGCCATAGTAACGCCATGCTGCGGCATCAAGCCCAACAACATTTCCACCAAATGGAGCGTTGGACGCATACATGGCAAGGATTCTGTTTTTTGAGTACGAAAGCTCAGTTCGTAATGCAAGTATTATTTCAATTAGTTTTTCATAGTAGGTTCTGGGCTTCCCTTTTCGCGAAAGCCGAACAAGCTGCATGGTTATTGTGCTTGCCCCGCTTACTACCTTACGGGCTCTGATGTTCTGTATTGCCGCTCGCACCAACGATACCGGATTGAAACCGGGATGGTATCGGAAGTAAGCATCCTCGAACTGGCTTAGGCAAATGGCAAACTTAGTAGGCACGCTATCCATGGCCGGAAATTGCCACATGCCATCATCAGTTACGGTGGCCGAAAGGAGTTGGCCATCCCTGTCGAGAAGTACTGTAGAGGTGGCACTTTTAAATCTTACCGGTCGAAAAAGCACAAAAAAAGCTAGCAGGAGTATCACTCCTGCCAGCAAGTATTTTAAAATCGATTTTCTAAAGTTCACATACATCTGTTTGCTGTGCGATTTACTCAATTACTACCCAACCTCCCTTTTGTGCTGCTGCTACTGAATTGTCGTACATGGCTTCGCAGTATGGACCGGGCATATAGAATTTACCGGCATAGGTTGCTGTGAGCTTGATGGTAAACCTTTTACTGGTGTTGGCTTTAAGGCCGAAGTAGGTTATAACCCGGTCGTCGCGTATATCCTGGTAGTCAAAGTTGCTTGAGCTCTGGCTTTCGGTTCCTTCAAATCGGGTGTTTTGAATTTCCCATCCCGAGGGGAATATCTGGGTCAGTGCCATCTCCTTCAGGTCGCCCTTTACTCCCGGGTTCGTAATGGTAACCTCGCAGGTAAAGTCGGTTCCTTTGTTTAGCTGATTAGGATTAAGGGTAGCTCCGCTCGATGTGTAGTAAGCAACTTTCATGGTTATGTTGCTCTCAAAACTCTTCTCTTCACCCAGCGGTAGTATTCCTGTTAATGCAAGGGTAACGAAAACGGGTTTAGCTGTCCTGTTTTCATAGGTGATACTATTTGAACCCTCTTTAATGTTCAGTTGTTCGCGGGCTATGGGTTTACTACTCGAGAGTTTGGACGATTTGTTCCCAATGGAGTACCTCAGGTCTACGCTGCTTTCAGCTTTGTTCTGAATTGATAGTTTTGAAAGTGCCAAAAGTGCCATTGCTGTTTCCTGGGTACTTAGCCAACGGTTGCCCGATAGGGCTGAGCTTACTTCTTTAGCCAATCTGAATGCATTTCCATCGTCGTTAAGCAGAACCATGGTTTCCAGCGTCATGGCCTTATCCCTTAAGTCGGAACCATAGGTATAGCTTAGCTCGCGGTATGGATTAAATTTTAGGGGAACATTCTGTATAAGGGCTTTTGCCGTTTCGTGTTGGCCAATCAGGACGTAAGCTGCGGCCAGCCTCATTTTAGCAGCTAACCCCAACTCGCGTTCTTTTAGCTTATTCATGGCTCCAACTTCGGGTTTTTGGGCTAAGGCCAAGGTGTAAAGTCGGTATGCTTGAGCCAGGTCGGAGTTCCAGGTGTTGTTGGAAATCACAAACTCCCTTGCTGTTTTCCGCTGGTAGTTAACCCAGCTATCAATCATCGCCTGTGGAACATTATAACCATTACTATGGGCTTCGAGCAGGAAATGACCTACATAGGTAGTGCTCCAATCGTCGCCATAGCTATATGTGGGCCAGTAGCGGAAACTTCCGTCAGCATTCTGGAATTTTGATAGTTTCCTTATGGATTCGTCAACATGGTAGGCAATGTTGCCTTTTTGCTCCCTGGTAAGTTCAATCAGCTTCTCAAGGTAGATTTGAGGAAAAACAGCCGATGTGGTCTGCTCTACGCATCCGTGTGGGTAACGGATTAGCTCATCAAGCCGTTTTTTCAGATTCAACGGGGGTAAAACCGAGGCTTCGAGTACTGCCGAGTTGCTTCCTGCGATACCAAACGTGCTGAAAACAAATGGTAATTTGCCATTTGCGGGTACAATGGTATCGTAGTTCAGGGTAAGCTCCGAGATAGGATTTCGAATTACAATATCAATGGTTTGGTATGCTTTAATGCCATTACATTCGGCTTCTACGGTAATCTTTGCCGGGCCTGTTGCTGAGCCAACTTTTAGGTTGAAGAACGCCATTTTATCTCCCGGTTCGTTGAAGCTGATATTTTTTTGAGCTTCGCCGCTTATGCTGATGTTTTGTGAGGTGCTTACCCTAACATTTACCTTTTTTACCTTGTTGGACATGGTAAATACGTTAACCGGCAGGCCGATTTCCTCCTGTGGACCAATTACGCGGGGAAGACTAGCCAGCACCATCAGGTCGTTTCGAACCGGACAGGTTTTTTCGGCCTTACCGTAAGCGCCGTTTTGTGCCGCAACCACCATAACCCTAACACTCCCCATATAGTTACCAAGGTTGAGGGTAACCGTTTTGCTTCGACCTTTTTCGCAGGTAAACGGCCCGTAGTACCTTACAACAGGCCTAAATCGTTGGTTCTTTTCGCCATCGTTGGGTTTGTACTCATCATCACCACCAATTGCAATGTGCCTTTCCAGTTTGCCTCCGTAGGCTCCAATAACGTTATCGAATAGATCCCAGGTACGGACACCAAGTGCCTCCTGGGCATAGAAAACGGTATGCGGATCAGGGGTTTTGAAACGGTTAATATCCAGCAATCCTTCATCGACCACAGCCAGGGAGAAGTTCATTTTTTTACCATTTTGTTCTGATACCCGAACCTCCACCGATTGGTTGGTCTTAATCTCATCGGGCATGCTGATGACAGGTTGAAGAACCGTTTCCGGGTCAGTCACTTTTAATCGTGTGATTCCGTATAGCCTGATCGGCATATCGTTGGTTTTTTCCTTATGCGGTTGAATCAGTGTAATATGCAGGTAAACATTGGGCGACATGTCAGGGGTTGTTTTAATGCTAACCACATTCGCAGCCTTGGTAGCATCAACCCACCATGCACTAATAACCCTCGATCCATTCTCAATGCTAATCAATGCGCGGGAATTCTCAGCTCCCGGGATGGTGAGCTGAACCTCATCGCCAACATTGCAGGCATCTTTATTGAGAGCCACAGCCAGAACGGTAGCACTACCAGGTCTGTTTGCCTGTGATTTTCCCGATTCGTATGGCCAATCAAAGTAAACAAAGGTACCACAGCTAACACCCGTTTCTTTATCGGTAACTTTGAGGTAGTATCGCCCCCATTCGGGGTAATTAATGCGTAAGGGTAGGGTTGCTTTTCCGTTAACGGTGGAAATCTTTTTACGAGTAACCAGCTTGTCAAAATTTTGACTAACGTAGTTTGCCTCACCTTCATCGGGTTGCTCCCACCACCACCTCCAGGTTGCTTTATAGAGTTCAACCAGTATGTTGGAGCAATCGACAGGTTTTCCGCTGGAGTTGATAGTAACTAAGTGAATTTCCTGGTCGGTATCGGTTTCCAGCCAGCCCCTTCCTGGTTTGGGTTTTGGAGGTAAAACCCCCACGAATCGGTTATAGGGGTAGTAGGTTTTTTGGAAAAGGTCGGAGCTAAAATCGCCACCCTGTTCAAACACTCTGCCCTTGAATACTATATCCAGTGCTGCCGGTAAACCTTCTTTTTTATCAATCTTACCATTTACACGGGCATTCCCTTCGGCATCCAAAGTACCCTCCCAAAGCGTGTAGGTTTGCTGTTCAAAGTTGATCCCCGGATCGTTAAAAATGTAGTTACTAAACCCAGGGAATGTAGCATTACCTTTTCGGACTGTTACCTCGTA
>CALBBQ010000019.1 GCA_937926785.1 uncultured Bacteroidales bacterium | reverse complement strand
AAATTGACAACTTGTTTGAAAATCGGCTGTCCGACTAATTTTATTTCCGTATTTTTGCTCATGTTGTTAGTTTGTGTGCAAAACAAATCTACAACATCGGGGGCGAATCCTTCGGGTGAAACCCCCTTATTCTACTTTTTTGTCGGACAGTAGTGGTTTTTTTTAAAGTTCTATCCGGTTTATCGGTAAAATCGTTATTCCAAGGTTAAATAGGGTTCGAGCTTCTCAAACCGCTCTTTGGGCATTAGCTTGTTTTCCAAGATTTCGTTGAGTGATCGAATACCTCCTCTTTGAGTTCGGTAGTAAATTATAGATTTGGCCTGATAATCTGAAACATACGGGTGAACTCGTAAATCTTCAAATTTCACAAGGTTAATGTTTATTTTTCTCACCTTCGAGGGGTCAACCCAAACACTTGAAGCAATCTGCTCATACATTTGTTCGGTAAAACCGTAAACCTCCATAAGCTGTGCGGTGCTGTAAAAACCCCCAAGAAGCGTTCGGTAGTTTGCAATACGTTTGGCAAACGTTTTCCCAATACCTTTCAGACGTATGAGTAATAACGTATCGGCACTATTCAGCTCAACCCTCAGGGGTTCTTCAATTTTTAAGTTCGACGAAAGGGAATCGGCCCGGGCTACGATCCGAACCAAAGGCTTAAGATGCAACAATAGCGAAGAATCCAGAACGTAAATCCGGTCAAGATCGTCGGGCGATCTAAAAATACCACCCTTCATCCGATACTTTACAAACACCTCGGCTTGTTTTTGGCTTAATCCAAGTTCAACGAGGCTATCTACCGATATGGTGTTAGGATCAAAGGTAAATGAGCCGCGCTTTTTGGGAGCCGGAAGCTCAGCAATGATTCCGCTAACGGGTTCAATCTCCCTTTCTGGAGGGTGATACTTAAGTGTAAGAAAAAAGCTATCGGCACGTTCAATGAGTTTAGCATCAGCGATAGTATCGCTGCTGATTATGCTACTTAGCAGGAATTGCACGACTATTGCCAGCACAAGGATAACCAAAAGTATAGCAGTAGCATTGCGCTCACCGCGTAAAAAGGTTAGGTAAGATTTAATGCTAACCCACAACTTTTTCATGGATAGCCAACGCTTTATGTATAAACCTAAAGTTAATGAAATTATGATAAGAATTTTCTTTTACCCACCTTAAAATTGATGCGGGGAGAAGTATAGGTATTCGCCCGTTTTCAAGGCATTTTCGTACAACCAGGTATAAACAAGCCGTTCAAAACGAGCGTGCTACCTTCTCTTATGGAGCTCACCCTGCTTCCATCGCCTCCAGTAGCTATCCAAATCGGCTTTAACTTCGCCCGCCAAAAAAAGCATTCCTAGTATATTAGGGAAAGCCATTCCCAGTATCATCATGTCGGAAAAGTCCATAACCGCCCACAGGTTCGATGCACTTCCCACTACTACAAAAATCAGGAAGAAAATGTAGTACACCTTTGTTGATGCTTCAGGTACCGGGATGTAACGGTTTAAGAATTCCCCGAAAAGATAGTTAAAACCCTTTAGGCCATAGTACGACCAGCTAATCATGGTTGAAAAGGCAAAGAGTAGAATGGCAAATGCCAGAATGTATGGGAACCAAGGGAATACCGTGGCAAAAGCAGCTGAGGTTAGCTGCGATCCCTGCAAAGCATTGCCTTCAGCGGTTAAACCAGTAAAGTTAATTACCAGCGCGGTCATTGTGCAAACCACCACAGTATCGATAAAAGGCTCTAGAAGTGCGACTATGCCCTCGCTGACAGGTTCATCGGTACGAGCAGCGGAATGGGCAATGGAGGCAGAGCCAATGCCAGCTTCATTGGAAAATGCTCCACGTTGAAAACCAATGATGAATGCACCAAAAAATCCACCGGCTATTGCTTTAACCCCAAAGGCCTGCTCAACTATTAGCGTAAACACTTCCCCCACTCTCGAAATGTTTAGAAAGATAATGATAAGCGAGGCAGATATGTAAACTACAACCATAAGCGGAACAATGCGCGATGCAACCCTGGCAATGCTTTTTATTCCCCCAAGTACCACAATCCCTACCAGTAAGGCTAAAAACAATCCAAAGAATGTTCCCTTACCGTTTAACCACGGAATTATGTATGCCATCTGGGAGAAAGCCTGGTTTGCCTGAAACATGTTGCCGCCACCAAATGAGGCACCAATGACCAATACTGAGAATATCACGGCTAAAATTTTCCCAAATGTTTTCATATTTCGCTTGGCAAGCCCTTGGCTTAAATAGTACATCGGACCACCCGATACCCTGCCATTTTTATCTATGAGCCTGTACTTTTGACCAAGCGTACATTCGGTAAATTTAAGCGACATCCCCAGTAACCCGGCCATGATCATCCAAAAGGTTGCTCCGGGACCACCTAAACTGATTGCAATGGCAACCCCTGCTATATTACCAAGTCCAACTGTTGCCGATAGTGCAGTGGCCAAGGCCTGAAAATGTGATACCTCGCCCTTTTTACTATCCCTATCGAGCCTACCGGTGGTAATTTGAATGGAATGCCAAAATGCTCTTACATTGATAAACCCCATTCGGATGGTAAAGTAAGCTCCCCAAACCATAAGCCAAAGAACCACAAGCGGAAAGCGAAAACCCAAGTTAACTCCTAACGCCCTGAAGGGGTCCCAAAACAGAAATCCGGATAATATCCGAACAAGTGGCTCAAATAGGGAGTTTATAAACTCATCCATGGCAATCAGCTATCCAAGCGAACCATAGAACACCGAATAAATAAAAATGGCAGCAATGGCAACAGGAGCAATAAATCGAACGATAAACAGGTAAACAGGAAAATACTTCACCTTTAACTCTCCTGAGTTGGAAACCTCGTTCAACACAAATTTTCCGTTCAGGTACCAACCAACAAATATGACTATCAGCAATCCACCTCCGGGTAGCAGTATGTTTGATGCAATAAAATCGAGTAAATCGAAAATGCTTTTACCAAAAAGTTTGAAGCTACTTAATGGTCCAAACGAGAGCGATGCAAAAATTCCCAGAATTGAAATAGATACCGATGCAAGCACGGTTGCTTTTTTACGCGATATGCCCAGTTCTTCGGAAAAGTAGGCAACAACCACTTCGAGCACCGAAACGGTTGATGTTAATGCTGCCACTGCCAGTAAAATAAAGAATACAAGTCCAAAAAGATTTCCTAAGGGAAGATGGCTGAATATTTCGGGAAGCGTTATGAATACGAGGCTTGGACCTGCAGTTGGCTCAATGTTAAATGAGAAAACAGCAGGAAAAATAACAACTCCGGCTAAAATCGCTATCATTGTATCGGCTAGGGAAACCGTCATCGCTGTTCTACCCAAGTTGTCAGTCTTCCTGAAATAAGATGCGTAGGTTATCAATGCTCCCATACCCAGGCTAAGGGAAAAGAAAGCCTGTCCCATAGCAAAAAGAATTGTTTTGATATTTACTCTTGAGAAATCCGGCTTAAAAAGAAAGCTAAGTCCCTTCTCAGACCCGGGAAGAGTTACAGAACGTACACAAAGCAAAAGCAAAAAGAACACCAGAATGGGCATTAAGAACTTGTTGTACCGTTCAATCCCATTTTTTATTCCTCCTACCACAATAAGTGCGGTGAGAAGCATGAAAAGGAGTTGCCAGATAACCGGTCGTAACGGATGCGCCAGAAAGCTACTAAAGGCCTTGCTTAGCTCACCCGTACTTTGATTACCAAACCCAATGGTTAAAGACTTTACTATGTACTCCAGGGTCCAACCTGCCACCGCGCTATAGAAGGAAAGGATTACGAACGCCGCAACCACTCCCATAATACCGACAAAATACCAAGGTGAATCCGGAGCCAATGATTTAAAGGAACCAAATACGTTACGTTTTCCACTTCGCCCTATTGTAAACTCCGAGATCATAACGGGAACGCCCAGTAATAAAACACACAGTAGGTAAATCAGCAAAAATGCGCCCCCGCCATTTTGCCCGGTTATATATGGGAACTTCCAGATGTTTCCAAGTCCAACAGCCGAGCCTGCTGCTGCGGCAATAATGCCAAACTTACTTCCAAAGCTATCGCGTTTACCTGGTAAAGACATAGTTTTTTGATTTAGGTTAAGGTTTAGTTTTGGTGCCCCAATTTGATAAAAAAAGCAGATTAATACAAGTAGATCTAATAAAAAAGCCCATTCCAAGGTTAGAAATGGGCTTAAAAAAGACATCACGTATGATTAGGCAACATCAATCTTATTTTCGAGGTAAACATCCTGAATTGCATTCAGGATTTTAACCCCCTCCTCCATGGGACGCTGAAAGGCTTTTCGGCCACTAATTAACCCCATGCCCCCGGCTCGTTTGTTAACCACTGCGGTATAAACCGCTTCGGCTAAATCACTGGCACCCGAAGCGGCACCTCCTGAGTTGATTAGACCTGCCCGGCCATTGTAACATCCTACCACCTGGTAACGAGTTAAATCAATCGGATGATCGCTGGTTAGCTGGGTGTAAACCTTATCGTGTGTTTTACCAAAGTTAATGGCCTTGAAACCGCCATTATTCTCTGGGGCCTTTTGTTTAATGATATCGGCCTGTATGGTAACGCCAAGGTGGTTAGCCTGGCTGGTTAAATCGGCTGCCACATGGTAATCGGTGCCATCCTTTTTAAAAGCATTATTCCGCAGGTAACACCATAAAACGGTTGCCATACCCAGCTCATGGGCTCGCTCAAAAGCCTGTGCTACTTCAATAATTTGCCTGTTACTCTCCTCTGATCCAAAATAGATGGTAGCACCAATTGCCACTGCACCTAAATTCCAGGCCTCGTCAACCGAGCCAAACATGATTTGGTCGTACTTGTTCGGGTAGGTGAGCAGCTCATTATGGTTTATCTTCACTATAAAGGGTATGCGATGAGCATACTTGCGCGATACCGCGGCTAACACACCAAAAGTTGAAGCTACAGCATTGGCGCCACCCTCAATAGCCAACTTCACAATGTTTTCCGGATCAAAGTAGATTGGATTGGGAGCAAATGAAGCACCGGCACTATGCTCAATCCCCTGGTCAACCGGAAGTATTGAAAGGTAGCCGGTTCCGGCCAACCTACCATGGTTGAACATGGCCTGTAAGCTACGCATAACTTGCGGCGATCGGTTGCTGTGGTAAACAACCCGTTCCAAAAAATCAGTGCCCGGAAGGTGAAGCATCTCCTTTGGAACTGTACTGCACTTGTGATCGAGCAGAAAGGAAGCCTTATCGGCCAGAAGCTCAACAATTTTATCGTAGTTCATAGGATAAATTTTTTTCGGTTTATACAAACCTACGATAAAAAAGGTTGAAAGTCAAGCCGGACTGGCTAAAATGGATATCCTATCCCAAAGTTAAAGGTAACATCGCGTATGCTGAATCTCCTGTTAAAAGGGACCCATGGTTTAAAGGGCTCATTGGGGTTAATGGCCGGATCGTAAATTTTGTATCCAAAATCGGTGCGAAGGATGAAAAATCCAAGATTCATTCGGATGCCCAAACCGCTACCCAAAGCGATTTGTTCATAAAATTTACCCCATCGGAATTCGGCACCCTCCCGATCATCGAGACCTGGAAGCGACCAGATATTACCTGCGTCCACAAATAATGCCCCCTCAAGCTTCCAGACCATTTTGAACCGGTACTCGAAATTGGCCTCCAACTTAATATCGGCAGTACGATTTGGGAAACGCTCTGCGGGCATGTAGTAGGAGCCAGGACCCAAAGAGCGAGCCTGCCAGGCCCTAATCCCATTTGCACCACCTGTAAAGTATCGCTTTTCAAAGGGTAATGCTTTGGAATTTCCGTATGGATATCCCACGCCAACAAAAAGGCGGTAGGCAAACGAGTTATTCTCATCAGCCACCTGATGGTAAGTAAAGTTTATATCGCTACGAATAAACTGTGAGAACTCGGTTCCCCAAAAAGCATATGCCCCATCTGTATTCTTGGGCATGTTAGTCAATTGCGAGAATGCGTTAAGCAGATTGCCGGATAGCTCCAGATTATACCGGATATACGCATAGTTTGCCGATTTTTTAATATTCTGATTGCTAAAAACCCAGTTGTAGCTTGTTACAGTAACAATCTGACTGATGTAGCTGTATCGTAGAAAAGTGCTATCGATTTGGGCCTGGAACTCAGGGCTTATCTTTTGAATGGATATGGCGTTGAGCTCTACCGGATTAAAGGTATGGGTAACAAAACGGGAGCCCCGCCAGGTATAGCCATACTGTAACCCGGCGATGATCCGGGTGTACTCCGGCCTACGCTGAAAGCTGTATGATGCAGTAATCTGGGTATTAGGTGCGTATTTATCAACTTGCACTTTTGATGAGTAGGGACCGATAAATTTTGGAGTTGTTAAGCTCACTGCCCCTCCCAGCTCAAGCGTATTGTCCATGTTTATCCTCTGCTGAGCAGTTTCAACCAGCCCCCGGAATTTAACGTCGAACACCTCAGCACCCCTGAACAGGTTTTTATGCTGATAGTTAAATGTTCCCTCGGCACCCAACGAGCCGGTGGTATTGGTACCCACCAGTTCTACCTGGTAGCTTTGCAGGGTATGTGGAACCATTTGGATATGACAATCGAGGTAGCCGAACTCCTCGCCTATTGGCTTATCATCTGGTAATAGGTTGAGGGTATCGGGCCTCTGCAATACTTCTACCTCGTTAAAGCTAATGCTTACAAATTTAAATAGTCTGATCTGGCTCAGGTTCTGTTGCGTTTTGGTCACATTGTCCACTGAGTATAAATCACCTTCCCTTAGCTGGTTGAATGAGCTGATCACCTCTAACTTAATGCCGGCATCGTTATGGAAGATATACTTGCACCCGCTGTAGTCAACCGTATCGAGCTCATTCTTATCGCGATAAGAGCTAAACCGGAAAGGATCATAATTTGGGTAGATGTATATGTTTCGAATCCTATACCGTTTGAACCTATCGGGCTTAGGCACTCCTGTTTCATCAATCCGCTGCGGATTCTTAATGATAAAGTTTAAGTCGGCCTTATTGGTTCTAAGATTGGTATCGGCCGTAAAGGTTATGAAGTTCTTGCTAAAGGTGTAGTAACCATTTCGTTTTAGCATCAGCTCAAGCCTATCGCGTTCGTTTTGAAGAACATCAATATCGAATAAATCTCGCGATTTAAACAAACGGTTTGCGGTATCGGCAATCACCAATTTTCTGATTAGTGAATCCTCAATGTAGTATCCAATTTTCCGGATTTGATAGGGCAAATTGGGTTCCACCCTATAGTAAACATCAACCTTTTTTCCATGATACCTAACCGAATCGGAAACCTTAGCATTGTAATATCCCTTGCTTTGCAGCAGGAGCAGGATATTCCGCGAACTTTCTGATACCCTTAAGCTATCGAAAAGAACCGGATCCTCACCGATAGAGCGTAATCCCCGGTTTATCCATCCCGATCTGTTGGGATTGGAAAGACTGTAAACCCTTAGATGGAAGCGAAAACCCAAGATCCGTTTGTTAGGCATTTGCTTTACATACGACTCTATATCATAGGGTTTGATATCCTTTGAGTTGGTTTTAATTTCAACCTTGTTCAGCAAGTACATATCATCGGGTACATGCTTTGTAACCGCGCATCCGGCAAACAGGAGAATGGCTACGAGAGCAAAAAAAAACTTTTGGTTCACTGATGAACTAAGCAAACTAAAACCCATTTTATATACCCAATGAATAAATTTACTATTGTATTCAACTTGTTTCCACAAATGTAACCATTCCAACAATTTGAACGGATATTTAGGAGGCAAAAACCTATATTCCGATGACCAATCCGCTCAAAATAGGGGCCAAACAGTCCAAATCAAATGATTGATGCAGAATTTTATCTTAAGCAAGGAGATTCCATACCTGTAAAACTTACTATTATTGAAGTAAATTGATTTATTTTGCTTAAAAAAAGATGCTTAGCCGGAACGATATTAAACGGGTAAAATCGCTTCAGCAAAAGAAGTTCAGGGATGAGTATGGATTGTTTGTAGCCGAAGGGTATCGCCTTGTGGATCAAATCCTGGCCGGTAGTTTCGAAATCGTTGAGCTTTACCATACCGAAAAATTTACTACCAACCAAAAAATTGATGCAAATCTTATTGCCATAAGCGAAAGCGAAATGAGCCGCATAAGCGGCTTAGCTACCCCAAGTCCGATACTTGCAGTGGTTAAGTACCCCGCCTACCCCATGAATGCCGACCCGGCAAGAGAGCTGGTACTTGCGTTAGATACCGTTCAGGACCCGGGAAACATGGGAACAATAATCCGTTTAGCCGATTGGTTTGGGGTTAACCACGTTGTATGCTCACATGGCTGTGCCGATGCCTTCGCTCCCAAAACCATTCAAGCCACCATGGGAGCAATAGCAAACGTAAAAGTTCACTATGTGGACCTTACAGAATGGTTGGCAAACCAAAAGGGTTGCCCGGTGTACGGTGCTTTCATGGATGGAGAAAACATCTACTCCATGGAGAAAAAGCAAACGGGCATCATCATAATGGGTAACGAGGGGAACGGAATCAGCAAAACGGTTGAACGATTCATAAGCCATCGCATACACATACCCTCATTTGCCATGGGACGTGAAAAAGTGGAATCGTTGAACGTAGCAATGGCCACAGCTATAGTTCTATCAGAATTCAAGGGGCACTCAACCCTATAGGTTGAACTTAGCGCCAGTCAATCTTGCAGAGTGAGGTTTAAACTCTATTTGATGAGAAGATTCCCACCGCATCTGCCACAAGGCTTCCATCCAGAGCCGACGAAACGATGCCTCCGGCATATCCCGCCCCCTCGCCCGATGGGAATAGCCCCTGAACCTGAACATGTTGTAGGGTTTCCGGGTTACGGGGTATTCGGATTGGCGACGATGTGCGCGACTCCACGCCCAGAATAACAGCTTCGTTGGTCAAGAACCCTTTCATCTTTCTGCCAAATGCTCTGAACCCTTCTCTCAAACGTGCTCCTATGTGGTCAGGAAGCCACAAATGCATTTCCGATGAGTTTAGGCCAGGGTGGTATGAGCATGCCGGGAGGTTCGATGAGAACCGACCATCCACAAAATCGACCAGGCGTTGGGCTGGTGCCTGAACTCCATACCCACCATGTAACCTGGCAAGCTTTTCCAAATAGGCTTGAAATTCCAAACCGGCAAAAATGCCATGTGAGGCATAGTCGGCTAAATCTTCCAGCCGTATCTCTACCACTATACCTGAGTTTGCCCACCGGGAATTGCGATTTGAAGGGGACATACCGTTTACTACCACTTCGTCGGCGCTGGTGGAAGCCGGCACAATGAAGCCCCCGGGGCACATGCAGAACGAGTAAACACCCCTTCCATTGACCTGATGTACCAATGAGTATGACGCTGCAGGAAGGTACTCGTTTCGTGGAATCCCATGGTACTGAATGGAATCGATTAGCGCTTGCGGGTGCTCCACCCGCACTCCCATGGCGAATGGCTTAGCTTCAAGGGTAACACCCTGATTATGCAACATGTGGTATATGTCGCGAGCAGAGTGACCAGTGGCAAGAATTACCGCTTCGGCTTTCAACCTTTGGCCATTGGCCAACCTCACGCCTACTGCTATACCAGACTCAATCAGCAGCTCATCAACCCTGCTGTTAAACAGAAACTCACCTCCATGTTGCAGTATGGTTTCCCTTATGCGGGTAATTATTCCGGGTAACCGGTTCGTTCCGATATGTGGGTGTGCCTCGTAGAGTATTGCGGGATTGGCTCCGTGATCAACCAGGATTTGCAGTATACGTTTGTAGTCGCCACGCTTTTTGGAGCGGGTATAAAGTTTCCCATCGGAAAAGGTGCCTGCACCACCCTCGCCAAAGGCGTAGTTGGAATCCGGATTCAGCTGGTGCTCCCGGTTGAGCATGGCGATATCGCGCTTTCTGTCGCTGACAGCTTTACCCCGCTCCACCACAATGGGCTTTATGCCTAACTCTATAAGCCTTAATGCAGCAAACAGGCCGGCTGGCCCTGCCCCAACAATAATAACAGGTTTTGAGTTTCGCACGTCATGGTATGTGAACACGGTGCGGTCATCAACTACGCTTTCCCCTGCCCTAAATACCCTTACCCCAAGGTTTACCTGTACCTTTCCCCTGCGAGCATCTATGGATTTACGGGTAATGTAAAAGTGCGCTACCTCATCGACATGGATACTAATGCTCCGGGCAACAGCCCTACGGATAGCATTATCGTTGGCGGCATCTTCGGGGCGGAGCACTATGGATATATCCTGTGGCATTGCTTTAGTAAAGGATCATCAACATAAATGAAAACGAAAAGTTTTATGGCCAGCACCTACTCGAAGTGGAACGAAATGATTAGGAACCTGGATTTAAGGCTTCCCACCGCGTCGTGATACATTTTGCCTTCCTCCACATAATCGTTGGAGAGCATGTTCAAAAAACCGGCCGACCACTTAATTTCGGTAGAAAACTTAAAGTATTGCAGAAAAAAATCTACACCAAAACCAACTTCATAGTAGTAATCGAACTTACGGAGCCTCAGCAGAACCCCCTTCTCTATCTTTAAACGTTTATATGCAGCGAGGTCGACCCTGAAATTAGTACCAAAGTATAAGTAGGGCCTAACGTTTCCGGTACGTTCGGATAGGTACTTAACCCCAATGGGTAAATCGATAAAGTTCGATTCCATCTTCATGGTTGTTCCAACGGAAACGCTGCTATCCGCATCTATCCTGTAGAAATCAACATTGCGCTGGCCAAATGAATACCCCGGCAAGAACCTAAGGTGCGCACTTTGAGTAATTCTTAAATCGCCTATGGCATTTACATTTAACCCGGGCGAGATGTGTGTTACCTCGGCAAAGTACCTCGCACCATCAGCGTTGAACTGAGCCCTGCGATTGACGGACTCGAAATCCATGACGTTGATCCCTATCGAGAACCCAAACCGTAGCGGTTTTCCCACATCGTAATCGGGGTCGTTGAGCAAAACCGGCTTGCGGTACTGACCTTGTACATCAACTACTGCAGCTAATAAGAGTGTGAGTATGTAAAAAAAACTTTTCAACCCTACAGAATAATTTTGCACCACATCAAAAACGGCAAATGTGATAAATTATTATTGAAAACCTTTTTGTGCCAGGTATATTGTAGCTACGCCAAATGTCTGTTTTTTAATTTCAACATTCTTAAATCCACACTGCAAGAGAATAGCAGCAAAGCTATCGCCCTCAGGAAAAGTAACCACGGATTCGGGCAGGTAGCTGTAGGCATCGCTATTACCTGAAATGAGCCCGCCTACCCGAGGTAATAGCTTACGGAAGTAAAAGCGGTAAAGTGCATTCAGCGGCCAACCCTTAGGCATTGAGAACTCCAACACCCCAAGTTCAGAGCCGGGTTTTAAAACACGGCAAATCTCTTTAAGCCCTGTCATCAAATCTTCAAAATTTCGTACCCCAAAGGCTACCATTGCGGCATCGAAATGGTTATCGGGAAAAGGAATGCGGAGCGCCGAGGCATGCACCAAATCGATCCGTTGAGCCAGTTTTCTTTTTGTAACTTTTTCCTTTCCTATCCCAATCATCGATTCTGAAATATCAATGCCTACCACTCTTACCCTATCGTTATTTTTTGCCAAACCAATGGCTAGATCTGCAGTGCCGGTTGCCACATCGAGGACTAAACCGGGGTTAATGGCGAGTAAACGTTTAACCAGCCGGCGTCGCCATACCCTGTCAATCCCTAAGCTGAGCAGATGGTTTAGCAAGTCGTACCTCGGTGCAATGCTGTTAAACATTGCAGCAACCCGGTTCGTACTTTTGTCAATTATGCTCACCCAGCTATAGAATTAACCGTTGATTAGCAGCTCTAAGGCGGTATCGTAAACCTTTTTTAAATCCGAAACGAAGCCAAAAGAAACATCATCGATTCGTATTTCCGATTTGGTAACGTGACCCAGGGTGGAGAAGGGTACCTTGCTGGCCACCATGAAATCGATGAAATGGGTTTCCCTTGATGGCGAAACGGATACCACAACTCGGCCCTGTGCCTCCCCGAAAAGGAAAGCATCGGTTCGGATTTCCGCATCGGTCGTGATATCGAAGCCAAGGTTGCGAGGCATTGCGCTTTCCAGAAGCGCTATGAACAGGCCACCATCGGAAACATCATGTGCCGACTGGATGAGGTTATGCGAGATGAGCTCACGAACAACCCGCTGTACCTCGTACTCCTCTTCCAGGTTGAAGTAAGGGGCAGGCGATTGTTTAATTCCGTGGTAGCTGTAGAGGTACTCGGACGAGGCAATATCATTAACCGACTTACCAATCAGGTAAATCATATGCCCTTTTTCTTTAAAGGCTAGTGTGGTATGGTGATTTTTATTATTGAGTAGGCCAATCATTCCGATAGTTGGGGTGGGAAAAACGGCTTCCTCTTTTCCACCAATCGATGCCTGGTTGTAGAAGCTCACGTTACCACCGGTAACAGGGGTGTCAAACTTCTCACATGCTGCTCCCATTCCCTTAACTGCCTGAACAAACTGCCAGTAAACCTCAGGATTGTAAGGGTTCCCAAAGTTTAAGCAGTTGGTAATGGCAAGGGGTTGTGCTCCAGTACATGAGATATTACGTGCTGCTTCCGATACCGCTATCATAGCACCTATCATGGGATCGGCCTTAACGTAACGCGAGTTGCAATCAACAGTCATCACAAGCGCCTTGTTTGTGCCTTTCAGGTTGTAAACTCCGGCATCGGATGGAAAGTTGGTGGTCATATTTCCGGTACCAATCATAGTATCATACTGCTCGTAAACCCATCGTTTTGAAGCAATATTGGGGTGAGCAATCAGGAAACGCGCTACCTCAACCAAATCAGCCGGCTCCGGAACTTTGTTAATATCAAACTTCTTGTACTCCTTGTAGTAAGCGGGTTCTCTATACTCCCTGTCGTAAACGGGGGCACCGCCACCCAGCACCAATGACGAAGCGGGAACCTTAGCAACCAGCTCCCCATGGTAGTAGAATTCCAACATGTCGCCTTCGGTTACCTCGCCAATCACTGCATAGCTGATATCCCACTTGTTAAGCACCGCCTCAACATCGGCCTCACGCCCTTTTTGCACAACCATAAGCATGCGCTCCTGCGACTCGGAAAGGAGTATTTCCCATGCCTCCATATTTTTTTGCCGCAAGGGCACCTTATCCAGCTGAACTCGCATGCCATGACCACCCTTTTCTGACATTTCAGAGGTTGAGCAGATGATTCCGGCTGCGCCCATATCCTGCATGCCCACCAGTGCACCGGTTCTAATTACCTCCTGGGTAGCCTCGAGTAAAATTTTCTCCTGAAACGGGTCTCCTACCTGAATGGATGGGATATCCTCAGCTGAATCCTCAGTTATATCGGCCGATGCAAAGGTTGCCCCATGTATTCCATCTTTTCCGGTTGCCGAACCCACAATGTAAACCGGATTACCCACGCCTTTGGATATGGCAGAAACCACCTTGTCCTTTTCAACCAGTCCAACCGACATGGCATTTACAAGGGGATTCATGTTAAACGAATCGTCGAAAAAAACTTCGCCGGCCAAAACCGGGATACCAAAGGCATTACCATAGTCGCCAATACCTTTCACCACTCCCTTCATGATCCAACGGGTTCGGTCAAGCTTCAAGTTTCCAAAGCGCAAAGAATTCAGCTGAGCCACCGGGCGAGCACCCATTGTAAATATATCGCGGTTTATGCCTCCTACCCCGGTTGCCGCACCTTGGTATGGTTCCACGGCGCAGGGATGATTGTGCGACTCAATCTTGAATGCACACGCCAATCCATTTCCAATATCGACCAAGCCAGCGTTTTCTGCCCCTGCTTCAGCCAGTATCGCAGAGCCCTTCCGTGGCAATGTTTTTAACCACTTAATGGAGTTTTTATACGATGCGTGCTCCGACCACATCACCGAGTAGATGCTAAGCTCAGTGAAGTTGGGAGTACGACCCAGGTAATTCTTTATCATCTCAAATTCCTCCGGGAGAAGACCCAGTTCCCTGGCAGTTTCAACGGTAACAGTTTGGTTTGGCATATAAGCTTAAGTTTTTATCAATCCTAAAATCTTGCCAAAAATACGAACATTAACTCAAGTAACATAGGTCTAAAATGAAAAAATACAAACCAGAAGGATTCTGGTCTTTGTAAAAAATGTTTTAAAAAACATTAACAAGAGCTGCCTGTTGAAACTTTAAAGGTAATTTTGAGTTAATCAATGTCTGATAACAATAAATCTATATTACTGAAAACATGAGAATTGCACTTATTACCGGAGCCACTTCAGGCATAGGCCGTGCAACGGCACTCAGGCTTGCCATGGATGATTTCAACCTTATAATTACCGGTCGTAGGCTCGAGCGACTCGAGGAGCTGAAAAAGGAGATTGAGGTTAAGTTTAAAAAGGATGTCCTCATTCTGAACTTTGATATAAGAAAGCTGGACGAAGTAAACAACGCCATCGACTCGCTACCTGAACGCTGGCGAAAAATCGACGTACTAGTCAATAATGCAGGCTTAGCTGTAGGGCTTAACCACCTTCAGGATGGTGTTATTGACGACTGGGAGCGTATGATAGATACAAACATTAAGGGAGTACTATACATAACCCGTAGGGTTGCCCCGCTAATGATTGAGAATGGGAAGGGGCATATCGTAAACATTGGTTCGATAGCCGGTACGCAGGTATACGAAAACGGAAATGTTTACTGTGCAACCAAACACGCCATGCATGCGCTTTCGCAGGGTATGCGGCAGGATATGCTGAAGCATAACATCAAGGTAACCGAAATCCGTCCCGGCTTGCTCGAAACGGAGTTCTCCATGGTTCGCTTCAAAGGCGATATGGAAAAAGCAAAGAGCACCTATGCCGGACTTACCCCGCTTTTTGCCGAAGATATTGCCGATGCCATACACTTCGTTCTAACCCGCCCCCCACATGTTTGCATTAACGACCTTGAAGTAACCCCAGTTGCACAAGCCAATGCATACTATGTTAACCGCCAGCAGTAGGAACCGAACAACTTAATGCAAAGCGATATGGGTATATACTTGATAATGATTATGTTTTTCGTTCTGAGTTTCTTGATTTCCATGCAGCTCAGGTCGAAATTTGCCCGCTACTCGCGTGTAGCCCTACCCCGGGGCTTGAGCGGGAAAGAGGTTGCCGAGCTGATGCTCCACAACCACAACATTTATGACGTAAAGGTGATATCGGTTGCGGGGGAGCTAACCGACCACTACAATCCTGTCAACAAAACGGTAAACCTTAGCCCCGATGTCTACCATGGGCGAAGTATTGCTGCTGCAGCCGTAGCAGCTCATGAATGCGGCCACGCCATTCAGCACGCTCAAAGCTATGCCTTCCTGCAAATGCGATCGGCACTGGTACCCTTGGTAAGCATAGCCTCCCGATGGGTTCAATGGGTTCTACTTGCCGGGGTTATTCTGCTGCAAAGCATGCCTGGCATTCTGCTCATTGGTGTTATCATGCTGGCCTTAACCACGCTCTTTAGCATTATTACCCTGCCCGTTGAGATGGACGCATCCCGTAGGGCTCTTGCCTGGCTGAACTCCTCGGGTCTTACCTACGGCGAGGGTTCTATCTACGCCCGCGATGCCCTGAAATGGGCTGCGCTTACCTATGTGGTAGCGGCCCTGGGTTCTCTGGCAACATTGCTATACTACATCGGATTGCTTGACAGCAGCGATGAGTAAATTTGCCTGTAAAAGTTGAAAAAATCAGATTCGATTTGATACAATAATAACTTTCGTTTGGTTCCGACTAAATCAAATCAACACAAGCTTTACTGAACCTGCCACCCCGCCCTTTTAGGACGGGGTTTAATTTAATATGAATAGATATCAATGATTTCCAGTCTTACAGCACAATACTATAAAACAAAAGGGGCTTTACAGCCCCATTTTGTTACCCTTAACCTAAAACCAAACCTAAACCTAACTCAAAAACCAAAAGCCTATGAGAAAACTAACTTTTCTGTTTCTGATTACGCTGCAAAGATAAAACCCGCATAAGCTAATGCGGGTTAAAGAGTGGTTAATAAAAGTTAAACATTTCGTTATTTTTACCCTCCAAAATCGTCAAAAGCAATCATCTCCTCGGGTACACCCAACTCGTACAGCATTTTCTGCACGGCATCGTTCATCGCAGGAGGTCCACACAGGTAGTATTCAATATCCTCAGGAGCTTCGTGTTTCGATAGGTAGTTATCATAGATGACCTGATGGATAAAACCAACATACCCGGTCCAGTTATCCTCTGGTTTTGGCTCCGACAGGGCAATGGTGAACTTGAAGTTAGGAAACTCCTGCTCAATCTTGCGGAAGTGCTCCTCGTAAAATATTTCGCGTTTTGAACGGGCTCCGTACCAGAAAGTAGCTTTACGTTTGGTACGCTTGGTTAGGAACTGGTCAAAAATATGCGAGCGCATAGGCGCCATACCGGCACCACCGCCAATAAACATCATCTCATTCTGGGTATCCTTTATGAAGAACTCACCATAAGGGCCGGAAATCATAACCTTATCGCCGGGTTTGCGGGAGAAGATGAAACTTGAACAAACGCCTGGGTTTACGTTCATAAAGGCATTTTTTTCCCTATCCCAAGGTGGAGTTGCAATGCGTACATTAAGCATGATGATATTATCCTCGGCCGGATGGTTCGCCATGGAGTATGCACGGAAGGTTTCCTCGGTATTCTTCATCTTCAAATCCCACATCCTATATTTGTCCCACTCATCGCGGAATTCCGGCTCAACAAAGATATCCTTTGAGAAATCTACCTCTAACTTGGGGACATCTATCTGTATGTAACCACCGGAGCGGAAATGAAGTTTTTCGCCTTCGGGCAGCTTAACTACAAACTCCTTGATGAAAGTAGCCACATTGCGGTTCGAAACCACCTCGCATTCCCATTTCTTTATGCCCAGAACCTCCTCGGGTACTTCAATCTTAATATCCTCGCGGATTTTAACCTGGCAGCCAAGCCTCCAATGGTCATTTTGCTGCTTACGGGAAAAAAATCCTACTTCGGTAGGAAGTATGCTACCTCCGCCTTCCAGTACTCTGCATTTACACATACCACAAGTTCCACCCCCACCGCAGGCCGAAGGTAAGAACACGCCATTATTTGATAAGGTTGAAAGGATTGTTCCGCCGGGCTCAATTTCAAGGGTTCGCTCCTCGTTAATTACCAACTTTACCTTGCCCTGGGGTGTTAACTTTTTCTTAGCATAGAGCAGGACTGAAACCAGCAGGAGGATAATCAAAAGGAATACAGCTATTGCGGTGAATATTACAGCTCCGTTTCCTAGTAGTAAGATCATGATGTAGTAAGTTTTGCAAATTTTACAATTTGATACCCATAAAGGTCATAAATGCAATGCCCATAAGGCCAGTAAGAATAAAAGCGATTCCTAACCCGCGCAGGGGCTTTGGTATATCGGAGTACTTCAACCTCTCACGAATGGCTGCTATGCCAACGATGGCAAGAAACCAACCCACCCCCGAACCCAGGCCGAAAACCGTTGCTTCGGCCAACGTTTCGTATTCGCGTTCTTGCATGAACAGGGAGCCTCCCAGAATTGCACAGTTAACAGCTATCAGTGGCAAAAAGATACCCAGCGAGTTGTATAATGCCGGCGACGTTTTCTCTACCACCATCTCAACCAGCTGCACCATTGAGGCAATCACTGCGATAAACATAATAAAGGATAGAAAGCTAAGGTCAAGTGAAGCAAATTCAGGATCGAGCCAGCTTAGTGCCCCAGGAAGAAGCAGGTACTTGTTCATCAGATAGTTTACCGGAACTGTTATGGCCATTACAAAAATCACGGCAATCCCAAGCCCCACCGATGTTTTAACGGTTTTCGATACTGCCAGGTAGGAGCACATGCCCAGGAAGTAGGCGAAAACCATATTGTCGATAAAAATCGACTTGACAAATATGTTGATAAGATGTTCCATAATCATTAGCTTTAGTCAGGTTACTCCTCAATGAGCTTACGGTTACGGCTCCGCTGTATCCAAATAATGATGCCAACAGTAATCAGAGCCATGGGAGGCAGAATCATCATCCCGTTGTTCTCGTAGAATCCTCCGTTTTTGATGTACCATTCAACAGGAACCACCCGGTAACCAAAAAGTGTTCCGGAACCCAGAAGTTCACGAAAGAATGCTACCACTACCAAAATCAGACCATAGCCAAGACCATTCCCAATACCATCGAGGAACGAAGGCCAGGGCTTGTTGCCCAGGGCAAATGCTTCCAGGCGTCCCATTATTATACAGTTTGTGATTATCAGCCCAACGAATACTGAGAGCTGTTTGCTCACATCGTACACGTATGCCTTAAGTATCTGATCAACAATAATAACCAGTGCTGCAATAACCACCAATTGTACAATAATTCTTATGCGGTTAGGTATTGAATTCCGAATCAGCGAGATAATGAGGTTTGAAAAAGCGGTTACCACTGTTACGGAGATAGCCATAACTATAGCCGGCTTAAGCTTAACGGTTACGGCTAATGCCGAACATATACCCAACACCAACACGGTTATCGGGTTTTTGGAATCGATTGGATCGGTTAGCAGTTTGATGTTCTTGGGAGAGAACCACGATTCCTTCTCCTTAACTTCACTCATGGCTTATGCTATTTTTTATTTTTTCAAAATATTTTTGGTAACCCCACAAGCAGTCGCGGAGCATGCTCTCAAGTCCTTTGCTGGTTATTGTTCCGCCTGAGATCGCATCAACTCCATGGGGATCGTTGGGTGTGGCACCTCCTTTAACCACTTTAATAGAGGTAAAGGTTAAAATGCTGTCGCCCTCAAATATGGTTTTGCCCTTAAACTGCGCCTGAAATTCTGGAGTCGAGATTTCAGCACCTAGCCCTGGCGTTTCGCCTTGGTGGGAAAAGGTTGCCCCAAAAATGGTATTTAGATCGGCGTTCAAGGCAATGTAACCCCAAATTGGCCCCCATAAACCGCGACCACGCAAGGGAATGATATACTTGACACTACCATCATCGAGAATAGCCTTATATAGAGGCAGATTTCGCTGTTCGAGTGGCTTTGCCATTTCAACCTTCAAATCAATGCTAAATGCCCTTAAGCCCTGAATACTATCGCCCTGAGAGTTCACAACCAGCTGTTCGGGGATGTATTTTTCAAAGGTTTCGGCAACAAATGCGTGTTTATTCCTTGCCTGATCCACCCCTTCGGCTTTCCCGATGGAGCGAAGAATGTCAATCTTTTTCTCGGTCTCAACGTTTTTGGTTTGAACTGGCTTGAGTGCGGTTGATGCTGTAGCCAGAAGCATGGCCACAATAATCACTAAGCCCGATGCGTACATAAAAGTATAGGTGTTACCGTTGCGATCCAAGCCTTTTATCTTCTCAAGTAATTTCATAGGTTGATGTTGGTTAAGAGTTTACAACCTTTTTAGTACGATTCATACGACGGCGGATATTAGCCTCTACTACATAGAAATCAATCAATGGGGCAAAGACATTCATCAGTAGTATGGCCAGCATCATCCCTTCTGGGTAGGCCGGGTTAAGCACCCTTACCAAAAGGGCTAAAAATCCCACAAGAAATCCGTATATCCATTTACCCTTCTCTGTATGCGAGGCCGTTACCGGATCGGTAGCCATGAATACGGCACCAAAAGCAAAACCTCCCATGATCAGGTGCTGCCAGGCTGGGATCTGCATGTACGGGTTAACTGCAAACGCATTGAATAGTAATCCAGCAGCCAATCCACCCCCAAATACGGATACCATTATTTTCCAGCTGCCAATCCCTGTAATTATCAGAATTGAGGCTCCGATAAGTATGGCAAGCGTGGAGGTCTCACCCACCGAGCCAGGTATAAACCCCATGAACATATCATAGGCCGAAGGCATTTTATCCATCTGGTAAGCTGCGGCATTAGCCAGAGGTGTAGCTCCAGAAAATCCGTCAATAACACCCTGCCCCTTTGCTAGTCCGGCTATCCAAACCTTATCGCCCGACATATGAGATGGATAGGCAAAAAACATAAATGCCCTGGCCAGTAAAGCAGGATTGAATACGTTGTAGCCCGTACCACCAAATACTTCTTTCCCTATAACCACTGCAAAAGCCACTGCAATGGCTAACATCCAGAGCGGAACGTCAACTGGCATGATGAGCGGTATAAGTAAACCGCTTACCAGAAAACCCTCATTAACCTCATGTCCCCTTACCTGTGCAAAGGCAAACTCAATGGAAAGGCCAACCCCATAGCTTACCACAATTAAGGGTAGCACCTTGAGAAATCCGAACCAGAAAGTTTGCCAAAAACTCCAGCTGGCGCCTATTGATAGGGTGTACTGGTAACCCACGTTCCACATACCGAATAGCATGGCAGGCATCAGGGCAATAATAACCATCGACATGGTTCGCTTGAGATCAATGGCATCGCGAATGTGACTGCCTTTAGTGGTAACGGTATCAGGTACAAACAGAAAGGTTTCAAATGCATCAAAGGTTGAGTGGAACATTCCAAACCTTCCACCTTTCTGAAAGTGTGGCTTAATTTTATCGATATAATTTCGTAAAGCCTTCATTACAAATGTATTATGATTAACTTAACTCCTTGATCATTGTTTCAATACCCTTCCGAAGTATAGCCTGCACCTCGGTTTTCGATGCGCAAACGTACTCGCAAAGCGCCATATCTTCTTCAACAACCTCGTAAATACCAAGCTGCTCCATCCTATCGATATCATTGGCCAGTATGGCTTTAATCAGATGAACAGGGTAAATGTCCATGGGCAAAACCTTTTCATACTGATTGGTGAGAACTAAAGCACGATGCCCGCCATGCATGTTGGTATCCAGCCTGAAGGTTTTTCTGGGTATTAGTTTCGATAGGAATGCCCGAGTTGCGCTGTGTTTATTCACACCCGGGGCAATCCATCCAAAGAACTCATGTTTCTTACCCTCGGGTATAACGGAAACCATGTTATCGTAAAACCCAAGGTATCCCAGCTTATCAACTCGGGTACCGGTTAAAACGTTTCCGCTGATGATGCGTACCGCTGCATCTTCCTTAATATTTTTTGCAAGGATGCTGCTAACCGCGGCCCCGGAAATTAGCTTGAAGTAACGGGGTTTGGCAACCTCAGAACCTACTAATGCTATAACCTTGGTGGTATCGTAAATTCCATTGAGGAACAGGCGACCAATAATGATAACATCTAACGGATTTACCACCCAAACCACTTCCCCTTTAGCAATGGGGTCAACATGATGGATGTGAATGCCAACATTCCCAGCCGGATGTGGCCCGGTAAAGTAGTTGAACTCAACCCCTTTTGCCTTGGCAAAAGCGTTTGCTGGAGGAAAGTCGGCATTTAAACCCAAATGAACCTTGCCGGCAGTTAGCTTCCGCAAAGCATCAATACCTGCCTGAAAGGCTTGCTCTTCTCCCTGTACGGCAAAGTCTAAATCGGGCGCAAGCGGAGAGGTGTCGAAGCAGGAAATGAATATGGACTTTGGAGTATCGGCCGGATTGGCAATTATGCCGTAGGGCCTTTGCCGGATGTAAGGCCATGCCCCAGCTTTAAGCAGCTTTGCAATTACCTCCTCGCGCTTTAGCGAATCGGCAGGGGCAGCACCAAAATTTTCGTACTCCAAATCACCGCTATCGGCCTTAACCACTACCTCAAGTATAACCCTACGCTCTCCGCGCCTCACATCAAGAACCTCGCCGCTAACCGGTGAGGCAAATACCACATCGGGCCTATACTTATCGTGGAATAATGGGGTGCCGGCTTTAACCCGCTCACCAACTGTCACATTAAGTTTAGGGACTAATCCCGGAAAGTCTGTAGGTTTTAGCCCGTAGGTCTCAGCCCTATCAAGGCGAACCAGCACCTTTTCAGCTGAACCCTGCAACGGAATATTTAAGCCCCTCCGTATTTTAATTACCTTTGACATTTAGCTGTGATTTTTTTCTTTACACAAATTTAGTAACTTTTGAACTCCTGTTTAAATTTTAGGGCAAATGTAGTATCTTTGGTAACATGTTGTAACAAAAAAAAGTTGATGTATATCAAAATCACAATATATATAAATATATCAATACTAATCTTATCGTTCTGTTCCCCCGCTAAAAAATGTTATTCCAATAACAGCTGGTGGGTAGCAAATGTTTGCCACACACCAAAAAAAATCTCAAATGTTTCCGAAAACTTCATTAAATCGGCTAAGTGCTACAAGAGTGGATTCGAGCTTAGCCAACCCATCATTGAGCTTAATACCGATGAAACGCTAATGGTTGAATTCGACGATTTATCGGAAAGCCCCGAGCAATATGAGTACACCATCATACACTGCGACTATGGCTGGCAACCCTCAGGGATTCCTTTTATGGAGTATGCCGAAGGATTTGAGTACACCCCCATCTACGATTACAAATATTCCTCAGGAACACTGGTGCAGTACCGGCACTACTCAATCACACTGCCCAACAACGATGTGAGGTTAAAACTTTCAGGAAATTATGTTCTGCAAGTGGTTAAACAATCAGACAGGGCACGGGTGGTGCTTCAGCAGAAATTCCATATTTTTGAACCAAAAGTAAAGATTGACGCCCTTGTTCGTCAACCCGTTGCACCAAGCCTACAAAAAACGCATCAGCAGCTGGAACTCAGTATCAATACTGCCCAGTTGGGACAAGTTGACCCTACTACCGATATCACTGTTATAATCTTACAAAACAACCAACCCTACAACCAGCAAATATTTAAAAAGCCGAACTACATAGAAAAGAATACCCTCGTTTACCACACCTCTACATCACCGGTTTTTGAGGGCGGGAATGAGTTCAGGCAGCTGAACCTTAAATCGTTTTACTACCAAACACCGGGAGTGCAAGCCTTCAGAAAATATGACGGTACCTACCACACCTTACTTACACCTGATAGCAAGGTTAAAAGCTACCGATACACAGAGAACCAGGATATTAACGGAAAATTTATTGTGAAATGCGACGATGTAACCGATAGCCCAACCCAAGCCGACTACACCTGGGTTTACTTTACGCTATCCACCGATATCCAATTTGATGGCGAAATATACCTGTTTGGTGAACTAACCGGCTGGGAGCTGAATCCATCGTTCAAGCTAAACTATACACACCAAAGCGCTTGCTATGAAACAAAACTACTTTTAAAGCAGGGATTTTATAACTATAAATACGTGTTTGTTGCGCAAAACCAATCATATTCTGATTTTAACCGTATAGAGTCCTCCTTTTTCGAGACCGAAAACTCGTACACCATACTGGTATACTACAAATCGCAGGGTATTAGGTACTGGCGACTTGTGGGTGTTAACGTAGTGAACAGTAGGCTTAAAAGTTAAATCCTTACCTTGTGAAAGGTAAGCCATATTGTTTTCTCCTCATAAAATCAGATGATAATATTGTACTATCTATCTCATTTCCTGTTATATATGCTATAAAACCGGTTGTTTGTCGATAACTTATTGACTTTAGTTTACCTCAGGTTTAACTTGCGTTTGCATTTTAATACAAACAACCAACCATTAACTTAACCAAACCTAACGTTATGAGAAACAAATTTTTACATTTCGCCATTTTGGCGATTTTCGCTGCTGCGATAGCGGTGAGCTGCTCAAAAGAAGATGATGAACTCATTCAGAAACCGGAGAAAAATCAGTGGACGGTTCGTCCCGATTTTGCCACTATAGACACTCGCCCACAGAATGTGATTAAACAGTTCACCATTACCGATAAGGATGCCGAGCTGGTAAAGCTCGACGAAAACACCCCAAAGGGTGCCAAGTATGCCTTGGTTATTGGTATTTCCGACTACTCAGGCACCCAGTACGACCTGCAGTACTGCGATGATGATGCCACCGATTGGAAGAACCGATTGGTTAAAGAAGGATACTCAGTTACAATTATACTGGACCGCAATGCAACAAAGGCTAACATTGAGTCAGCCATCAATAGCCTTGTAAGCAAGGCTATAGCTGGAAACGAAATAGCATTCTGCTATTCAGGGCACGGTAGCAACGGAAATATTGTTACCACAGACCTGTACTACATCAGCAGTTCATGGTTTAAAACAAAATTCTCCACTGCCAAGAGCACCAAGATGATGTTTTGCTTTGATGCCTGCCAAATCGGCGCCATGAAAACTGCCTTGAATGCAACCGGAAGGGTTGTTGCAGTTGCTTCAAGCACCACAACCTACTCGTACGATGGCGACGCCACCATGAAAAACGGCGTTTTTACCTACTACCAGATGTACGCCTTTGACAACCTAGGCTATATCTACCTTGAACCCGATTGCGATTACGCTATCACCAAAATGAAGGCATGGGCTTCAGCCAGAGGTTTGACTGTTGCCCCATCCTATGCTGACTCTTACTCAGGGAAGCTTGACCTATAAAGTATAAATGATTTTGAAAGAGCAGGGCAGAATCTCCGGCTCTTTCTTATACCAGTGCTACTAAACTGTGCCCAAAATAAATTCTCCGTTCTGAAAATCTTTTAGCTCCACGCTCACTATCTTACCTGCCAGATTTTTATTGTAAGCTACCGCTACCTTTATGTAGTTATCGGTAAAACCGAACATTAAATCTCCTTTACGGGTTGATTCAATCAGTACGGGTCGGGTTTGGCCTACATGTTTCCGGTAGAATTCCATGTGCAGCCTATCGGATAATTCGGTTAACTGAGCCACTCGCTGTTTAGCTATTCTTGGGTTAACCTTACCATCGAACTCCGCAGCCGGGGTGTTTGGTCTTTCTGAGTATGGGAAGATGTGCAGAAACGAAGGTTTTACCCTTTCAATAAAGCCGAAGGCATCTTCAAAGTCCTCGTCGGTTTCACCAGGGAAACCCACAATCACATCAACGCCAACAAAGGCATCGGGCATTCGGCTCCGGATTAGCTCAATTCGCTCAGCAAAAAGCTCTCGCTTATAACGCCTGCGCATCAGCGCAAGAATGCGGTTTGAACCAGATTGCAAGGGGATATGAAAATGAGGAAGGAACTTAACCGACTGGGCAACAAAGTCAACAATTTCCGGGGTTACAAGGTTGGGTTCTATGGATGAGATTCGGTATCGCTCAATTCCTTCAACCCTGTCGAGCTCCCGGATAAGCTCCAGGAAGGTTTCTCCGGTTGATTTGCCAAAGTCGCCCGTATTTACTCCGGTTAGTATTATTTCTGTAACATTCTGTCGAGCTATGGCTTTTGCCTGCTCTACGATTTCACGAATAGGCATGTTTCGGCTTCTGCCTCGGGCAAGTGGTATTGTGCAGTAGCTGCAATGGTAATCGCATCCATCCTGAACCTTCAGAAAGGAACGTGTACGATCGCCGGTTGAGTAGGCCGGGAAGAAATCGGTAATGGTGTCGATGTCGCAGCTGTAAACCTTCTCCTGGGGTTTACGAGTGTTATTTTGAATTAGATGTGGCAGGTTAAACTTATCGGCCGTCCCCAGGACAAGGTCAACCCCCTCTATCTGGGCAATCTCATCGGGTTTAAGTTGGGCATAGCAGCCCACCACGGCTACCAGTGCATTTGGCGATTTACCTGTAAACTTGCGAATTGCCTGACGGCACTTCTTATCGGCATGTTCGGTTACCGAACAGGTATTGATAACATAAACATCCGCCTCCGAATCGGCCGAAACGCGCTCGTAGCCCAATTCAGTAAACTGGCGGGCAATAGTTGATGTTTCTGAAAAGTTAAGCTTACAACCCAACGTGTAGAACGCCACACGTTTCTTCTGCTCGGTCATCTGCAAAATTTTTGCAAAGGTAACAAACGTAACGTCTAAAGGTTGCCGGGGATGCTATGATTTTTTCATTCCCCTATATTCCTTGTATAGCATTCGCACTATACCATCGGACACGCCAATGGTTGGAACGATTACTTCCTTCGCTCCCGACCACTTCATAACCTTAAGGTAAATCTTGATTGCGGGGATGATTACATCGGCTCGGTCGGGGTTAAGGCCAAGTATCTTGATTCGTTCTTCCACGGAGTAGTAGTCAATGAACTTATAGAGTTCTTTAATTTCCTGGTAGGTTAAAGGCTCATGATCGGCTTTTGCTGCAATCTTGTTGAGCTTGTTGATATTACCACCTGAACCAATAATTTTAGGATTCTGGCCTTTAATGCCTAAACTTTTTACCCATTGTTTTACTTCCTCAAAATCGGGTTTTCCCACCTTTCCCTTCAACATCCTGATTGTACCAATATCAAACGAGCGCGAGGCTTTAATGCAGGATTCCTGAAAAAGGGTGATCTCGGTACTACCCCCTCCCACATCTACATATATGTATGGGTTGTTGTCGTTAAGGGTTTCAACAATTCCGTTGGCATAAATTATTTCTGCTTCGCGCTTACCATCAATCACCTCAATCTGAATTCCGGTTTTCTCTTTAACCAGTTCCACCACCTCGTGTGCGTTGGCGCTTTCGCGCATGGCCGAAGTGGCACATGCCCGATATGCCACCACATCCTCAACCTCCATCAGATTTTTGTAGGCCACCATGGTTTTAATCAGCTTTTCAACCCGCTGTTCGGATAAGACTCCGGTGCTAAACGCATCCTCGCCCAAACGCAATGGCATGCGAACGAGCGATGATTTGCGAAAAATAACATTTTCGTCATCCTCAACCACGTTGGTCAAAAGTAACCTTGCGGCATTTGAGCCTATATCGATTGCTGCAAACTTAAGTAACTTCATACCCCGTTATGGTTTGCCTGTCCCTCCATCCGATGGTAGTAACTATACAGTTCCATTTGCGATCGGAATTCAGGCTCATCATCACCCCTGCTTTTGTAATCATTTCCGCTACCCTGATTTACCAGTCGCGACTTAACGTTATCGCGGAGCGCAAATTCTATTATAGTTTTCATCTCTTCAACTAAGGTTTTGCTAAAAATTGGTGTGGCTACCTCCACCCTATAGTCCAGGTTTCGGGTCATCCAATCGGCTGAGGAAATGTAGCAAATCTCCTTGCCTCCATTTGCAAAGATAAATATTCTGGAATGTTCTAAAAACCTGTCGACAATTCCATATACCTCAATATTATCGCTTACCCCTTTTACTTTGGGCACGAGGGCACAAGTACCTCTTACAACCAGCTTGATTTCCACACCCGCCTGACTTGCCTGGTATAACTTTTTAATCATTCCCTCGTCTACCAGATTGTTTATTTTGCAGAGCAAGTAAGCAGGTAAACCCTTGGAAGCGTTCTCTATTTCATTATCGATGAGCGCATACAATTTTCGCCGCATGTTAAAGGGCGAAACCAACAGATGCTTAAAGCTAAAAGTTTTATAGTTTGATTCCAGAAAGGTAAAAACTTTATGGATCTCGCTGGTAATCCTATTGTCGGACGTAAAAAGGTTTACATCGGTGTAGATGTTGGCATTACCCTCATGAAAGTTACCCGTGCTAATCACGGCAAACTTCGTCTCCTTCTTCTTACCCTGTCGCGTAATAAGGGTCATCTTGCTGTGTACCTTAAGCCCGGGCACACCAAATATAACATTCACTCCAGCTTCCTGCATCTGTTTCGACCAGTAAATGTTAGCGTGCTCATCGAAACGAGCACGCAGTTCCACAATTGCCGTTACCCTTTTACCATTAAGGGCTGCATTAATTAGTGAGTGTACCACCCTGGATTCTTTTGCCACACGGTAAAGGGTGATATGGATTGAGGTAACAGCAGGGTCAATTGCGGCTTCGCGCAATAGTCTGATGTAGTACTGGAAGCTATGAAATGGGTAGTGCAGGGTAAAGTCGTGTTTCTCCATCACTTCAATTATCCGGAGGGAATTATCGAGTTCAAACCGGCTTACTGGCTCTAGGGGTTTATATATTAATTCGCTCCTGTCTAGGTTTGGGAACCTGATAAAATCCTTGAAATTATGATACCTACCTCCTGGAATTACATAATCGTCCTGATCCAGATTTAACCCCTTGGTTATGAAGGAAAGCAGATCTTTAGGAATCGCCTCATCATAAACCAGCCTTACAGGCTCCCCCTTTTTTCGATTCTTAACTCCCTTTGAGATTTTTTCCAGCAAGCTCTCCGAAATGTCATTATCCACATCCAGCTCCGCATCGCGAGTAATCTTGACGGTGTATGCCTCAAACCTATCGTAAGGCAGTATTCGAAAGACCTTGGAAAGGCAAAGCCTGATCACATCATCAAGAAGGATGATGTAATTTTTCTCACCCTCTTTGGGTAGCAGAATGAATCGATTGACAAACCTTGACGGTATCTCTATTAAAGCATATTCCTTGGCGTTAATTTTTTTGCTACTGGTCAGCTTAATGGCAAGATAAATAGACTGGTCAATCAGTTCCGGAAATTTTTGATTTTTTTTAAGTATAACCGGAGCTACAAATTCAGAGATGTAATCGTCAAAATAGCTGTTCAGATACTCCACTTGATGGGGTTCAAGTTGTATCTCATTGATAAGGTATATACCTTCAGACTTAAGTTCATCAATGATTCCAGAAAATACTAAGTCGAACTTTTTTTGGTATTCAATTACCAGCCGTTGAATCTTTTCGAGAATCTTCCTTGGGTTATCGCCCATAAATCTTTTAGCCCCTTTCTCATCAACCAGCAATCGGCGCAGAGTTGCTACTCGTACACGAAAAAACTCATCAAGATTGTTAGAGAATATCCCGAGAAACTTCAACCTTTCAATTAATGGCACATTGGGGTTTTCCGCTTCCTGCAGTACCCTCCCATTGAAAGCCAACCAACTTAACTCTCTGTTAACAAAAGGTAACTTTTTGAGTGCCATAACTCTAAATATATTGGGCAATAATAATACTCTTAACCGTACCTTGGTTAAACGGTAAAGCTAATAAATTGTTAAGCATCTCAGTCGAAACTCTTAAAGACCGACTTTACTGCTTGTTGAGAAATATTTTTCCAGCTATCGACCGAAAACTCAATGCCAACCAACCCAGATGTAGGCATCTCGTATATGCCATTGGTAATGAAATGATTAACCAGATGGGTTAGGGTTGGGTTATGTCCCACAACCATAGTGCTATTAAACTCATCGGGTAGTGCTTTAATCATATCGAGTAACTCCTGATCGTCGGTTTGGTATATGGCAGGTTCTATTCTAATGTTCCCATGAGGAAATCCTATAGCCTCAGCAAACAGGATTGCGGTGTGAACAGCACGGTTGGCCGAACTGGTAATGATCAAATCAAGCCCCTTTAGTTTAGGACCAAAAGCACTGGCTAGGTTGATGATATCAGAAATTCCTTTGGCCTTCAAGGCTCGATCCTTGTCCCTCTTATCGGTCTCCGCCCACGACGATTTAGCATGCCTAAGTAAGAATAGTGTCTTGGACATAACCCATGAGTTAATCTACAATAAATCGCTGGCCAGTTCAGCCAGGTAGCTTCGCTCTCCTTTCACCAGGTTGATATGAGCAAATATCTCCTGCCCATGCATCTTATCGCTGAGGTAAGTTAAACCATTCGATTTCATATCCAGGTAGGGGTGATCAATCTGATGAATATCGCCGGTAAACACAAATTTAGTACCCTCTCCTGCTCGAGTGATTATGGTTTTAATTTCATGTGGTGTTAAATTTTGAGCCTCATCAACTATGAAAAACACATTGGAAAGGCTCCGACCTCTTATATAGGCTAAGGGCGTAATAATTAGCTTATCGGTGCGTTGCATCTCCTCGATGTGCATATAGTCTTTACTGGTCGGTTTAAAGCGATTCTTGATAACACCAAGGTTATCGAACAACGGTTGCATGTAGGGTCCAATCTTTTCGTCCACATCGCCGGGCAAAAAACCTATATCCTTATTTGAGAGGGCAACTATTGGACGCGCAAGTAGGATCTGATCGAACTGATCCTCTTGCTGCAAAGCAGCGGCTAGGGCAAGCAGCGTTTTACCGGTACCGGCTTTACCAGTCAAGGCAACAAGCTGAATTTCGGGTCGCAGGAGCGCATCAAGCGCAAAAGTCTGTTCGGCATTACGTGGCTCAATGCCATATGCTTTAACCTTTTCTACCCGATCGAGGGTATCGCTGGCTTTGTCGTAGTGAGCCAAAGCGCTCGATTTGTTGCCTTTGAGAATAAAATACTGGTTAGCGTATGGCTTAAGTTTCAAATCTTTTGCTGTTAGCCTTATTTCTGGGTTATACAGTTTCTGTATCAAACTATCATCAACTTTTTCAATTATCTCAATTTCCTTTTTCAGGCTATCGATATCTTCAACCTTATCGTTCAGGTAATCCTGGGCGAATATGCCTAGAGATTTAGCCTTCATTCTCAGGTTGATGTCCTTAGAGACAAGAATTACGGGCCTATCCGGATGCTGCTTCATTAAATACATGGTTATTGCCAGTATCCTATGGTCAGGCGTAAATTCGGAAAAGGATTCCTTCATTTCAGGTGGCATAGGCTTCCCTGTTTCAATACGTAACTTCCCAAGATTTTTCCCTAAAGGTAACCCCCCGTTAAAGAGTTTATCGCCTGCAATCTTATCCAGCTCCCGAACAAACTCTCGAGCATGGTAGTTGATCATCTCATTCCCTTTTTTGAAATGGTCGAGCTCCTCAAGGGCAACAATAGGAATTACAATATCGTTTTCCTGAAACTTGTAAATACAGTGGAAATCATGAAGAATTACGTTAGTATCGAGCACAAAAATCTTGTTCACTTTACTTTTTGCCATATCCGTAGGTATTAAAATTCATCTAAATATATGAAAAGGTATCCCAAATTGTGCATAGGTTCCTTAAATATTTGTTAACCGTTGGTTAATAAATGACAAAACGTATGCGTAAAGTTCTCAACAATAAAATTATTAACATTGCGTCAAATTTTATTCCAATGGAATACCCTGAAGCACTTCAATACATATACTCGCAGCTACCTATGTTTCACCGAATTGGCAAGGCTGCATACAAGTCTGATTTAGGTAATACCTTAATTTTAGATGATTACTTTGGTCAGCCTCATAAAAAGTTTAAGACTATTCATGTAGGAGGGACTAATGGGAAAGGAAGCACCTCGCATATGCTGGCCTCTATTCTGCAACAAGCAGGATATAGGGTTGGACTTTATACCTCACCTCACCTTCGTGATTTTAGAGAGCGAATCAGAATTAACGGCCAAATGATTCCTAAAGATGAGGTATCTTCCTTTGTTAGTCTTCACAAAGAATTCCTGGACCGGGTTAAACCGTCTTTCTTTGAAATGTCCGTTGCCATGGCCTTCGACTATTTTGCCCGCATGCAGGTTGATATTGCTGTAATTGAAGTGGGGCTTGGTGGCAGGCTCGATTCGACCAACATTGTCAATCCAGTTCTAAGTATAATTACAAATATAGGATGGGATCATACCGATTTACTGGGCGGTACACTTCAAAAGATAGCTGCTGAAAAAGCCGGAATTATTAAGCCAAACACACCTGTAATTATTAGCCAATACCAAGCCGAAGTAGCCGAAATTTTTCAAACCAAAGCAAGAGAATCCAGAGCTCCTATAATCTTTGCCGATCAACAGGTTAATATCCTTGAGCAATCCATCGTTTCAAATAATCTTCAACAATTTAAATATGCAAAAGGATCTTTAGAATTTTCAATTGAACTCGATTTGATGGGAAACTATCAGCGATACAACCTTCCTGGCGTTTTAAAATCGATTGAAGTACTTAACGACAATGGATTTAGTATCAAAGAAACTGACTTAGCCGAAGGCCTCAAGAGGGTGCAAGAACTCACTGGACTCATGGGACGCTGGCAAAAGTTATCGGATAACCCCCTCATATATTGCGACACTGGGCATAATGTAGATGGTATAAGGCTTGTGGTTGAGCAAATTAATCGTACGCCCCATAATCAATTACACATGGTTATTGGTGCCGTTGCCGATAAGGACATTACTGGTATGCTCTCTCTTCTTCCTCAAAATGCCATATACTATTTTACCCAGGCATCAATTCCCCGTGCATTGAACCATTCAGAACTTCAAAAACAAGCTTTTACCCTTGGGCTTAAAGGAGATGCTTTTCCTACCGTTGCGGAAGCTCTCACAGCTGCCAAGCTGGCAGCTAAGCCCAACGATCTAATTTTTGTAGGTGGAAGCACTTTTGTGGTTGCCGAAGTTGTATAATCATATTTCTGATTTTCAATTCGTTCCTTCTCATAACTTTTTTTCTAAAAATATTTTTCAAAAAATATTTTGTAGATTTCAAACTTTACCATACTTTTGCATCGCATTTCCAAAGGGAAATAGCCAATAAAGCTCAATAGTTTAAAATTTCCCGGCTCACATTGTTAGAGTCTCAGGCTGAGAAATATATTAGGAGCTTAGCTCAGCTGGTTCAGAGCATCCCGACTCACATCGGGAGGGTCACAGGCTGAGAAATGTATTGGGAGCTTAGCTCAGCTGGTTCAGAGCACCTGCCTTACAAGCAGGGGGTCACAGGTTCGATCCCTGTAGCTCCCACAAACAGAAAACCCCACAACCCGTGGGGTTTCTCTGCATTTACCCGATTCCGCTGATTCTCCCAGCCATGCCCTGCACCTACATCATATACTCCAGATCCGCCGACCGCTTCTACATCGGTTCAAACGCCGGTGACGTCCACGAGCGTATCCGCCGGCACAACTCCCACCACAGGGGTTTCACCGGCCAGGCCAGCGACTGGGTCCTCGTCCACCTCGAGACCTTCCATTCCATCCGCCTGGCACGCATGCGCGAGCGCCAGCTCAAGGCCTGGAAGAGCAGAAAAAGAATCGAGGCCCTCTGCGGATTCCCCTATTCAGCCGGTTCAGTGCATCCCGACTAGCGTCGGGAGGGGCACAGGTTCGATCCCTGTAGCTCCCACAAACAGAAAACCCCACAACCCGTGGGGTTTTTCTGCATTTACCCGATTCCAGCCATGCCCTGCACCTACATCATATACTCCAGATCCGCCGACCGCTTCTACATCGGTTCAACAGCCGGTGACGTCCACGAGCGTATCCGCCGCCACAACTCATTCCATAAGGGTTTCACCGGCCAGGCCAGCGACTGGGTCCTCGTCCACCTCGAGACCTTCCATTCCATCCGCCTGGCCCGCATGCGCGAGCGCCAGCTCAAGGCCTGGAAGTCCAGAAAAAGAATCGAGGCCCTCTGCGGATTCCCCTATTCAGCCGGTTCAGTGCATCCCGACTAGCGTCGGGAGGGTCACAGGTTCGATCCCTGTAGCTCCCACCAACAGAAAACCCCACAACCCGTGGGGTTTCTCTGCATTACTGTTATGAAAAATTATAAGACATCCAGAAGTTTCTCAAGCCTAACGCCACGGGAGCCTTTAAGTAATATCATTGCACCCTCTATTGGTTCTTTTTTTAGATATTCCAAGCATTCATCAACCGTTAGGAAAAATTTCACATTAGCCATCGATTTAGAAAATTCGTACTCACTACCAACAAGATAGATAGCGCTTAACTGTTGGGAGAAAGCCAAATCTGCTATTTTCTTATGTTCAATATGGCTATATTCACCCAATTCGAGCATTTCGCCTAAGATGGCTACTTTGTTACTTCGCTCAATTTTAGAAAAATTCATCAATGCCTGCTCCATACTCGATGGGTTTGCATTGTAGGCATCCATGATTACGGTATTGCTTTTGGTCTTAATTAACTGCGAACGATTATTGGAAGGGTAGTATTCTTCAATAGCATTTTTAATCGATTCTGAGTCTAATCCAAAATATTTTCCAACTGCGTATGCTGCTAAAACATTCTCGGAATTGTAGCTACCAACCAGTTTAGTTTGAATAGTAATTGATAGGCCACTTTTGTCTAGCAAGGAAAGTTCCAGGTAAGGATTTGTAGAATCTGAGTTGACCGAGAAGTTCTGTATGTACTCACTATATGGGATTGCGTTCTTTACTTTATGCTTTTCTACCAATTCAACAAGTATGTGATTTTTGGGGTTGAAAAATACAGTTCCCTCATGTAACGATAAATACTCAAATAGTTCGCCTTTTGCTTGCTTAACTCCTTCAAATCCGCCAAAACCACCAAGGTGAGCTCTTCCAATATTGGTAATAATACCATAATCGGGCTGAGCAATCTCACAGAGCTGAGCTATATCCTTAGGATGATTGGCCCCCATCTCAACAATAGCGAACTCAATATCGGGAGATAAAGAAAGAAGGGTCAAGGGTACTCCGATGTGATTATTGAAATTTCCTACCGTTGCCTTTGTGGTAAACTTTTTGGAGAGGACTGTATAGAACAACTCTTTGGTTGTGGTTTTACCATTCGAACCGGTAATGGCAATAATTTTTGTATTTAATTTTTTCCTATGATAGTTTGCCAGAAGTTGAAGCGTGAACAGAGAGTTTTCAACCAGAATGCACCTGTTGCATTGATAAGCAGGATTATCGATGACAGCCAGGGCTGCTCCGTTATCAATTGCCATTGCAGCATAGGAGTTACCATCGTGGTTTTCGCCTTTTAGCGCAAAAAAAATTGAGCCCTTTGTTACTTTACGACTATCGGTGGTAACCTGCCACGTTTTTTTGTACTCCTGATAAATATTTTCAATCATAACTACTTATTTAAAAAAAGAAAACCTCATAAAGGTATGAGGTTTTCAGAATATTATTGCGATTAACTATCGTGTTTTTTCTCCGCGCTTCTTGGCAGACTGGGCACCAACCGCCTCCATGGCACAACGGAAACCGATATCGTTGGTTGATGAAGCCTCATCAAGGAATCTTCGAGTACCAGGACTCAACCAGTAAGCCCTATCCTTCCATGAACCTCCCTTGTAAACACGAACATGGTCGTTAATGAGGGTTGTCATACCCCTATTCTTGAGCTGCTGATCACCCTGATCATACATCCTGTCGGAATGCTTTTCTTTGATGGTTTCACCTTCACGGAAATCTAATGTTGAAGCAATATCACCATCCTTGTAGTTTATATAGTAAGATTTGTTGTAGTTCTGACGATTAGCAGCCTCCTCTTCGGTAACCTCTCTGTAAGGAATACGTCCCAAACTGTCTTTTTTTGCAAAGTTTCCTTCAAGATCGTAAGGAGTTTTAAACACGTTACCGCGGTAGGGACGAATTTCATCAACATCCTCAAAACTCAATGGGCGGTACACATCAAGCACCCATTCATTCACGTTACCGGCCATACAGTATAGACCATAATCATTGGGCCAGTATGATTTAACAGGGCCAGGGAAAGTATTCTCATCGTTCAGGTTACCGGCCAACCCCATGAAGTCGCCACGGCCACGAACGAAGTTTGCCATCATCTGTCCACGAACTTTTGATTCAGGATTACGGACGTTGTGTCCGTTCCAAGGGTAGATTCGACGTTCCACCATACGCTCATCGTAGGTGTTGCCCACTAATCCAGATGCTGCAAACTCCCATTCTGCTTCGGTTGGAAGGCGATACTTGGGTAAAAGGATACCATCCTCGAAACGAACATGGCGTCCTTCGGGTTGGTTGGGATCAAGGCTAGGTAAAAGCTTTTTTGTTTTGGCTTCATACTGTCCGGCCAGGTAAGCCTCCGTGTTAAATACATCTCTGCCCTTCTGAGTTGGTTCGAGCTCAATGATTCCCTTTTTTATCAGTAACATTTCATTCACCCTATCGGTACGCCAGATGCAGTAATCGTTTGCCTGAAGCCAGTTAACGCCAACAACAGGGTAATCGTTGTATGCAGGGTGACGGAAATAATCGGTTACAAAAGGCTCGTTATAGCCAAGGGGCGAACGCCAAACCAGCGTATCGGGTAAGGCTGCACGTATTACCTGGGGGTAATCTGAATAAACCCTTTTCAACCAGTGAACATACTCGCGCCAATCCACATTACTTATCTCGGTTTCATCCATGTAGAAAGAGGTAACGGTAACCCTGCGGGGCTTAGCATTCCAATCGTACATCACATCCTGTTCAACACGACCCATTATAAAAGTACCACCCTCAATAAAAACAAGTCCGGGACCAGCTTCGGGTTGCCAGTTCATTACAACTTCAAACCCTCCCATTTCAGGATCGTTGTAATTCCAACCGGTTTTTTCGGAAACACCTCTTCCTCCACCCTTGCCAAATAAACCACAAGAAGTGAGACCAAAAGCACCGGCTACTGCCAAAAGTAAGATTCTATAATTTAAGCTCATAGCTGTAGGAATTTTCTCATTTTAATACAACTCAAATATATAAATATTATTTTGTTCAACACCTAATTAAATTGCAAAAATTTAAAATTTTGGACATTTTATGTACCTGAATTTTTTCTTACCCCTTTTATACTCAAAATTCCAACCCAAGGTTACCTCATGCGATGAAGTTGGCAATCCTCTTAATCCATAGCGCATTATACTGAAATCATAGCTGTATCCCATACGGAATACATCATCGGCATAGCCAAGGGTTACTATAAAAGAATGACTGCTTAGACTAAGGTTTTCCCTTAACCAAATTCCTGCAACAGCCCAGTTTTTTGACAGATAAAAGCCAATGTTCAACTGGTTAAAATTAAGCTGCTGGATGTAGATTACATTGGGACTGAATAGAAGAACTTCTTTAAATCGCCTCCATTTATATAGATTGAAGTCGGCTCCCAAATGAAAAGTATATTTTCTTGGGATATAAGCGCTACCACCTGTAAAACTTGCCTCTACGGGTTGTAACAGATGATGCACTGCAAACCCACCGTAAAAGTTGTCATAATCACCAGCAATACCTAGCGCAATATCATAATTCCATGTGGTATAGCCCACTGCATCGGATGAACCTACCACATCTCCGGCTGTGTTAATCATATCTGGAAAAACTAGTCCTGAAAAACCACGTGTACGAAATATTGCACTGGTTTGGAGCCCAAAACGTACGTGGGCGTTATAAGCAGGCTGTATTCCGTAGGAATAAATCAAATCGATTGTGTTTCTTGAGAATACTCCTTTACCCTCCACATCGCTGATAATGTTAAAGCCAATTCCACTTTTCCCTGAAAAGAGTGAACGGGGCCGAATAGAATTTTTAGACGCTGAACTTGAAAAAAGTAACCTGTCATAGCTTACCCCAAACGTGGAGTAAGGCATATCTATCATAGTCCACTGGTTGCGGTAAATGATTCCTAACCGAATTTCCTTCCCTGCCCCAGCATATGAAGGGTTAAGCATGGTAGGATTAAAAAAAACCTGTGAGAATACAGGGTCCTGTCCTCTTAAATTGGTAAAAGGAATGATAAAAATCAATAACAGGAGACCAAACCTAACTCTATTGCAAAATGCCATTTAGTTCGAACTATTGTTGTAATAAGAACTAACTATTTTCGTTTTTTATTGTTGGAAACTAAACGTAAAGGTAACGTAAAGTTTTGTTTATTTGCAACACAGTATGCACCAATGAGTAAAGTTTTTGTAAGCATTTTATTAACAATATCAGCAATTACGGCTCATTCGCAGGATCCCATTAACAAGGTTCTTAACTGGTACGATGAGCCTAATCCTGTAACCAAATGCCTTTGGTTTGAAGGGGCTTGTTACCCTTACGAGAACGATATCGCCCCATATTTTAATGAAGCGATTCCCCTCCCTAACTCTGACAGTATAGATTATTATGACGTTGAGATCATATCTACACAATGGGAGCCAATTCATGGAAATATGGTATTTGAAAGCAAGGACTTGCAAAAGAATATTCAGCCTGAAATTCAACGACTCCGAACCGGCGATAAGAGCTTTATTCACTTCACCTACCCCACTCTAAGAGCAAACAGTTCTGGAGATACTGAAAAGTTGGTATCAATTACATACAGAATAATTCGTAAAAAGAATATTGATAAAAAATCTTTCAACATTCATAAAGTTCAGCTATCAAACTCGGTGCTTAGTAGCGGGAAGTGGGTAAAAATTGGTGTATCCCGATCAGGTGTATATAAAGTAACGTATGCTGAACTTTTGCAATACGGTTTTTCCGATCCAACGAATATCAGCTTATGGGGTAATGGCGGGAGGGAACTTCCCCTAATGAATAATGTTGAGGGCTACGATGCCATTCTGCCAATTCCCATATTCATGGAAAAGGGAAGCGATGGGGTATTCAACCAGGGCGACTATATACTATTCTACGCAGAAGGACCTGAAACGCTGCTATATAACGACTCATACGGTAAGTGGAAATGGAAAAAGCACGGGTACACCAACACAATCTACTACTTTCTTACCACCAGCCAGCCACAGCTGATCATGCAAACTGCAGAAACTCCTGCTGAGGTAGAGAACTACTCCACTACCAGCTTTGACCAGGTTACCACTTTCGAGAAAAACGACACAAACCTGGTTAAATCCGGACGCGAATGGTTTGGAGAGATTTTTGATGTTGTCACTTCCTATAGTTATAACATCACTACCCCGCATCTTTTGGTAAGTAGTCCGTTTAGCATTTGGGTCAGATTGGCTGCTCGCTCAGCTTCAGCATCCAGCTTTACATTAAGGTATAACGGTACAAGCAGTAACATTAATGTTAATTCTGTCCCGATTGGCGATGAGCTGGCAAATGTTGTTTCGGTTACCGAACAATTTTTCGATGGGATTACCACTTCCCAAAACTTGAATATTGAGGTAGCGTACAACAAGCCACAGTCGGGTTCGGTTGGATTAATGGACTTTATTTCGGTTCAAACCAGACATGAACTGGCATTTAACGGGTCTCAAATGATTTTCAGGGACTTTTCATCGGTTGGAGCAAACCGAATAGCAAAGTTTTCTGTCGGAAATTCTACTGCTACTACCCAAATATGGGACATTACCAACATTCATGAGGTTAAACGGATAAACACTAACCTGTCAGGAGGCATTATTACCTATAAGCAATCAACCGAAACGTTAAAAACCTACATTGCATTCGATCCTGGCAAGGCATATAGCATAGAGTCGTATACATCAATTGGTAACCAGAATATCAGGGGTAATGGGTTTTACAACTACTTCATAGTTACTCACCCTCAGTTTAAACCCCAGGCCGAGGAGTTGGCTCAGCTGCATCGGCAACGCAGCAACCTTTCGGTTGCGGTTTACACCACCAACGAGGTTTACAACGAGTTTTCAGGTGGAAACCCCGATGTAGCAGCAATTCGTAACATGCTTCGCTACTTTTACCGTGCAGCAACATCGGATGAGGATAAACCCAAATACCTGCTTCTCTTTGGCGATGGCTCGTACGACAACCTATCAAATAAAACCGGAAACACCAACTTTATTCTAACCTATCAGTCCGAAAGGTCAATAAACCCTGTATCATCATTTGTTACCGATGATTTTTTCGGACTTCTGGATGATAACGAGGGTGAAGGTTCCGGATTTCTTGATGTTGGCATTGGACGTTTTCCGGTTAGCACTCCAGAACAGGCTGCAAATATGGTGAGCAAGGTTAAACGGTACCTTGACGACGAAGAGGTTGATGACTGGCAAAGCAGGCTGGTTTTTATTGCCGACGACGAAGACGGAAACGTCCACATGCAGGATGCAAACAACCTGGCAAAATATATCGAGGAGAACCATCCGGCCTACAACATTCAAAAGATATTTTTCGACGCCTTTCCGCAGGAAACACTCCCTGGTGGTCAACGCTACCCAAGGGTAACCCAAGCCATTAACTCAGCGGTGAACAATGGTGCCCTGCTGGTTAACTATACCGGTCATGGCAATGAACGATGGCTTGCTCATGAAAAGGTGCTCATGCTACAGGATGTTCTCTCGTGGAAGAATGCCAAACGACTCCCTCTTTTTATTACCGCCACCTGTGAGTTTAGCCGCTTCGATGACTATCATAACACATCAACCGGTGAGTGGGTGCTACTCAACCCAAACGGCGGTGCCATTGCCATGCTTACAACAACGCGCCTTGTTTACTCAAGCCCAAACTTTACCCTTAACTATAACTTCGTTCAGCAGCTCTTTGGCACAGATGCCGATGGTGAATTCTACAGGCTTGGCGACCTGATTCGGATTACCAAAAATCTTACCGGTACAGGATATAATAAGTTGAACTTCACCCTTTTGGGCGACCCCGCTATCAGACTCCGATACCCTTCGTACCGTGTAAACGTGAACCAAATAAATCATAAAGATGTTGGTGAACTTACCGATACCCTCAAAGCGCTTGAAAAGGTAAACATCAAAGGCGATGTTGTTAATTCTTCAAACATTAAGATTAACAGTTTCAACGGAATAGTGACCGTAACCGTTTACGACAAGGAGAAAACTATAACCACCCTGGCCAACGATGGCGGTAGCCCTATGAACTTTAAGGTCAGAGATAATACTATTTTTAAGGGTTTTGCTACGGTTCAGAATGGCTCATTCACCATCGACTTCACGGTTTCAAAGGATATCAATTACGCTTACGGAAAGGGTAAGATTAGCCTTTTTGCCTACGACGGTTTGAGAACTGCTCTGGGCTACCACGATTCCATAATCGTTGGCGGTATCGGAAGTCCAGTCCAAATGGATAACGAGGGGCCTGCTATAGAAATATTCCTTAACGACATGAAGTTTCGAGATGGTGGAATCGCTGATTCTAATCCTCTCCTGCTCATACACCTTTCGGACCCAAGCGGAATAAACACTACAGGCATTGGAATTGGACATGATCTTACCGCTACTATCACATATCCAAATGGTCAGAGTACCGACATCAACCTCAATGAATTCTATAAAGCCAACATTAACGATTACACGCATGGTAAAGCCGAGTATCGCCTAACCGGATTACCCGAAGGTTTGTACAAAGTTGAGGTAAAAGCTTGGGACACCTTCAACAATAGCAGCAAGGGGAGCTTAACTTTCAGAGTCCTTGCTGAAGGCAAACCAACGATAACCAATTTCTACTGTACCCCAAACCCTGTGAGCAACTTCACCCATTTCTACTTTGAAAGTAACGTGTTAACGATCCAAAATGTGAAAATTGAGATTTTTGACCTGAGCGGTACTAAGGTGGCTGAGCTGAGGAAAAACAACGTATTTACCGGCGGATACAGGATTGGACCCCTTGAATGGAATGCTACAAACTTCAACGGGGCTAAACTTTCAAAGGGAATCTACATTGCACGTCTCACCGCTAACCTTGGGAATACCAGTCAGCGGGCAACCACAAAAATTCTGCTTTACTAACCCTGAAACGTGCAATAATTTGACAGGTTCAACGTTTGGTTTTGTTATGTGATAAATAGCTAAATTTGCAAACTCTAAAAATAGTTAATTAGATGATAAAGAGATTTTTGGGCATTTGCTTGATTTGCATTTTGGGCACTGCGTCAACCGTTAAGGCCCAGTTCGATAGTACGATATCGCTGTCTGGTGGTTTGAATGCTCTGCGCATCGCCGTTCCATTTCTCACCATTGCACCCGATTCCCGAAGTGCAGCCCTTGGCGATGCCGGGGTGGCATCGGTACCCGATGTAAATGCCCAGCACTGGAACCCTGCCAAGTTCCCATTCATCGAAGGGAAGAAATGGGGAATTGGTTTCTCCTACACTCCGTGGCTCAGGAATCTGGTAAACGATATAAACCTTACTAACCTTACCGGTTTTTACCAGGTAGATGACATGCAAGCCGTGAGTGGATCGTTGCTGTACTTCTCAATGGGCGAAATCACATTCAGGGACAACAACAATAACTACATCCAGGCTTTCAACCCCAACGAGTTTGCCATTGATTTTGCTTACTCGCGTAAGTTTTCAGAGTTCATCGCCGGAGCCATGGCGTTCAGGTACATCCGTTCGGATTTAACGGGTAACTTTACCACTACCGGCACAGGCTCAGGCAAAGCCGGCACTTCATTTGCAGCCGATATGGCCGTGTACTATCAGCATCCTATTAATCTTTCCGGAAAGAATGGCGAAATGGCGCTAGGCGCAAACATTTCCAACATCGGCACAAAGCTGTCGTACAACGAAGACCCACAGAAGGAGTTTATACCCATCAACATGCGAATTGGTGGACGCATATCCATGAACATCGATCAGTACAACGGCTTTTCCTATTTGCTCGATTTTAATAAGATGCTGGTTCCCACCCCTCCGATATACAACTCACAAGGCGAGATTGTAAAAGGCATGGATCCTAACGTATCGGTAGTACAGGGAATGATACAGTCGTTTTACGATGCTCCCGGTGGTTTTAAGGAGGAGATGCAAGAAATTTACATAGCTACCGGGGTTGAGTACTGGTATGCCCGTCAGTTTGCCATTCGTGCCGGGTATTTCCACGAAAGCCAGAATAAAGGCAATCGCAAATATATCACCCTGGGTGCTGGCTTACGCTACAACGTGTTCAACATCGATTTCTCATACCTCATCCCAACTGGTGGCTTTAATAGCCCCATGGCAAATACGCTGAGGTTTTCAATCTCCTTTGAATTTGAACCATCGCGCAATCGAAACCGCAAAGAGTAATGGATTTCAGGATAGGTTTTGGATTCGATGTTCATCAGCTTAAAGAAGGTATTCCCTTTTGGCTGGGTGGTATAGAAATTGATCATACTAAGGGTTCTTTAGGCCACTCCGATGGCGATGCCCTTATCCATGCCATTTGCGATGCCATGCTAGGTGCCGCCAATTTGGGCGATATTGGAGTTCATTTCCCCGATACTGACCCTACACTTAAAGGGATCGACAGTAAAATACTTCTGCACAGAACGGCTGAGCTAATTGAGAGTAAGGGATATACCATTGGAAACATCGACTCCACCATTTGCCTGCAACGCCCCAAGGTGAAAAACCACATACCCCAGATGCAAGCCGTGCTTGCAAAAACATTGGGCATCGACCCGCAACAATTGTCAATCAAAGCCACAACTACCGAAAAGTTGGGCTTTGTAGGTCGTGAGGAAGGTGTATCGGCTTACGCTGTGGTTCTTTTAAAAAGAAATTCGTGAAATGCACAACGGACATGATATCCTACCCAAAACTTTAGTCCTTGGCGCTAGCCAGAAGCCCGAGCGATACTCGTACCTCGCAATCCGAAACCTTAGGAAACACGGCATTGATGTGGTGGCTATTGGTTCCCGTAAGGGCAAAGTTGAGGATGTGGAAATACAAACCGAACCACAAGATGTTAGCGATATTCATACGGTAACCCTGTACCTGGGTCCAAAGAACCAACTACCTTACTACGATTACATTGTCAACCTCAAACCTAAGCGGCTGATCTTTAACCCGGGAACCGAGAATCCCGAGCTGGCAAAGTTAGCCCGACTAAACGGCATTGATGTGGTGGAGGGTTGTACACTGGTTATGCTAAGTAACGGAACTTACTACGAATGGTAAAAGTTATAATGAATGAAGCCGATCTTAGGAAGGCTTTAAGCGAGCCTGCATCGGCAATTTACTTTAACTCTAATGCATGCGGTGTATGCCATGCCATGCTCCCCCAGCTTGAGCAGCTTGTTAGCACCGAGTTTCCGAAAATGAACATCTACGTGGTGAATGCCAACGAAGCCCCTGAAATATGCGGTAAGCATTCGGTTTTCACTTTCCCTACCGTGCTGATATTCTTTGAAGGAAAGGAATCGCTCCGAATGGCCAGGAATATCAACCTGGCTGCATTCAGGCAGGCGGTAGCCCGCCCCTACTCCATTCTATTTGATTAGGGTCGGTCAAAAACCGCACTAACAAAAGGATCGTTAGTTAGCCCTGAAACGCTGTACTCCCACTCAATGGCCTGAGTTCGCTTATTCCAGCTGCCCCTGCCGGAAATGAAGTATGAGTCGCTATTCGTGCCAAAAATGCTGAACACCGTATCCTTGAGCTGAACCACGGTTTCCAAATCCAATCCCAAGTTGTACAAGTTGTAGATAACGTATGTATTTGAATCGATGCTTGTATAGCGTTCAACGCTCACGTTGTACGTTCTGAACTTATTACCCTGGTAATTCTCGCGGCAACGCCAAACACCGGTAAAACCATCAGTCTTTTCGTACTTATCGCACGACGCACCCAGGGTTAGGCCCAGGGTGACTATAATCAAAAATCTTCGGGCAAGCTTTTTCATCACCTTGTAATTTAAGGTGTGAAGGGTTTTACCCCTTCACCACCTTGTCGATTAGGCTATCATCGGCTATGTTGGGCAGCGTCACTTTTAGCAAGGGTGTACGCTCCATTTCGCGTTTAATTGCAAAAATAGCACCGTTATTACGTGCCCAACTCCTACGAGCAATCCCATTATTAACATCCCAATGGAGCATCATGTGCAGGCGACGATCGGCAGCCTCCGAGCCATCGAGGGTGAGGCCAAACCCTCCGTTAATCACCTCGCCCCAGCCTACACCGCCACCATTATGGATCGAAACCCAGGTGGCTCCGCGGAAAGCATCGCCAATCACATTGTGAATGGCCATATCGGCCGTAAAACGTGAGCCGTCGTAGATGTTAGATGTTTCACGGTAGGGCGAGTCGGTGCCCGATACATCGTGGTGATCGCGTCCCAGCACCACCGGTGCCGAAATGCGTCCATCGCGGATGGCTTTGTTAAAGGCAGCAGCAATCTTTATGCGCCCCTCGGCATCGGCATACAGTATGCGAGCCTGCGAACCCACCACCAGGTTGTTCCGTCCCGCCTCGCGAATCCAATGTATGTTATCCTGAAGCTGCCCCATGATTTCGGCGGGTGCGGTTTTAGCAATCTCCTCAAGAACCTCGAGCGCTATGGCATCGGTGGTAGCCAAATCCTTTGGGTCGGACGAGGTGCAAACCCAGCGGAACGGTCCAAAACCGTAATCGAAGAACATAGGACCCATAATATCCTGAACATAAGAGGGGTAGCGGAAATCGCCGTTGGGTTTCAGGATATCGGCACCGGCCCGGCTACTCTCCAGCAGGAATGCGTTGCCGTAATCGAAAAAGTACATACCACGCTGAGCCATGGTATTAATGGCCCTCACATGCCTGCGTAAACTTTCGTAAACCTTCTCCTTGAACAATTCAGGCTGCTCGGCCATCATCCGGTTCGATTCCTCGAAGCTAAGCCCCACAGGGTAGTAGCCTCCGGCAAAGGGGTTATGCAGCGAGGTTTGATCGCTTCCTAAATCAACTTGCAAATTTTCCTCAACCAGGCGCTCCCACAGGTCAACGATGTTGCCCTGGTAAGCCAACGAGACGGCCTCTTTATTGGCCGAAGCCTTACGAATACGAGGTATCAGATCGTCGAGGCTGGTGTAAACCTCGTCAACCCACTTTTGTCCGTGCCGAACCTCAACGGCTTTGGGGTTGATTTCGGCAATTACGCCCACCATACCGGCTACCACGGCAGCCTTTGGCTGAGCACCCGACATCCCACCAAGACCCGAGGAGACAAATATTTTCCCACGAAGGTCGGTTTCGCCGGGTTTCATCTGCTTGCGGCCGGCATTCATCACCGTAATGGTTGTGCCGTGCACTATGCCCTGCGGGCCAATGTACATAAACGAACCGGCGGTCATCTGCCCATACTGGGTTACCCCCAAGGCGTTGTAACGCTCCCAATCGTCCTTGCTGGAGTAGTTGGGAATCATCATCCCGTTGGTAACCACCACGCGGGGGGCATCGGGGTGAGAGGGGAAAAGACCCATGGGATGACCGGAGTAAAGAACCAGCGTTTGCTCATCGGTCATCTCGGCCAGGTACTTCATGGTAAGCCGGTACTGAGCCCAGTTTTGGAATACAGCACCATTGCCTCCGTAGGTGATCAGCTCGTGCGGATGCTGTGCTACTGCATAGTCCAAATTGTTGCTTAGCATCAGCATGATAGAGGCTGCCTGAACCGACCTGTGGGGAAAATCATGAATGGAGCGGGCATAAATCTTGTAATCCGGACGGAAGCGGTACATGTAGATGCGGCCGTACTCCTCCAGCTCGCGGGCAAACTCCTCGGCCAGCACGGCATGGTGCTTGGGCGGAAAATACCTGAGTGCATTCTTTACCGCCAGCTTTTTCTCCTCAAGGGTTAGAATCTTTTTTCGCTTGGGGGCATGATTTACTGTTGGATCCCAGGGTTTTGGGGCGGGCAGCTCATCGGGTATGCCCTGAAGTATATCCTTACGAAATTCCTCTGGTGTCATGGTGTATTAGTATTTCAAGTTCAATCGCAAATTTAGTAAATTTAAAACGATTTCGGGAGGGTAAATAGAAAGATATACCGCCCGGCTGGGTTTTGAATTGCTTTGGCTCCGCCGAGCTCGCTGCGCTCGGTTCAGATTGTATCTTTGAAATATTGGTCACAGCTATTGCCTTTAAGCCAGCGATAAGTTTTTTGTTGTGAATTGCTTTCAGATTGTATCTTTGAAATATTGGTCACAGCTCGATGCCAATGGGACGTATATCCACAATGGTTGTGAATTGCTTTCAGATTGTATCTTTGAAATATTGGTCACAGCTCCGAGCGGTGATAGGGTTATCAGGTCATAGTTGTGAATTGCTTTCAGATTGTATCTTTGAAATATTGGTCACAGCTTACCGTTGTAACCAGATAGTTCTGGGTTTGTTGTGAATTGCTTTCAGATTGTATCTTTGAAATATTGGTCACAGCTCGTTGAGGTTTTACAAAATAAAGGTTAGCGTTGTGAATTGCTTTCAGATTGTATCTTTGAAATATTGGTCACAGCAAATCAAACATATCACCAATACAATCATATGTTGTGAATTGCTTTCAGATTGTATCTTTGAAATATTGGTCACAGCTTACGGGGCAGCCGTTACCGCTGCTCTACTGTTGTGAATTGCTTTCAGATTGTATCTTTGAAATATTGGTCACAGCTACTTCTTCAGCAGCTCCTTCTTTTTACTGTTGTGAATTGCTTTCAGATTGTATCTTTGAAATATTGGTCACAGCCTACCCTAGTTAAT
>CALBBQ010000018.1 GCA_937926785.1 uncultured Bacteroidales bacterium | reverse complement strand
CATCGAAACCTGCATCAATTATCCTTTTGATGTATGAGCCGTTGTTGCCGTAAATGATGCTTTGCCATTCCGGATCCCAGAACTCAACCCAAAACTCGTCGCTATATACCAGGTAGGGTTTCTTTATCCACTTTGGCTTATTGGTATCCCAGCTACTTTTCCGGTAGTAACGGAATTGTTCTGCTGCCCCGATGTTTATGTAGCTTATCACTAATCGTTTAGCCCCATTGGGCTTAACTTTGAGCTGGTTTACCTGGTTTGTGCTGAGTGCAGTTCCTTTAAAGAACATATCAATCAGGATAACGTCGTAGTTAGTTGCTGCTATGGCATCTATCATTTCCTGGGCTGTGGAAAAGCTATCGCTACTTATCAGGTACAAAAAGTTTTGAGCGGCCGACAGATCGTATATGCTGTTGGTGTTGCTGTTGGTTATGTTAGTGGGGATCAGATTGTAGTAGTTGTTGCTGGTGCGGATGAAGCATAAAAATCCCTCGTTTACATTCCGGTTTATAGCTTTTTGTGTAGGTTGAGATGTTGGTAACAAACAGCTGCATCTTTTGGGCTGCTTCGTCCGATAGTTTCTCCTTTGAGCAGCCAATGAAAAGACCTGCGATGAGGATTAACAGTCCAAACTGTTTCGTTGTAGTCTTCACCCAAACTCTTAATCTTGATGTTACACTGAAGTCAGTAGTAAGGTTAAGCCTAATATTAGCGTTATGGTTATGATTATTAGCCTATTTACATTCCGTTGTAACCGGTAATAATCATACTCGTTAAGTTTTCTTGTGGTCGCTTTCATGGCTGTAATGATTTTAACCATATTACAACCAAGTAGCGGTTAACCCTACCTATTACTGAACTTTTATGTAAACCGTATCAATCCGTATTTGTGGGTTCCCTGTTGGGTTGTAGAAGTAGAACAGATGGGTTTTGTTTACTTTTGGGGTAAACACGTATACGGTATCATGAACTACCAGCTGCTGGCTGCACGGCTCTCCATGGTTCTCGAAGGTGCCAGCCGCGCTGATGTAGTATGCGCTATCAGCTTTAACATTAACGTAAACTCTAATTCCCGACCAGCAACCGTTGGGTGCAGTGGCTCTAATCGGAAGGTTGAACGAGGTGTTTACTACCATCGAGTCAGGTAGTAAGCCGGCTTCCATGGTAACATAGTCGGTGTAGCGAATGAAGTTATCTCCTTCAAAACAGCTGGTAAATGCAAATCCCATGAGCAGGGGCAACATTAAAATTTTCGGTTTTATCATTTTTGAGATGGTTTTAGTTGCGAGTAATTTCGATTGTAAAACTACAACAAAAATCATACCCATGTTATTTTTCTTCCCGTTGCTTTTATGTATAAATTCTATTGAAAATTCAGGTTTTGTTTCATGGTATTTGGTTAATCTTTTTATTCATTGGGTATCTTAACCCTTGATATGCTTTTAGCTTCGCTTTAACGCTTCCCACCCGGATGGGCGATTCGATGAGGACTGGAAGCTTATTTAAATCGTTAGTCACCCAAACTAAGAGGTTTTGACCCGATGAGAAGATGTCGCCCGCTACCAAATCGACCTGGAACTTTAAGCAGGGAATTTTTCCAATACCTGCAAGTTTGAGCTCTTCGTACCCTAACAGCCTGTACTTAATTTCAAATATCTCTTCATCCATCAATACATTTATCGGGTAAACGGCTCCCGGTTTTGCTCCAGAAAAATTGAGGCATCGGGAGTAGTAGATAGCGGTTACCACATCATACGTACAGGGTGGGATTTTAAGGTTGACAAAGCGGTTTGGCCCATTTCGACGTTTTACACGTATTCTCACGCTGTCGGCGAACGGGTGAAACCAATACTCGTTTTCCTTGGTAAATCCGCCCTCGTAGATGTTACGGTTATAGTAGTATGGGGTGAGGTTTAACGGATCGACCCATGACTCGTAGAGGTCGCGTACCCTGAAGAACCAGTCGTAGAAGGTGTAGCTTTGTCCGGTTGCCTTGAGGTGAAGGAGGGTTTTACCAAACCGATTATCGGAATCCACAGTGAAGCAAACCTCCCCCACATCGGTCCAAATAAAAAACCATGTATAGCTCACTTCGTAACATACCCTCTCGCCCGATGCGAAGGTTCTGTTAACTACACCACATCTGCTGGGTTGCTGAGTAACTGCTTGATTTGTTGCAACACCAACCAGCAATGCCAGGGTCAGGTGACGTATCATGCTATTCCGCTAAAATCGGTTCTATGAAGTTCCAGCTTTTGAAGCTGGTTTTTCAGAATAGCGTTGCGGGGTGAAGTAAGGAGCGGGTCCTGATCCAGAAGTTCAGTTGCCACAGTTCTGGCATACTGGATGAGCTGCCCGTCGGTAGCCAGGTTTGCCAGTTTTAAATCGAAGGGCATGCCGCTTTGCATGGTGCCTGCAATATCGCCAGGCCCACGAAGCTGGAGGTCAACTTCGGCTATTTTGAAGCCGTCGTTTGTGGTAACCATGGTTTCCAGCCGCTTGCGCGATTCTTTGGTGAGCTTGACCTGCGAAACCAGGATACAGTAGCTTTCGTCGGCTCCACGGCCAACCCTGCCCCTGAGCTGGTGCAGCTGCGAAAGCCCGAAGCGCTCAGCGCTCTCAATTACCATCACGGTGGCATTTGGAACATTAACTCCTACCTCAATTACGGTAGTTGCCACCATGATGTGGGCCTTGCCCTGCACAAACAGGTTCATTGAGAAATCTTTATCCTCGGGTTTCATCTGCCCATGAACCACCACGGTTACATACTCCGGAGGCGGAAAGGCTCTTACAATGCTCTCATAGCCATCTTCTAAATCTTTCAGATTCTCAAGTTTATCTGATTCCTTTATTAAAGGGTAAACCACATATACCTGACGCCCCTTTTTAATCTGTTCACGCATGAGGCCAAATACCACATTGCGTTTCACATCGGTGTAGTGAAGGGTTTTGACCGGTTTGCGGCCAGGAGGCAGCTCGTTTATCACGCTTACATCCAAATCGCCATAGAGGGTCATAGCCAGCGTGCGTGGTATTGGGGTTGCAGTCATAACCAGAATATGCGGTGGGTCGTCATTTTTCTCCCAGAGCTTAGCTCTTTGTGCCACCCCAAAGCGTTGCTGCTCATCGATTACCACAAAGCCCAGGTTGTTGAACTTTACAACATCTTCCAGGAGCGCGTGCGTGCCGATAAGGATTTGCAGTTCGCCCGCCTCGAGCGATTTATGAAGTGTGTTGCGTTCAGAGCGACGGGTGCTGCCGGTAAGTAAGCCAACGCTAATGGGTAAGTCGCCCAGGAGTGAGGTGATCGACTCATAGTGCTGGTTGGCAAGTATTTCAGTAGGAGCCATGATACAGGCCTGGTAGCCATTGTCGATGGCAAGCAACATGCACATCAGGGCAACAATGGTTTTCCCGCTGCCCACATCGCCTTGTAAGAGGCGGTTCATCTGCTTGCCGCTAACCATGTCGCGGCGTATTTCTTTAATTACTCGTTTCTGTGCCTCGGTAAGTGGGAAAGGCAAACGTTCGTTGTAAAACCGGTTGAACATTTCTCCAACCCTGCTGAAGATATGCCCGTTTACCTTGATTTGACGTACCTTTTGGCGGCTGAGTATGCTGAGCTGCACATAAAAGAGCTCTTCAAACTTAATCCGGTGTTCTGCTTTTCGCAGAAGTAGTGCGTTTTGCGGGAAATGAATGTTTCTGAGTGCTTCGGGCAGGGTCATCAGCTTATGTTGCTCAATTATAAACGGAGGTAATGTTTCGTCGATTCTTCCAGCTGCAAGGGTTAATAGGGTTTGCACAAAACCCATTATGGTTTTTGAAGTAATCCGGTTATTTTTGAGTTTCTCGGTGGTGGAGTAAACCGGTTGTAGGGCACCGGTTAGCTTTTCTTGTTCAGGGTTGTAAATGTCCATTTCCGGGTGTGCCATGCTGAAGTGTGCGCCAAATCGGGTGGCTTTACCGAATATCAGGTAATCGGTATTTGGTTTTAGCCGTTTGGCCACCCAGGTAATTCCCTGAAACCATACCAGCTCAAGGCTGCCGGAACCATCGGTTACAATTGCGGTAAGCCTCTTGTTCCTGCCAGCGCCTGCTTCGGATATGTTAACAATTCTGCCAATTACCTGAACGTAGGGCAGCTCATCGGAGAGCTCTGATATTCGGTAAATTTTTGTTCGGTCGATATGGCGGAATGGGAAAAAGTATAGTAGATCGCCGAAAGTGGCAATGCCCAGTTCTTTTTGCAGCAGCTCGGCCCGTTTAGGGCCAACCCCAGGCAGGTAGGTTATTTCTGTATCGAGTATGTAGCCCATTGCTATTTTGCTTACCACAAAGTAAGTAAAAATAAAAAAAGGGGAAATAGCTCCCCTTACTAAATCGCTAACCGATTAAATCGGTTTAAAGCGAGTTTACTACTTTCTCGAGACGCTTTTTCAGGTTGTTCTCCACGTCGCGGTGCGATGTTATGTAGCGCACTTCTTCCGGGCTAAGCAGGGTGTAAAGGAAATTCTGATCGATATCAAAAAGGAAAGATATTACCTCTCTGAACGATTCTTTTTGTGTGTCAAATCCAACCTGTTTTGAGTACTGATATAACCTTTCGCGAAGATCGTTATCGGTTAGTGTTTCCATAGGTTTTTAGATGTTGTGTTAGCTCATTGCCTAAGCAACAACAAAAGTTGGGCCAAAAATTAATCTCATTGTTAGGTAAAGGTCAACTTTATGTTACATGGCCGAATGCCATTCCAGAAGCCCTTCGGAGTTGACCTTAATTTTACCGGTATCCTGTAAGAATCTGATTACTTTAGAAACCCTTTCAGGATTCCGTTGGCTTGAATCTACAAGTTGCTCCAAGGGCATAGGTGATTTTGTCAGGATTGATTTTATACTTTCCAGAATGGTATCGAACTCGTACTTGCTCATGTCCAGCTCGTTACGTGTAGTGCATACGTCGCACTTGCCGCAGCGGTAGCTGTCGGTTTGGCCAAAGTACTCGCTCAGGTATTGGCTTCGGCACTTAGCTTTGCTTTGGGCGTAGTCGAGCATGGCGTTTACTCGATTGAGGTAGCGCTGGCGCAGCATTTGGTATCGTTCTGGTTCAATCCGGAGGTTCTTGTCGTCGAGTCGTTCCTCCAGAAATGCGATAAGCGGAGTGCGCTTTTTGGGGATGTAGTTGATGATTTTCTGACGGGAAAGAATTTTAAGACTTTCTATTACTTTTTCGATGGGTAAATTTGACGATTTGGCTATGAACTGCTCGTCGATTCTAACGTACTGTGAGAAAACGCCCGGAAGCAGGCGGAGTAGTATTTTGATGAGCTTATCCATTTCGGCATGCGCAACCTGGTACCTGTAGAGTTCCTGTTTGTTTACCAGGAACATTATTCGGCTGGGATTATCGAGTTCATCGGTCATTTCAAGGTAGCCTTCCTGTTCCAATATTTTTAGCGAGTTGTAGGCAACCACCATGTTTAACCGGTAGTTAGTGCAAAAATCCATCAGGTTAAAATCGTACACTTCGCCCTTACCGGCTCCATAGGCTATGTTTAGGTACGACCCCAATGCCTGGTATATACGCTTAATTTCGTCGGGTGGAGGAAAGTTTGCCTCTATTCGCTGCTCAATTCGGAGGGCATCGGTTTCGTTATATAGTAAAACGGCATAGGCAAGTTTTTGATCGCGGCCGGCGCGGCCTGCCTCCTGAAAGTAGGCTTCGGGTGAGTCGGGCAGGTCGAGGTGAACAACAAACCTGACATCGGGCTTGTCGATGCCCATACCAAATGCGTTTGTGGCCACGATGATGCGGGTCTTTCCGGTTTGCCAGTCGTTCTGCTTGGCATTGCGCATCTCCATGGTGAGCCCTGCGTGGTAGAAATCGGCCGAATGGCCTTCGCGTTGAAGCATTAGAGCAATTTCCTTGGTCTTATTCCGGTTTCGGACGTAAACCACACCACTCCCTGGTATGTTATCTATAATTTTAAATAGATACTTTTCCTTGTCCTCCACGTTTCGAACCAGGTAAACCAGGTTCTCGCGTGCAAAACTCATGCGGAAAACCTTGCCGTTTCTAAACCTAAGCTTTTCCTGGATATCGGCAACCACTTCGGGTGTTGCAGTAGCCGTGAGGGCAAGAAAGGGTACTTTGGAATCGAGCAGATCGCGAAGCTCGGCTATACGTAGGTAAGATGGTCGGAAATCGTAACCCCATTGCGAAATGCAGTGCGACTCGTCCACTGCCACCAGGCAAACGTTCATTTTACGAACACGTTCCCTGAAAATGGTAGTGGATAGCCTTTCGGGAGAGAGGTACAGGAATTTAATACCGCCATACACGCAGTTATCCAGTGCAACATCAATCTCATGGCTGGTCATTCCGGAGTAGATGGCCAAGGCATTGATTCCCCGTTTTCGCAAGTTTTCAACCTGATCCTTCATCAGTGCGATGAGGGGGGATATTACCAGGCAGATACCCTCCATGGCCAGGGCGGGAACCTGAAAGGTTATTGATTTGCCACCTCCGGTGGGCATTAGGGCTAACGTGTCGTTTCCGTGGTAAACCGATTCAATGATGTCGAGCTGGATGGTACGAAACGATGTATACCCCCAGTATTGCTTGAGTATTTCCTCAAACTTTCCCATACAAACAAAGATACGAAATTAAGGTGGAATGCGGAAAAAGGTTGCTCTTTGAACTTTGTTGTTTTTTTAAACCATTTGCGCTATGTCAGGTTTTGCCTGGTTTCGGACTTAAGGCTCATAAATCGTAATTATTTAGTCTGTGGTAGTTTCGGTTTAGCGCGTGATGAGAAGGCCTTTTTAGGGCAAATGAACCGAAACCCCAAATTGATCGGACGGAAATTGCAGATGTATTTAATGGTGCGAGTTGATTAATGGTTTGAATTTTCCTCTGGCATCACTTAGCAAGCATTTGCCTGACCATCCGTTTCAGTTTATCGGCATTAATGGGTTTTGTAATGTAGGCATCGCAGCCGGCTTCCATTGCTCTTTTTTCGTCGTCGGCCATGGCAAATGCGGTTTCAGCAATGATTTTAACTTTGGGATTTAAAGCCTTTATCTGTTTTGTAGCCTCGTAACCGTTTAGGTTGGGCATTTTAATATCCATGAGTATTAGCTCGATATCAGGATTTCCAATAAATAGATCAATGGCTTCCTGTCCATTGCGGGCAACCAGGATATCGGCATTAAACTCTTTTAGGTTGTTGGTGAGCAGAATTATTGATATGTTGTCGTCGTCGGCTATCAATATTTTGTGCTTTGGCTTGGTAACCATACAGCTTAAAAAGGTTTGTAAGGGTTTAGTTCTTAAAAAAAAATTGTACAGCAAAGTTATGCCTTTTTTTTTAACGCAAATATTTCTCTGAACGGATAAAAATGGATTCAGCCCAAAAGGAACAGCCGCAACTTAATTGCGGCTGTCTGGTTCTATTCAAGCTGAATGGGGTTAGTAGTTTTTTGCTTTCTCCTCAAAGTATGCTTGCGGGTGATGGCAAACGGGGCAATTCTTAAGCGCTTTTTTCCCTTTGTGAACGTACCCGCATTTGCGGCAAACCCATTCAATTTCCTCTTCGCGTTCGAAAACAGTGCCGTTCTCAACCCTTTCGAGCAGCTTACGGTAACGTTCCTCATGTTCCTTTTCAACCTTGGCAATCATCTTAAAGGCGGTAGCAATTTTTGGGAAGCCTTCCTTTTCGGCTATTTCTGCAAAAGTAGGGTAGAGGCTTGTCCACTCCTCGTTTTCGCCCATGGCGGCGGCCTTCAGATTTTCGGCGGTGCTACCTATTACCCCGGCCGGGTAGCTGGCCGTTATCTCAACCATGCCCCCTTCGAGGAATTTGAAGAACTGCTTGGCATGCTGCTCTTCCTGCGTAGCGGTAATCATGAATAGCTCAGCTATCTGTTCGTACCCTTCCTCCTTTGCCACTTTGGAAAAAAAGGTGTAGCGGTTTTTGGCCTGCGATTCGCCTGCAAATGCTTTGAGCAGGTTCTTTTCGGTTTCGGTTCCTTTGATGCTCTTTTCCATGTCTTATCCAGTTTGGCTTGTCAATTTTTGCTAAGATACGCAAAATACCAACTTGTTGGTATTTATACAAACAAAGTTTAATGTAATTTTGTATCGTGAAATTGATAACGATGAAGAGTGCAAAACACATTAAAAAGATTCTGCTGACAGCCCTCCTGTTGCAATTACTAATAGGAAACCTGGCAGTTCAATCCTTTTACCTGCACTCTCATATAGTTTACGGGCAAATGGTTCAACATGCCCACCCCTACAACACCTCTTCCGATTCCAACCCAATTAAAACCCATCATCACTCTTCGTTAGACTGGGTTTTGGCCGATTCCGGAAAGGTTTATGTATCGGTTCCAGGCATTGTACTACCCAGAAATAATTTTCCCTGTTCTGAATATCTCTTTACTCCATACCGCTTCTACTGTGAAGCAGACAACTTTTCGCTCCATTCAAATCGGGCACCTCCGATAGTTTAAACCGGATTAAATATTCCAATCCATTTACCATTCTTAAATTTTTATTTCACTCAACCCAAACCCTTACGGTTTCAGTAGTTTGTGTTGATTTTCACAATATTAATAGTCTAATATATGACAAGCAAGTTAAAATCCCTAATACTTCTATTTATACTTATTGCTTACGCCTCAATGCTTTTTGCCGGTAACTCAACCCATGATAGTGTTTGTAAGCTAACCGGCTCAGTAAAGTCAAAGAATTCAGAAGTTCCCTTTGTAAATGTTGTTGTAAAGGGAACAACGCAGGGCGTTGTAACCGACGCTGCCGGAAACTTTTCGTTTTGCAACCTGAAAAGCGGCCGTTACACGCTGGTTATTAGCGGTATTGGGTATAAAACAAAAGAGGTTTCAGTAGAGGTTCATGATAACGAAAAGAGTTACGTTGAGGTTATAATTGATGAAGATTCGTTTAACATGGACGAAGTGGTGGTTTCGGCCGACAGGGGATTAATGAAGCGCACCCAGGCACCCGTAATGGTGAACACCATTGCACCCGCCCTTTTTAGCTCAACCCAATCGTTAGTGGTTGGCGAGGCTCTGAATTTCATGCCGGGAATGCGTCTCGAGAACAACTGTCAGAACTGTGGCTTTAACCAGGTTCGGATGAATGGCATGGAGGGCCCGTATAGTCAGATTCTCATTAACAGCCGCCCTATTTTCAGCGGGCTAGCCGTGGTTTATGGACTGGAATTGCTGCCCGCCAACATGATAGAGCGAATCGAGGTGGTTCGCGGAGGTGGGTCGGTTCTTTACGGAAGCAATGCCATTGCCGGCACCATAAATATCATTTTAAAAGATGCCCTGATAAATTCATACGAAGTGGGCTCAACGGGCACACTCACCGGCTGGGGAATTAAAAACAGCAACGGCCCCGTAGGTGATTTTTCGGCAAACTTCAATAATACTCTTATTGCCGATAATAACCGAACCGGCATCACCCTTTACGGGTTTACCCGCGACCGAAAAATGTTTGATGCCAATGGCGATGGCTACTCTGAACTTGCCCCGCTTAGCAACCTTAGCATGGGAACCCGTTTATGGCAAAAAATAGGCGAACGCTCTAAACTTGCCGTCGATTTCTTTTTGATACAGGAGAAGCGCGACGGGGGTAATAAGCAAAACCTCCCACTGCACGAGCGCGATATTGCCGAAGCTGTTAAGCACGACATGCGGGCAGGCTCCCTTACCTTTGAACGCTTTGTCCGTCAGTACGACCTTTTTTCAGCCTACGCCTCGGCTCAATATCTCAATCGCGATTCCTATTACGGAGCTAATCAGTCGCTTAGCAACTATGGTCAGTCAAGGGATATCACCGTTAACACCGGACTTCAGTACAAGGCCATACTCGGAGCCTCAACCATTACGGCAGGTGCCGAAATTACCGGTAGCCGTTTGAACGATAAAAAATTGGCCTATCGCGATATAACCAAACCCATTTTCAATACCGATCCCGTTACTGGCGATACGATTAGCATCGATTTCCCACAAGTGGGGAACACACTGGTATCGGATCAGTCGCTTTTTACCTATGGTGCCTTTGTGCAGCACGATATGGGTATAGGTCGATTTAAAACATCGGTTGGTGCACGTGTTGAGCAGTATGCCGTTATTGACCACGCTCACCCCGATAACAACGACAAAAGGGGTATAGTTATGGTGCCGCGCATTAGCCTGATGTACAATGCTACCAATTGGCTACAAACACGTCTTTCGTACTCACAGGGATACCGTGCCCCTCAAATATTCGACGAAGACCTGCATGTGGAAACCTCGGGCTCCCGTCAGGTTATTAACCGCAACGATCCTAACCTTAAGCAGGAAACCAGCCACAGCATCATGGCATCGGCCGATGCCAATATTCCCGTTGGGAACAACTACTTTGGATTCCTAACCGAACTTTTTTACACCCGCCTGCAGGATCCGTTTGTCAACGAAATCGGCATACCCGACGAAAACGGAACGGTTATTTACACCCGCCACAACGCAACGGAAGGAGCAACCGTTAAGGGCCTTAATGTTGAGCTTAAATTCAAAACACTTCAGGACTTTGCACTTACGGGTGGTCTTACCGTTCAATCATCGCACTACGATGCCCCGCAGGGATTCAATGAAAAACGGTTCTTCCGCACCCCAAACCGCTATGGTTACCTTATTATGGACTGGGATTTTGCCTATGCATTCTGCCTATCGGCAAATGCCACCTACACCGGTACAATGCTTGCACCCTACTTTGGCCCCAACACCGACCCCCAAACCGGGGAACTTAGGAAAACACCCAATTTCTACGATTTGGGCATTAAACTTTCCTACAACATAAAAATGGGCGGAAAAACACTGCAATTCTTTGGTGGGGTGAAAAATCTACTTAACTCATACCAAAAGGATTTCGATTTGGGTATCGATCGCGACCCATCGTACATATACGGGCCCACATCACCACGAGCCATATACCTTGGATTTAAGTTGGGAAATCAGGTAAAATGATGATAAAAAAGCCCCTTTCGGGGCTTTTTGTTGCTATTGGCTACTGAACGGCTGCCAGGGCATTTATAGAACCCCAGCCAAAATCGGGGTGGCGGTTGGGGTATAACGATGCCGATTGCTTCATCTTGTCAAGAACCTGTTGGCGGGTCCAAGTTGGATTCTTTGCCCAAATCAGGGCAGCAATACCCGCAGTGGTAGCGGTTGAAACCGACGAGCCACCAACGTAAGAACGGTCGTTATTGTAGTAGCCCAAACAAACCGATGTTCTGTCGCTATCGCTTGCACGCTGCATTATTACAGTAAAATCAATTTTGCTGCCCTTATGGCACACAGCGCATTCGGTGTAGCCGGCGCCATCGGTAATTCCGGTAACGGCAATGGTTTCTTCCATGTTAGCAGGGAAAATAACGCCTGCCCAATTGGTAAAGGTGGTCGATGTGCCTCCGGCAGCAATTAGCATTTTGCCCTTGGAGTAGGCATACTTGATGGCATCGCTAACATTGCTAGCCGAAAAAATATGGCCGATTGACATGGAGATAATGCGAACATCGTTTCTGTTGGCAAGTTCGGTAAGCGCCTGAGCCACCCCTCGCTTTTCGTGGTAGCCATCGATAACCACATCGCCGGTTGCCCTATAGGCAACAAGGTTGCAGTTGTATGCCACACCGGCAGGCATGTTCACACTATTTCGGGGACTGGCAATGGTGGCACCCATGAGTGTTCCATGTCCGCACTGATCGTTGGGCCCATCGGTTTTTGTTTCCCATGGCCAAATGGAGTTAACATAGGTTCCGTATTTCTGAATGAATCTCCCCGATGAGTAGCCCTGGTTAAAATTACTACCCAAAAGTGGCTGATCGGGTGAGATCCCCGTATCAATAAGCCCTACAGTGATTCCTTGTCCAGTGCTGTACTCCCATGCCTGTGGAATATTGTGCTTAAAGTATGTCCACGAAACCTGACTGTTTGGCGCAAATGTGCTAAAATCGTTAGGATTAATGGTGCTACCGGATTTATCGCACCCCGATGAGCTTTTAACCATGGTTTCGTGGGCAAAATACCTGTAACCCGTTGGTTCCAGGTATCGAACACTTTTATTGTGTTTGAGCGCCTCTACCGTTTCCAGTTTTGTAACTATAATGTCAACGTAGTTGATGATTTTAGGTTCATAAACGATAATCTTTTCCTGACTTTTGGCATCGTTTACCCCATCGCTCTCGATGCTTTCAACAATTTCAAGTATTTGTTCCTTTGCATCAAGTGTTTTGGCGTCTTTCACTTCTGAAAAGGGGGTTTCAGAATAACCTACGGTTAGGATGTTTTGCCCGTGCTGCAGAGCACTCCATATAACATAGGGGTCAACGTCTTTCCATTCGAAGCTACCTTTGGTTCTAAGGCTTTTGTCAATGATTGCATTGATTTCTCTGGGCGTAAGCGGTTCAACGGAAATGGGTTTGTCGGGTAAAGCCTTGTCAGGTTCGTCGTTCTTTGAGCATGACCCCAAAAGAACTAAAAGCGAAATGATGAGTACGTTAAATTGTTTCATGACGGTTAACTTTATGTCGGTTAAATAGTTGTTTAGCACAAATATAACTAATATGTATTAGCAAACAGTTAGCGAAAGGAAAACTGTTAAACAACCTTTTGCCTATCTTGATGTGTGTTTAGTTGGGGCGGTGCAAAACCCGAACTGTTGCCTGCTAACCCCTGAATGTTATGGCAATCAGCCGTTGGGTTCCATCCATTCTTATGTCCAGGGGTTTTGTGAAGCGCACATGCCTGAAGAAGCGGGTTTCGTTTTCGGCAGGCAAACTTTCAAGGATATCCCACGAAATTCGGGCGAATGGATCTGCGTTAGGGATGGAGCAGTAGCCAACGTTCATGGAAATGACATTGTGGAAGAAGTGCGAACCGTACGAAGCATCCAGAGGAAAGTCCTCAAAGCTGGTTTCTACAATCACCTTTGCATTGCAAATCTGTGGCCAGGTTACCGGAATGCCTATCCATCTGTCGCGGGTACCCCAGCGGCCGGGGCCAATAAGTACGTATTGCCGGCCTTGGTCTTCTAGTAGTGTGTTAAGTGCATCAACTTCCTGAGCCATTTCAATGGTCATGGCCTTATTAAAAGCATCGCGGCGGATGTACACCACATCTTCGATGTTGGTGATGTGGCCGTTCCCCATTGCGTTGTTCGAGAGCAGAATGATTTCGGCAGGGTTAATGCTCTCCGGGTCAAGCCTGTACTCCTGGGCGCTGGCCATAAGTGGTTTAATTTGGAGAAGGAAAAACGACGAACGGTAATTGGCGTCCTTGTTAAGGTCAACAGCAAACTCTATCTCACAGGGTGCTCCCAGAGCTTCCTCTACAATGTCAAGTATCACATCAATGGTTTGGGATAGAGGAATGTAGTTATATTTTAAAATATTTGCAAAGTTAACTACCCTTGGGCCGGGTTGGGAAACACCGGGAATCAGGCTGGAGTTTTCTGAGCTGTAAACCGATGCACAGTGTTTCAGGTTTCCGTGACGCTCAGCATCGGAGAGATCTAAACGGGCGAGACCAGCCTCGTCCCCAGTTAGTAAGTCGTAGTCGAGCTTGCTCAGATCCACGGCTAAAAAATCGACCTGTGAGTTTTTAATCAGATCTTCCAGTGTGTAGTTTATCAACGTGGGATACTTTGGACAGAACCGGTATGAACGGCCACCCTCTACCACGTGCTTTCCCAGCCCAATGGCTATGTTTGCAAAACCATCGTCGGGGTTGATGTGCCCGAAAGGGTAGTAGTTATGCGACTGTGCTACCCCGCTAACGTGAGGGTAGTAGTAATGTTCGTAACGGTTACCAACCACCTCCTGCACAATCACAGCCATTTTCTCATCCTCTACTCTTAAGTTCATGGCTTTAATGTATGCCTTAGCTGTTGGAGAGAATACTGAGGCGTAAACGAGTTTAATGGCGGTCATCAGGCGTTGTAGCCTAACCCCCCTATCGTGGTGTGCGTTTGGTATCAGGTAGGTTTCAAAAATCCCGGCAAAGGGTTGCATGATGGAATCTTCCAGCATGCCCGATGAACGAACCGCAAGCGGGCGGTGGTAGATTTGAAGCAATCTATCGAGCCGAAGTTTAAGTTGGTCCGATAGTTCGGCTTTAACGAACTGTTGCTGTAACTCTTCGTAGTTTTTACATGTGAAAACCTTTTCGTACAAGCCATTCCGAACCATAAAGCATTCAAACTCGTTGGTCCCGATGATGGATGTGCGTGGGGTACGCAGATTGATATTTGGAGTGTACTGAGAAATGTCGAACGTGTACAGTAGGGTGTTGATGAATGATAGCCCACGCCCCTTGCCGCCAAACGAGCCATCGGCAAGGCTAACAATGTTGCTTTCGTCAACCTCCCAGTTTGTGTCAAAACCCACAATTTTTCCACGGCGCTTTTCCTGCCGGTATTTTTTTAGGGTGGTTAGTAAGTATTCCCTAATTTCAGCTGGGCCAGAGAAATCGTCAATCTTAGAAGGGTGAATGATTCTTGCCACCTGAATTTCGCCACGGGCTGCCAGCCACATGGAGAAGTGGTTCTTCTGAGCATGGTAAAGCAGGCTCTCATCGGGAATGATGCGTAGCGCACGTTCAAACTCCTCCATGGTGGCAGCTATGGCAATGGGGTTCCCGTTTTCGTCTTTAAACACAAAATCGCCAAACCCCAGGTAGTTGCTCAGAAAGTTTTTGATGTCGTTCATCAGGCTTTCCGAATTCTTATCGAGAAAGGCAACCTTTAACCTGTGTGCGATGGCTTCGTTCGATTTTTCGAACGATTGAAGTATAACCGGCAGGTTAGGTAGCTGCCTTCGAACGTGCTCAACCAGCTGAACCCCGGCATTCTCATCGAGCTTTTCGCCACGGTAGAATTTGACATCGGATATCATGCAGAGCATGAAGTTCTTATACCTGTCGAACAGCTCAATGGCTTCCTCGTAGGTTCCGGCCAATAGAATTTTAGGACGAATTCGAATCCGAAGTACCTTGTAAAGGTCGTCGGTGCTAACATCCTCAATAACCCGTTTGGTTTGGTCCAATACCGATCCGTATAAAAGGGGTAGGTACCGGGAGTAGTACTTTGGCGAGTCCTCAACTAAAAGAATAACGCGCGTGAGCGCCACACGGGTGTCGTTCTCAATGTTTACTCTATCCTCCAGCAGCTTTATCATGGAGAAGAAGATCTTGGGCTCTCCGTTCCATACAAAAATTCGGTCCACTCCTTCGATCAGCTTAGGATTTTTCTCAATCTCATTTACGATGTAGCTGTTGTTAACCAGCAGGTATAAGGGGATGTGCTTATATTCTCCTTTTATGCGGGCAGCCATCCGCAAAGGGGTTACCGTATCGGCACCCATCATGATGATGATCAGGTTGAAGTAGCGTTCCTCAAGCTTTTCAAGCGCTTCGTCAAGGGTTGATACACCAGTAATTCTGGGAACGCTTGAAAGGCTGAGTTTGGAGTACTCGCCCAGGATGTTATCGGTCAATCGGTCTTCCCGTTCGATGCTGTAGGCATCGTATAGCGTTGCAACTAAAAGTATTTCCTGCACCTTAAACGGCATCAGGTCGTGATAAATATCCCTATCGGCGTTGTGCTGGTTAATGAATCGTTGCAGTAGTTTTTTGCTTTGGGTCTCTAATGGTTCGGGTTTGCGTTTTGGAATTACCTTTTCCTTAATGGCATCGCGGCCCTTGATGCTGTTTATGTATCCGGAAAGTATGTTAGCAAGGGTATTCAGAAGGTCTCGTTCTTCCTTTAAGAATGGACCCTCAAATTCATCAGGGAATTGTTTTGTGTAGAATACTTCTATTGCACCAAAAATACCATCTATGGTTTCAAAACCCTGGCGTTGGCACCAGGGAGTTTCCTTAAAACCTATGGTTTGAAACTCGTACTGTCCGTACTTTACCCGTGCAACCGTATATTCTGGGTATTGCCAGGCTTCGGGAATGATAAGGCAAAACTGATGTAGTGTTTCAGGAATTGGTTTATTTTCCTTTATGATATTCACCACGTTGTTGATAGCAGCCAGTTCCTTCAGCCTTTCCTTGCTTTGGGCCAGTAACCGGTAAAACTCCTCGGGGTTTGGTTTTGTTTCCATACGAATTGGCTTTACTTGCTCTACTTTTCGAACATTGAAAGATAGAGATATGACTTAGCTATGTCAAGTTAATTTCATAAAATCAGTAAAACACGTAAAGGGCTTACGAGTATTACGGAACCATCGTTTCCGTAATTCGCTGTTTTTTAGGTATATCTATTTACAAAGGGTAGAATTCGTTCTAATTTTCATGCAGCAATCATGTTTAACCAACCAAAAGTAAACGCCATGAAAAACATTGCATTACAGGAAAAAGTAAACGCTTTTATGACGGGGCTGATTGCCCGAAACCCCAATGAACCGGAGTTTCATCAGGCTGCCCGTGAGGTTATAGAGAGTATCATGCCTTACATTGAAGAAAATCCGATTTACCAGGACGAAAAAATCCTGGAGCGCATCACCGAGCCTGAGCGGATAATCATTTTCAGGGTCCCATGGATTGATGATAAGGGTAATATTCAAATCAACCGTGGGTATCGCATCGAGATGAACAGTGCCATTGGCCCATACAAAGGGGGGTTGCGATTTCACCCAACCGTAAATTTGAGTATTCTCAAATTTCTTGCTTTTGAGCAGGTGTTCAAGAACAGCCTTACGTCATTGCCCATGGGGGGTGGAAAAGGTGGTTCCGATTTTGACCCCAAGGGAAAGAGCGATAAGGAGGTGATGCGTTTCTGCCAGAGCTTTATGACCGAGCTTTACCGTCATATAGGTCCCGACACCGATGTGCCTGCCGGAGATATAGGTGTGGGTGGCAGGGAAATTGGATACCTGTTTGGCCAGTATAAGCGAATTGTGAATGAATTTACCGGAGTGCTCACCGGTAAAGGTTTGAAGTGGGGCGGTTCGCTTATTCGGCCCGAGGCCACAGGCTATGGCAACGTTTACTTTGCCCAGGAAATGCTAAAAACCCGGGGAGAAAGTTTCAAGGGTAAAATTGTAGCCGTTTCCGGTTCAGGCAATGTGGCCCAATACACCGTTGAAAAGGTAAATGAGCTGGGGGGCAAGGTGGTTACCTTATCCGACTCCGATGGATTCATCTACGACCCCAAAGGAATTGACAACGAGAAGCTCAAGTATGTGATGTGGCTTAAGAACGAAAAACGTGGACGAATAAAGGAATATGCCGATAAGTATGGTTGCGACTACTTCCCAGCAGAGCGCCCCTGGGGTATAAAGTGCGATATTGCACTGCCATCGGCAACGCAAAACGAGATAAACGGCGAGGAGGCTAAAACCCTTGTTCGTAATGGCTGCATTTGCGTTTCAGAGGGTGCTAACATGCCATCTACCCCCGAGGCCGTTGATGTCTTCCTGAATGCAAAAATTCTTTATGGACCCGGTAAAGCCGCTAATGCAGGTGGAGTTGCTACGTCGGGGCTGGAGATGTCCCAAAACTCGTTACGCTTATCCTGGACTCGCGAAGAGGTAGACCAGAGGTTACATCAGATCATGGTCAACATCCATGAAACCTGCCGTAAATATGGTACTAAGGATGATGGATTTATTAACTATGTTGATGGTGCAAACATTGGTGGTTTTGTGAAGGTTGCCGATTCCATGATTGCCCAGGGTGTCGTTTAAGCCGGTAATGATGTATGAATCCTTTTTGCGCTAACCTGAATTAATATTTTACGGGGTATGAGGTGGTTAACCTTATACCCCATATTTTTATTAACCAGTTGGGTACAATCACAGAAAAAATACCTTTCTTTTGTATGTTAAAATCAACATGTTTCCATATCAGCCTAATTTATTGAAAAACTAACCAGTAACACAACATGCGAGTTCAACGTTTGCTATCCGATTCTGATAAAACACTGACAACCGAAGAGGTTGAACTAACCCTGATAGACCCTTTAATACAAAAGTATAAGGGGAAAAAGGGAAGTTTGATTCCCCTGTTACAGGGGGTTCAGGCGGTATATGGGTATATTCCGCGTGCTGCTTTTGAGCGCTTGGCTGCCGAAACCGGCCTAACCCTCAGCGATATGTACGGGGTAGCCACCTTCTACGCGCAATTTCGCCTTTCGCCCGTGGGTAAGCACATCATAAAGGTTTGCCATGGAACTGCTTGTCATGTTCAGGGAGCCGATTCAATTTCCACGGCTCTCAAGGAGGCCCTAAAGATTAACGATGGCGAAACTACACCCGACAAACTTTTCACCCTCGAAACGGTTGCATGCTTGGGCTGCTGCTCTTTAGCACCCGTAATGATGGTAGGCGATGAAACCTACGGAAAGTTAACCGGTAGCTCCGCCGTAAAGATTATCAAGGAGATTAAGATCAAGGAAACTCAAGGTAAGGATTAGCAGCACTTGTTGCCGCAATCCTTAAAATCAACATAATGTTTTTAAAAAGATGGCAGATACAAAAGTTATTGTTGGCTTAGGCAGCTGTGGTATAGCAGCTGGGGCCAACAAGGTTTACAATAAGCTTAAGGCGTTAAAGGATGCCGAGAATCTCAACTTTGAGCTGGCAAAAACCAGCTGCATTGGCATGTGCTTTCGCGAGCCGCTCGTTGAGGTGGTTGATGAGCACGGCTCAATGATATATGGCGATGTTGATGAGGACAAGGCCATCGAAATTATCCAGCAGCACGTTCTGGGGCACAATCCTATAAAGGAGTACGTGGTTAAAACCGATTTGTTCGCAACCCCCGACCAGTCCTACTTCGATGGGCAGGTTAAAATTGCGCTGCGCAATTGTGGCTACATCGATCCTGAGAATATACATGAGTACGAGGCAAGGGGTGGATACCATGCATTGCGCAAGATTGCCGTTGAGCAAATTGCGCCCGAGCAAATCATTCAAACCATTATCGATTCCGGCCTCAGGGGACGTGGAGGTGGTGGGTTCCCCACCGGAATGAAGTGGCGGTTTGCCCGAGCCAACCAATCTAACGAAAAGTACATCATTTGCAATGCCGATGAGGGCGATCCCGGTGCATTCATGGATCGCTCGCTACTGGAAGGCGACCCCCATGCTGTAATCGAAGGTATGATAATTGGCGCCTACGCCATTGGGGCTACCGAGGGTGTTATATACTGTCGTGCCGAGTACCCCTTGGCCATCAAGAGGCTCAACATTGCGCTGGCTCAAGCTCGTGAGCATGGTTACCTGGGTAAAAATATTATGGGCATCCAGGAATTCAACCTGGACATCTACATTAAAGAGGGTGCCGGAGCCTTTGTATGCGGCGAGGAAACCGCACTCATGGCTTCCATTGAGGGTAAGCGCGGTATGCCCACCAAGCGTCCCCCATTCCCTGCCGAGAAGGGCCTATGGCAAAAACCATCGAACATTAACAATGTGGAAACCTTTGCCAATGTGCCATATATTGTGGCAAATGGTGCAGAATCGTACAACAAGTATGGAACCGAAAAGAGCAAGGGAACAAAGGTTTTTGCCCTAACAGGCAAAATAAAACACGGGGGGCTTGTTGAAGTGCCGATGGGTACACCCCTTCGTGATATAATTTATAGGCTTGGCGGTGGCATTCAGAACGATAAAAAGTTTAAGGCAGTTCAGCTTGGAGGCCCTTCGGGCGGGTGCATCCCTGAGCACCTGATTGATATACAGGTCGATTACGAGCAGGTAACTGCTACCGGAGCCATAATGGGTTCCGGCGGGATGGTGGTGATGGACGAAACCACCTGCATGGTAGATGTAGCCCGATTCTTCCTCGATTTCACCCAAAAGGAATCGTGCGGAAAGTGCACATTCTGCCGTATTGGTACAAAACGAATGCTCGAAATCCTTACCCGGATAACCGAAGGCGAAGGACAGGAGGGCGACATTGAAAAACTCGAAGAACTTGCACTGCAGGTTAAAGAGAGCTCCCTGTGTGGCTTAGGGCAAACTGCCCCTAATCCGGTGCTAACCACGATAAAGTACTTCCGTCATGAGTATGAAGCCCACATTCGCGATAAGAAATGCCCCGCCCATAGCTGCAAAAAACTGCTCACCTACCAGATTGACCCCAATAAGTGTACCGGTTGCACCGTGTGCGCAGTTAAGTGTCCGGTTAAAGCCATCGATGGCCAACGCAAGCAGGTGCATCACATCAACCAGGACATCTGCATAAGGTGCGGCGATTGCTACAACAGCTGCCGTTTCGATGCAATAACAAAGAGTTAGCCAAAGTTTGATGATAAAAAGCATTAAATCGATTTAAGATGAGCGAATTGGTCAACATAGTTCTGAACGGAAAGAATACTTCGGCATACAAGGGCGAGTATATATTGGATGTAGCCCGTCGTCATGGAATCGTAATCCCAACCCTTTGCCACGACCCAAGGCTGGAGCCCTACTCATCGTGCTACGTCTGCGTGGTTGAGATAGAAGGGCAACGTAACCTTCAGCCATCGTGCTCGACCCGTGTGGCCGAGGGAATGAAGATAAACACCGACAACGAACGTGTGCACAAGGCCCGAAAAACAGCCCTCGACCTGATAATGAGCAACCACTACGCCGATTGTGTAGCACCCTGCCGTGAGCGGTGTCCAGCCGGAGTTGATGTTCAGGGATACATCTCGCTAATAGAGAAAAGGTTATATAGTGAAGCCATTGGGCTGATTAAGCAGGTTAACCCCTTACCCGCCATTTGTGGTAGGGTTTGCGTGCGCCCATGCGAGGCTGCTTGCCGGCGTAACTACATGGACGAGGGAACCGGCGTAGGTATCGATTACCTGAAGCGGTACGCCGCCGACCGCGATTTGGAGTCCGAGAATCACTTTAAACCTGCCATTGCTCCTTCCACGGGTAAAAAGGTGGCGATCATAGGTGCAGGGCCTGGAGGCTTATCGGCTGCATACTTCCTTCAGCAGAAGGGTCATCAGTGCGATATCTACGAGGCGCAACCACATGCAGGTGGTTGGCTTAGATATGGGATACCGGAGTATCGTTTGCCAAACGATCTGCTGGACAAGGAGATTTCAACCATCACCGAGTTGGGGGTGAAGATCTACTACAACCAGAGGCTTGGTAAAAACTTGAGCTACAAGACCATTGCTGAGAACTACGATGCCATGATACTTACCATTGGCTCGCAACGGGGTCAGCTGCTGGGAGCCGATGGCGAGGATGCCGACGGGGTATTCTCGGGCATTGATTTTCTGCGAAACATGGAGGTAACAGGACAGCGCTACGACTTCAAAGGGAAGCGAATTGCGGTGGTGGGCGGTGGCAACACGGCCATGGACTGCTGCCGAACCTCAATCCGGTGCGGCAGCACCGATGTAACGGTGATTTATCGCAGAACCGAGGCCGAGATGCCTGCCAACCCCATCGAAATTCATGAATCGAAGCTTGAGGGGGTTAAGTACATGTTCCTTACAGCACCAGTGCGGGTTAACAAAACCGCCGATGGGAAGGTGAAGTCCATGACACTTATTCGAATGGAACTTGGCGAACCCGATGCATCGGGACGCCGCCGTCCGGTACCCGTTGAGGGCTCTGAGTTTGACATGGAGTTCGATTACATTCTTGCAGCCATAGGACAAAAAACTGAAATTGATTTTCTGGAGGATGTAAACAAGTATGCAAAACAGGGCGAGCTCAAGGCAAACAAGTGGGGCGACATTGATGCCGACAGGCAAACCCTTCAAACCGGCATCCCTTCGGTTTTTGCTGCCGGCGATGGAGTCACAGGTCCTGCAACCATTATTGAAGCCATTGCACAGGCCAAGCTGGCATCGCACAGCTGCCATTTATATCTTTCCGGCCAGCCTGTTATGCCACCACGGAAAGAGTTTTTAAGCAAAAAGGATAACTTCCGTAAGCTCACAAAGGACGACTTTGTCACCCGCTACCAGCGTCAGCTGCGCGAGGAGATGCCGGTGTTGGAGGCAACGCAGCGTGTCAACTTTAAGGAGGTTGAGCTTGGATACACTCAACAACAAGCCATGCATGAAACTGCCCGATGCATGGAGTGCGGCTGCGTTGAGTATTTTGAGTGCGACCTTAAGCGCCACGCCGATACCTATCAGGCCGACCAGCTGCGTTTTATGGGCGACCACAAGGAGTTTAACGTGAACTTCACTCATCCGTTCATCGAAATTGATAATAATAAGTGCATACTTTGCTCCCGCTGTGTCAGAATCTGCAAGGATGTGGTAGGTGCCAATGCCCTAACGCTTGTAAAACGCGGTTTCGATACGTATGTTGCCCCTGCTTTTGGCGATAACCTGGCCGATACCACCTGTGAGTCATGTGGTCTATGTATATCCGCTTGTCCAACTGGGGCTATTACCGAAAATGTACCCTTTAAACCGGGCCCGGTAAAAACCGATAAGTTTGAGACGGTTTGTGGATACTGCTCTGTGGGCTGTACGCTTACATTCCACCATAAGGGAGGCTATATTATGAGGGTTACCGGTGCGAACGGACAGGTGAATGCCGATGGTAACCTTTGCATGTATGGCAAGTTTGGTTACCGGGAGCTTAATAGCACCAACCGGCTCACCAATCCACTAAAAAAAGTTGGCGAAAGGTTTGTTGAAATCAGCTACGATGAGGCTTTCGGTATCATTGTAGATCGAATAAAATCCGTTCAGCCCGATGCGAACGCTTTTTTTGCAGGAGCCATTCTGACAAATGAGGAGCAGTACCTTGTTCAAAAGCTGGCACGTGCAGGCGCAAAAACCAATAACGTGGGTAGTTTCCATTACCTGGAAACCGGCTCCGGTTTTGTTAATAGCACCGGGCAGAATGCCATGTTCCCGGACATTGCAAAGGCTAACCATATTTACTTATTTGCGGCGCAGGTAAATAGGTATAACCCCGTTGCCGGATACATGGTGAATGCTTCCAAAAAGCCGGTAACAGTTATTGCCAAGGATGAATCCAACCTATCACAGAGAGCCCAGAGTTTTATAAAAGTATCATCGTACTACCACTTTATAAAAGCCGTCAACCATTACTTGCTCAGCAACAGCAAGCAAAACATGGTATTCATAGGTGACCATTGCGAGGGTTTTGGCGCTTACAGCGCAAGCCTGTTAGCCGAGGATTACACTGACCTGTGCCGGCAGTCGGGTTGCGATCGGGCTGTTATTGAGCAATTTGCCAATGAGTTTAATAACGATTACGGTGCACTGTTGATGTTCGCTGAGGCTGAGGTTTCCGATAACACCGCTGCCGAAATTATGAACCTGATGCTGATTACCGGAAAGCTTGGTAAAACAACCGGCGGATTGATTGCCCTTAAGCCAAAGAACAACTCGCACGGGTTAATCGATATGGGAATTAATCCCGCCTGGGGTGTAGGAAAGCAGTTTGTAGGTAATCAGAGCTACGCTGGCAAGCTCAAGGATATGTGGAGAATTGATAGCTTGCCTGAAAAAGTAAACAGCTTAGAAAACTTGCTTCAAAAGGGAGCCGTATCAAACATCATGATAGTAGGCGAAGACCCCCTTGGAACCGCAAAGTATAAGGAAAATATTAAAGAAATTTTTCAAACAGTTGGATTTAAGGTAGTTATTGATACTTTTTTAACTGAAACTGCTAAACTGGCCGATATTGTTATTCCAGCATCGTTTTGGTTTGAAACCGGTGGCTCGTTTACTAATGCCAACCACACCATACAGCAGTTTGAAGCTGGCTTAAAGCCTAAGGTTGCCTATACAACCGCCGATGTGCTAACCTATTTGCTCAAAAAGTTGGGAGTTGATGGTCCAACCGATATTTACGATGTTCAAACCGAAATACTATCGCTACTACCTTCAGCAAGTACTCAGGAAAAGTTGGAGTTTACGCAAACTCAGCACGAAGGCAACTACATACAATACCAAGCAGGAGTGAGTTACCTGATGTACAGCTTTGAAAGGTACTTCGAAAACAAGTTAAACCATGCTAAAACCCATAGCCATGAAGGAGTTCACTAACATTAACGACATCCTCGATTTTGCCATAGCTCGAGAGCAGGATGCGGTTGACTTTTACAACCGTTTGGCAACCAATGCCCGTAATACCGATATGCGTCAAATCTTTGAGCAGTTTGCCCGCGAGGAGATGGGACACAAAGCCCGGCTCATTAAAGTTAAAGAAGAAGGTCTTGTTGCTCTACCCTCCGAGACAGTTGCCGACCTTAAAATTGCCGATTACACCGTACTCGACCCGGAACGCGACGATATGACCTATGAGCAGGCTCTGGTGCTGGCCATGAAACGCGAAAAGGCGGCATTCAAACTCTACCTTACCCTTTCGGAAAGGGTGGCTAACCCTGAGTATAAAGAGCTGTTCAAACAGCTGGCCCAAGAGGAATCGCGCCACAAGCTCCGGTTCGAACTGGAGTACGACGAGTATGTTCTGCGCGAAAACTAGAAACAATCTATACCTTTAGAATGAGCCCCTACCGGGGCTTTTTTTCTGATTATCGGCCAACATCTATTTGTTAATCTTTAACAATGGTTTATCAACTTTTTTTGCATTAAGAATTTATTCTAACTATTTTTAGCGTTATGCTATTTAAAACAGGATGCATCAAAAAATTTCCTCTTCGAAGTACTACCTTTCTATTGTAGCGGCAATACTCACAGCCTGTGCATTCCTTTTCCTGTACTTTTACATTGGCATTAGCCAAAGAAAAAAAACCTATAACGATTCCAAATGGATAGCCATACAGCAATCGCGAAATGCTGCCATTGATGTTGAAAATTATTTTCTTAAAGCCATAATGACAGTAAGGGCATTAACCCTTCAATCTATTGTTTACTACAAGGAAGGAGCTAGTAGAAGTAAGATTGTAGATTTACTTAAAGAATCGGCCACAAAGAATCCGGATTTTCTTGCCATATGGACTATGTGGGAGCCTAATTTCTACGATGGGAATGATATTAAGTTCAGGCATAAACCCTACGACAAGGATGGACATCTATCGGTAACATTTTTTTACCACAACGACAGCTTATACGCTGAAGAAACATCGCCCGAAGATTACCAGGAATTTTTTTATACCGTACCCAAGGAGACCAAAAGCGAGCTAATTCTTGAACCCTACCGCTATCAATATCAAGGTTACCCCTACGAATTTTACGAAACCACTGTAATAGAACCCATACTGATCGATTCTACATTTGCAGGAGTTTTTGCAATTGATCTGGACCTTAAGGCGCTTCAGGACCAGCTAAGCACAATCAAACTGCTAAACAATGGTTATATCGCATTAGTATCATCAAGTGGCGAAATAGTTGCTCATAGGGATACTGCTTACATTACCAAAAACCTTTTCGAGATTGTAAATTCTACCGATACCATTACCGCTTATGCCATTAAGAATGGCATTGAGTATAGCTTCGAAACAATTTCGGAATTTAGTGGTAAAGAGGTTTTTAGAACCTTCTATCCCATTCGCATTGGCAAAAGCGGCAAACGATGGGTTATCATGTTGGAGATCAACAAAAGAGAGGCCACCTATCGCTCCGAGGTTATGAACTACGTTTCCATTGGAATTCTTATTCTTGGACTACTCTTAATTGCCTATCTGATTTATAATATTTTTGACCGGCTTGAATACGAAAAGAACCTAATTCGGGCAAAAGAGCAAGCAGAGCAAAAGGAACAGGATTTACAAAAGATGTACTATGAGCTTCAGGCCTCAGAGGAGGAGCTCCGCGCTACCAATGAGGAGCTTTACTCAACCACCGAAGCGTTAAAGGATAATAATATCCAACTCCTTAAAGCGAAAGAGGAAGCTGAGGAAGCCGATAGGCTCAAAACGGCATTCCTTCATAACCTTAGCCACGAGGTAAGAACTCCCCTGAACGCCATTTCGGGTTTTACCCAGCTGCTATCCAACTCCACCTCGCTAACCAACGAGGAAAAAACATATGCCCAAATCATTAATAATAGTAGTAATCAGCTGGTTACCATCATAAGTGATATTATTACGATTTCTAAAATTGAAACCGGTCAGGAAACGATTACTAGTTCCAATGTTCGCCTGAATAGGTTAATCGATGAGATTATTGAAAATTTCAGTACACAGGTAAACGGTAAGCCCATTGAACTCAAAACCACCAAGGCATTGAATGACTACGATGATGAGGTTTTAGTTGATGCTATTAAACTTCGTGAGGTTTTTAGCAAACTGCTTTCCAATGCCATAAAATTTACTCAACAGGGCAGCATTGAAATTGGATACTCACTAAAAGATAATTATCTGGAATTCCATGTCAAGGATACAGGCAAGGGGATTGCCCCGGATAAGCAAACCATTATCTTTGAGCGTTTCACCCAGGCCGACGATGAAATACAAGTAAAATATGGAGGTGCAGGTTTAGGCCTTCCCATTTGTAAAGGTTTTGTTGAATTGCTTGGTGGAAATATCTGGGTTGAATCGGAAGAAGGGAATGGGGCATCATTTTACTTTACCATCCCATACATCCCGGTAATCAATCCTGCTAAACAACCCAAATTACCTAAATCTACCTTGAACAAGCAAGCAATGACCATACTTGTAGCTGAGGACGACCCTAACAGCTTTAAGCTGTTAAGGGCGCTGCTTAAAAGCTATGATTACCAGCTAATCCATGCCGACACAGGCACAAAAGCCGTTGAAATTTGCAAGAACGACAGCAGCATTCGCTTAGTGCTTATGGATATAAAAATGCCCGGAATGGATGGTGTTACTGCCACAAAACTCATTAAAAAGCTGAACCCGGCAATTACCGTAATTGCCCAAACGGCTTATGCCACTTTGGATGACATTGAAAAGAATAAGGATATTTTTGATGCATACATCACAAAGCCTATCGACGTTGAGAACTTCAAGAAAACTATCAATAGGCTGCTGGATAAAATGAACGGCATCGAAACATTTTAACTTATGTCTTAAATAATTACAGCGAGGTTTACCCCCTTTGCTTTTATCAAAAAAAAGAAGCAGGCCAACTGGTCTGCTTCTTTCTGTTTTCGGGTAACTTACAATTGTTAAAACTTATAAGCATTATCCTCAATCAGCTTATCGGCAATGCGGCGGCGGGCATCCTTCACATTTACGGAAGAAACCCTACAAAGCCTATCGATTGCAGCTGTTAACTTGGTAAGCTCAGGCTCCGTGGCAAACGAGTTAACCGCGTCCATTGCATTCTTTCGAATTCTGCCAGCTGCATCGTAAACAAATACATCAACAATATCTTTGTATATGTTGATATTTTGATGCCCCTTGCTCTCCAGCTTCTTTACCCTGAGCGCCAGGGATTCGGCAACGTAAAGGTCCATGATGATGTTGCTGAGGTTATTCTGAACCTCCTGCTCAGTGGCAAACTGCTTTCCAAAGGTTTTGTTGGCGCCATAAATACCCAGCAGGGCAACCTTCTTGAAGTTACGAATGGTTTGCAGTTTTTGCTCGTAGTAATCCGATGAACCGGATTCAGGAGCAATTCCTTCAATGTTGTTGTAAAGCTGTTCTGCCGGACCCATCAGGTCGTAATCGCCTTTGAGCGACCGCTTAATGGCTGTGTCAATCACCAGCAGGCGGTTAATCTCATTAGTACCTTCAAAAATACGGTTGATGCGGGAATCGCGGTAGCCGCGTTCAACATTCATTTCGGCTGAGTAGCCCATGCCACCGTGTATCTGAACCCCCTCGTCAACCACAAAGTCGAGCATCTCCGAACCGTTAACTTTCAGAATTGCATCCTCTACGGCGTAGTGGCTGATGGCATCAATGGCTGCACGGCCATACTCGCAGCCTTCGGCTTTGTACTTTTCAATCAAATCATCAATATCCTGGCTAACCCTGTAAATTGCCGATTCGTGAGCGTAAGCCCGAATAACCATTTCGGCCAGCTTATGCTTTATTGCGCCAAAGTTTGCAATCTTGGTATTGAACTGCTTACGTTCATTGGCATACTGAACCGATTGTGTAATGGTTTCTTTAGCTGCGCCAATTACATTAGCTCCAAGCTTCATACGACCCATGTGCAGGATGCTGAGAGCAATACGGAACCCTTCGCCACGGTTCCCCAGCATGTTCTCCACAGGAACTTTCACATCGTTATAGTAGATCTGAGCGGTTGATGATCCCTTGATACCCATTTTGTGCTCATCGGGACCAATCACTACGCCAGGCCATTTGCTTTCAACAATGAAAGCGCTCAGAACACGGTCGTTGTCAACTTTGGCAAAAACCACCTGTGTGTCGGCAAAGCCGGCGTTGGTGATCCACATCTTTTGGCCGTTAAGTATGTAGTACTTTCCATCCTCTGAAAGTTTTGCTGTAGTTTTTCCTGAGTTAGCGTCGCTTCCGGCTCCCGGCTCGGTTAAGCAGTATGCGCCGATAAGCTCACCGGTGGCAAGGCGCGATACGTATTTCTGGCGTTGCTCCTCGTTACCGTAGTAAAGAATGGGCATGGTACCTATGCCGCAGTGGCACATGTAGGCAACCGAGAACGAGTAGCCTGCTCCGGTGGTTTCGGCTACCAGCATCTGGGTTACAAAGTTCTGCCCAAAGCCATTATACTGCTCAGGTACTGCAATGCCAAGCATCCCAAGTTCACCGGACTTTTGCAGGATGCTCTTCATGAGTTCGCGGTCGCCCTTATCGATATCGTTTAGGCGAGGGAATACCTCGGCTTCCATGAAATCGCGGCAGGTTTGAGCAATCATGCGTTGCTCCTCATTGAACTCTTCAGGGATGAAAACGTCGTTAGCGTCTATCTCGTTTACAAGAAATTCACCGCTTTTTAACAATTTTCTTTCGCTCATAGCTGTTCTGGTTTATGTATTATTTGTTGTTATAGATTAAGCGATTCGGCAATAAGCTCGGCAACGTCAAGGTTACGCATCTTTTCTTCCTGGTTTTTATACTTGATGCCATCGGTCATCATGGTCATGCAAAACGGGCAAGCCGTGGCGATGATGTTGGGGTTAACCTTTAACACGTCGTCCATGCGCTCAAGGAAAACTTCTTTGTTACCCTTTTCTGCTTCCTTGAACATTTGAGCTCCGCCAGCTCCGCAGCAGAGCGCAAAGCTTCGGTTGCGCTCCATTTCAACCAGTTCGCCACCTAACTTTTTAAGCACTGTCCGGGGTTGCTCGTAAATGCCGTTGGCTCGGCCTAAGTAGCATGGATCGTGATAGGTGATTTTGGCGTTTTTGAACTTTTCGGAATCAATTTTCAACTTACCCTCATTGATGTATTTGTTAAGTAAGTCGATATAGCTGATCACCTCAAAATCGGCACCCAAATCGGGGTACTCATTCTTGAAAGTATTGTAGCAATGGGGGCAGATGGTTATTACCTTTTTAATCTCGTATGCTTTAAAAAGCTCAATGTTTTGCAGGGCTTGCATCTGAAAAAGCATCTCGTTGCCAGCCCTTCGGGCAGGATCGCCGGTGCAGGTTTCTTCTTTGCCCAGTACGGCAAAGCTAACATTTAGGTGAACCAATATTTTTGCAAAAGCACGGGCAACCTTTTTGTAGCGGTCGTCGTAGGCTCCGGCACAACCAACCCAGAAAAGGTACTCCGGTTTTTCGCCCCGGGCAAAGCAATCGGCCATTACCGGTATCTCAATCTTGCGTGTTTCCATTGTTGTGATTCGTTAAACGTTAAACGTTGGTTGAATTTCGGTTGGGCCCTAGCGGACATTCATTTCCAGATCCTTTGCCCAAACCATCCTGTCTTCGGGCGAGTACTGCCAGGGTGCTCCGTTGTTCTCAATGTTATTGAACATGGCTTTTAGCTCACCCGGGGCCGAACCCTCCTCCATCACCAGGTAACGGCGCATGTCAACAATTAGCTTAGGATGATCAATGTTAATTGGACATTCCTGAGCGCAGGCGTTGCAGGTGGTACATGCCCAAAGTTCCTCCTCGCTTATGTAGTCCCTGATTAGCGATTTTCCATCGCTGTAATCGTGGCCGTTCTTCAGCATCAAGGGACCTTTCTCCTTCATGCGGGCTCGCAAATCCATCATCACTTTACGGGGCGAAAGCTTCTTACCGGTAATGTTAGCCGGACAAACCGATGTACAGCGTCCGCACTCGGTGCACGAAAGGGCATCGAAGTAGCTTTTCCAGACCACATCCTCCGCATCCTTTACACCGAACCGCTCAATGGGGGCATCGGCTGCCGGAGCAGCGAATGCGGCGTTGGGGTCCATCATCAGCTTAACCTCGCGGGTAACATTCTCCATGTTCGGCAGTTTCCCCAGTGGCTCCAGCCTCGATAGGAAAACATTAGGAACCGACATGAAAACGTGAAAATGCTTAGAGTAGGGCAGCAGGTTTGCAAATAGGAAGATGAGCAGGATGTGAGTCCACCAGTAAACCTGGTAATGGTTGAATACCGCATTAACCGATAAGCCGTTGAATAGGCCGGTAAGGAATTGGCTTACCGGGTACACACCGTGCACCTCATGTCCGGCCAGCTCAGCCCATTTTAAGTAAGCGGCGTTCATCCCCATGAGCGACAGCATGAGGATGAGGATGATTGAAAGGGCAACGTTCGCATCGATATGCGAAATCTTTTTCATCTCAATTCCCTCAAAGCGCTTGATATGTAGGAAAATTCTTCGGGTGAGGAATACCACAATTGAAATGGCCACTAATAGGGCAAAAACATCACCGGCAGCCATCATGAAGTTGTAGAAACCGCCCAGTAGGCTTAGCGATTTTTCGATACCGAAAAGTCCATCAATTACCATTTCAATGCTACCGAACAGGATAACACAGAAACCCCAGAATACCAGGGCGTGCATGAGCCCAATTACCGGGCGGCGGAAAATTTTCGTTTGTCCGAATGCTACCTCAAGGGTAACCCATAGCCTTTTCCCAAGCTGTTTTACCGCAAACCCCTTGCGGGTGAGCATGAAAAACCTCACTATCCGCGAGATTGTGTAGGCAAAAACACCTATGGTAAACAGCAGGGCTATGGCAAATACTACTTGTTTGGTCATGGTTTTGGTTTTTGGTTTAAGTGTGTTTGCCGTTTTAGGGCAAACCGGAGTATATGCCTTTTTTACCTAAGAACCTGTTGCGTAGAGCAACAGGTTCGGGTTGTTAATGGTTCATGTTGATTTGATTACTTTCCTTTCACCTCTTTTACCGCCTCAACCAGTTTTGGCAGCACTTTTTGGGCATCACCCACAATACCGTACTGGGCAACCTCAAAAATAGGAGCTGACTTGTCGTTGTTGATGGCTACGATGTACTTTGAGCCACTTACCCCCGCAATATGCTGGGTTGCCCCTGAAATACCAACGGCAATGTAGAGGTTGGGAGCAATAATCTTACCGGTTTGGCCGGTGTGCTCTTCGTGAGGGCGCCATCCCTCATCGGAAACGGGGCGCGAGCATGCTGTGGCTGCGCCAAGCAGTTCGGCCAGTTCAACCAGCGGGCCCCAGTTATCGGGCGATTTCATACCACGACCTCCCGATACCACAATCTCGGCATCGGTGAGCAGCAGCTTGCCGGTTTGCTTTTGAACATCCTTAATTGCAATTTTTGGCGCTCCAACCTGAAGGTCTATCTTTTCAATTTTTGCATCCTTGCTATTCTCAACGATGTCAAAGGAATTCTGGGTTAGGGTAATTATTTTGGTGTCGGTTTTTAAAACCACATGGGCAAAAGCTCCTCCTGAAAAACTACGTTTAAAAACAGTAAAAGGAGAAAGGCTTAAGGGTAGCTGCGAAACACCTGAACCCAGCGCTGCTTTCATCTTAACGGACAAACGGGGAGCAATGGCCTTTCCGCTATTGTTATTTGCAATAACAATCACTTTACTACCTTCGGTCTGAGCAATTTGTGCAATGACATTAGTGTAGAGTTGACCATCAAGCGTTTTTAGGTTTTCGTTTTTTACGCAAATTACCTTATCGGCACCGTACTTGCCCAGTTGTTTAAGCTCTTCGTCCGACACTTCGCCAATGGTTACTGCGGTTGTAGTAGTGCCCGTCATCTCGGCTACCTTACAAGCATATGATACCAGTTCGAACGATAGCTTCTTGAATTTACCTTCCCAGTTCTCGGTATATACTAGTACTGACATGTTTTTCATTTTTTAGGAGTTCAACCTTAGATGAGTTTGGTCTCGTTTTGCAAGAGGGTGATAAGCTCTTTCGGGTTTTCTGCATCCACAAACTTGCAGGCTGCACGAGGCTTGGGCATTTCAAACTTAACATATTCGGTCAGCGCCTCACATGCAACGGGTTCGTAGAGCTTTATGGGTTTTGTCCGAGCCATCATAATACCACGCATGGCTGCAATACGGGGCTCTTTGGCAATACCCTTTTGTACGATGGCAACAAATGGAGTGGGAACCGAAATGGTTTCCTTTCCACCATCAATCTCGCGGGTCACCACTGCCTGTCCGTTTTCAATTTTAAGGTTCGAAACAGCAGAAACCGAGGCCATATCAAGGAACTCGGCAAGCATGCTTCCAACAGCCGAGTTGTTATAGTCGCTCGATTCTATCCCGCACATGATGATATCGAACTGTTCCTTTTTTACCACTTCTGCAAGCTGGGCTGCAACAAAGTATGCGTCGGCAGGCTCAGCGTTTACCCGAATGGCATCGTCGGCGCCTATTGCCAGTGCCTTGCGGATGGTTGGCTCAGTTGATACATTGCCAACATGAGCAACAGTAACGCTTTTTACTCCTGTGCTGGCGTCATCTTTCAATTCCAACGCTCTGGTTAGCGAAAGTTCATCCCATGGGTTTATAACCCATTGAATCCCATTAGTGTCGAGCTTGGTATCGCCATCAACAAACTTCACCTTTGTGGTGGTGTCGGGTACGTGGCTAATACAAACAAGAATCTTCATTGGTATGGTTTATTTAGAGTTAAACATCATCCAAGTTTCATAAAACTCACAAATTTAAGCTATTCTTTCCATCGTCAACCGTGAAAAAATATATGAATGCGCTAAGTAATTGAAAAACAATTTAATAAGATAAATATATTTTTCAACACATGTCCATTCAAACGAGCGTACAAATCTAAATTAATTCCTGTTTCCGTCAATACCGTTTTAACTATTTTGGACGTAAAGGCACACCGGATATTTTTGTAAAATGCACTAAATCAATTGAAATACATTTGATACATTTTAACAGTTGTTTGGTCATTTTTTAACTAATGTTGACCAAAATCACCCTAACAAAATTGACTTTCAATCGTTATATAATTAAATTTAACTAAAAGTGTTTTAATGAGTTCTGAAGTTATACATAGCTTGATTAAAAGTCTTGACCTAAAGCTTTCCGATTCTCTTGCAGAGCTTGAACAAGTATCAAGAGAGTTACATGGCATTTTATTTAGTAATCCTGAATACACTTCACAGGAGTTAGCACCAGCGCTTGTAAAACACTTTGATATTCGCAGAAAGAGCATTTCATATCTAAAATTGATGCTCAAGCTTCGCTCTTTCATCAAAAACGATGGTAAACTGGAGCTGAACGTTGAGAAACGTTCAGGAATAAGAATAGACAGCATCTCAGCGAAATTGATGCTCAGCGATTTTACCCCAATTTATGTTCAACATAACTTTGTCGAAGGCATACAGGTGAATGAGTTTCCTGTTCCCCCAGCACACAGGAAGTTTTTAGAAGAAAATGGCAAGCAATTGCTCAAGCGCGATAGGTTTGAAGCCTGTACCATTCTGCAAACAATGAAATTTTCATACAATTAGGTTTTGGTTTAGGTTTACAATAGGTTAGGTGGTTGACATCCGGGGCGGCTTTCGTTCCGGATGTCTTCTTTTATGTTGAAAATTTGTTTGCCCGGCTCGCTGTTCGACTTTTCTTTTCTACCTTTAGGGTGATAAACAAATGCTTACCATGCACGAATCCGCAGTGATACTTGGCGCCGGGAATTTAGCAGCTTCGCTGGCAATAGCTATCAAAAATGCTGGTATTCACGTATTGCAGGTTTACTCCAGAACCCTTGAGCATGCACAGCAGCTTGCTCTCAAAGTAGAGGCAGAGCCCATCAACTCTCTCGGGAATATTAAAACCGATGCAGCCTACTACTTTATTGCCCTACCCGACGATGTTATTCTTCCCATGGTCAAACTCCTTCCCCCGCTCAATGGCATAGTTGTGCACACAAGCGGTAGCACCCCAATTACGGTTCTTGAGCCGGCTACGACAAAGGGTTATGGTGTGTTTTACCCGTTTCAAACCTTTTCGCGTGGCAAAGTCGTACCTTTTCAAGACATTCCAATTTGCCTTGAGGCAAACAATTCCGATACATATACTTTAATGGAGCAGCTCGCCACAAAACTCTCTAACGTGGTTTTACCCATAAACTCCGAGCAGCGCCGGTGGCTACACCTTTCAGGTGTATTTGCCTGCAACTTCACCAACCACATGCTGGCGTTGGCATACAAGTTATCTACGGAGCATCAGATTAGCTTTGATGTGTTGAGGCCCCTTGTTGAGGAAACTGTCCGTAAGGCCTTTGAGGGGAATCCCGCTCACTTCCAAACCGGTCCGGCTATTCGCAACGATAGGCAAACCATGCAACGGCATGTACAGATGTTATCGGAGTTAAACTTGGACGATTTATACAAACAGCTATCTTTGAGCATTCAAAACCTAGCCAAGGAAAACGATAGGTAGAATTATTGATCATTTAAAGCGATGAATAGTAAGAAGAACTTCAAGGAATTGCTGGGTCAGGTTAAAGCGTTTGTTTTTGATGTGGATGGCGTTTTTACCGATGGTACCGTTGTTCTCCACCCATCGGGTGAATTGTTACGCACATCGAATACCCGCGATGGGTATGCGGTTCATGTGGCTGTGGAGCGTGGTTTTCCGGTGGCAATCATTTCCGGCGGAAAATCGGAGTCGGTGAGGCAACGCTTTCAGGGACTCGGCGTTACCGATATCTACTTGGGTATCAATGATAAGCTTGAGGCGCTGGACGATTTCCGATTCAAGTACGGATTGGAACTTTCTGATATCCTTTACATGGGCGACGATTTACCCGATTACGAGGCGATGCAAAGGGTGGGTATTCCCACCTGCCCCCGCGATGCAGCACCTGAAATCAAACAGATTTCACTTTACATTTCATCTTTCGATGGAGGAAAGGGGTGTGTCCGCGATGTGATTGAACAGGTGCTTCGCTTGAACGGCAAATGGGGCCCATCAACCTATGCTTTGCAATAAAATACAGCTAGTCATGCACAAATACTTCCGTTTGATACGTCTTAAGAATCTGCTGATCATTGCAGCAACCATGATTCTTATTCGTTACATGATCATTCAAACCATTCTCAACAGTTATGGTTTGGAGCTGCAGCTGCCATTGGTTTGGTTTGCAACGCTGGTAATAGCCACAATGCTTATTGCTGCCGGTGGGTATGTGATTAACGACTACTTTGACACTAAAGCCGATTTAATAAACCGTCCCGAAACCGTGGTCATTGGCAAAACGGTGAGCCGGCGTGGTGCAATTGCTTTTCACCTGGTGCTCACCATTCTGGGCATCGCGTTGGGAACATTGGTATCATTTCGGATTGGGCGACCTGTATTTTCCTTGCTCTTTTTCCTAACCGCGGGGGTTCTCTGGTTTTACTCAACAACCTATAAGCGTCAGCTCATTACAGGAAACCTTGTGGTTGCCGTGCTAACCGGTGTTGTTCCCATGATACCACTGATTTTTGAGTTCCCCATGCTGGGCACTTTCAGCGACATTATCTTCATCTACCAGCTAAACATGAAAGTAATTGTTTACTGGGTTGGAGGCTATGCTTTTTTTGCCTTCATGCTAACGCTAGCCCGTGAAATTATTAAGGATATTGAGGATTTTGAGGGCGATACCTCACTCGGCCGCAACACCATTCCCGTTCACTTCGGGGTAAAAACTTCAAAGCTGATTGCCTCTTCAATTCTTGTTGTCACCCTCATTGCCCTTGTGATTCTTTTTGCAGCGTACCTTTTTAAGATTGCTCAGGTCAGGTTCGATTACGTTTCGTTAATCTACTTCATCTTATTCATCGTTCTTCCCATTTTTATCTTGTTCTTCAGCCTGCTGTTGGCGTCCGGTAAATCGGATTACCACAGGGCCAGTTTTATTTGTAAGATGATAATGCTACTGGGATTATTCTATACCATCATATTCCGATTTGTAGTTAATGCTTAGCTTTTAACAATGCTACTTCACGATTTACTTAAGGGGAAACGTCTTATCCTGGCATCAAAATCGCCAAGGCGCAGGGAACTGCTAAAAGGGCTTGATGTCGATTTTGAAATATGGGACACCAACCACGACGACGATGAACCCTTTCCTGCAAGCTTGCCTTTAGCCGATGTGCCGGTGTACCTGGCAAGGCATAAGGCCGCTCACTTTGCCCATAAACTCGATGAAAATACCATACTGATAACCTGCGATACCGTGGTTATTTGTTGTAATCAGATTCTTGGAAAACCCAAAGATGCTGCCGATGCACGCCGAATCCTCAGTGCATTATCAAATAAACCCCATACCGTGGTTACCGGTATCTGTATCAAGTCAAAGAATTTCGAGAGGGTTTTTGATGCTTCCACCGAGGTGCACTTTAAACGGCTAACCATGGAGGAGATCGATTACTACGTGGATAAGTATAAACCTTTCGATAAGGCTGGCGCTTACGGAGTACAGGAATGGATTGGCTACGTTGGCGTTGAACGTATCGAGGGGTCCTACTTTAACGTTATGGGGTTACCCATACATAACCTGTACGCACAATTAATCTCTTTTGCCGAAATGTTGTCAAAATAAAAAATCGAAATAGATATGAGAAAAACATTTTTGTTGATAATGCTTTCCGTACTCCTCGTATTCAAGGCTATGGCCGATGAGGGTATGTGGATACCCATGCTGATTGGGAAAAACATCGCCGATATGCAACGCTTGGGCTTTAAGCTTACAGCCGAAGATTTGTACAGCATTAACAAGTCGAGCTTAAAGGATGCAATAGTTCAGTTTGGCGGGGGGTGTACCGGTGAGCTCATCTCGGCCGAAGGCCTTTTGATTACCAACCACCACTGTGGTTACCCCGAAATACAGTCGCACTCAACAGTAGATAATAATCTGCTTGCCAACGGCTTTTGGGCAACTACCCGTGCCGATGAGCTGCCCAATCCCGGGCTTAAGGTTCGGTTCCTCGTTAGAATGGACGATGTTACCAATTTGGTGTTGAAAAATGTTACCCCTTCAATGGCAGAAAAGGAACGGCAGAAACTCATCCAGGAGGTTGCCTACAGCCTGATAGACTCTGCCAAGAAGGAGGGTGTTGGTTATGAAGCCATTGTCCGGCCCTTTTACTCCGGAAACCAGTACTTCATGTTCGTTTACCAGGTTTTTGAAGATGTGCGTTTAGTTGGAGCACCGCCCGAATCTATTGGCAAATTCGGTGGCGACACCGACAACTGGGTGTGGCCCCGCCATACCGGCGATTTCTCACTTTTCAGAATTTATGCCGATAAGAACAACAACCCCGCACCCTACTCGCCGGGTAACGTTCCGTTCAAACCGAAAAAGTTTCTGAAGATATCCACTAAAGGTGTTAAAGAGGGCGATTTTACATTGGTTTATGGATTCCCAGGGCGTACTCAGCAGTACATCACCTCGCATGCCGTTAATTTATTGATTAATCAGTCCAACCCCCATAAGATTCAACTCCGTGATGCCCGGTTGTCAATTTTTAACCGCTTTATGAATGCCAACGATACTATTGCTATTAAATATGCAGCTAAGCATGCCCGGGTTGCCAATGCCTGGAAAAAATGGATTGGCGAAACCATGGGCTTAAATAGGCTTAACGCCGTAGGGAAAAAACAGGAGTTGGAGAGCATGTTTGCGGCTTGGGCAGCATCAAAACCTGACCTAAAGGAGCAATACGGGTGGTTACTTCCAAAATTTGCCGCTTTTTACAATGAACTTGCCCCACTATCGTTGGTGGTTGATTACCGTAACGAGGCCGTTTATGGGGTAGAGCTGTTAAGCTTCGCTTCACGGTTTGAGAGGCTCCTGTCCATGGTTTTTGATGCAAATGCCGACAGGGGAAAATTGAAGGAGCAGAGCGATAATCTACAGGAGTATGTCCGCGATTTCTTCAAGGACTTTGAGCTGGCAGTTGATAAAGAGGTCTTTGCCTCCATGATGCAAGCCTACTACGAGAGGGTGCCCCGCGAGTACCAACCCGATTTTCTGCAGAGACTAACCGAGCAACAGGGTAACTGGCGAAAGTTAGCAGGTCAAATCTACTCGCAAACTGTGTTTGCCGATAGCGTTAGGGTTTTAACCCTTTTACATGACCTGGATAGCACCAATGCCAAGGAGTTTATAAACGACCCCATCTTCAGCATTTACTCGGAGTTTGAGGGATTCTACCGCAGAAATGTTCAGAAGCGTTACTTTGAGATTACCGATAGCCTCGAGATCCTATACCGCTACTATGTGGACGGTTTGATGCGTATGCAGCCCGATAAGCGCTTCTTCCCCGACGCCAACTCAACCCTTCGGATTGCCTATGGCAAGGTTGGTGGCTTTAGCCCACGCGATGGGGTAGTGTATAACTTCTACACCACCATCGATGGTATTTATGAAAAATCGCTGCAGCGCGATGTACCCGACTATGTACCTCCCAAGCGGCTGATGGAGCTTTACCAGGCAAAGGATTTTGGCCCCTACGCGGTAAACGGAACGCTACCTGTGGCTTTTATAGCCACAAACCACACCACCGGTGGAAACTCGGGTAGTCCTGTACTCGATGCCGAGGGTAACCTTATTGGCGTTAACTTTGACCGCTGCTGGGAGAGCACCATGAGCGATGTGATGTTCGACCCCAACTACTGCCGTAACATCACTCTGGACATACGTTACGTGCTGTTCATCATCGATAGGTTTGCCGGTGCTAATCACCTGCTGAGTGAGATGGTTTTAGTGCAGTGAGTGTTTGCCCTAACAAAACAATCAAGCCCTTCCTAACAGGAAGGGCTTTTTTTCATTAAAGATGCCATCCGATTGATGCCGGTAAAGTTTTGATTTTGGCTATTCAACAGTCATTTTAGCGGTTTTTGTGCCAAACTTGCTGCACTGCGCGGTAACCTTAACCTTGCTCCCTTTTTTTAGGTCTAAGGCAATTTCCTCAACCTGCGAATCCTTTGAGGTTTGTGAGCCGGGCGAAATGGTTTTTACATCTGCTCCATCAACGTTAATAATAATCTGCTTGATGTAGTGAGTTTGCGGGTTGCTCACCTTGTGGATTACCTCCACGTTTAGCTTGCCTTCCTTGTAGGTTAGGTTCACTTTTTGAGGTGGATCTGCTTTTGCACCCAATACTGTTACAAGTACTAGTGATGCAATAATTACCATCGGCTTCATTTGCATAAATTTTAGTGTTGAATTTTATTTGGTTAAGTTACAACTTTTCTATCGAATATCCCTACCCAAAAAAGTAAAAGTAAATCATTATCGATGCATGTATGCCTATGGCAACAAATGCTGCAAGCGCCAGTTTCTTATGAATTCTGAATTTGGGCTTTGTGCCAATAATTCTTAAGCCTGTAAGTAAGGTTAACACCAACAGGGCAAATCCTGCGAAGCTGATGTAAATGGCACTGCTCCAGATTACCTCTTCCATGATGATTTGCAATTAGCTTTTACCTGAACCTTGTTTAGAGAAGCACTTTGGTGCTACTAAAATAAAAATAATTGGGTAAACTCCCAAGAATTTCCATTATTGAGTGACTTTCATATTTAAACGAATTTGAGTGAAAATAGATTATTTAGCTTTTTTGGACAGAAATGATTACGGGAAATATTTTGATTTCTTCAAAGACATTTTGCTACTAACGGTTAGCGGCTATACGCTGTTTTAATTGCGTATAGCCGCTGTTAGCGGATTGTTGCAAGGCCGAATTATTTAACATATTCTTCTAACTTTTTTATAATTAGATCTCCTCTTGCTTCAATGAAATCCTCAAATTTCTCTTCTGTCCAAAGAGTTTCGTCTATCGGAATTAAGTGAAGTTTCACGTAGGCTGATTTATCTTTTACATAATCGGGGTTGTCAACCCATTCTTTAAACGGTTTTCCATTTTTAGCTCCACGATTTGTTCCGTAGTCCAGAAGTTGAAAGTTTTTAATACTATTTATTAGGTTCCAATCAAAACCTTTTTCTTCAAGAATATTTTTAGGCATTATATGGTCAAAATCATTATTTCTTATCGCTCTTGTTCTATCATATATTAAGTAAAAAACAAATGAACTGTCAAGTTGGTCTAAATTACTATTTGTATATGTTGTCGTGAATTTAATAGGGTGATTAATATATACTTGAAATAGTTCTTCTATCGGAAATGCTTTGTTTTTATGTTTTTTGATTACTTCTAAAAGTTTCCTTATTCCAGTTTTGTAAGGTATCCAACCTGCTCCCTTGCTTCTAAACACTCCATTTATCAAAGAATGATACAGGCAACGTTTCATCAATGGAAAGTCAGCATTGCCTGTTTCGTAATTGTTGAAATAGTTAATAAGAGCATTGTTGTCAATTTTCTTATGGAACAAATGATATGAAATGAAAAATAGCGGAATAAATGAACGATTACCTTCTTTGTAATAATCATATAATTTAGAACATACTAGGAAATCTTTCAATGCCTTAATAGTAGCTTTTATTCTATCTTTATTCTCTATAGCAAACTCTGCATCAGACGCTTCGATAGAAGCCATTTCCTTATTGGGATTGTCTTGCAGTAAGAAAATCAACTTTATTAAATTTTCTTGTGTAAGTCCGATGTCTTGATATTTCTCAATCATTTCTTTGAGGAAATCCTCCATTTCCCAAGAAAACCCCTTAAGAATTGAGGCAACGAGGTCAAACGAAGATAGTCTTGTTCCTCCGTCATTTAACCGTCTGAAAAGTTCAACAATTCTCTGACGATTTTCAATCTCAGGTAAGCTTTTATTGATAACTACTTTTGAAATACCAAGTGTTTCCGAGTTCAGAACGTTCTCGTAAAACGATAAAATATTTTCTTCAATATGCTCTTTTTTCAGGTCTTCGTTTATTTCGTAGTTTTCAATGATTTCTTTTACTACTTGTTTGTATTTTCCTGTGTTCTTTAATTTTTCTAATAACGTCTTTACAGGATACCAAAAATGTTCTGGAATTTTTCTGTCAGTGTTTTCTTTTGATTTTTTAGGCAAATTGTTCTCGTCCTTTTCAAACTTAAATTCATATTCAACATTATAATCACTAAACAAATCAAAGTATAAAACCTTGCCGTTAATGCTTCCTTTTAATCCAATGTAAAATGTTTGTAAGCGTTGTTGTCCATCAATTACAAAAAATTGTTGCTGTTTGATCTTTTCAACTTCTCGCGAAGGAATAAAATTACCGTCTTTTGTAAATGGCCTATAGTTAAATAATGGCTTGCTATCTCTTTCTTCTTCAATAACCATAATACCGCCGAAACTGTCCCCTTTAAGTAAGGTATCAAAAAGAAGTTCCATTTTGTCTTCTTCCCAAACCAGTGATCGCTGGATAACAGGAAGAACAAATTTTTCCTCATCAATTTCAGTAACTGCATCAGCTACTCTGTAAGTTTTCCAAATTGCCATATTATTTTCCTCCTTACATTTTAAAATTTGTCCCTACTCTTTAAAGGATTTTCGGGAATCTCCTGTTTTTTTTAGCATGAACGTCAACGGCTGGGGGTGTGACCAGTTTGGGTGAGCGGGGCTTAGGATTTGTCCCCCGTTAAGAAGCTCCCTGCGTGCCGACTCGACTCCGTAACCCATTCAGCCCAAAATGGTTACACCCCTTGTTATGGGCAGTTAATATTTCAATTCTTTATTAATTGCGTTAATCAAAAGTTGCATTTTTTCAATGTTTCAAGTGTTTCATTTATATCTATTAAACCATTTGAATATGTTTTACGATAACTCTCATTTATTCTAGCAACCCCCATCCATTGCCCTATACGACCAAATTGATAAACAGATATTCCGATTTCTCTTTAGCTTTTGTATAAAGCTTACTACGATAATAATCCCTGATTTCATATCTTGTTTCAGGTTTTTTACAATATAGTTTAAAAACCATTTCTCCTTCTTCTAATTGAAGATAGAATTCAAAATAATTTCCTTTGTATTCCGAAGAATTCCAATACCACCAAAATCCTAAAAAGCCCTCTGATGCATTAGCAACATAGTTCCAATTACCTCCCAAATGTTTTTGTAATTCTGAATAAAAACCTATCCATGAATGCCAATACCATTTTTCAAGAGGCAATTCTTTGTAACTATTAATTTTATTATCTAAATCTCTGAGGTTGTGATAGTAATCAAATAAAATGTTGTTAATCTCGCTTTTATCTACACTATCAACATATGCCGTCAAGATTTTAAGCATTTGAGTTCTATCAAATATAGAAAATCCAGCCTTGTCAATATTTGTATATTGCCCTTGTTCTTGCATTTTAAAATATACAAGTTTAATATCAATGTCGGATTTCTTATATAATATATTCTCTTGCTGTTTTAGCGTATCGTTTTAACTGGTTTGAATGTTCAGTTGTTCCTTTTTTGTCCTCAATAACAAGAAAGTATTCATTGTTTATTAAAGCCCAAACATCAATTTTACACCATTGCCGTCCAACTTTAATTGTGCTTATTTCGTAATCGATTGATACATTTTGAGATAATTCTGAAGTTGCATAATCAAATAAATTAGGTATTCTATTCATTATTTTATTGTTTTAAAAAAAAATAGGGTTCGTGTTTTTTGGTAGGGCTTCGATGACAAGTTTGAAATGTAAGGCTATTTAAAGACTTATTTTCATAACCACAATGTTTGCAAATATATTTATCTTGAACTCCTCCTTCAAATGGCACATGCTTTTTAGTAGGACTCCTATGGCATGTATGAAAAGTTAAACTGTCAAGCGAAGTGTTTTCATATCCACAGTACTTACATATGAATTTTGGTTTTTGAGGTTTTGAAACAGGCTTAATGGATGGTTCGGTTCTCGGTTTTGAAGAACTATCCGAAGAAGAACTACCTTTCTTTGAAAATAACGCATATAAAATAACTGCTCCAATGCTTAAATATGTTATCCAATCTGATGATTCAGTATTGTCTGGGCTTTTTTTTGTAATGTATTTATTTGACACATACCCAATTCCTTTTTCTGTTGAAATTTTTGACCAAGTATCTCTTTTGTCTATTATTTTTACTTGGTCTCCTTTCTCCAATTGATAAACGACTTCATAATTAGTTCCTTCGCCTTTTCTCACATTTAATTTGTTAGCATTTATAAAGAACACATTTTCATCAGTTTGATTTGGCGGCGTATTATCAACAGTCAATAATAAACCTCCTATTCCAATTAAATATGTAATTACAATCACTATTGTCCGAC